>CAWJWE010000008.1:0-70259 GCA_963846525.1 uncultured Actinomycetota bacterium
CGGGCATCGCCGGACCTACGTGGGCGCGCTCCCGGGACGCATCGTCCGCGCGCTCAAGGACGCCGGGACGAAGAACCCGGTGATGATGCTGGACGAGATCGACAAGGTCGGCGCGGACTGGCGCGGCGACCCCTCGAGCGCGCTGCTCGAGGTGCTCGATCCCGCACAGAACCACACGTTCCGCGACCACTACCTCGACGTCGACCTCGATCTCTCCGAGGTCCTGTTCATCGCGACCGGCAACGTCGCCGAGACGATCCCCGGGCCGCTGCTCGACCGCATGGAGGTCCTTCGCCTGGACGGCTACACCGAGGAAGAGAAGGTCGGATCGCGCGGCACCACCTCCTCGGCCCGGCAGATCGAACGCAACGGCCTGCAGCCCGAGGAGGTCGTCGTGACCGACGACGCGTCCGCGCGATCGTGGCCGATCACACGCGGGAGGCGGGCGTGCGCAACCTGGAGCGCGAGCTGGGCAAGGTGCTGCGGAAGGTCGCGACCGCGACCGCCTCGGGCGGCGCCGCTGCCCCGTCACGGTCGATCGAGACGGTGTGCGCACGTACCTGGGCAGGCCCAAGCACTTCGCCGAGGTCGCCGAGCGCACCTCCGTCCCGGGCGTGTCCACGGGCCTGGCCGTGACCGGCACGGGCGGCGACGTCTTGTTCATCGAGGCGACCCGCGAGGCCGACGGCGAAGGGCTCACCCTGACCGGCCAACTGGGCGACGTGATGAAGGAGTCCGCCCGGATCGCCCTGTCGTACGTCCGGTCCCACGCGCAGGCGCTCGGGCTTGGACGGCGCTCGCCTCGGCGGTCGGTTCCACGTCCACGTGCCCGCGGCGCGGTGCCGAAGGATGGGCCGAGCGCGGGTGTCGCGATGACGACCGCGCTCGCGTCGCTCCTGACCGGTCGCACGGTGCGGCCCGAGGTCGGATGACCGGCGAGGTGACGCTGCGGGGTCGCGTCCTGCCGATCGGCGGCGTGAAGCAGAAGGTGCTCGCGGCGCATCGTGCGGGGTTGACCGAGGTGGTCCTTCCCGCTCGCAACGAGGGAGACCTTGACGACGTCCCCGACTCGGTGCGGCAGGCCGTCACGTTCCACCTCGTCGAGGACGTTGAGCAGGCGGTGCGGGCGGCGTTGGAGCCGGTGTCGACGACCTCCGCGGCCTAGGTGCCTAGGAGGGTGTGGTCGCCTCGCGTCGGTTCGCGGGGAACGCGATCACGTAGCCGAGCCAGAGGATCAGCGGAGCCGAAGCGATCGCGCCGATGAGGCCGAGGTAGATCACGATCTCCGCGGTGTGCTGTGCCCAGCCGGGCATCCACCCGGTCAGCGCGTCGATGATGTCCTGAACCATGGACCCTCCGTCGGCGTGGCGGTCATCCTAACGACCGCGGTGCGGGCTGTCCCGCAGGCGGGGCCTCGTGCCCGCGACCTGGGTGGCCTTGTCAGGGAACGCCTTCCCGTGCAACACTCCGCCGCGCTCGGGCCTTGGCCCGGGCCGACGGCGGCACGACGCGGGCACGTGCCGCCGCCGCTATCCCCGCACCCGGCTCGCCCTCAAACCGCGTCGTCGGGATGCCGATGGGTCGCATATGGGGGCCTGGCGCTCGCTCGCTCGAACGTTCACCTACCTGCGTGACTCGGTCTCCGAGGGGTGGGTGTCGATGCGCGGCGATGGGGACGCGGAGCTGCCCAACGACCTCGCCGACCGCCGCCGGCTCGAAGTCGATCTCCCTGGCGCGCTCTCCCTCGCCGAGATGGGACGGGCGGTGGCGATCGTGAAGATCGACGTCGACGGCTTCGAGGAGTTCATCGGCAGGCACGGACCCCTCGCCGGCGACCACGTCCTCGATGCGGTGGTCGACATGATCCGGGCGCACGTGCGCGACGGCGACGTGATCTACCACACCGGCGACGAGCAGTTCTGCGTCCTGCTTCCCGGGACGACCGAGGAGGAGGCCCGTTCGGTCTCCGAGCGCCTGCGCGTGGCCGTGGAGTCCGCCGGGCGCGTCACGATCTCCGTGGGCGTGGCGCTCACCCACCGCGGGCCCCCCGTGGATGCGTTGCGCCACGCCGACGATGCCCTCTCCGAGGCGAAGGGCGGGGGCGGCAACCGCGTCGTGGTGGTCCTGGGTCCGGACGGTCCCGGCCTCTTGCTATCGTGACGTCGATTCCGGGCGCGTAGCTCAGCGGGAGAGCGCTCGCCTCACACGCGAGAGGTCGCTGGTTCGAATCCCAGCCGCGCCCACCGGGGGAGAACCGAGGGGGGACACCATGGAAGGAACGAAGGGTGCGGCCGCGCGTGCCGTCGGCCTCCGCAAGGTCTACGGGCAGGGGGATGCCACCGTCCATGCCCTCCGTGGCGTCGACGTCACGTTCACCGCCGCAAGGTTCACGGCGATCATGGGGCCGTCGGGCTCGGGCAAGTCCACGCTGCTGCACTGCATGGCCGGGCTCGACACCCCGACCGACGGGCAGGCCTACATCGGTGACACCGACATCACGAAGCTCAACGACAAGGACCTGACGCAGCTGCGTCGCGACCGGATCGGGTTCGTCTTCCAGGCGTTCAACCTGATCCCCACCCTCACGGCCTCGGAGAACATCACGCTCCCGCTCGACATCGCCGGGCGCGAGGCCGACCAGGCGTGGTTCGACACCGTGGTCAAAGCCGTCGGGATCGACGACCGGCTCGGCCACCGTCCCTCGCAGCTCTCCGGTGGGCAGCAGCAGCGGGTCGCCGGGGCGCGCGCGCTCGTGTCGCGGCCGGACATCGTGTTCGCCGACGAGCCGACCGGGAACCTCGACTCGAAGAGCGGCGGCGAGCTGCTGGGGTTCCTGCGCAGCGCCGTGGACGACCACGGGCAGACGATCGTGATGGTCACGCACGACGCGACCGCCGCTTCCTACGCGGACCGCGTGGTCTTCCTGGCCGACGGCGACGTCGTGGACGAGATGGTCGCGCCCACGACCGAGCGCGTGCTCGACCACCTGAAGTCGCTCGAGGGCTGACGCCGATGCTGCGTGCCACGATCAAGGGCGTCCTGGCCAAGAAGTTCCGCCTGCTCCTGACCGCGCTGTCGATCGTGATCGGCGTGGGCTTCGTCGCCGGCACCTACGTCCTCACCGACACGATGAACGCCGCGTTCGACGAGCTCTTCGATCAGACCGCGGAGGGAACCGACCTGATCGTTCGCTCCGAGAACGCGTTCACGGGCGAGCCGGCGGGGCCGGGCGGAGGAGGAGGCGACCAGCGCGAGCCGCTCGACGAGGCGTTGGTGTCCGAGGTCGCGGCCGTCCCGGGGGTCGCCGTCGCCTCGGGCGACGTGACCGGCTACGCCCAGATGGTCGAATCCCGACACCGACGAGGTGATCGGCGGTGTCGGACCGCCGACGATCGGGACCAACTGGTCCGAGCTGGCGGGAGGGGTCCTGGATATCCGCGAGGGCGGGCCTCCGGCGGCCGACGGCGAGGTCGTGATCGACGCCGGCACGGCGTCGGCGAACACGATCGCCGTGGGCGACGAGCTGACGATCCTCTTCCAGGGCCCGCCGGACACGTTCCGGGTGGTCGGGATCGCCGGGTTCGGCTCGGCAGACAACCTCGGCGGGGCGACGCTCGCGCTCTTCGACCTCGCGACCGCCCAACGGGTGCTCGGGAAGGAAGGGGTCGTCGACACGATCAGCGTCCTCGGCGACGAGGGCGTCGACGTCCGCTCGCTCGAGGCCGACGTCCGCGCGGTCCTCCCGACCGGTGCGGAGGTCCTGACGAGCACGGCGGTCGCGGACGAGCAGGCCGAGGCGCTGCAGGAGGGTCTGGGGTTCTTCCAG
This sequence comes from uncultured Actinomycetota bacterium, assembly GCA_963846525.1. Classification (GTDB taxonomy): domain Bacteria; phylum Actinomycetota; class Actinomycetes; order JACCUZ01; family JACCUZ01; genus CAWJWE01. The sequence continues at coordinate 3,827 of CAWJWE010000008.1, forward strand.
ACCGCGTTGCTCGTGTTCGCCGCGATCTCGCTGTTCGTGGGCGCGTTCCTCATCTTCAACACGTTCTCGATCATCGTGGCGCAGCGAACCCGCGAGCTCGCGCTGTTCCGCACCCTCGGTGCCAGCCGACGCCAGGTGATGGCCTCCGTGGTCGGCGAGGCGCTCGTGGTCGGGCTGTTCGCGTCCGCGGTCGGGGTCCTCGCTGGCGTCGGCATCGCCATGCTGCTTCCAGGGCGTGCTCGCCGCGTTCGGCATCGACCTGCCCACGACGTCGATGCAGATCCTCCCGCGCACGATCATCGCGTCGTTCGTGGTGGGGGTCGGGGTCACGGTCGCCGCGTCGATCATGCCGGCCAGGCACGCCGCGCGGGTCGCCCCCATCCAGGCGCTCCGCGAGCACGACGCGCTCAGGGGGCACGGTGGCGCTCGGTCGCCGGATCGCGATCGGCGCCGCGATCGCGCTGGCGGGCGTGGGGGCGCTCGCCGCCGGGCTGTTCGGGTCCACGGGCAGCGGCGCGCAGCTCGTCGGGCTCGGCGCGGCGCTGACGTTCGTCGGCATCGCGGTCCTGTCCCCGGTGATCGCGCGCCCGGTCGCCGGCATCCTCGGCCGCCCGTTCCGGGGGCGGAGCGTCTCGGGCAAGGTCGGGCGCGAGAACGCGATGCGGAACCCTCGGCGGACGGCGTCGACCGCATCGGCGCTGATGATCGGGCTCGGGTTGGTCGCGATGGTCGCGATCTTGGCGGCATCGCTCAAGGCGTCACTCGACGTCGCGCTCAACGCCACGCTCCGAGCCGACCTCACCCTGTCGACGACCTCGTTCACGCCGTTCTCCACCGACGTGGCCGCCAGGGTCGGTGAGCTCGACGAGGTCGAGGTGGTCTCGGCGTTCCGCCAGAACGGGTTCCGGGTGGACGAGGAGACCGACTTCGTGACCGCGATCGATCCGGCGACGATCGAGCAGGTCGCGGGCCTCGACGTGCTCGAGGGGTCGGTGGCGGATCTGCGCGGGGACACGATCGCGGTCTACGAGGACGTCGCCTCCGAGCGCGGGTGGGAGCTCGGCGACGAGGTGCCCGCCGCCTTCCCCTCCGAGGGGGACCGGCCGCTCACGATCGCCGCGATCTACGGGGAGAACTCGCTCGCCGGCAACTACGCCGTCTCCCTCGAGACGTACGGGGAGCTCTACACCGAGCAGCTCGACGCGTTCCTGCTCGTCAAGGGCGCCGAGGGGGTGCCGATCGACGCCGTCCAGGAGGCGGTCACGGCCTCGCTCGCCGAGTACCCGAACATCGACGTGCAGAACCAAGCGGAGTTCCGCGACAAGCAGGCGGGGTTCATCAACCAGCTCGTCGGGCTCATCACGGTCCTCCTCCTCTTCGCGATCCTCATCGCGCTGTTCGGGATCGTGAACACCCTGGGGCTGTCGATCTACGAACGCACGCGCGAGCTCGGCCTCCTGCGCGCCGTCGGGATGGCCCGGACGCAGGTGAAGCGGATGATCCGCTACGAGTCCGTGATCATCGCCCTGTTCGGCGCGCTGCTCGGCATCGTGATCGGCATCGGGTTCGGGTGGGCCCTGCAGCGCGCGCTGGAGCCCGAAGGGGTCACCGAGCTGGCGATCCCCGTCGGACAGCTGGTCGTCTACCTCGTGGTCGCGGCGCTCGCCGGCGTCGTGGCCGCGATCTGGCCGGCGCGCCGGGCCGCGAAGATCGACGTGCTCAAGGCGATCTCGTACGAGTAAGGCGCGCGGCGGAGGCGCCCGGAGGGTCGTCTATCCTTCGGGGATGCCGCGCTTGACCCTGCCCGACGCGACCTCCACCGAGCTCCCCGAGGGGGAGCCCGTCGGCAGCGCGCTGCCGGCCGGCGTCGTGGCCGCGCGGGTCGACGGCGAGCTCCGCGATCTCTCCCACGTGCCGGCGGCCGACGCGGCGGTCGAGCCGGTGGATCGTCGCTCCGACGACGGGCTGCACGTGCTCCGCCACTCGGCCGCGCACGTGCTGGCGCAGGCCGTGTGCCAGCTCTGGCCGGGGACCCAGCTCGGGATCGGGCCGGCGATCGCCGACGGCTTCTACTACGACCTGGCGATCTCCCGAGCACGTCTCCTCCGACGATCTGCCGCGGATCGAGGAGGCGATGCGCGCGATCGTCGCCGAGGACCAGCCGTTCCTCCGCGAAGAGGTCGGACGCGATGACGCCCTCCGCCGGCTCGAGGGCCAGCGGTTCAAACGCGAGATCGTGGAGGGGCTGGCCGGGGACGACGCGTCGGGGGACGCCACCGCAGGCGCCGAGACCGTGACCTTCTACCGCAACGGCGACTGGGAGGACCTCTGCCTCGGCCCGCACCTGCCCTCCACCGGGGGCCTCGTCGCGTTCCGGCTGACCGCGGTGGCCGGCGCCTACTGGCGCGGCAGCGAGGACCAGCCGCAGCTGACGCGGATCTACGGCACCGCGTGGGCGAGCCAGGGCGACCTCGACGCCTACCTCGAGCGGATCGAGGAGGCGGAGCGGCGCGACCACCGCCGGCTCGGGATGGACTGGATCTGTTCTCCTTCCCCGACGAGATCGGCTCGGGGCTGGCCGTGTTCCACCCGCGAGGCGGGCTGGTCCGTCGGGTGATGGAGGAGTACTCGCGGCGCCGCCACGTGGAGTCGGGCTACGACTTCGTCAACTCGCCGCACATCACGAAGCGCGACCTGTTCGATACGAGCGGTCACCTGGACTGGTTCGCCGACGGGATGTTCCCCCCGATGGAGGTCGACGGCGGCACCGAGTACTACCTCAAGCCGATGAACTGCCCGTTCCACATCCTGATCTACCGGTCGCGCACGCGCTCCTACCGAGAGCTGCCCTTGCGCCTGTTCGAGTTCGGAACGGTGTACCGCTACGAGAAGTCCGGCGTGGTGCACGGGCTCACGCGGGTGCGCGGCCTCACGATGGACGACGCCCACATCTTCACCACGAAGGAGCAGATGGCCGAGGAGCTCCCCTCGCTGCTCACCTTCACCCTGTCGTTGCTGCGCGACTACGGGCTGGACGAGTTCTACCTGGAGCTCTCGACGAGGCCCGAGGGCAAGGCGGTCGGGTCCGACGAGGAGTGGGAGGAGGCGACCGAGGCGCTGCGTCGCGCGGCGCTGGGCATGGACCTCGACCTCGTGATGGACGAGGGCGGGGGCGCGTTCTACGGGCCGAAGATCAGCGTGCAGGCGCGCGACGCGATCGGCAGGACGTGGCAGATGTCCACGATCCAGGTCGACTTCCAGATGCCGCAGCGCTTCGACCTGCACTACGCCGGGTCCGACGGCAAGCGCCACCGGCCGATCATGATCCACCGCGCCCTGTTCGGCTCGATCGAGCGGTTCTTCGGGGTGCTCACCGAGCACTACGCCGGCGCGTTCCCGCTCTGGTTGGCGCCCGAGCAGCTCCGCATCCTCCCGGTGGCCGATCGCAACGCCGATGCGGCGCACGAGCTCGCGGCGACGGCGCGTGCGGCCGGACTCCGGGTCGAGGTGGACGACGCCAAGCAGTCGGTGGGCAAGAAGATCCGCGCGGCCCAGCTCATGAAGACGCCGTACGTGATCGTGCTCGGCGACCGCGACCTGGAGGCCGGGACCGTCACGGTCCGGGACCGCTCGGGCGCGGAGACCGCCGGGTTGTCCTTCGACCACGTGGTCGGCGCCCTCGTGGACGAGGCGGCGTCCCGCCGGCTCACCCAGACCGACCTCGCCTCCGTGGGCTGACGTCGGTGGAACGCCTCTGGTCGCCGTGGCGGATGGAGTACATCCAGGCGAACAAGGACGCGCCCGAGGGCGGTGCGTGCGTCTTCTGCGCGCTGCTGTCGGGTGCGCTCGCCGAGCAGACGCCCCCGCTGCGCGTCGAGGACCTCGCGTACGTGTCGCTGGCGAAGTATCCGTACAACCCGGGCCACCTCGTGGTGATGCCGACTCGCCACGTGGGGGAGTTCGAGGAGCTGACGGGTGAGGAGCACGGGGCGATCGCGGGCCTCGTGCAGCGGTGCATCCGGGCGCTGCGCGCCGTCGCCGATCCGCACGGGTTCAACGTCGGGCTGAACCTCGGCCGCGTCGCGGGCGCGGGCATCCCCGAACACCTGCACTGGCACGTCGTGCCGCGCTGGGGCGGGGACACGAACTTCATGCCCGTGGTGGGGGAGACCCGCGTGCTCCCCGAGCTCCTGGCCGAGACGCATGCGAAGCTCGCGCCGCACTTCGAGGAGGGATGAACGTGGAGACGACGGTGGACGTGCCGGGCGGCAGCCTGTTCGTCGAGGACGTCGGCGAGGGACCGGTCGTCACGCTGCTCCATCCCGGGCTGTGGGATCGCCGGACCTGGGACCCGCAGATGCGGCTGCTGCAGGACGAGGGGTTCCGCGTGGTCCGCTACGACCAGCGGGGCTACGGCCGATCCACCCCGCCCGAGCCCGGCGCCCCCTACTCGGCGGTGCGCGACCTCGGCGCGGTGCTGGATGCTCGCGCCGTCGACCGAACCGCGCTCGTCGGATGCTCGATGGGTGGGAGCCTCGCGATCGACGCGACGCTCACGTTCCCCGAGCGGGTGTGGGCGCTCGTCCCGATCGCCTCGGGGCTGGGAGGCGTCGAGCCGACCGAGCAGGAGATCGCCTGGTACGGCGACATCGGGGATCGATTCGACGCGGCCCTCGAGGCGGGCGACGTCGAGCGTGCGCAGGCCATCGAGCTCGAGGAGGTCTGGGCGCCGCTGGGGATGGACGACCACGCGGGCGGGACGATCCGCACGATCGCGAGGGAGAACCTGGCCGCGATGACGATGGATGAGAGCGCGAAGGAGGAGCTCGACCCACCGGCGGTCGGTCGCCTCGCCGAGATCGACGCCCCCACGCTCGTCCTCACCGCGGAGGCCGACCCGCCCGACATGGACCGGCTCGGCTCGCTGATCGCCGAGGGAATCCGCGGCGCGCGCGCTCACCGGATCGAGGGCGCCGACCACGTCGTGAACGTCCGGCAGCCCGAGCGGTTCAACGACGCCGTGATCCGCTTCCTCAAGGAGCACGCCCCGCGATGACGTTCGAGCCGCGGGGGCCCGCTACCGCTTGTGCGCTTCCTCGCGGGCCTTCTGATAGGCCTCGATCACCTTCTAGGCGAGGTGCGAGGGCATCTCCTCGTAGTGGGAGAAGGCCATCGTGAACGCGCCGCGGCCTCCGGTCATCGAGCGGAGGTCGATCACGTACCGCGCGACCTCGGCCTGGGGGACCAAGCGCGTTGATCCGCTGCTTGCCCGCCGCCGATCTGCTCCATGCCCTGGATCTTGCCGCGCTTCGCGTTGAGGTCGCCCATGACGTCGCCGGTGAACGACTCGGGCACCACGACCTAGAGCTGCACGATCGGCTCCAGGAGCGCCACCCCGGCCTTCTCGACCGCCTCCTTGAGCGCGAGCGACCCGGCGATCTGGAACGCCATGTCGGAGGAGTCCACCGAGTGGAACTTGCCGTCGACGAGCGTCACCTTGACGTCGACCATCGGGTTGCCGCTGATGACGCCCTCGGCCATCGTCTTCACGATGCCCTTCTCGACCGAGGGGATGAACTGGCTGGGGATCGCGCCGCCGAAGATCTTGTCGTCGAAGACGAAGCCCTCGCCGCGCGGGAGCGGCTCGACCTCGAGTGGCAGACCGCGTACTGGCCGTGGCCGCCGCGTCTGCTTCACGTGGCGGCCGTCGCCCTTCGCCTTGCCGTTGATGGTCTCGCGGTAGGCGATCTTCGCGGGCGGGTCGGCTCGACCTCGACGCCGAACTTCCGCTTGAGCCGCTCGATCTGGACGTCGAGGTGCGCCTCGCCCATGCCGTAGATCACGGTCTCGTGGGTCTCCTCGTTGCGCGCGACGCGGAAGCTCGGATCTTCCTCGCGCAGCCGCGCGAGGCCGGTCGCCAGCTTGTCCTCGTCGCCCTTCGTCTTGGGCGCGATCGCGTAGGCCAGGAGCGGCTCGGGGAGCTCGATCGGCGGGAGCATGCACGGGGTCGTCCTTCGTGGCGAACGTGTCGCCGGTGTGCGCGTGCTGCGAGCTTCGCGACGGCGCCGATGTCGCCCGCGGCCACCTCCGGCACGTTGTCGTGCTCCTTGCCGACGCAGGGTGAAGAGCTGGCCGATCCGCTCGTCGGTGCCCTGGGTGGCGTTGTACACGGACGAGTCCGGCCGCATCCTGCCCGCTGAACACGCGGAACATCGTGATGTGGCCGACGAACGGGTCCGACACGGTCTTGAACACGAACGCGGTGAGCGGGCCCGGCGGGATCGCAGGCGCGTTCCTTCTCGTCGCCGCCCTTCGTCGTCGCGACCGCACCGGCCCGCGGTCGATCGGCGAGGGGAACTCCTCGACGATGAACGTCGAGCAGCCGGTCGATCCCGATCGCCTTCGCGCGCCGACCCGCAGATCACCGGCGCGAGCCGAGCCTTCGCGAAGCCGTCCTTCGCGCCGTGGGCGATGTCCTCCTCGGGGAGCGAGCCCTCCTCGAGGTACTTCTCGATCAGGGCGTCGTCGGACTCGGCGACCGCCTCCATCAGCTTCTCGCGCGCCGGGTCGGCCATCGCGTGCAGGTCCTCGGGCCACTCGCGACTCCTCCGCGATGGGGCCGTCGGGTAGCGGTCGGCCTTCTCGTGCAGGAGATCGGCGATGCCCGCGAACTCGTGCTCCTGCGCCGATCGGGAGCTCGAACGGCGCCACCTGGTTGCCGAAGGACGCCACGAGCTGGTCGAGGGTGGCCTGGAAGTCGGCGCGCTCGCGGTCGAGCTTGTTCACGAAGATCGCGCGGGGGAGGCCCGCCTCGACCGCGAGCTCCCAGGCGTACTCGGTCTGGACCTCGACGCCGTCGACGGCCGAGACGACCACGATCACCGCGTCGGCCGCGCGGACCGCGCGAGCGCAGGTCGCCGACGAAGTCGGCGTAGCCCGGGGCGTCGAGGACGTTGATCTTCGCGTCCTTCCACTCGACGGGCGCCATCGACGAGCGAGACGGAGATCGCCGCGCGCTGTTCGTCGGGATCGTGGTCGGAGACGGTGTTGCCGTCCTCGACCGTGCCCATCCGGGTGATCGCGCCGGACGTGAAGAGCATGGCCTCCAGGAGCGTCGTCTTGCCCGAGCCTCCGTGGCCCGACCAGCAAGACGTTGCGGATGTCCTTCGCGTCGTAGGTCTTCAACGGGCGTCACCTCCTGGTGCGAGGCGACGGTCGCGGCGCGGTCATGCTAGTCCAGTTGCTACGCTCGCGCCGATCCAGATGGTCCGCTTCCAACGCCAACCCCCGGCACCGCGATCACGCGCGGCGCCCTGGTGGTCGGGGGGCGTGGGCACTCGCGGCGGGCGCCTGGGTCGCGGTCGTCCTCGCGGCGCCCGGGCGGGCGGGCTCGCTCGCCGCGCGCCGGCGCGTGCTGCTGCTGGTCGGGTGGCCACCGCGCGAACCACGGCGCCGGCGGCCCGGTCGACCGGATGCTCGGCGAGCTGCTGGACCGTGCCTGGGACGGGCTGGTCCTGGGCGCGATCGCCTGGGCGACGCGCGACGACCGGGCCCGACGTCGCCGCTGGCGGCGATCGTCGCGCTCGTGCGCCAGCTTCCTGTCCTCCTACGTGCGTGCGCGCGGCGCCGCGCTCGCGCTACTCGGTCGAGGAGAGCCACGTGACGCGGGGCTCCGCTACGCGCTCGCTGACCTCGGCGCTCGCGGCGGCTGGACTCGACTGGCCGTCTGGGTCGCGGCCGCGGTCTGCGTCGCTCGCCGTGGTGGTGCGGACCAGCCAGGTCGCGAAGGAGGAACGCGCGTGAGCGTCGGCGCGGTCGACCGACGTCGAGACGGCTCGCGAACGGCGGTCGTACGCGGACCGATCGCGGTGGCTCGGCCGTGTCGCGCGCGCTGCCCACGCGGACGGGGCGCGGTGTGTTCGGAGCGCTCGGGTCGGCCGCGTTCCGTCCTGCTGCCGCAAGGTCCGGGCGGTCGTCGCGGCGAACCAGGCGCAGGTGCTCGGGCGCGCCGCGGACGACCCGCTCGTGCGCGCGTCGACGCGGCGCGGCGTTCCGGAGCTACGCGCGGTACTGGTTCGACACGTTCGACGTCGATCACGTGGTCCGACGAGCGGATGCGACGCGGCGTTCGCACTGCGAGGGACTCGAGTACGTCGCGCGAGCCTGTCGCGGCCGGGCAGGGGGTGCATCGCGGTGTTGCCGCATCTCGGCAACTGGGACGCGGCCGGCCGGGCGATGGCGGCGCACGGCATCGCGGTGTCGTCGGTCGCCGAGGAGCTGCGCCCGGACGGCTCGTTCGAGCTGTTCGTGCGCACCCGCGAGCGTGCGGATGGACATGGTCGGCGCTCGCGGACGGCGGCGTGGGTCGGACGCTCAACGGGCGCTCGCCGAGGGCCGCATCGTCGCGCTGGTGGCCGACCGGGACCTCGCCGGGCGAGGTGTCGAGGTCGAGATGTTCGGCGCCCGCGCGACGGCTCCCGGCGGGGCCCGCGCTGCTGCGCCCTGCGACGCGGCGCGCCGCTCGTCACGGCCGACGTCTACGAGACGCCCGATGGGATGGCGCTCGTGTTCCGGCCGCTCCCGTCGGTGCACGCGCCGACGGGCGACCGGCGCGCCGACGTCGCGGCGCTGACCCGCGATGGCCGGCCGCGTTCGAGGCGCGATCGCCGCGGCGCCCGCGGAATGGCACCTGTTCCAGCCGGGCTGGGAGAGTGAGGTCGTGCGCGTGGCGCTCGCCTGCCCGTACGCCTGGGACGACGCCGGCGGCGTCCAGGTCCACGTCGCGCGAGCTCGCGGCGCAGCTGCGCGGCCGCGGCCACGAGGTGCTGGTCCTCGCGCCGCTGCGGCGGTCGCAGCCGCGGAGCCCTCGGGTGCGGGCGTCGGCCGGCCCGTCGACATCCCGTACAACGACTCGAACGCGCCGATCGACCCGCGCGCCGTGGTCGCGTCGCGCCGGTGCGCGGGGCGCTTCGCGCGCTTCCGCCCCGACGTCGTGCACGTGCACGAGCCCTCCGCGCCCAGCACCGCGATGTGGGCGACGCTGGCGTCGCGAGGTTCCCGTGGTGGCGACCTTCCACTCCGGGGCCACGACCGCTCGCGGCTCTACGACGTGGCGGCGCCGCTGATGCGACGGGTCGCGCACCGCCTCGCGGTGCGCGATCGCGGTGTCCGAGCGCGCGGCGGCCTTCGCGCGCCGCGCGGATCGGGGGTCGCTTCGACGTGATCCCGAACGGTGTGGACGTCGAGCGGTTCGCCGTCGGCGAGGCCCCGCGCCGACCTGCCCGACGGGGCGTCGACTCCTGTTCGTCGGGCGGCTGGATGAGCGGAAGGGGTTCGCCGTGGCGGTGGCGGCGTTCGCGTCGCTCGCGGCGCGGTCGCCCGAGGTCGTGCTCGTGGTCGCGCGGCGACGGGCCGGCCCGTTCGGCCGTCGACCGCCTCGCGCCGGAGGTCCGGGCCCGGGTGCACGCTGCTCGGGACCGTCGCCGAACGGCGACCTGCCGCCGGTCCACGCGGCGTGCGAGCTGTACCTCGGGCCCGCGACGGGCGGCGAGTCCTTCGGCATCGTCGCTCGTCGAGGCGATGGCCGCCGGGCTCCCGCGTGGTGGCGAGCGACATCGCCGGGCTACGACGAGGTCGTCCGCGACGGCGTCGACGGGCTGCTGGTGCCTCCCCGCGACGCGGCGGCCGTGGCGCGCGCCGCCGAGCGGATCCTCGGCGACGCGGACCTCGCGGCGCGTCTGGCTGCGGCCGGGCGCGAGCGGGCCGCCTCGTTCGACTGGGGTGTGGTGGCGGAGCGGATCGAAGCGGTGTACCGGTCGGTGCTCGACGAGCCATCGGTACGATAGGTCCGATGGAGCTCTGGATCGCGGTCGGCGTCGTCGCCGTCGTGGTGCTGTGGGCGATCCTCACGTACAACCGACTCGTCACCCTGCGAACGAGGGTGGACAACGGCTGGTCGCAGATCGACGTGCAGCTGCGGCGCCGCTACGACCTGATCCCCAACCTCGTGGAGACCGTCGAGGGCTACGCCCGGCACGAACGAGCCACCTTCGAGATGGTCACCCGGGCACGCGCGGCGGCCGAGGCGGCATCCAGCGTCGGCGCGCAGGCAGAGGCGGAGAACGCGCTGACCGCCGGGCTCCGCCAGCTCCTCGCCGTGGTCGAGGCCTACCCCGACCTCAAGGCGAACCAGAACTTCCTCGCCCTGCAGGAGGAACTCACCGGCACCGAGTCGAAGATCGCGTACGCGCGACAGTTCTACAACGACACGGTCGCGAAGCTGAACACGGCGATCCAGCGGTTCCCCGGGCTGCTCCTCGCGCGCCCGCTCGGGTTCACCGAGCGCGAGTTCTTCCAGATCGACGACCTGGTGCGCGGGCCCGTCGCGGTGGAGCTCGGGGACGCCTAGGTGTACGAGCAGATCGCCGCGAACAAGCGCAAGACGTTCCTCCTGCTGTTCGTGGGCGATCGTCTTCCTGGTCGCGATCGGGGCGGTGATCGGCTACCTGTGGGGCGCCGGGCCGTACGGCGCGATCATCGCGCTCGTGGTGGCCGGCGTGTTGTCGGTGGTGTCGTACTTCAACGGGGACAAGCTCGTCCTGGCGTCGACCCGGGCGAAGGCCGTGACGCCCCAGGACGAGCCCCGACTGCACAACGTCGTCGAGGGACTCGCGATCGCGGCCGGGATCCCGAAGCCGCGGGTCTACGTCGTGCCCGAGCAGGCCCCCAACGCCTTCGCGACCGGCCGTGACCCGGAGCATTCGTCGATCGCGGTGACGCAGGGCCTGCTCGCATCGCTGAACCGCGTCGAGCTCGAAGGCGTGATCGGCCACGAGCTCGCCCACGTCCTGGACCGCGACATCCTCGTCGGCACGGTCGTGGCGACCGTCGTCGGCGCAGCCGTGCTGCTCTCGGAGTTCTTCATGCGCTCGTGGTTCTGGGGCGGGGTGGGGGGCCGCCGCGACAGCGACAGCGGCGGCGGAGGTGGGGTGGTCGGACTCGTCCTGCTCGTGGTCGGCCTGCTCCTGCTCCTCGTCGCCCCGATCGCCGGACAGATCATCAGGCTGTCGGTCTCGCGCAACCGCGAGTACCTCGCCGACGCCCAGGGCGTGATGCTCACCCGCTACCCGCCGGGACTTGATCGGGGCGCTCGAGAAGATCGCGGCCTCGCCGACGGCGATGCACTCGGCGAACAATGCCACGGCGCACCTGTGGCTGAACCAGCCCTCACGGATCGAGGGGGAGCGGATGGGCTCGCTCGAGCGCCTGTTCAGCACCCACCCGCCGATCGCGGATCGGATCCGGCGCCTGCAGGAGATGTGACCCAGGTCGCTCGAGGTTCGCAGGACCGATCCTGCAGGTGGCGGCGGTAGACTGGTGCTTCCGGCAGCATCGATCGAGGAGGCGATACCCGTGCAGCGCGAGACCGGCACCTTCACCGTGAAGTCCGGCCTGGCCGAGATGCTCAAGGGTGGCGTGATCATGGACGTCACCACGGCGGACCAGGCGAAGATCGCCGAGGACGCAGGCGCGTGCGCCGTGATGGCGCTCGAGCGCGTCCCCGCCGACATCCGCCGTGACGGCGGCGTCGCACGGATGGCCGACGCCACGAAGGTCGAGGAGATCCAGCAGGCGGTCACGATCCCGGTGATGGCCAAGGCGAGGATCGGCCACTTCGTGGAGGCGCAGATCCTGCAGGCCCTGGGCGTCGACTACATCGACGAGTCCGAGGTCCTCACCCCCGCCGACGAGGAGTTCCACATCGACAAGTGGGCGTTCACGGTCCCGTTCGTGTGCGGGGCTCGCAACCTCGGAGAGGCCCTGCGACGGATCGGCGAGGGCGCCGCGATGATCCGCACGAAGGGCGAGGCCGGCACGGGCAACGTCGTCGAGGCGGTTCGCCACGAGCGGCAGATCCTCCGCGACATCGCCGAGTGCACGACGCTTCGGCCCGAGCAGGTCGTCACGAAGGCCAAGGAGCTGGGCGCGCCGGTCGAGCTCGTCCGGATGGTCGCCGAGCAGGGACGCTTGCCGGTCGTGAACTTCAGCGCCGGCGGCATCGCGACCCCTGCCGACGCGGCGCTCATGATGCAGCTGGGTGTGGACGGCGTCTTCGTCGGCTCGGGCATCTTCAAGTCGGAGGACCCGGCCACGATGGCGCGCGCGGTCGTGGAGGCCACGACCCACTTCCAGGACCCCGACGTCCTGGCGAAGCTCTCGCACGGGCTGGGCGACCCGATGAAGGGCCAGGAGATCGCGATGCTGGAGACGCGCCTGGCCGAGCGCGGCTGGTAGCCCGGCCGCGTCGCGATGGTCAAAGCCGGGGTCCTCGCGCTGCAGGGTGACTTCCGCGAGCACGCGAGCGTCTTCGATGCGCTCGGGGCGAGCCCCGTCGAGGTTCGCACCGCCGAGCAGCTCGCGGACATCGACGTGTTGGCGATCCCCGGTGGCGAGTCCACGACGATCACGAAACGCTGGTCGGGTGAGGCGGGCCACGGGGCGTGAGCCGTCCTACTCGTCGCTGGTGAGCCGCAGCGCTGCGCAGCCGCCAGCCGGCGTACCAGGTGGACCCGACGATGACGACCAGCAGCAGCGGGACGGCCGCGCCGAGGCCGACGGCCGAGGTGACACCGAGCTGCTCCGCGTCCGAGCCCGACCACCTTCTCGGTGATCGCGAGCGACCACTGCTGGATGCTCAGCGCCTGCGCCCCGGGCACGAAGCTGCCGACCAGGGTCTCCCAGATCAGCGCGTAGAGCAGCCCGACCACGACGGCGTGCCGGGTCAGGACCGCCAGCAGCAGGAACAACGCGCCGTAGGCGATGCCGGCGACCAGCGCGCCGACCGCGTAGCCGACGGCCAGGTCGTCCGACGTCCCGGACAGGACCAGCCCGGCGACGCAGCATCGGTGACCGCGCCGAACACGGTGACGACGGCGATCGCCACCACCAGCTTGGTGAGGACGATCGAGGACCGGCTCAGCGGCTTGGACAGCAGGTAGACGATCGAGCCGTCGTCGATCTCCGGGCCCGATCGAGCCCGGTGCCGGCGATCAGGCCGAGCAGCGGCACGATCGGTGGCGAGCGCGAAGCCGCCGAGGATGCCGACGGTGATGTCGGTGTCCTGACCGGCGAGCGCCGCGGACGAGCGCGGACAGCACGCAGCAGGATGCAGCGGACAGCGCCAGGAGCAGGAGGCCCGGCGCCGGCCGAGCAGGCTGCGGGCGGTGAGCTGGGCGACGGTCGCGTTCATCGCGCCACCAGGTAGGAGAAGACGCTCTCCAGCGACTCGTCGGCGGGCGAGACCTCGTACAGCCGGATGCCGTGCCGGCTGGCGAGCTGCGGCAGCACCCGCACGAAGCTGGCGAAGTCGGTGGCCTGCACGTGCAGCGCGCTCGGTCCCGTCCCGGGTGCCGGTGGTGGGCCCGCCGCGGCTGACCTGCCGACCGCCGGTGGGGGCGGCGACCAGCTCGACCGCGGACGCGCTGGCGTCGGCGATGATCGCCGCCGCCAGCGCCCGGTCGTCGTCGGAGCGGATCGTGTACTGGTGCGGGCGCTCGGTCATCAGCCGCCGGATCTCGCGGAAGTCGCCGGAGGCGGCGTGCCGGCCGGCGACCATCACCTGGATGTTGCCGGCGATCTGCTCGACCTCCTCGAGGATGTGCGAGCTGAACAGCACCGTGCGGCCGGCGTCGCCCATCGTCTGCAGCAGGTCCATCAGCTGCAGCCGCTGGCGCGGGTCCATGCCGTTGAACGGCTCGTCGAGCAGCAGCACCGGCGGGTCGTGCACCAGCGCCGTCGCCATCTTGATGCGCTGCTTCATGCCCTTGGAGTACGTCGAGATGTCGCGGTCCTGCGCGTCGGTCATCTCCACGGTCTCGATCGCCCGTCGGGCCGCGGCCTCCGGGTCGGCGAGCCGGTGCAGCTTGGCGTTGGCGAGCACGAACTCCCAGCCGGTGAGGACGTCGTACATCGCCTCGCGCTCGGGGACCAGGCCGATCCGGCGGTAGATCTCCTCGTTGCGCCAGACGACCTCGCCGTCGAGGGTGACGGTGCCGGCGACGGGGGCAGGAAGCCGCCCATCATGTGGATCAGCGTGGACTTGCCGGCGCCGTTCGGCCCGAGCAGCCCGGTGACGCCGGGGCCGATCGTCATGGTCACGTCGTTGACCGCGACGACGTTGCCGAACCAGCGCGACACGTTGTCCAGGAGCAGGGTGCTCACTAGATCGAGACCTTCCGGTAGCGGAGCAGCAGGGCGCCGAAGCAGGCCGCGACGACCAGGACGGTGGCGGCGACGAACACCAGCGCCGCCGAGCGCGCCCGGGCGGCTCGGCCTGCAGCACCTCTCGGCGCCGAGCACCGAGGACATGCACGCCGTGGACCAGGGTGAACGGCGAGAACAGCCCGGCGTACCCGGCGAAGGTGTCCGCGCCCTCCTCGACCGCGATCGCCTGCACGGCGCCCTGGACCCCGGCCAGCACGGCCAGCACCGCGATGATGGCCGCGACCCCGAGGCCGCGGCGCGGCGTGAACGCGGCGATGACCAGGCCGATGCCGGCGAGCACCAGTGCGACGAGCAGCGCGCCGACCAGCGACCGCAGGTAGTCGGGCACCTGCTCGTCCGAGCGGCAGCTTCGGCCAGCAGCGCGCCGACGAACATGATCGTCAGCGGCAGCGGCCAGCAGCACGAACAGCGCCGAGGCCATCGCGGCGTACTTGGCCAGGACGTAGTCGACGCGCTCCAGCGGCCGGGAGAAGTACAGCGACACGACCCGGAACCGCAGGTCGCGCGACACGCTCGCCGGCGCCTGGCCCGCGACGTAGATCATCACCACAGGCTGCACGTTGAGGACGTAGGAGGTGTAGTCGCCGGGCAGCTCGTCGGCGTTGGTCACGGTCGCGATGACCACGATGATGACCGCGGGCAGGCAGATCGCGGCGAGCAGCAGCATCGGCATGACCTTGGACTTGGCGGACCGGCCCAGGCCGTAGGCGCCCTTCGCGCTCTCCAGGAACAGCGCGCGCGCGATGTAGCGGCGGCCCGGCCGCGGGCCGTCGTAGTGCCGGTAGCCGAGGTCGTGGATGACCCCCTGGTCCGGTCGTCGCCATCATCGGCTCCCGTCGCGGCGTGGTGAAGATCTCGGACATCCGGTGC
This sequence comes from uncultured Actinomycetota bacterium, assembly GCA_963846525.1. Classification (GTDB taxonomy): domain Bacteria; phylum Actinomycetota; class Actinomycetes; order JACCUZ01; family JACCUZ01; genus CAWJWE01. The sequence continues at coordinate 18,980 of CAWJWE010000008.1, forward strand.
CGGCGGCGTTCCATCCGGATCAGCCCGAGCCCGAGGCGGGCCACGGTGTCGCGCACGATGTCGTACGTCGTGTCGTCGTGCAGGTCGACCTCGAGCAGCGTGCCCACCGGCTGCGCACCGAGCCCGGCCTCGCGCAGCGCCGCGGCGAGCTCGTCGGTGCGCTCGGTCGACCTCGACGGCGATCAGCTGGCTGGCCGCGGTGACGTCGGCGGTGGACGACGAGCGCAGCAGCCGGCCGGCGTCGATGACCACGACGTGGTCGCAGACCCGCTCGAGCTCGCCGAGCAGGTGCGAGGCCACCAGGACCGAGATGCCGAACTCGGTGCCGATCCGGCGGATCAGGCCGAGCATGTCGTCCCGGCCGGCCGGGTCCAGGCCGTTGGTCGGCTCGTCGAGCAGCACCAGCTGCGGGTCGTGGACCAGCGCCTGCGCCAGCTTGACCCGCTGCTTCATGCCGGTCGAGTAGCCGCCGATCGGGCGGTAGCGCTCCTCGTAGAGCCCGACGTGCCGCAGCGTGTCGGCCGTCCGCTCGCGGGCGGCCGTCGTCGGCAGCCCGGACATCCGCGCCATGTGCACGACGAACTCGGTCGCCGAGACGTCCGGCGGCAGGCAGTCGTGCTCGGGCATGTAGCCGACCCGCTCGCGGATCGCTGCGCCGTCGGTGGCGATGTCCAGGCCGAGCACGGTCGGCCGAGCCCGAGGTCGGCGGCAGCAGGCCGAGCAGGATCTTGATCAGCGTCGACTTGCCGGCGCCGTTGGCGCCGATCAGCCCGACGACGCCGGGCTCGACGTCGACGGTGAGCTCGGAGACGGCGGTCACCGGCCCGTACCTCTTGGTGAGGCCGTCGGTCTTGATCAATGTCACGCCCCGACACTACGCAACCGGGATGGTCGAGCGTCTCAGGTCGCGGCCTCGACCGGGCAGAAGGTGTCGCCGGATACGCGTCCCGTCGCCGGAAAGTTGCTGGTGAGAGGCCCGGGGAGGTCCGGGAAGGAGTACGGTTTTCAGCGCAGACACCCCTGCTGCCGCCCCGGACCCCGGCGTCCATCGCCCAGGTGCGAGAGCTGGCGGATCATGACGATCCATTCCCAAGAACAAATGCGGCTGTCTATCACCAGACCACGCGACTCCAACGTGGTCTTCGTCCGGATCGTCGGTGACGTCGACCTTTCCGATGCCAAGGCCCTCGGCGTGGCTGCGCGGCAGCTGCTGGAAGCCCCCGGGAGCGTCACCTACGTCGACCTCGGCGGCGCGACCCTGATGGGGTCGACGCTGGTCGCCTTCCTGATGCATCTCGCCGACGCCCGCGGCCAGATCCAGCGGCCGCTGGTGCTGTGTCGCCCGACGCCGCTGGGCGACCGGGTCATCCGGATCACCGGGCTGGACATGGTGGCCGAGGTACGACCCGACCTCCCGTCGGACTGGCCGGAGGTCGCGCTGGTCTGATCGCCGCCGTCAGCGGCTCGCCCCGGCGTGCAGCCGGGCCAGCACGGCGTGGGCGTAGGCCGTCGCCGGGTCGGCACCGGTCGTCCGGACCTCGCCTTCGCCGTCGGCCACCACGACGGCGAAGTCCTCCGTCGCGCGTTCCAGCCGGCGGAACGACGGGCCGAGCCAGTCGCGCAGCTGGTCCTCGGCCGGCAGCCACAGGGCGTCGTCCTGGTCGAGCGAGTCCAGCGCCCACTCGGTGGTGCCGTTGAAGGCGATCACCGGGCCGGTGGGGAACGAGCGCACCTCGACCGTCATGTCACTGAGGACGAACACCTGGTCGTCCATCCCGCGGTCGGCGACGACGAACCGGTCGCCGGCAGCAGGGACCCAGACGAGGCCGGCGTCGCGGAGCGCCCGGGCGAGCGGTACGGAGATCACGTCCGACGGTAACCCGACCTAGCCTGGGCTGGTGGGCGGCAGCGCGCGGGTGGGCATCTCGGGGTGGAACTACCCGCCGTGGCGTGGGGTGTTCTACCCGCCCGGGCTGCCGCAGCGGCTCGAGCTGGAGCACGCGGCCAGCCTGCTGAGCACCATCGAGGTCAACGGCTCCTTCTACGCGCTGCAGAAGCCGGAGAGCTTCCGGGCCTGGCACGACCGGACCCCGCCGGACTTCCTGTTCTCCGTCAAGGGCGGCCGCTTCGTCACGCACATGAAGAAGCTGCGCGGCGTCGAGGTCCCGCTGGCCAACTTCTTCGCCTCCGGCGTGCTCGCTCTCGGCGCCAAGCTCGGACCGTTGCTCTGGCAGCTGCCGCCGAACCTGGGGTACGACGAGGCGCGGCTGGCCGACTTCTTCGCGCTGCTTCCTCGGACGACCACGGCGGCGGCCGCACTGGCCGCCGGGCACGACGAGCGGGTCGAGGGGAGGGCCTGGCTGACGACCGACGCGGACCGGCCGCTGCGGCACGCACTCGAGGTGCGGCACCCGACGTACGAGAACCCACGGTTCCTGCCCCTGCTCCGGGAGCACGGCATCGCGGTCGTCACCGCGGACACCGCGGGGAAGTGGCCGCTGTTCCTGGAGCCGACCGCCCAGCACGCCTACGTCCGGCTGCACGGGGACGCCGAGCTCTACGTCAGCGGCTACTCCGACGAGGCCCTGGACACCTGGGCGGCGCGGGTCAGGCAGTGGCGCGACGAGGGGCGCGACGTGGTCGCCTACTTCGACAACGACGTCAAGGTGCACGCCCCGTACGACGCGCAGCGGCTGGCCGCCCGGCTGGGTTGACGTCCCGGGGAATGAATGTATGCTGCAACCAGTTAGATGAGGCATGCAAGCAGTTGCGCCGGTGAACCAGCATCCGCCCCAGCCTCCGGAGGACCCCGTGACCGTCGGTCCCGACAGCGTGAGCGCTCTCGGCGAGCAGGTGATCCGCCTCCAGCGGGCCTTCGCCGGGATGCGTCAACAGCTCGTCGCCAGCCGCAGCACCAGCGGCGACGGCGTCGAGTGGGCGGCCTACGGCCTGCTCTTCCAGCTGGTCAACGACGGGCCGCGGCGCAGCTCGGCGCTCGCCGAGACGGCGTGCGTCGACCCCTCGACGGTGAGCCGCCAGGTCGCCCAGCTGGTCAAGGCCGGGCTGGTCGAGCGGCAGTCCGACCCGGAGGACGGGCGGGCCAGCCTGCTCGTCGCCACCGAGCGCGGGCGGACGGCCTACGCCGCCAAGCAGGAGCACCGGCAGCGGATGTTCGCCCGCCTCCTCGAGGGCTGGCCGGCCGACGACGTCGACGCCCTGACCGCCCTCCTCGAACGCTTCAACGACAGCTTCATCGAGCAGCGCAGCGCGCTGACCGACATCGCGCAGAGCCACGCCTCCCAGGAGCACGCCTCATGAGCAACGACCCCACGAAGTCCGCCGGCGCGGCCACGGCACAGAGCCCGGCGTCCGGCGAGCTGAGCCACCGGCAGATCCTGACGATCCTGTCCGGGCTGATGGCCGGGATGTTCCTCGCCGCGCTGGACCAGACGATCGTGGCGACGTCGATCCGCACCATCGCCGACGACCTGCAGGGCCTGTCGGTGCAGGCCTGGGTCACGACCGCCTACCTCATCACCGCCACGATCAGCACGCCGCTCTACGGCAAGCTCTCCGACCTCTACGGCCGACGGCCGTTCTTCCTCGCGGCCATCTCGATCTTCGTGCTCGGCTCCGCGCTGAGCGGCTTCGCCACCTCGATGACCGAGCTCGCGGCGTTCCGCGCGTTCCAGGGGCTCGGCGCCGGCGGCCTGTTCTCGCTGGCGCTGACGATCATCGGCGACATCGTGCCGCCGCGTGAGCGCGCGAAGTACCAGGGCTACTTCCTCGCGGTCTTCGGCACGTCCAGCGTGCTCGGTCCGGTCGTCGGTGGCTTCTTCGCCGGCCAGGACAGCATCCTCGGCGTCACCGGCTGGCGCTGGGTCTTCCTGGTCAACGTCCCGGTCGGCATCGGCGCGCTGCTGCTCGTCATGCGCAGCCTGCACCTGCCGCACACCCGCAGGGACCACCGGATCGACTGGCCGGGCGCGCTCGCGCTGGTCGTCGGGCTGGTGCCGCTGCTGCTGGTCGCCGAGCAGGGCCGCGAGTGGGGCTGGACCTCGGGCCCGGCGATCGCGTCCTACCTGGTCGGCGCCCTCGGCATCGCGGCCTTCGTGGCGGCGGAGACCCGGTACGGCGACGACGCGCTGATCCCGCTGCGGCTGTTCCGCGGCAGGACCTTCGGCATCGGGTCGCTGCTGAACTTCATCCTCGGCATGGGCATGTTCGGCGGCCTGGCCGCGCTCCCGCTGTACCTGCAGATCGTCAAGGGGGTCTCGCCCACCAAGGCCGGCCTGCTGCTGATCCCGCTGACCTTCGGCATCATGGCCGGCTCCATCGTCTCCGGCCAGATCATCTCCCGCACCGAGCGGTACAAGAAGTTCCCGATCATCGGCTCGGGGCTGCTGGTGCTGGCGCTCGCCGGACTCGGCCAGATCGGCGTCGACACCGAGCTGTGGGTCACGATGACGCTGGCCGCCGTCTTCGGGATCGGGCTCGGCTTCAACATGCAGCCGCTGACGCTCGCGGTGCAGAACGCCGTACCGCCCCAGGACATGGGAGTGGCCACCTCGTCGGCCACCTTCTTCCGGCAGATGGGCGGCACCCTGGGCACCGCGGTGTTCCTCTCGGTGCTGTTCTCCACGGTGGGCGACAAGATCGCGGCGGCGTTCCGCGCCGACGCGGCGACACCCGCCTTCCAGAGCGGCGCTGACCGACCCGCAGGTGCTGTCCGACCCGACCAACAAGCGGGTGGTCGACGCGGTCACCGGCGGCGGAGGGCTGCCGAAGGGCGCGCTGGACGACACCTCGTTCCTGTCCCGGCTCGACGACCGGTTGGCCAGGCCGTTCCTCGAGGGCTTCACCGGCTCGATGGACCTGGTGTTCACCTCGGCTGCCGCAGTGGTGCTCGTCGCCTTCGTCGTGGTGTTCTTCCTGCCGGAGGAGAAGCTGCGCACGATGTCCGGCATCGAGGCCCGGCGCCAGGACGCCGCCGAGGCCGCAGATGCTGCGGCGGCTGACCTGGTCCCAGGTCATGACCCGGCCAGTCGGGCGGCATCGGTCTCGGCGCCGTCCAGCCAGATGGTCGATGGTGCGACCCTCGACGAGGCGGATCTGGACGAGGCCGCGGCTACGGCAGCTCGGGCCGCCGCACCTCGAGCGCGCTGAGGGCTCGGTCGACCGCCGCCTCGACGTGCAGCCGGGTCGTCGGGAACACCGGGACCGGGCTGTCGTCCGGGCCGACGAGCAGCTCGATCTCGGTGCAGCCGTAGATCACGCCCTCGGCGCCGGCGTCGACCAGCCGACGGATGACCTGCCGGTAGATCTCGCGCGACTCCGGACGGATCACGCCGAGGCACAGCTCCTGGTAGATGATGCGGTGCACGGCGGCCCGGTCCTCCTCGGACGGGACGAGCACGTCGAGGCCATGGCCGGCCAGCCGGTCGGCGTAGAACGGCTGGGACATGGTGAACCCGGTGCCCAGCAGCCCGACCCGGCGGACGCCGGCACCGAGGACGGCGGCAGCGGTGGTGTCGCCGATGTGCAGGATCGGCAGGTCCACGGCGTCGGCCAGGGTGTCAGCGACCTTGTGCATCGTGTTCGTGCACAGCACCAGGAAGTCCGCTCCGCCCGCCTCGAGCGCGCGACACGCCTGGGTGAGCGCTGCCGCGGCGTCCTCCCACCGGCCCTCGGCCTGCATCCGCTCGATCGCGGCGAAGTCCACCGAGTACATCAGGCAGCGGGCGGAGTGCAGCCCCCCTCGCCGGTCCCGGACGCTCTCGTTGACCAGCCGGTAGTACTCCGCGGACGACTCCCAGCTCATGCCACCCAGGAACCCGATGAGCTGCATCCAGATCACCCCTGCCTCGAGCAGCGCCGCCCCGCCGACGCTAGGGCAGTTCGGCGCTCAGCGGAGGACGAACCAGACGTTCTTGCCGTCCGCCACGGGGTCGACGCCCCAGTCGGCCGACATCTCGGCCACCAGGGCGAGTCCCCGGCCGCTCTCGTCGGTCTGCTGCGCGTCGCGCGCGGCGGGGAGCTCGGACGAGCCGTCGCGCACCCGGACCTGCAGGGTGTCCTCCGTGCAGTCGACGGCGACCACGACGGGAGGTCCGCCGTGCAGGACCGAGTTGGTCACCAGCTCGCTGACCATGAGCACCGCGTCGTCGAGGACCTCGCTGTGATGCTCGGCACAGGTGGCGCCGCGCAGGAACTCGCGGGCCAGCGCCGGAGCCTCCCGCGAGACCGGTAGCTCACGCTCCTGTCGCGGTGTGGTCTGGCACATGGCGGACGGCCTCCAAGACGTGGGGGTCGGCGCGCCAGGCGGGCGCCACCCCCCAGACTGCCCAGGACCTCGCCGGGTGAACCCCACTTCCGCGACGATCAGTGACCGCCGCTTCGACCCAGCGCGAGGCCGCGGGTCATCTGCTCGACCGTCCGGCCGCGCAGCGAGGCGTCCAGCACCTCGACGGTGTGAGCGAGCACGATCCGGCGGCCCTGCCGCTGGACGGCCGCCGCGACCTGCATCAGGCAGCCCGGGTTGGCGGTCACCATGACCTCCGCCCCGGTGGCCAGCACCGACCGGGCCTTCCGGTCGCCGAGCTCGCCGGCGGCCTGCGGGAACAGCAGGTTGTAGACACCTGCCGAGCCGCAGCAGATGTCCGGGTCGGCCACCTCGCGCAGCTCGAGCCCGGGGATGCCGCGCAGCAGGTCACGCGGCTGGGTCCGCACGCCCTGCGCGTGACCGAGGTGGCAGGCGTCGTGGTACGCGACGGTCACCGGCAGCGGATGCCGACCGGCCACCGGCCCGAGCTCGGCGAGCAGCTCGGACACGTCCCGCACCGAGGCGGCGAACCGGGCGGCCCGATCGGCGTACGCCGGGTCGTCGCGCAGCAGCTCGGCGTACTCCTTCATCGACGACCCGCAGCCGGCGGCGTTGACGACGACGTGCTCGACGCCGGCCGCCTCGAAGGTGTCCACCGTGCGGCGGGCGAAGGCCATCGCCTCGGCCTCGCGGCCGTTGTGCACGCTCAGCGCCCCGCAGCAGCCCTGGTCGCGCGGGATGACAACGTCGCAGCCCTCCATGGCCAGCACTCGCGCGGTGGCGGCGTTCACCCGAGGGAAGAACTCCCGCTGCACGCAGCCGGTGAGCATCCCGACCACCGCCCGGCGGGGACCGCGGGCGGCCACCCGCTCCGGCAGCCGCGGCGCGGGTCGCACCACGGGGGCCAGCGCCTCCATCGCGGCCAGGCTCGGCGAGAGCCGGGTGAGGACACCACTTCCCTGGACCGCGCGCTGCAGCCCGGACCGCCGGTAGGCCGCGAGGGGGCCGCGCAGCAGCCGCAGCCGCCGCGGGTGCGGGAACAGCGCGAAGATCAGCCCCCGCAGCAGCTGGTCGGTGACCGGCCGTCGGTGCCGGCGCTCGACCTGGGCCCGGGTGGCCTCGATCAGCCGGTCGTACTGCACGCCGGACGGGCAGGCCGTCACGCAGGCCATGCAGCCGAGGCAGGCGTCGAAGTGCCCGACCATCGCCTCGGACAGCGGCTCGCCGTCCAGACCGGCCTGCATCAGGTAGATCCGCCCGCGCGGGCTGTCCATCTCCTCGCCCCAGAGCAGGTAGGTCGGGCAGGTGGGCAGGCAGAACCCGCAGTGCACGCAGTCGGCGGCCAGCTCGGCGGACGGCGGGCGGTGGTCGTCGAACGCTGTTGCCATCTAAATGCCTCCGACGAAGCGACCGGGCGACAGCCGGTGCGCCGGGTCGAGCTCGTGCTTGAGGCGGCGCATCACCTCGATGCCGGGCACCGGGCCCCACAGGTCGACCTGGTCGCGGACCTCGCCCGGAGTGGTGAGCACGGTGACCGTCCCGTGGTACGGCGATGCTGCCGCGCGCAGCCCCACGACGACCGCTGCGACCGTGGCCGGGTCGGTCGACGCGGGCAGCCCGGCGTAGAGGACACCGGCCGCCGAGCCGCGGACGCTGAGCGCGACGCCCTGGTGCTGCGCGATCAGCTGGGCGGCCGCGAGCACCGGTGCGACACCGGGCAGCGACGCCGTGACCTTCAGGCCGGTTCCGTCGGCGTCGAACGGCAGGTTCCCGAACCCGGGCGGTGGCTCGGCCTGCTCGGTCGCGTCGTCGCCGAGCAGGTCCAGCACCACCGCAGTGCGCCCCGCCACGCCGGCTTCGACGCCCTCGACCAGCACGGTGACCGCCACCGTCCCGTCGATCCGCGCGTCGAGCTCGACGGCCGTGGGCACGACCTGCGAGCCGAGGACCGCCAGGGCCGCGCGCCCGGCCGAGGCGGCGTCGAGGCAGATCGTGGTGACCGCGCGGCGGGCGGCCGGCAACGGGTGCAGCCGGAACACCGCCTCGGTGATGACGCCGAGGGTGCCGAACGATCCGGTGAGCAGCTTGCCGAAGTCGTAGCCCGCGACGTTCTTCACGACCTTGCCGCCGGCCTTGGCGACGACGCCGTCAGCCCGGACGAAGGTGATGCCGATCAGCAGGTCGCGCGCGGTGCCGTAGAGCAGCCGCCGCGGCCCGCTGGTGCCCACGGCCAGGATGCCGCCCACGGTCGCGCTGGGGAACGGTGTGTCCAGCGCGAGCTGCTGGCCGGCTGCGGCCACCACGGCCTGTAGCTCGCTGACCGGCGTGCCCGCGCGGACCGTGACGACCAGGTCGCCGGCGGCGTGCTCGACGACGCCGGTGATGCGAGTGGTGTCCAGCACGAGGTCGGCGCGGGTGGGCGGCGCTCCCCAGCCGAGCGCGCTGCCGGCGCCGCGGGGGACGACGGTCAGGTCGTGCCGCGCGGCCACCCGGAGCACCTCGGCGACCTCGTCGGTCGAGGCCGGCGCCGCGACGTGGCGGGGCCGGACCCCGGCGACGTCGTCCCGTGCTCCCCGGACGGCGCGGGTCCGGGCGGCCTTCTTCAGGTCGTCGCGCACGAGGTCGGCCGCCGGCACCTCAGAACACCTCCGCCAGCCCGGCCTGCTGGAGCGGGTGCGGGCCTTTGTGCCGGCCGGGAACCTCGCCGCACAGCCGCGGCGTCGGGAACACCTTGCCGGGGTTGGACAGGTGGTGCGGGTCGAAGGCGCAGCGCAGCATCTGCATGGTGTCGAGGTCGTCGTCGGTGTACATCCTCGGCATGTACCTCGTCTTGTCGACGCCGACGCCGTGCTCGCCGGTGATCGAGCCGCCGTGCTCGATGCACAGGTCGAGGATCGCGCCGGAGACGTTCTCGGCCTCCTCCGCCTCGCCGGGCACGGCCTCGTCGAAGAGCACCAGCGGGTGCAGGTTGCCGTCGCCGGCATGGAACACGTTGGCGACCCGCACCCCGGAACCGGCCGAGAGCGCGGCGATGCGTCGCAGCACCTCGGGCAGCGCCGTCCGCGGGATGACGCCGTCCTGCACGATGTAGTCCGGGCTGATCCGCCCGACCGCGGCGAAGGCCGACCGGCGGCCCTTCCAGAACAGCGCCCGCTCGGCGTCGTCGACGGCGATCCTGATCTCGAACGCGCCGTTGTCGCGGCAGTGCCGCTCCACCTCGCCGAACTGTGCCTCGACCTCGGCGTGCGGGCCGTCCAGCTCGACGATGAGCACCGCGCCGGCGCCCGCCGGGTAGTTGCAGTGCACCGCTGCCTCAGCGGCCTCGATCGCCAGCGCGTCCATCATCTCGATCGCCGCCGGGACGACGCCGGCGCCGATCACGGCCGACACCGCACCGCCCGCCTCGTCGGTGGACGGGAAGGCCGCCAGCAGGGTGCGGACCGCCTCGGGGGAGCGCATCAGCCGGACGGTGACCTCGGTCGCGATGCCGAGGGTGCCCTCGGAGCCGACGAACGCGCCGATCAGGTCGTAGCCGGGCGGGTCCGGCGCCTGGCCGCCCAGCCGGACGACACTGCCGTCGGGCACGACCAGCTCGAGGCCGGTGACGTGGTGGGTGGTGAAGCCGTACTTCAGGCAGTGCGCGCCGCCGGAGTTCTCGGCGACGTTGCCGCCGATCGAGCACACCTGCTGGCTGGACGGGTCGGGCGCGTAGTAGTAGCCGTCCGGCTGCGCGGCCTTGGTGACGTCCAGGTTGATGACTCCGGGCTGCACGACGGCTCGCTGCGCCGAGATGTCGACGTCGAGGATGTCGCGCAGCTGCGAGGTCACCACGAGGACACCGTCGGCGTGCGGCAGCGCCCCTCCGGAGAGCCCGGTGCCCGAGCCGCGCGCGACGTAGGGCACGCCGGCGTCGATGCAGGCCCGCACCACGTCGGCCACCTGTGCGGTGCTGCGGGGCAGCACCACGATCGCCGGGGTGACCTTGTAGTGGGTCAGTCCGTCGCACTCGTAGGTGCGCAGCCTGGCCCGGTCGGTGATGACGGCGTCGTCGCCCAGCTCGGCGCGAAGGCGGCCGGCGAGCTCGTCGATGGTCTCCGCGGTCATGGCGTCGGCCCTAGGGCATCCGCTCGTAGGCCGGGATGGTGAGGAAGTCCTCGAAGTCCTCGGACAGCGCCATCTCGGTGAACAGTCCGCGCGCGTCCTCCCACCGTCCGTTCGCGAAGGCGTCGTCGCCTACTTTCGAGCGGATGGCTCCGACCTCCTCCTCGATCAGCCGCTCCACCAGCTCGCGGGTGACGACCTCGCCGTTGTCCAGCCGGATGTCATTGTGCAGCCACTGCCATACCTGTGACCGGGAGATCTCGGCGGTCGCGGCGTCCTCCATCATGTTGTTGATCCCGACGGCGCCCGAGCCGCGCAGCCAGGCCTCGAGGTACTGCACGCCGACGCTGATGTTCGACCGCAGCCCGCCCTCGGTGACCGCGCCGGGTGTGCTCTTCACGTCGAGCAGCTGCTCGGCGCTCACCTGCACGTCGTCCCGGGTCCGGTCGACCTGGTGGGGGCGGTTGCCGAGCACCGCGTCGAACACCTCGGTGCACAGCGGCACCATCGCCGGGTGGGCCACCCAGGACCCGTCGAAGCCGTCGCCGGCCTCACGGGTCTTGTCGTCGCGCACCTTCTCGAAGGCGGCCTTGTTGGTCTCCTCGTCCTTGCTCGGGATGAACGCTGCCATGCCGCCGATCGCGTGCGCGCCGCGTTTGTGGCAGGTGCGCACCAGCAGCTCGGTGTAGGCCCGCATGAACGGGACGGTCATCGTGACCGCGTTGCGGTCCGGGAGCAGGAAGTCCTCGCCGCGGGTCCGGAACTTCTTGATGACCGAGAACATGTAGTCCCAGCGCCCGGCGTTCAGGCCGGCCGAGTGGTCGCGCAGCTCGTAGAGGATCTCCTCCATCTCGAAGGCGGCCGGGTAGGTCTCGATGAGCACGGTGGCCCGGATCGTGCCTTGCGGGATGCCCAGCGCGTCCTGCGCGTGGACGAAGACGTCGTTCCACAGCCGGGCCTCGAGGTGCGACTCCATCTTCGGCAGGTAGAAGTAGGGCCCGAGCCCGCCCGCGATCTGCTTCTGCGCGCAGTGGAAGAAGTAGAGGCCGAAGTCGGTGAGGCTGCCGGAGGTCCGCTCGCCGTCGACCAGGATGTGCTTCTCGGGCAGGTGCCAGCCGCGCGGCCGGACCACGATGGTGGCGACGTCCTCGTTCAGCGCGTAGGACTTGCCCTCCGGCGAGCTGAAGTCGATCCGCCGGTCGATCGCGTCCCGCAGGTTGAGCTGTCCCTCGACCAGGTTCTCCCACAGCGGGGTGTTGGCGTCCTCGAGGTCGGCCAGCCAGACCCGGGCACCGGAGTTGAGCGCGTTGATGGTCATCTTGCGGTCGGTCGGCCCGGTGATCTCGGCCCGCCGGTCGACCAGCCCGGGAGCCGCCTCGGCGACCCGCCAGCCGTCGTCCTCGCGGACGTCCTTGGTCTCGCTGAGGAAGTCCAGCATCCCGCCGGCGGCCAGCTCGGCGTAGCGCTGGTCCCGCAGGGCGAGCAGCTCCCGGCGGCGCGCGTCGAAGCGGCGGTGCAGGTCGGCGAGGAACGCGAGCGCCTTGTCGGTCAGCACCTCGTCGTACCGGTCCTTCATCGGTCCGTCGATCTGGACCCTGCTGTCGGTCATGCTGCTCCTTCCGGTTGCAGGCTCGACCCGGTGGGGAGGGCGTGGAACGCCCGGGCGGCGAGCTCGCTCAGCAACGGCCCGGCGCGAACCATGGCCTGCGCGACGTCGGGCTCGAGGTCGAGCAGCGCATGGCTGCCGACGATCCCGAGATCGAAGAGCCGGGCCCGGTCGGCGGCGTCCAGGTCGACCCGCCCGGCCAGCACCACGACCGGCACCGCCGCGGCGCGGGCCCGGCGTGCGACGCCCACCGGCGCCTTGCCGGCCAGCGACTGGTGGTCGAAGGACCCCTCGCCGGTGACCACCAGGTCGGCGCCGGCCAGGGCCTGGTCGAAGCCGACGAGGTCGAGCAGCAGCTCGATGCCCGGAGTGAGGTGGGCACCGAGGAAGGCCACCGCACCCGCCCCGACGCCCCCCGCCGCGCCCGCGCCCGGGATGCGCGCGACGTCGAGGCCGTGGTCGCGGTGCAGCAGCTGGGCCAGGCGGGCCAGCCCGGCGTCGAGCACGGTGACGTCAGCGGCGGAGGCGCCCTTCTGCGGTGCGTAGACCGCGGCGGCCCCGGTCGGGCCGGTCAACGGGTTGTCGACGTCGCAGGCGACCACGACCTCCGTGCCGGCGAGCCGGGCGTCCAGGCGGGTGGTGTCGATCCGGGCCAGCCCGGTCAGCGCCGCGCCGCCGGCAGCCAGCGGACGGTCCTTCCCGTCCAGCAGGCGGACGCCGAGGGCCGCGGCCATCCCGGTGCCGCCGTCGGTGGTCGCGCTGCCGCCGATGCCGAGGACCAGCCGTTCGACGCCCTCGTCCAGCGCCGCGGCGATCAGCTCGCCGGTGCCGTAGGTGCCGGCGTTGCGCGGGTCCGTCGTCCCACCGGGCAGCAGCGTCAGCCCGGACGCCGCCGCGAGCTCCACCACCGCGGTGAGCGGCCCGGCTCCCTCGGGCGACAGGGCGAACGCCGCGCGGACCGGCGCGCCGGTCGGGCCGACCACCGTGCGTTCGCGGCGCCGCCAACCGGCGGCCAGCAGGATCTCCACAGTGCCCTCGCCGCCGTCGGCCACCGGGTGCCGGCGGACCTCGAGCGCGACCCCGGAGCTCGCGGCCGCGGAGCGCAGGCCGGTCTCGACCGCCGCCGCCACCTCGTGCGCAGGGAGGCTCCCCTTGAACGAGTCGGGGGCGACGACCACGGTCAGCCGCGACGCTGCGGTCACACCCGTCCTCCCGCATGTGGAGGTCTCTCCTGCTGCGCGACCCTAGGGAGCAGGTCGTTGCCCGGTCAAGGTCGGTTGATCCGCGTTTGCGTTGGCGCCCCAGGGGTCGAGGAAGGGGCGTACGGTGACCCGGTGACCAGTGCCTCGATGGTCGACCATATCGGCGGTTTCTCGCACGAGGCATTTCTCTACGCCTCGCTGCCCGAGTTCCTCGACGAGGTCTGCGGCTTCCTCCGGGAGGGCATCGAGCGCGACGAGGCGGTGCTGGTCGCCACCGTAGGTGAGCGGCTCGCCGCCCTGCGGAAGCTGTTCGACGGGGAGCCCGACGTGCAGATCGTCGACATGGTCGAGGTGGGGGCCAACCCGGCCCGGATCATCCCGGTGTGGCGCGACTTCCTGGCGAGGAACGTCGCCGCCGGGCGCGCGGTCCGCGGGCTCGGCGAGCCGATCTGGGCCGGTCGCAGCGAGGCCGAGCTGGCCGAGTGCCACCAGCACGAGTCGCTTCTCAACCTGGCGTTCGCGGGCGGCCCGGCCTGGCGGCTGCTCTGCCCGTACGACGTCACCGCGCTGCCGGGCGAGGTCGTCGAGGAGGCGCGGGCCAACCACCCGCTGGTCCTGGACGCCGGGACCTGGTCGTCCAGCGACCGCTTCCGGGCGGAGCGGCCGCACCGGGCGCTGCGGCACCGGCCGCTGCCGCCGCCGAGCGAGCCGCCGGTCGAGCTGGCCTTCGGCTCCGGCGAGCTGGCCGCGGTCCGCCGGCTGGTCGAGAGCGCCTGTGCCGCGCACGATGTGCCGTCCGCCGCGGCCCAGGACCTGGTGCTGTGCGTCGACGAGATCGCGGCGAACAGCCTGATGCACGGCGGCGGGGCCGGGGTGCTGCGGATCTGGCGCGAGCCCGCGACGCTGGTCTGCGAGGTGTCCGATTCGGGCAACATCGCCGACCCGCTGATCGGCCGCGAGAGCCCCTCGGTGGACCGGACGGGTGGCCGCGGGGTGTGGCTGGCCAACCAGCTCTGCGACCTGGTGCAGATCCGGTCCGGCGCAGCGGGACGGTCGTCCGGCTGCACGCCCGCCTCGCCTGAGCCGGCTGGTTCGAGCGTCGTTGCCCGCGAGGCGTGAGTGTGCGCGTGGGACTCAGCGCCGTCGCCGGTACGTCCACCACTGGCCGGTGCCGCAGGACGGGCACGGCGGCAGGCGCTGGGTCGAGGTCACCTGGAGCTCGTAGTCACAGCTGGGGCAATGGTAGGTGCCGGACGAGACGTCACTGCCGGCGGCGGACGGGGTCGGCCATCTGGTGCTCCTGCGTCGGGGCGAGCGGGCGGTATCCTCGGCCAGCGCGCCGTAACGTCTTCGATCATGCTCGCAGGCATGCCGGGTTCCTGACAGCCGGTGCGGGGCGGTGCATGTTCGACTCCCACCGAGGGAAGGGGACGGCCGGAGTGGAGTTCCTCGCGCCGAGCACGTGGGCCGACGCGCTGGCCGCGCGCAGCGAGCACCCCGGCGCGGTGCCGATCGCGGGTGGCACCGACGTGATGGTCGAGCTCAACTTCGACCGGCACCGGCCGGACGTCCTGATCGACCTCACCCGGGTCCCCGAGCTGGGCGAGTGGTCCCGCAGCGACGACGGCGGGATCCGGCTCGGCGCCGGCGTGACCTTCGCCCGGGTGATGACCGAGCTGGCCGAGCACGGCTCCCGGGCTGGCGATGGCGTCCCGGACCGTCGGCTCGCCGCAGATCCGGGTGCGCGGCACGGTCGGCGGCAACCTGGGCTCGGCCTCCCCGGCCGGCGACGCGCACCCGGTGCTGCTCGCGATCGACGCCGTCGTCGAGGTCGAGTCGGTGCGCGGGGTCGCGGCAGGTCCCGGTCGCGGACTTCTTCACCGGCGTGAAGAAGAGCGCGCTGGAGCCGGACGAGCTGATCTCTGCGGTGCTGCTGCCGCCGCTGGCCGGCCCCCAGCAGTTCGCCAAGATCGGCACCCGCAACGCGATGGTGATCGCCGTGACGTCGTTCGGGCTCGCGCTGCATCCCGAGCGGCAGGCGGTCGGCGCGGCGATCGGCTCGGCCGCCCCGACGCCGCGGCACGCGCGGACTGCCGAGCTGTTCCTCGCGGCGGCGCTGGCCGAGGACGGGCTGTGGGAGTCGCGGGCCGAGGTCCCCGACGCCGTCGCGACGCGGTTCGGCGACCTGGTCGCGGCTGACGCGTCACCGATCGACGACGTGCGCGGCACCGCGGCGTACCGGCGGCACGCCCTCTCGGTGCTGGCCCGGCGCACGCTGGGCTGGGCCTGGCAGGACTACCGGCGAGAGGCGGCCTGAGGATGCGGGTCGAGCTCACGGTGAACGGCGAGCGCCGGCAGGCGGACGACGTGTGGGAGGGCGAGAGCCTGCTCTACCTGCTGCGTGAACGGCTCGGGCTGCCGGGCTCGAAGAACGCCTGCGAGCAGGGCGAGTGCGGGTCGTGCTCGGTCTACCTCGACGGCGAGGTCGTGTGCGCCTGCCTGGTGGCGGCCGGCCAGGCCGAGGGCCGCGACGTCGTCACGGTCGAGGGGCTCGCCGACGACGACGCGGCCGGGCTGCACCCGGTGCAGACCGCGTTCCTGGAGACCGGGGCCGTGCAGTGCGGCTTCTGCACGCCCGGGCCTGGTGGTCGCGGTGCACGACCTGCTGCAGCGGGTGCCGGCCCCGGACGACGACACGGTGCGCGAGGCGCTCGCCGGGAACCTGTGCCGCTGCACCGGCTACGAGAAGATCCTCGACGCCGTGCGGCTGGCGGCCGACCGGATGCGGGCGTGAGCGACGTGCTCGTGATCGAGGGCGCGACGGTCTGCACCGTGGACGCCGCGGGTACCGAGCACCCGGCCGGGCACGTCGTGGTCGAGGGCAACCGGATCAGCGCGGTCGGTGCCGGGCCGGCACCGGAGGAGGTACGCCGGGCGGCGGACCGCGTCCTCGACGCGACCGGCTGCCTGCTCACGCCAGGCCTGGTCAACACCCACCAGCACCTCTACCAGTGGGCGACCCGCGGGCTGGCCGTCGACGCGACGCTGTTCGAGTGGCTCACCGAGCTCTACCCGGTGTGGGCCGGCATCGACGAGGAGGTCGTGCGGGCCGCGTCGGCTGCGGCGCTCGGCTGGCTGGCACGCACCGGCTGCACGACGAGCACCGACCACCACTACGTGTTCCCGGCCGGCGGCGGTGACCTGCTCGCGGCCGAGATCGGCGCAGCGGCGGCGGTGGGGCTGCGCTTCCACCCGACCCGCGGGTCGATGGACCTCGGCGCCAGCCAGGGCGGGTTGCCGCCCGACTCGGTGGTCGAGGACCTGGACGCCGTCCTGGACGCGACCGAGTCGGCGATCACCCGGTTCCACGACCCGTCGTACGACTCGATGCTGCGGGTGGCGGTGGCGCCCTGCTCGCCGTTCTCGGTGACCGCGAAGCTGATGACCGAGGCGGCCGACCTGGCCCGCCGGCACGGCGTGCGGCTGCACACCCACCTGGCCGAGACCGTCGACGAGGAGACGTTCTGCGCGCGAACGGTTCGGCGCGACCCCCACCGAGTACGTCGACTCGCTGGGCTGGCTCGGTCCGGACGTCTGGATGGCCCATGCCGTGCACCTCGACGACGCGGCCGTGGCCCGGTTCGGCGCCACCGGCACCGGCGTCGCGCACTGCCCGTCGAGCAACGCCCGGCTCGGCGCCGGCATCGCCCGCACCCGGGACCTGGTCGACGCCGGCGTCCCGGTCGGGCTCGGGGTCGACGGTGCGGCGTCCAACGAGGCCGGCTCGCTGCTTGGAGGAGCTGCGGCACGCGGCGTTGTTCGCCCGGGCCCGCGGCGGGCCGACCGCGCTCTCGGTGCGCGAGGCGCTGCGGCTGGCGACGTACGGCGGCGCCCAGGTGCTCGGCCGGGCCGACGAGATCGGGTCGATCGAGGTCGGCAAGCTCGCCGACCTCGCCGCTGTGGCGGCTCGACACGCTGCCGCACGCGGGCATCGCCGACCCGGTCGCGGCGCTAGCCCTCGGCTCGGCGCCGCCGCTCGAGCTGCTGCTGGTCGACGGTCGCGCGGTGGTGGAGCAGGACCGGCTGGTGACGGTCGACGAGGAGGAGCTGGCGCGGGACGCGGCGTCGGCGTCCCGGCGGCTGCTCGAGAGGAGCTCCCGATGACGGCACCCGTCAGCACCCCGGTGCGCACCGACGGCGGCGTCGGCACCGACGCGGCCCGGCCGGACGGCACCCTGAAGGTCACCGGCGAGTTCGCCTACGGCAGCGACCTGTGGGCCGACGAGATGCTCTGGGGCGTCACCCTGCGCAGCCCGTACCCGGCCGCCCGGATCAGGTCCATCGACCTCGGGCCGGCGCTGGCCGTGCCCGGCGTCTATGCCGTGCTCACAGCCGACGACGTCCCCGGCGACAAGCGGTACGGGCTGGAGTTCCAGGACCAGCCGGTGCTGGCGATGGACGTCGTGCGCTACCAGGGCGAGCCGGTCGCGCTGGTCGCGGCCGAGCACCCGGAGACGGCCCGGCGGGCCGCCGCGCGGATCGTCGTCGACTACGAGGAGCTCGAGCCGGTCACCGACGCCCGGGTCGCGCTGGGGCACGCGGCCCGCGAGGTGCACCCGGAGCCGACGCCGGTCGTGGAGCGCAGCCGGGAGGCGGCGCCGCTGCACCCGCACGGCAACCTGATCCGGCACCTGAAGATCCGCAAGGGCGGCCGCGGACGCCACCGCGGACGTCGTGGTCGAGGGCGACTACGAGGTCGGCATGCAGGACCAGGCGTTCCTCGGCCCGGAGTCCGGTCTCGCGGTGCCGGCCGAGGACGGTGGCGTCGACCTGTACGTCGCCACCCAGTGGCTGCACGTCGACCAGCAGCAGATCTGCGGCGCCCTCGGCCTGCCACCCGAGAAGGTGCGCCTCACCCTCGCCGGTGTCGGCGGGGCGTTCGGCGGCCGCGAGGACCTCTCGATGCACGTGCACGCCTGCCTGCTCGCGATGCACACCGGCAAGCCGGTGAAGATGTCGTACAACCGCGAGGAGTCGTTCTTCGGTCACGTGCACCGGCACCCGGCCCGGCTGCACTACGAGCACGGGTTCACCCGGGCCGGTGACCTGGTCTTCGTCCGCGCCACGATCTGGCTCGACGGCGGGGCCTACGCATCCAGCAGCGCGGCCGTCGTCGGCAACGCCGGGCTGATGGGCATCGGCCCCTACGTCGTGCCGAACGTGCACATGGACTGCTACGGCGCCTACACGAACAACCCGCCGTGTGGCGCGATGCGTGGCTTCGGCGCGGTCCAGGCGGCGTTCGCCTACGAGTCGCAGATGGACAAGGGAGCGGCCGCGCTCGGCATCGACCCGGTCGAGCTGCGCTGCCGCAACGCCATGGAGGAAGGCTCGATCGCGCCGACCGGGCAGGTGGTCGACAGCCCCGCACCGGTGGCCGACCTGCTCCGCCGGCTGGAGGCGATGCCGCTGCCGCCGGACCGGGTCGGCGAGGACCTTCGCCAGCTGCCCGGAGGGGTGGCGAACTCCACCCACGGCGAGGGCGTACGCCGGGGCATCGGCTACGCGGTGGCGTACAAGAACATCGGGTTCTCCGAGGGCTTCGACGACTACTCGACCGCCCGGGTACGGCTCGAGGTGACGGCGGGCGAGCCGGTGGTCACCGTGCACACCGCGGCGGCCGAGGTGGGGCAGGGCCTGGTCACCGTGCAGCAGCAGATCGCGCGCACCGAGCTGGGTGTCGAGCGGGTCGTGGTCGCACCTGCGGACACCGCGGTGGGCAGCGGCGGATCGTCGTCGGCGTCCCGGCAGACCTACGTGACGGGTGGTGCAGTGCGCGAGGCGTGCCGGAGGGTGCGCGACCGGGTGCTCGCCCGCTCCGGGGTGTCGTCCTGGGACGAGGTCGACACCGACACGCTGGTGGCCGCACTGGGGGGCGACGCGGTCGAGGAGACCGTCGAGTGGCGGCACCGGCCCACCGAGGCCGTCGACCCGTCCACCGGACAAGGCAACGCGCACGTGCAGTACGCGTTCGCCGCCCACCGCGCGGTCGTCGACGTGGACGTCGAGCTGGGCCTGGTCAAGGTCGTCGAGCTGGCGTGCACCCAGGACGTCGGCAAGGCGGTCAACCCGCAGGCGGTCGTCGGGCAGATCCACGGCGGCAGCGCGCAAGGGCTGGGGCTGGCGCTGATGGAGGAGGTCGTCGTCCAGGACGGCATCATCCGCAACCCGTCCTTCACCGACTACCTGATCCCGACCATCCTCGACATGCCGCCGATGACCGTGGAGGTCCTCGAGCTGCCGGACCCACACGCGCCGTACGGGCTGCGCGGCGTCGGCGAGCCGCCCACCATCTCCTCGGGGCCGGCGGTGCTGTCCGCGGTCCGTGCGGCGACCGGGCAGTTCCTCAGCCGGGTGCCGATCCGACCCGAGCACATCTGCGGCACCTGAGTCACGCCGGATGACCGACCTCGTGCTGCACGCCCCCCGTGCCGTGCTGCCAGCCGCGGCCGGGGAGCAAGCGGTGACCGTCACCGTCGTGGGCGGTCGGATCGTGGGCGTCGGGCCGCTGGACCGCTCGGTCACCGGCCGACCGAACGGCGAGGTGGTCGAGCTCGGCGACGACGTCGTCCTGCTGCCCGGGCTGGTCGACACCCACGTGCACGTGAACGAGCCCGGCCGCACCGAGTGGGAGGGCTTCGCCTCGGCGACCCGCGCCGCGGCGGCCGGTGGCGTGACGACGATCGTCGACATGCCGCTGAACAGCCTGCCGCCGACGCTGGACCCCGAGGCGCTGGCGGTCAAGCGGGCGGCGGCCGAGGGCAAGTGCTTGGTGGACGTCGGCTTCTGGGGCGGCGCCGTGCCCGGCAACCTCGGCCGGCTGGGCGCGCTGCTCGACGCCGGGGTGATGGGCGTCAAGTGCTTCCTGCCCGACTCCGGGGTCGAGGAGTTCCCGGCGTTGTCGTCGGCCGGATTGCTCGCCGCGGCCGAGGAGGTGGCGGCGGCCGACGGACTGCTGCTCGTGCACGCCGAGGACCCCGGCGTCCTGTCCGGGGCGCCGGCGGCAGCCGGCCCGGCGTACCGGACGTTTCTCGCGTCGCGCCCGCACAGCGCCGAGGACCGCGCGATCGACGCCGTCATCGACGCGGCCAGGCGGACCGGGGCGCGGCTGCACGTCGTGCACCTCTCGAGCGCCGCGGCCCTGCCGGCGCTGGCGGCCGCCAAGGCCGACGGTGTGCGGGTGACGGTCGAGACCTGCCCGCACTACCTGGTGCTGCGCGCCGAGGACGTGCCGGACGGGGCGACGTCGTTCAAGTGCTGCCCGCCGGTGCGCGACGAGGCCAACCGGGAAGCGCTCTGGGCCGGCCTGGCCGACGGCACCATCGACCTCGTCGTCAGCGACCACTCGCCGTGCACCGCCGAGCTCAAGCACCTCGACACCGGCGACTTCGGCACCGCCTGGGGCGGCATCTCCTCGCTGCAGCTCGGGCTGCCCGCTGGTGTGGACCGAGGCGCGCCGGCGCGGGCACTCGCCGGCCGACGTGGTGCGCTGGATGTCGTCAGGACCGGCCGGGCTGGTGGGTCTCACCAGGAAGGGCGGGATCAGGGCCGGGGCGGCGGCCGACCTCGTCGCGTTCGACCCGGATGCCGAGCAGGTGGTCGACCCGTCGCGGCTGCACCACCGCAACGCGGTGTCGCCGTACGCCGGTGCGCGGCTCACCGGCGTGGTGCGCGGGACGTGGTTGGCTGGGGCGCCGGTCGGCGCGGACCGGCCGGGTCCGGCGACCGGACGGCTGCTGTCGAGAGGGGAGGCGTGATGGCCCAGGAGGAGGCGACCGGCCAGGACCCGCTGGCCCTGCCGGACCTCGCGGTGCGGACCTTCGGCGGCGCCGTGGTGTGGGCCAACGACGAGCTGTTCGCCGGGCGGGAGAACCTGATCAACCCCGGACCTGCCGCGTTCACGCCGCGGACGTTCGGTGCGAAGGGTCAGGTCTACGACGGCTGGGAGACCCGGCGGCGACGCGAGCCCGGCCACGACGAGGCCATCGTGCGGCTCGGTGCGCCCGGTGTGGTGCGCGCCGTGGTCGTCGACACCAGCCACTTCACCGGCAACTTCCCGAGCGAGGCGTCGGTCGAGGGGCTGGCCGTCGACGGGCAACCGGCCGTGGCCGCTCTGCGCGAGGCCGAGTGGACCACGCTGGTCGAGCGCTCGCCGCTCCAGGGCGACACCGCGAACGTCTTCGCCGTCTCGTCGGCGAGACGGTGGACCCACCTGCGTCTCACCATCCATCCGGACGGCGGCGTGGCCCGGCTGCGGGTGCACGGCCAGGTCGTCGCCGACCCGCGGCCGATCGAGGCGCTCGGCACCATCGACCTCGCCGCGCTCGACCTCGGCGGCCGGGTCACCGGCTGCAGCAACCTGTTCTACGGGTCGCCGGACCGGCTGATCGCGCCCGGGCTGGCCCGGTCGATGGGCGAGGGCTGGGAGACCGCGCGGCGGCGCGACGACGGCAACGACTGGGTCGAGGTGCGGCTGGCCGCGCGCGGCTCGGTGCGCGTCGTCGAGCTGGACACGACATGGTTCCTGGGGAACGCGCCCGGGGCGGCCGCCCTCTCGGCGTACGACGGCGACGGCGACCGCGCCGATCCTGGGTCGTGGTTCCCGCTGCTGGAACGCACCGCGCTGCAGCCGGACACCCGGCACCGTTTCGTGCTCGCCGAGCCGTCGGCGCCGGCCAGCCACGTGCGCCTCGACGTCTACCCGGACGGCGGGATGGCCCGGCTGCGGCTCTGGGGTCGGCCCGACCGACGACGGGCTGGCCGCGCTGCGGGACCGGTGGGACGCGACCGGATGATCCTGCCCGACGACGTCCTGCGCGAGCTGGACGACCTGCTCGCCCCTGCCGATGCGGCGCTGGCCGCGGGCTGGCCCGGAGAGCCGGCCGGTCGGCAGCCGGTGCACACGCTGTACCTGCCGGCCGACCGGGCCGCCGCCGACGTCGTGACCCGGGCCGGCGCCGACGCGCTGGACGCGGTGGCCGCCGAGGACGCCGGGTCGATGGCGCGGATCACCGGGCTGGCCGCCGCGGTGGTCGACGAGGTGTGGCCGCGGGTGCTGGCCAAGCTGGCGGGCGAGCCGGTCGAGGACCTTCGGCTGGACCTCGAGGACGGCTACGGCGCGCGACCTGACGACGAGGAGGACCGGCATGCGCGGCTCGCCGGCGAGGTCCTCGCCGGGCTGGGCGGTGCGGGCGCGCCGTTCGTCAGCGGGGTCCGCATCAAGTCGCTGGAGGCGCCGACCCGGCGGCGCGGCGTGCGCTCGCTGGACCTGGTGCTCGGGGCGTTCGGCGGCGCGCCGCCGGCCGGCTTCGTCGTCACCCTGCCGAAGGTCACCTCGGTCGACCAGGTGCGGGCGATGGTGCTGCTCTGCGAGCGGCTCGAGGCCGCGCACGGCCTGCCGCCCTCGTCGCTGCGCTTCGAGGTGCAGGTCGAGACGCCGCAGGCGGTGCTCGGTGCCGACGGGACGGCGACCGTCGCGCGCGCCGTGCACGCAGCCGGCGGGCGGTGCACCGGCCTGCACTACGGCACGTACGACTACAGCGCGTCGCTCGGTGTCGCCGCCGCGCACCAGTCGATGGAGCACCCGGTCGCCGACCACGCGAAGGCGGTGATGCAGGTGGCGGCGGCGCAGACCGGCGTGCGGGTGAGCGACGGGTCGACCAACGTGCTGCCGCTCGGTGACCGGGCGCACGTCGAGGCGGCCTGGGCGCTGCACGCGCGACTGGTGCGGCGGTCGCTGGAGCGCGGCATCTACCAGGGCTGGGACCTGCACCCCGCGCAGCTGCCGACCCGCTACCTCGCGACGTTCGCGTTCTACCGGGAGCGGGCTGGCCGCCGCGGTCGCGCGGCTGCGCGGCTACCTGGACCGGCAGTCGGGTGGGGTGCTCGACGAGCCGGCGACGGCGTTCGCGCTGGCTGGGTTCCTTCTGCGCGGCCTCGACTGCGGGGCACTGGACGCCGACGAGGTCGCGGCGGCCGGCGGCCCGGACGGCGACACGCTCCGGCGGCTGGCCCGGCGCGACGGGGCGCAGCCGTGGCTCGACACATTGCCAGCGGGCGAGCTCCGGTCGAGGCGCTGCTGACGGTGTGCGCCTCACCCGCGCTGGGCCGACCTGGTCGCCGCCGCCGCGCCCTACCGCTCTGCCGACGGGCTGCTCGCTGCCGCCGAGCGTGCTCTCGGCGCTCTCGCCGAGCAGGACGTCGACGATGCCCTGGCCGGCCACCCCCGGATCGGTGAGCGGTCCGCCCACGCGGCCTCGCAGCGCGAGCAGGCCGGTGTCGGCGACGCCGTGAAGGACGCGCTGGCCGAGGGGAACCGCGAGTACGAGAACCGGTTCGGCCACGTCTACCTGGTCTGCGCCAGTGGTCGCAGCGGCGAGGAGCTGCTCGACGTGCTGCGCTCCCGGCTCGGCAACGACCCGGCGCACGAGCGCACCGTCGTGCGTACCGAGCTCGGCAGCATCAACCGGCTGCGGCTGCAGCGTCTGCTGGACGAAGGAGGACCGACCCGATGAGCGTGGTGACCACCCACGTGCTGGACTGCCGTGACCGGCCTGCCGGCCCGCGGCGTCGCGGTGCGGATCGAGGGGCGCGACCTGATGGTCGAGGCACGCACCGACGACGACGGCCGGGTCCGCGAGCTCGGCCCGGACCGGCTGGACCCCGGCACCTACCGGGTGGTCTTCGCGACCGGCGACTGGTTCGCCGCGCAAGGCCGCGAGACCTTCTACCCGGAGGTCGTCGTGAGCTTCACCGTCGACGACCCGGACGGTCACCTGCATGTGCCGCTGCTGCTGTCGCCGTACGCCTACTCGACCTACCGAGGGAGCTGAGCCGTGGGCATCGTGCTCGGGGACAACCGCTACGGCAAGGCGGAGACGCGGCTGGTGCGGGTGGTGCGGGACACGGCGCGGCACGAGATCCGCGACCTGACCGTGTCGACGTCCCTCCGTGGCGACTTCACCGCCGCGCACGTCGAGGGCGACCAGCTCGACATCCTGCCGACGGACACCCAGAAGAACACCGTCTACGCGTTCGCGAAGGAGCGAGGGGTCGGCGCGACGGAGGAGTTCGCCCGCGAGCTGGCCCGGCACTTCGTCGACGACGTCGGGCCGGTCACCTCGGCGCAGGTGGTGGTCGAGGAGCAGGGCTGGGAACGCGCGTCGGTCGACGGGCGGCCGCACGACCACACCTTCGTGCGCACCGGCGCCGAGACCCGCACGGCGGTGGTCACGGCATACGACGGCGGCGAGCATGTGGTGTCCGGGCTGACCGGCCTGGTGCTGCTGAAGTCGACCGGCTCGGAGTTCACCGGGTTCCTGGTCGACGACCTCACCACCCTGCCGCCGACCACCGACCGGGTCCTCGCTACCGCGCTGACCGCGCGCTGGCGATGGGCCGCGGTCCCCACTGACGGCTACGACGCGGCGTACGCCGAGGTCCGGGCGCTGCTCGTCTCGCGGTTCGGCAGCCTGCACAGCCTGGCCCTGCAGCAGACGCTGTGGGAGATGGGCCGGACGGTCCTCGAGGCCCGGGCCGACATCGCCGAGCTGCGGATGTCGGCGCCGAACAAGCACCACTACCTCGTCGACCTCGCGCCGTTCGGCCTGGAGAACCCGGGCGAGGTCTTCAACGCCGGCGACCGGCCCTACGGGCTGATCGAGGTCGCAGTCGGCCGGGACGAGGAAGCGCCGCAGCCGGAGGCCTGGCGCGACGTCCCCGGGTTCGTCTGATGGCCCTGACGCAGTACAACACCGCTACCAGCATCGACGGGTTCATCGCCGACGAGAACGGCTCGCTGGACTGGCTGTTCGAGGTGCCGGCCGACGGCAGGTCGCGCTTCGCCGGCTTCATGGCCGAGGTCGGCGCCATGGCGATGGGCTCGACGACCTACCAGTGGGTCCTCGACCACGAGCGGGTGCTCGAGGAGCCGGCCAAGTGGACCGGCTGGTACGGCGACCGCCCGTCCTGGGTGTTCACCCACCGCGACCTGCCCGCCGTGCCCGGCGCGGACATCAGCTTCGTGCAGGGCGATGTCCGGCCGGTGCACGCCGAGATGGTCCAGGCCGCGGGCGGTCGCAACATCTGGCTGGTCGGCGGCGGCGACCTGGTCGGCCAGTTCGCCGACCACGGCCTGCTGGACGAGATCATCCTCGGGGTCGCGCCGGTGACCCTCGGCGGCGGTGCGCCGCTGCTGCCGCGTCGCCTGACCGGGACGGCGCTGGCGCTGGCCGGCGTAGAGGTGGTCGACGACGCGTTCGTCGAGCTCCGCTACCGCGTCGGGTAGCGGGGTCGGCTCAATCGGCGGTCCCGCTGCGGCGCGCGACGTCGATGATGCTGCTCTCGTTCGCGTCGCCGAGGCCCATGGCCAGCAGCCGGTCGAGCCCGTCCAGGGCTGCCCGGCCGAACGGTGCGGGCACGCCGAGGGTGTCGGCCAGCCGGACGCCGTACTCGGCGTCCTTGCGGCGCAGCCGACCGGAGAACACGACGTCGTGCTCGTGGTCGCCGTCGGCCATCCGGCGGCTGTTGCGCACCACCTGCGGGCTGGCCGCCTGCCCGGCGGCGATCGCCCGGGCCACCTGGTCGAGGTCGAGACCGGCGCGTTCGGCGAGCGCCATGCCTTCTGCCGCGGACGCGATCTGCACGGCGCCCATCAGGTTGATGATCAGCTTGTAGACCGTGCCGGCACCGACCGGGCCGAAGTGCAGCTGGTCGTCGGACAGCGCCAGCAGCAGTGGCCTGGCGTCCTCGAGGTCGGCGGCGTCGGCCCCTATGAGCAAGGTCAGGCGGCCGGCCGCGGCAGCGTCCGGCAGGCCGGTCACCGGGCAGTCGAGGTAGCGCAGCCCACGGTCGTGCACCGCCGGCGACAGCTCGCGCACCCACCCGTGCGACAACGTCGAGCACTCGATCGCCAAGGCGCCGGGCGCGGGGTCGGCCGCGAGCACGCCGTCGTTGCCCTGCCACACCGCCCGGGACGCCTGGTCGTCGCTCACCATGACGAACACCGCGGACGCGCCGTCCGCCGCATCCCGGGGACTCGTCGCGAGCCGGGCGCCGCGCTCGACCAGTGGCGCCGCCTTCTCCCGCGTGCGGTTGTAGACGGTCAGCTCGTGCCCGGACTCCAGGAGGCGACCGGCCATGCCGCTGCCCATCCGACCGAGACCGATGAACGCGAGAGCTGCCATGCCGCCAAATCTAGGACGTCGGCGTCAGTGCACCCGGTCGCCGGCGTGGGTCATGAGTCCTTCGCGACGGGCCACCTTGACCGCGGCGACGATCGTCACCGCAGCCGCGACGACGGTCATCGCGAGGAACAACGCACTCTTCATCACGACGAACGTGGTGAGCGACTGCGACTCGTAGAGCCACAGCGTCATGACGGCCTTGGCGAGGCAGACCATCGCCCACATCAGGGTGAGGTGCCAGAACAGTCGCTGCAACCGCGGGCGCCCCGCCAGGTCGTCGGTCATCGGGTAGAAGTCTGCCGCGAGCCGCGCGACGAACGGGCGGGCCGTCGCCAGCGACAGCAGAGCGGCCGAAGCGATCACGGCGTTGCTGATCGCCGGCTGGATGAAGTAGAGGTAGGTGTTCCCACTGGCGAACGTCATGGCGGTCTTCGCGGTCAGGCCGACCACGGTGAGGACGAGCAGCCCGGACATCCGTCGCCGGGTGGCCAGCCGCCAGCCGATCGCGCCGTAGCACCACGCGAGCGCGGCCACCAGAGCCGCCCAGACGTTCATCGTGACCAGGCAGAGGTAGAACAGGACGGCGGGCACGACGTTGGCGCAGAGCAGGCTGAGCGTCAGGTGGCCGATCACCCGGCGCAAGCGAGGCCGGGCATCGGAGCCCCGAAGCCCGGAGTCGGGTGTGACGGGGGACGGCGGTCGGGCGAGCATCGTGGCGGAGCTCATGTGAGACGTCACTGTACGCCCGGCGGCCCTCTGGCCCCCGGGCGTCCACAGTGGGAGACGGTCAGCGCTGGGTTGGTAGCGCGATGGTGTCGGCGGCGATGTGGTGGTTGGCCATCAGGGTGCCGTCGGGGTCCATCGACGCCCGGAGGGCCTGCAGCCGCGCGAAGGAGTCGGCGTCGTAGCCGGTCCGCGGGTCACCGGGCTGCTCGAGGAAGTTCAGGTACTGCCGGCCGTTGGCCCACGGTGCCATCGCGGCGACCAGGGCGTTCGCATCGGCGTGCCCCGCGGCGCC
This sequence comes from uncultured Actinomycetota bacterium, assembly GCA_963846525.1. Lineage (GTDB taxonomy): Bacteria > Actinomycetota > Actinomycetes > JACCUZ01 > JACCUZ01 > CAWJWE01. Next base: position 46,473 of record CAWJWE010000008.1, read on the forward strand.
CATCTCCGGTGTCGCGGCGATGGCGACGCCGAAGAGCACGAACTGACCGTCGACCTGCGGTAGCGCCCCGGCGCCGAGGTGCGGACGGCCCAGCGCGCCACCGAGCTGGCGCAGCTCGGCCGCGAGCAGGCTCTGCTCCGTGCCGTGCCCGACCGTCGCGAGGAACGCGTCGACGGCCTCGTCGGGCAAGGAGCCGAGCACTGTCGTCGCGCTGATGCCCGGCGTCGGGCCCTCGGGGTCCATGTGCAGGCGCACCAGTGAGGCCGACGGCACCCGGGCGAAGGTGTCGATCTCGGGCTCGAGCGCGCGCAGCTCGGCGAGGATCGCCTCGGCCGTCGCGTCGTCGCCGAGCACAGCTCCGTTGATCATGACGAGCTGGCGTCCGCGCACCGGCGCCGGGATCTCCTCGAACGGTGGCAGCTGCAGGATCCGGAACGACGTCGTGACCGCGTCCGGCGCGTCGACCGCCCAGCGGGCCCAGGTGCGCAGGACCTTCTCGGCGTCGGCGCGGTCCCAGACCAGCATCCCGGCGTACGCCGTCTCGATCGGGAACAGCCGGAACTCCAGCGCGGTGACCACGCCGAAGTTGCCCCCGCCGCCACGGACCGCCCAGAACAGCTCCGGCTCGGAGTCCGCGTCGGCCCGGACCAGCCGGCCGTCGGCGGTGACGATCTCGACCGCGGTGACGTTGTTGGTGGCCAGGCCGAGCTCGCGGGCGTACCAGCCCATCCCGCCGCCGAGCGAGTAGCCCACGACGCCGACGTCGGGGGAGGAGCCGTGCAGGGCGGCGAGCCCGTAGCGGCGCGACAGCCTCGACGACGTCGATCCACAGCGCGCCGGCACCCACCCGGGCGGTGCGCGATGCCGGCGTCGACCGTCACCTCACGCATGGCCGAGGTGCGAACCAGGACGGCGTCGCTCAGGTCGCCGAGCGGACCGGCGTTGTGACCGGTGCCCTGCGGGGCGACGCGCAGACCGGCGGCCGCTGCGGCGCGGACGACCTCGACGACCTCGTCGGCGTCGGCCGGGTAGGCCACCGCGGCCGGGTGCTGCGGGACAGCGACGTTCCATGGCGTCCGAGCGGCGTCGTAGCCCGGGTCACCGGGCAGGTGCACGGCGCCGCCGCAGAGCTCGCGAAGACCCTCGACGGTCGTGATGGGCTGGGTGGTCACACTGGCTCCTCGATGGGTGCATGGGGCGCTGCTCTCGACGGGAGCAGAGTGCGGCCAGGTACTTGTGGGCACCTTGGAGCCCACTTGAGAGGCGCGTTGTCGCAGGTCAGGCGGGGGTGAGGGCGGCGCCGAGCTCGGCGTCGGTCTGCACGCCGAGCCGCTCGCGGACCTCGGCGAGGACCCGCTCGACCACCGCGGGGGTGAGGAAGAGCTCCTGCGCGACCGCGCTGGGTGCCGCGCCGGCCGCGGCGAGCTGCGCGACCCGCCGCTCGGTCGCCGTCAACGACACCACGTCCTCGAACGGCGCGGGCGGCTCCGCGCCGTCGGCGACCAGCTCGTCCGAGACCTGGCGGTACAGCCCCGGGGAGCCGCACTCCGCACCCAGGGCCAGCGCGCTGCCGAGCAGCGCCGTCCGCTCGGCCTGGTCACCGGTCACCCGGGCGAGCGCCAGCTCGGCGCAGGCCCGCTCGTAGCGCGCGACCGTGGGACGGAGCAGCTCGTAGGCCTCGCGCAGCATCGCCTCGGCGTCCTCTCCGCCGACCTCGCCCGCGCACCGCAGGGTGCGGCCGAGCACCGACGGCGCACCCCAGTGCCGGGCCAGCGCCACCTCCTCGGCCATCAGCGCGCGGGCCTCCTCGACCCGCCCGAGCGCGGCCAGCACCGGCGCCCGGTAGGTGCGCCAGGGGCGCCACACCGGGTTGATCACCGTGGTCTGCATCGTCGTCGCGGCCTCCAGGGCGGCCAGCGCCTCCGCGTAGCGGCCCTCCGCGGCCATCAGCCGGGCGTGGTTCTCGTCGAACAGTCGCGCCCCGTCACCGATCCGGGTCTGGTGCAGCACTCCGTCGACGTACCGGCGGGCTTCGGCGATCTCGCCCTGCTCCAGCAGGATGCCGATGATGAACGCCTGGCCGTAGGGGACGCCGACGTCGGGTGCGCCCCACTGCTCGCTCTGCTCGTTGGACGTCTGCACCGAGCGCAGCGCCTCGCGCAGCTGGCCGCGGTGCCAGAGCATGTGCCCGCGCCACAGGTGCACCGACAGCGCGGAGAACAGCGAGCCGCGGGCGAAGGCGTCGGCCAGGGTGCGGTCCCAGAAGTCGCCCATGTCGACCTCGCCCATCTCCTGGACGAAGGCCGAGACCACCCAGAGCAGACCGGTGTCGACCCGTTGCAGGTGCCCGCCGGCCAGGGCGAACCGGGCGAGCTCGATGCAGCGCAGCCGGTCGCCGTTGCTGATCAGCTCCTCCCAGGCCAGCGTCGCGGCGAGCATCCGGGCGCCCACGCCGTCCCCACGGACCTCGAGCCGGCCGCGTCCCCACTCGGACTCCGGCAGGCCGTGCATGTAGGCGCCGATCCGCTCCAGCGCCGTGCAGGCCCTGCCGCGCGTCGTCGAGCTCGTCGGGCAGCGCTGCCGCGGCCGCCCGGGCGAACCGGGTCGCCTCGCCCGGCGCGCCGGCGAAGACCAGCGTGCGGGCCAGCATGGTGGCGACCTCGGCGCGGACGTGCGGCGTCGGTGACGGTCGTCGTACGCCGCCCGCAGGTGGGCGACTGCGGCCGGACCGTCGGTCAGCGTGCCGAGGTGGCCCAGCTCGAACAAGCAGGTCCGGGCGCTCCGCGTCCTGGGGCGGCTCGGCGAGGGCCCGTTCGAGGTAGGTCGAGGCGGCGTCCGCCGCACCGCGCTCGGCGGCGGTGGCGGCCGCGAGCCGCAGCACCCGCACCGCGTCGGCGCTGCCGCGCCGCGGGGCGAGCAGCAGGTGGGCGGCCACCTGCTCCGGTGTCGCTCCGCGCGCAGAGCAGCTCGGCGGCGGCCCGCTCGTGGTGCAGCTCGCGCTCCCCGGCGGACAGGGCCTGGTAGACCGCGTCGCGGACCAGCGGGTGCACGAAGCCCAGCGGGTGGTCCGGCCGCAGACACCTCGGCGCGGGCCAGCGCCGGCGAGCGCCGCCGCGGTCGGCCGCCTCGTCGAGCCCGGCCAGGGCGGCGACGTCGGCGAGCCGGCAGCCGTCGCCGAGGACCGCCACCGCGCGGGCCGACCGCGGTGCAGTCGGCCGGCAGCCGGGCGAGGCGCATCAGGACCATGCTCGACACGGCTCGCGACCCGATCGCGTTCACCGTGTCGGCGTGCGACGCGTCGGGTCGCACGCCCTCGACCTGCAGCGCGCGCAGCAGCTGGCGCAGCAGCAGCGGGTTGCCGCCGGTCGTGCGGTGGCAGGCGGCGACGAACGGGTCGTGCGCGTCGGCGCCGAGGCGGTCGCGCACCAGCTGCGTCGGTGGCCTCCGGCGCCAGCGGCCCCGGGTGCACCTGCACCGTCGCCGTGGTCCTCGGCCAGCTCGGCGAGCAGTGCCTCGTCGTCGTGCGTCTCGCCGGTGCGCAGGGTCGCGGCGATGAGCACCGGCAGTCCCTCCAGCCGGCGCAGCAGGAAGGCGAGCGCGCGCAGCGAGCCGGTGTCGCACCACTGCACGTCGTCGACGGCGAGGACCACCGGCTGCTGCTCGGCGCGAGGTTGACGGTCAGCCAGTACAGGCCGTGCAGCACGGCGAACGACCCGTCGGCCCGCTCGGCGGGGTCGGCGGCCGGCGATCTCGCCGAACACCGACGCGGCCGAGGACGCCGACGCCGCGCGAGCAGCTCGACGCGCCGGGTCGGGTCGGCGAGGGTGCCCTCGAACAGCTGGCGGACCGCGCCGAAGCCGAAGTCGCGCTCCAGCTGGCTGCCGCGGGCGGTCAGCACCAGGGCGCCCTCGGCCTCGGCGAGCCGCCGGCGTACCTCCTGCAGCAGCCGGCTCTTGCCGATGCCGGCCGGGCCGTGGATCAGCGCGAGCCGGCCCTGGCCCTCGACGGCGTCGGCCAGGGCGCCGCGCAGCACCCGGACCTCGCGGTCGCGGTCGACCAGGTCGGCTCGGCCGGCCGGTCGCGCGTGCGTTCGCCGCGGCCGACCCGCGGGCGCGGGTACGCCGGGCGGCCGGGCGTGCCGGCGCTCGGAGCCGCTGTGCGGGCCGGGGCGTCCAGCGACGGCGACTGGGCGAGCACCTCGCGCCTCCAGCGAGCGCAGCGCCGGGCCGGGGTCGACGCCCGAGCTCGTCGGCCAGCGTGGTGCGGGCCCGGCGCAGCGCGGCCAGCGCGTCGGCCTGCCGGTGCGCCCGGTAGAGCGCGAGCACCAGCAGCCGCCAGCGCTCCTCGCGCAGCGGGTCCTCGGCGACGAGTCCCTCGATCTCGGGCACCAGCACGGCGGACTCGCCCTGGCCCAGCCGTGCCTCGAGCAGCTGCTCGCGGGCGACCTCGCGCAGGCCGGCCAGCCGGGCGACCTCGCCGTCCGCCCAGGCTCTCGCCGGCGTGGTCGGCGTACGCCGGGCCGCGCCAGAGCGCGCAGCGCCTCCTCGAGCAGCCGCTGCGCGCGGTCGGCCGGGTCGGCGCTGCCGGCCTGGCGCAGCAGGCGCTCGAACCGCCAGGCGTCGACGCGCAGTCGTCCTCGACCCGCAGCGCGTAGCCGGGGCCCTGCCGGGCGATCACGCTCTGCCGGTCGCGCGGGCCCGCGGTCGGGCTCCATCCGCTTGCGCAGGTGCGAGACGTAGGCCTGCAGCGCGCTGGTCGCGCTCGGCGGCGGTGGCCTCGCCCCAGAGCGCGTCGACCAGCCGGTCGGCCGGCACGACGTCGCCGCGGGCCAGCACCAGCAGCGCCAGCACCGCCCGCTGGCGGGGGCCGCCGAGGTCGAGCGACCGCGCCGTCGCGGGTGGCGGCCAGCTCGCCGAGGACGCCGATCCGCAGCGCGCGGGCCTCGGTCGAGACGACGACTCGACGCCGTCCCGGCAGTGCGGCACCCGTGCCTGCTCCGCATCCCACCGCCCCGCCCTGACCCTCGTCCGCGGGAAGCCTAGGTCGGGCCGCGCGGCGTCCGGCAGGATTCGCGGCAGGGATCCCGCTGCCGCGGTCGCGCGCCGATGCGACCCTGCGCGGTCGTACGCTCGGTGGGTGAGCAACCTGGACAGCGGCCGGCCGAGTCCGCGGCCGGATCGGCGGTCGCCCCGTCAGCCGCGCGCCGGCGCGGCGGGTCCTGGCGCCGCGCGAGGTGCCGCTGGGCGGGCCGCGCGCGATGGTGGTGCGCCGGCACCCTCCCGCACCGCGACCTGCGCACCATCGGCGCGTGGTGCTTCCTCGACGACTACGGCCCGCAGGCCGATCGCCGGCACACCCGGCATGCAGGTCCCGCCGCACCCGCACACCGGACTGCAGACCGTCACCTGGCTGCTCGACGGCGAGGTGCACCACCAGGACAGCCTCGGCAGCGACGCCCTGGTCCGCCCCGGCGCCCTGAACCTGATGACCGCCGGGCGCGGCATCAGCCACGCCGAGACGTCACCGGTGGGTGCGACCGGGACGCTGCGCGGGCTGCAGCTGTGGGTGGCCCTGCCGGCGCGCGACCGCGACACCGTACCGGCCTTCGCCCACCACGCCGACCTGCCTCGGGTCGAGGGGGACGGGATCGACGTCACCGTGCTGCTCGGTGCAGTGGCCGGCTCTGCGTCCCCTGCCACGGTCTTCACACCGATCGTCGGGGCCGAGGTGGTGCTCGCGCCGGGTGCCCGCAGTGCGCTGCCGCTGGAGAGCGGGTTCGAGCACGGCCTGCTCGCGCTGTCCGACGGCCTCACTGTCGACGGCGAGTCGCTGGACCGTGCATCGCTGGAGCACCTGGCACCCGGGCTGCGGCAGGTGGTGCTCGGTGCCGGGCCGGACGGCGGACGACTGCTGCTGCTCGGCGGTGAACCGTTCGACGAGGAGCTGCTCATGTGGTGGAACTTCGTCGCGCGCAGCCACGAGGAGGTCGTCGAGGCCCGGGAGGAGTGGACGGCTGCCGTCGGGGGAGCAGCCACCCGGTTCGGCCAGGTGACCGGGTACGACGGACCCTCGCTGCCGGCGCCGGCCTTGCCCACCAGCCGGCTGCGTCCGCGCCCCAGCCGCTGACCGTCCCGACCCGATCCGACAGGTCACAGGTGGCTCCCAGGCCCGCCCAAGGTTGGTGCCCGACAGTGACGTCAGCGGCCCGCACGGGGCCCGACGAGAGGACACCGCATGCCCAGCACCCTGGTGCGCAAGTACGGCAGCATGGCTGCGCTGGTCGCCGGAGGCCTCGTCGCGGGGGCCGTCCTGGCCGGCACCCTGACGGCCAACGCGACCGACAGCCCCTCGCCCAGCGCGACGGCGACCGACGACGGCCCGACCAACCCGAACCCGGGTGACCCGAGCAAGGCGCAGCGCTCCGACGAGACCCTGCTGACCGGCAGCACCGCGGCCAAGGTGAAGGCGGCGGTCCTTGCCGAGTACTCGGGTGCCACCTTCGTCCGCGTCGAAACCGACAGCGACGGGGTGTACGAGGCCCACATCACCAAGGCCGACGGCACCGAGATCTCCGTCGAGGTCGACAAGAGCTTTGCGGTCACCGGTGTCGAGCAAGGCGGCCGCGGCGGGCACCACGGCGGCCGCGGTGACCACGACGGCGACGGTCCGCCGGACGCCGCCTAGCACTAGCCGGGCAGGCCGTCGCGGCGCATCAGAGCCGCGACGGCGTGCGCCGCGGCCGGCTCCTCGTCGGACAGACCGGCGACGACCCCGTCGACGTCGGCGGCCGACCGGTTCTGGCTCAGCTTCCACTTCGCGTCGATCCGGCGGATCTGCAGCTCGAGCCCGACGATCGCGCGGAGCTGACCGGTGATGTACGCCGGCGGTGCGTCGTCCACCGACCACGGCTGCCGCTGGTGCGCCTCGTGCTTCGCGGTGAGCCGGCGTACCAGCGACTCGACCCACGCGGCGTCGTCGTGCACGACCAGCCGGCCGTAGACGTGAGCGGTCACGTAGTTCCAGGTCGGGACGACTCGGCCGTGCTCGCTCTTGGCCGGGTACCAGGAGGGGGACACGTACGCGTCCGGGCCTCGGACGATGACCAGCGCATCCCCGAGCGCCGGCTCGCTCCACTGGTCGTTGTTGCGTGCCACGTGCCCGAGCAACCGCCCCGGCCCGTCGTCGTCCGGCTCGTGCACGAACGGCAGCAGGGTCGCGAGCAGCCCGCGGGACGTCGAGGTCACCAGGTCGGCCGCGCCGTGGTGCTGCAGCAGGTCGCGGACCGCGTCGTCGTCCGGCGCCGCGAAGTGCTTCGGGATGTACACCCCGGCAGGGTAGGTCAGGCGGGTGTGTTGCCGCCCGGACCTCGAGGGTCGGCTGGCTCGTCGAGCACGACCACGGTGTGCACCCCGGCCGCGCACAGCGCCATCGCGGACTCGAGGCTCACCGGACGTCGCACCGGGCCGCGGCGCGACGTCCCGAGGAGCACGCTCGGGTAGGGCGCCCGGCCGCCGACCCGGACGGCCAGCGGCCGGCGGACGGCTGCCGCATCGGTCCGGGCCGATGCCTCGTCGGCGGCGATCGGCAGCAGCAGGCGGGATCGCCGACCGGAGGCGTGCCGCAGGGTGAGCTCGGTGACCCGCCCGGTCGCCGTCAACGACACCACGACGGCCGTCCCGCCGGGCGCCGGTGACGCAGCACCTGCCATTCCGATAAGGTAAGCCTTGCCTAAGGTTCCGTCTACGCCCGCCGGAGATCTCGTGTACGCCTGCATCTGCCTCGCCGTGACCACCCAGGAGGTGGCCGACGTCGTGCGCGCGGGCGCCGCGACCGAAGACGCCGTCGCGCAGGCCTGCGGCGCCGGGACCGGCTGCGGGTCGTGCCTGGAGCGCATCTGCGGCATCATCACCGCCGTGGACCCGGCCCACGGCGAGCCCGTGCTGCGCCGGGCCGGCTGACCGGACCGGCCGGACCAACCCCGACCGGACGACCGACCGAAGGCGGCGCCGATGCGCGGTGACAAGAAGGTCATCGAGTTCCTCAACGAGCAGCTCACGGCCGAGCTGACCGCGATCAACCAGTACTTCCTGCACGCGAAGATGCAGGAGAACTGGGGGTACTCGAAGCTCGCCGCCTACACCCGGCACGAGTCCATCGACGAGATGCGGCACGCCGAGGTCCTCACCGACCGGATCCTGTTCCTGGAGGGTCTGCCGAACTACCAGCGGCTGCACCCGCTGAAGATCGGGCAGACCCTCGCGGAGATGTTCGCCGCGGACATGGAGATCGAGGTGGCGGCAGTCACCCGGCTGCGCGACGGCGCGGCGCACATGCGCAAGGTCGGCGACCTCACCTCGGCGCGGCTGTTCGAGGACATCCTGGCCGACGAGGAGCACCACATCGACTACCTCGAGACCCAGCAGGCCCTGCTCGGCCAGCTCGGCGAGGCGCTCTACATCGCGCAGCTGGTCGAGCAGCCCTCGGCGGACTAGCCCGCCGGTGTCAGGCCAGGCTCACCACCGGGAGTGCACGTGCTCCCGGATGTCGATGTCGTAGACCTGGCGCAGCTCTTCGAGGGTCTCGTCGGGCAGCGGCGCCAGATCGGCAGCGCCCGCGTTCGCGCGGGCCTGCGCGGCGTTGCGAGCGCCGGGGATCACGGTGGTCACTCCGGGCTGGTCGATGATCCAGCGCAGCGCCAGCTGGGCGGTGGTCGACCCGTCCGGCGTCAGGGCCGCGACCTTGCGGGCCGCCCGCAGACCGACGTCGAACGGCACGCCGCTGAACGTCTCGCCGAGGTCGAACTCCTCGCCGGACCGGTTGTACGTCCGGTGGTCGTCGGCGGCGAACGTGGTGCCCTCGTCGTACTTGCCGGCGAGCAGGCCGGAGGCCAGCGGCACCCGGGCGATGATGCCGACTCCGGCCTCGGAAGCGGCGGGCAGCACGCGCTCGAGCGGCTTGCGCCGGAAGATGTTGAGGATGATCTGCACGGTGGCCAGGCGAGGTCGGGCGATCGCCGTCAAAGCCTGGTCGACTGTCTCGACGGACACGCCGTACGCCGCGATCACCTGCTCGTCGACCAACGTGTCCAGCGCGTCGAACACCCGGTCGTCGGCGAAGACCGCGGTCGGCGGGCAGTGCAGCTGGACGAGGTCGACGGTGTCCACGCCGAGGTTGCGCCGGCTGCTGTCGAGCCAGCCGCGGAACGCGTCGAGGGTGAACGCCTCCGGGACCAACGGGTCGGCCCGCTGGCCCATCTTGGTGGCGACCGTGACGCCGTGGTCGGCCCGCTCGCGCAGCGCCCGGCCGACGAGTGACTCGCTGCGCCCGTCGCCGTACACGTCGGCGGTGTCCAGGAAGGTGACGCCGACGTCGAGCGCCGTATTCAGCACGGCCAGCGCGTCGTCCTCGCCGACGTCGCCCCAGTCGCCACCGAGCTGCCAGCAGCCGAGGCCGATGACCGAGACCTGCCGTCCGGTGCGTCCGAGCGTTCGCGTCTCCACCCGACCGACCCTAGGGCCGGGTTGCGACCGTCGCCACGGGGCACGGGTGCGGACATGCTCCTCCGGGTGGCCCAGCGGCTGCGTCTCAGCCGGTCCGCCCGGCTCCTGGCGCGGGCCGGGCTGCTCGCCCGCGGAGTGCTCTACCTGCTGCTGGCCTACCTCGCCGCCGCGGTCGCGGGTGGCTGGGGCAGTGACGGCAGCCAGGCCAATGCCAACGGCGCCCTCACGACGGTCGCATCCCAGCCGGCCGGCTGGTGGGCGCTCGCCGGAGCCGCGGCGGGGTTCGCCGGGTTCGGGGTGATGCGGCTGGCCGGTGCCTATGCCGACCGGACGGTGAGTCGCCGGCGCCGGCTGACGACTGCCGGGCAGGCGGTGTTCTACCTGGCGATGTCGGCAGCGACCGTGTCGTTCCTCCTCGGTGACCAGGCCACGGCGTCCACGCAGCAGCAGGACTCGACGGCCGTCCTGCTGGTCGGCTCGACCAGCGGTCGCCTGCTGATGGCCGCTGCCGGTGCCGTGGTGATCTCCGCGTGCCTGTGGCAGCTGCGGCTCGCCGTGCAGGGCGGGTTCACCGACAGCCTGAGCACGGCCGCGTTGGGGGATCGGATGCGGTCGGCGGCGCACACCGTCGGGCGGGTCGGCATCGTCGCCCGCGCATCCGCCGTGCTGCCGTTGGGTGCGCTGCTGGTGGCGGCGGCCGCGCAGGCCCGGCCGGGCACCTCGCGAGATCTCGACCAGCTGCTGGACGACCTGGTCCGGCACCCCGCGGGTCATGCGCTGGTGTGGGCGGTGGCGGTGGGGTTCGTGGTCTTCGCGCTCTACAGCTTTCTCGAGGTGCGCTACCGCGAGGTGCAGGCCGGCGACTGAGCGCACGTCGCGTGGTCGTCGCGGTCCCGGCCGGTCGTCCACAGGCCGGGTCTGTCCACGAGTCCGCTGCCGCGGCCCGGCGGCACCTTCCCGAGCACCAGGCTCGACGACATGGACGACGACCTGATTGCCCGCCCGGATGACCTGCTGTCCCCAGTGGTCCGGCTGCGCGGACCGGCCGACATCCTCGGCGTGATGCCCTACCGGCTCGGGTTCCACCCCACCGAGAGCCTGGTCGTCGTCTGCCTCGAGGGGCCGCGCCGACGGGACCGGCTGGTGATGCGCCTCGACCTCCCGTCGGCCGTCGACGAGGTGGCGGTGGCGGCCGAGCTGGCCGAACGCGTCGCACACGTCGGCGCCTCGGCGGCGGTGGTCGTCGTCTACACCGGCGCCCGGTCCCGGCCGCGTCGGGGTCGGCTCGCGCGGTCGGGGCTGGTGCGGGCGGTGCGGCAGGCGCTGGACGCCCGAGACGTCGGGCTGCAGGAGGCGTTGCTGGTCGTCGACGGTCGGTGGTGGTCCTACCTGTGCCACGACCCGGCCTGCTGCCCCACGTCAGGCACGCCGCTGCCGGCCCGGCCGACCGCGGCCACCGTGCGCTACGCGGCCGAGGCCGTCGCCCAGGGCGAGACGGTGCTGGCCGACCGGGACGCGCTGCGTCGCAGCCTCGAGCCCTCCGACCACGCGGTGGCCCGGGCGGTGCGCGAGCAGGCGGCACAGGCAGCCGAGCAGCTGCTGATGGCGGCGGGGCAGGACGGTGCCGGACCGGAGGGCCCGCGCGCGGTGACGACGGCTCGGCTGCAGGCGCTCCGCGGCCGGTGGGAGCGCGGCGACCGGCGGCTGCTGCCCGACGACGCCGCGGTCGTCGTGCTCGGCCTGCACGACAAAACCTGCCGGGACGCCGCGATGACCGCCGTGCTGGACGACGACGTGGAGTCGCTGCTCGACCTGCTGGGTGCCCTGGCCCGGCAGGCCGACGACCTGGACGCCGCACCCGTCTGCACGGTGCTGGGCTGGGTGGCCTACGCCCGCGGCAACGGCGCCCTGGCCGCGGTTGCCGCCGAGCGGGCGGCACGCTGCGAGCCCGGGTACGCGATGGCCGAGCTGCTGCTGGAGAGCATGGACCGGATGGTGCCGCCGGACCACCTGCGCCGGATCAGCGTCGCGGTCCGGCGCGACCTGGGCCTGGACCGCTCGGGTGAGGGAGAGGGGCAGGTCCGGGACGCCGGCTGAAGGAGACGAATATTGAGGGAACAATATTTGCTGAGGCAAGCTTCTATGGGGTGAACTGCTCGTCCCCACCCGCCAGGAGACCTCTATGACCCGCTCGCCCCAGCTGTTCCGTCTCGACGCCAGCCTGGCCGGGGAGACCTCGGTCTCGCGGTCGGTTGCTGACACCTTCGAGCGGGTCTGGTCGCTCGAGCACCCGGATGGCACCGTGCTGCGCCGCGACCTCGGCGCCGAGCCGGTCCCGTTCATCGACATGACAGCCGTGGGCGCGCGCTTCGTGCCCGCCGAGGACCGCAGCCCCGAGCAGCAGGCAGCCGTCGAGCTGGCCGGCACGTTGACCGAGGAGCTGCTCTCCTCGGACGCGTACCTGTTCGCCGTACCGCTGTACAACTGGTCGAACCCGGCCAGCGTGCAGGCCTGGGTCGACCGCATCCTCACCGCGTCGCCGCTGCGCGCCGGCGAGGGCGAGCCGCTCGCGGGCCGGCCGGCGGTCGTCGTCCACAGCAGGGGCGGCGGCTACGGCCCCGGCACCCCGCGCGAGGGCTGGGACCACGCCGAGCCGTACCTGCGCCGCATCCTCTCCGACGTCTGGAAGCTGGACGTCACCATGGTCACCGCCGAGCTGACGCTGGCCGCGACAGTCCCCGCGATGGCCGACCTCAAGCACCTCGGCGCCGCCTCGCTGCAGGCCGCGCACACCGCCGCCGAGGACCACGCCCGCCGGATCGCCGAGCTGGTCGCGGCGGACGAGCCTGCGGTCGACCTCTCCCGCCTCCGCACCGCCGTCTGACCGACCGCGCCGGAGTCGACCACGTAACGCACGCCGGCGGACACGTCAGCATGCGTGCACCCGTACTGAGGTGTCCGCCGGCGTGATGCGGTCCGGAGCAAGGACGGTTGGGCGGCCGTTCGTCCGGCATCGCACACCTCGTCCTGCCGCCGTCGTCCGCGGCTTACCGCTTTCCCTTGTGGATAAAGGATTTCTCCCAGGTACGCCGGGAGGGGTTCTGTCCGGGGTGGCCTCTAGGTTGGGGCCATGTCAGAGGCACCCGAGCCGCCGGTCACCCACTCGGTGACGGCTGCGATGCAGGGCCTGCGCGACGCGGTCGAGCGGCTCGGCGTCGTGTCGGCAGCGGGTGCCGACGGTGAGCTGTGGACGATGCCGGGGCCGGACCTGCTCGAGGAGACCACCGAGCTGCACCGGCTGCTCTGCGCAGCTGATGCGGTGCTGCACGGCATGGTCCGCGAGATCGACACCCGGGGTGCGGCGACCGCGAAGGGTGCGCCGACGACTCAGGCGTGGCTGCGGGAGCGGCTGCACCTGCACCCCGGCGCGGCCAAGCGGCTGGTGGCCACTGCCCGGGCACTGCACGACGACCCGTCCGGTGCGCTGGTGCACCACGCTGAGCCCGATGAGGTGCCCGCACCGGGCGGCCGCGCGGTGCTGGCAGCCGCGTTCGCGGCCGGGGCGATCTCCGGCGAGCACGCTGCGGTGGCCTGCCAGACCCTGGCCGAGCTGCCCGCCGAGGTCGCGTCAGGCATGGTGGCCGAGGCCGAGACCTACCTGTGCGCGGAGGCCGCCCGTCGTGACCCCAAGGTGCTGGCCAAGTTGGCCCGGCACCTGTCCCACGTCCTGGACCCCGAGGCCGGGGACACCCTGGCCGAGAACGAAGACCATGACCGGGCCACCCAGGAGCTGCACGTCCGGCAACGTGCAGACGGCGGCTCCGACGTCCGCGCTCGCTTCGGTGCCGAGCTGACGGCCGAGTTTCTCTCCCAACTCCAGCCGCTGGCCGGTCCCCGACCCACCTGCGACGACCGGCCTGACATGCGCACGGTCGCCCAGCGCAACGCCGACGCCCTCGCCGAGCTGCTGCGCCGGTCCGCGATCGCGGGGACCACCCCGGCCCGGCACGGGTCCCGGGCCACGATCACCGTCTCGATGGCACTGGAGACCTTGGAGCGCCGCCTCGGCGCCCCCGGCGCCACTCTGGACTGGTCCGGCCCGATCTCGGCCGAGACCGCGCGCCGGCTCGCCTGCGACGCCCAGGTCATCCCTGTCGCTACTCGGCAGCTGTGGCGAGCCCCTCGACGTCGGGCGTGCCTCTTACCCGGTCACCCAGGCCATCTGGCGGGCCTTGGTAGCCCGCGACGGCGGCTGCTCCTTCGACACCTGCGGTCGGCCGCCGGAGTGGACCGAAGCCCATCACCGGATCCACTGGGAGGACGGCGGCGAGACCTCGGTTGCGAACTGTTGCCTGTTCTGCGACTTCCACCACCGCCGGGTCCATCATGGCGGCTGGGACGTCGAGCTGATCGACGGCGTCATCCACGTCATCCCGCCGCCCTGGGTCGATCCCGAGCGCGTCCCACGACCCAACCAGCACCCCGACCGGCTCATTGACCTCCGCCGCATCCCTCGACCACCCGGCAACGCCAGGGAATGAGCGACGTCTTGCCCGGTCGCCGGCTACCTCCTGGACGGTGTGGCCGGCGGTGGCGATCCCGAACTGACCGGTGAGTCAGCACCGGATACGTCGGGGTTCTAGGCTCCGGCCATGGCCGAGACCGTCCTCCCGCAGCGCGCCCGAGTCGTCGTGATCGGCGGCGGTGTCATCGGGACGTCGGTCGCCTACCACCTGGCCCACCTGGGCGAGGACGTCCTGCTGCTCGAGCGCGACCGGCTCACCAGCGGCACCACCTGGCACGCGGCCGGCCTGATGGTGACCTTCGGCTCGACGTCCGAGACGTCGACCGAGATGCGCACCTACACCCGCGACCTGTACTCCCGGCTGGAGGCCGAGACCGGCCTGGCCACCGGGTTCAAGCCGGTCGGGTTCATCGAGGTGGCCAGCGACGCGGACCGGCTGGAGGAGTACCGCCGGGTGTCGGCGTTCAACCGGTTGTGCGGTGTCGACGTGCACGAGATCTCGGCGCGCGAGGTCGGCGAGCTCTTCCCGCTCGCGCGTACCGACGACGTCCTGGCCGGCTTCTACGTCGCGGAGGACGGCCGGGCGAACCCGGTCGACGTCACCATGTCGCTGGCCCGCGGCGCCCGGCAGGCCGGTGCCCGGATCGCCGAGGGCGTGCCGGTGCTCGACGTCCTGACCGACCGCGGCGCCGTGACCGGCGTACGGACCGCGCCATGGCGACGTCGAGTGCGAGGTCGTCGTGAACTGCGCGGGCATGTGGGCCCGGCAGCTCGCCGCGCGCACCGGCGTGAGCGTCCCGCTGCAGGCCGCCGAGCACTACTACCTGCTCACCGAGGAGATCCCCGGCATCTCCGGCGACTGGCCGGTGCTGGAGGACCCGGCGCGCTACGGCTACTTCCGCGAGGAGGGCGGCGGCCTGATGCTCGGGCTGTTCGAGGCGGTCTGCGCGCCGTGGCAGGTCGGCGGGGTGCCCGATGACTTCTCCTTCGGCGAGCTGCCGCCGGACTGGGACCGGATGGGCCCCTACCTCGAGACGGCGATGACCCGGGTCCCGGTGTCGTCCGAGGTCGGCATCAAGAAGTTCTTCTGCGGGCCGGAGAGCTTCACCCCGGACCTCCAGCCGGTGGTGGGGGAGGCGCCGGAGGTGCGCAACTACTTCGTCGCGGCCGGGCTGAACTCGATCGGCATCCTCACCGGTGGCGGGCTCGGCCGGGTGCTGGCGCACTGGATCGTCGACGGCCGCCCGGGGGTGGACATCACCGGGATGAACATCGACCGGCTGCACAGCTACCAGGCCAACCCGGAGTACCGCGCGACGCGCACCGTCGAGTCGCTCGGCATGGTCTACCAGTGCCACTACCCGAACCGCTCGATGCAGACGGCGCGCGACGCCAAGCGGTCCGCGTTCCATGACCGGCTCGCGGCCCGCGGCGCGTACTTCCGGGACGTCAGCGGCTGGGAGGGTGCCGACTGGTACGCGCCGGAGGGTCAGACGCCGGACCCCGGTCCGCTGACCTGGGGCCGGCCGCAGTGGTTCGACCTGTGGGCGGCGGAGCACCGTGCGGCCCGCGAGGACGTCATCGCGATGGACATGTCGTTCATGTCGAAGTTCCTCGTGCAGGGCCGCGACGCCGGCGCCCTGCTGCAGCAGCTGTCCGCCAACCACGTCGACGGGGAGCCCGGTGTCATCACCTACACCCAGTGGCTCAACGAGGGCGGCACCCTGGAGGCCGACCTCACGGTCACCAAGCTCGACGACGAGCGGTTCTGGGTGGTCGCGTCGGACACGGCGCACCGGCACGCCGAGACCTGGATGCGCCGGCATGCCGGCGACCGGCACGTCACGGTCACCGACATGACCTCGGGGTTCGCCCAGCTCAACGTGCAAGGGCCACGGTCCCGCGAGCTCCTCCAGTCACTGACCTCGGTCGACCTGTCGAACGACGCGTTCCCGTTCCGCACCGCGCGCTCGATCGACATCGGGTTCGCCCGCGCCCTGTGCATCCGGATCACCTACCTGGGGGAGCTCGGCTACGAGCTGTACATCCCGGTGGAGCAGGCGACGCACGTGTACGACCGGGTGGTGGCCGCCGGCCCGGCGTACGCCCTGCGGCACGCGGGGCTCAAGTCCCTCGCCAGCCTGCGAATGGAGAAGGGCTATCGCGACTACGGCCACGACATCGACAACACCGACTCGGTCCTCGAGGCGGGCCTCGGGTTCGCGGTGTCCTTCGACCACGACTTCATCGGTCGGGCCGCCGTCGAGGCGAAGAAGGCGGAGGGCGCGCTGACCCGCCGGCTCGTCCAGGTGCTGCTCGAGGACCCGGAGCCAATGCTGCACCACGCCGAGCCGGTGCTGCGCGACGGCAAGCCGGTGGGCTACGTGCGGGCCGCGTCGTACGGGCACACCCTCGGCGGTGCGGTCGGACTGGCGATGGTCCAGGGCTCCGAGGCCGTCGACAAGGCATGGATGGAGGGCGCCGACTGGCAGGTCGAGGTGGCCGGCCGGCTGCACTCGGCCCGGGCGTCGCTGCGCCCGCTCTACGACCCGACGAACGCGAAGATCAAGGCCTGACCACCTGGAAGTGTCAGGGTTCCTCGAAGCCGGAGCTCGGGGCCTGCGCGGAGTTGCCGGACTTGTCGTCGCGGTAGACGACCCAGAGGATGAGCTCACCCGGCAGCGAGTGTCGATGGCCGCGAGGCCACCTCGACTCGAAGTGGCGGCGCAGCTCGTCGGGCTCGGAGAACGTGTAGGCCATGGGTGCGTCCACGACCTTGGCCACCGGGTCGTCGAGCAGGTCCACCGCCGTCTCGAGGACGAGCTCGCGAACCATCGCGTGGTTCTCCGCGCCGACGAGCTCGTCGGCGAAGGCGCACATCCTCATGAGGCTGACGTAGTCGTCTTCGAGGTCGTACAGCACCTCCCCGCGCAGCCTCGGGATCAGGGCGGCGTCGACCGGCATGGCGACATCCTCTCAATCTCGCGGGCGGTGCACCCGTTCGTAGCCCAGCTGAGGGAGGTCGCGAACCTCGATCGCGTAGCCCTCGCTGTTGCTGAACCGGCGGAAGGCGATCTTCGCTCCTGAGGGCAGGGTGGTGACAGAGATGGTCTCGTGGCCCGCCTGGACGATCCTGGTGGGCCCCAGCCACTCGAGGTGGTCGCGGTAGAGCCGTTCGATCGACTCGTCGTCGGGCAGCAGCCGGGTGTGCCGTCGGTCGCCCCGGACGGTGAGCTGGGACAGCACCTCGATCGCGCGTGTCTCGGCCGGTACGTCGTCGACGACCTTGGCGACGTCACCGGCGTGGTCCAGCGCCTTGCCGACCTTGGCGCCGCCGGCCACCCAGCCCCCTGGACCAGGCACGGCCGCGGCGGCTGTGAGCAGCCCGTCGGCCCAGCGGCCCTGTGCGAAGTAGACGGCGGCGTTGACCGCGTCGACGGCGTCGCCGACCACCGGGGCGAACCCGGCCAGGTCGAGCCAGGTCCGGGCCGACAGGCCGGCCCGGACCACCCGCCGACCGGACAGCTCGGTCAGCTCAGCAGTGAGCTGACGGGCTGCCCGGTCGTAGCGGGTGCGGGCGTCATACGCACGCTCGCGGGCCCGGTCGAGCAGCGCCACGGCCCGCGGGTCGTAGAGGTTGCCGTCGGTCCGATGGCCGCCCCACCCGCCCGACGTCCCGGCGCTGGTCAGGGCCCCGTCAACGTGGTCGGCCGCCTGCTGGGCGGCCCGCGCGGCGATGAGCAGCCGGCTCGCCTCGTCGGCCAGCGACCGGGCCGCATCGACCTGGTGGCCGAACCGGGACAGGGCGTCGGCCGCGCGCAGCATCCGGCGGCGCTCCTGCCCCAGCGCGACGGCGGTGACGGCCAGCCGTTGGTCGGCTGCGGCGGACGCGACGCCGGACCATCGCTGCACCGGCAGCATCGCGGCCAACCGGCGCCCGAGGGCACTGAGCCGGTCGGCGGCCGCGACCAGGCCGTCAGCGGTCCGGGCGGCGTCGGCCGGGTCGTCGACCGGGAGCGGCCAACCCAGCAGCGGGTCGTCGATCGTGGCCGTCACTGCAGCGGCACCGCCCGGGACTCCACCCGGGCGTAGTCGACCCGAGCCGTGTCGACCAGGACGGCGACGCTCGTCAACGCCGAGGACAGCGCCTGGAGCTGCTCGGCGCACACGGAGAGCAGGGCCCCGACCGCGTCGGCGGCGCCGATGTCCTCGCACGTCGGGGGAGCCGGCAGCTCGACCGCCCGGGTGGCACCGGCCGCGTCCCGCACCCCCGCCGACAGGCCGACGAGCGCCTCGGTCTCCACTGTCACGCGCATCCCCCCACGCTGCCGGTCCTGGCCGGCGAGGGAGGAACGATGTCCACAGCTCCCACGCATGCGGCCGCCGACCGGCTGTTGTCCACAGGGCCGTCGTACGGTGAGCGGGTGGACGTCGCGATCGGGGAGCAGGGCATCCGGCTCGGTCAGCTGCTCAAGCTGGTCAACCTGGTCGACTCCGGTGGCGCCGCGCGCGGTCTGCTCGGTTCCGGCGAGGTGCGGGTCAACGGCGAGGTCGAGACCCGCCGCGGCCGCCAGCTGGCTCCGGGTGACGTGGTCGACTGCGCGGGTGAGCACGTCGTCCTGCGCTGAGTGGATTCGTTCCATTCCGCGCAGGATGCGTGCACCCGGCCGCGCACCTGCTAGCCTGGTCGGCGGTTGCAGTGAGCATTTCCCCGTACGTTTCTGACGCCCGCGGATTTCTGACACCGCGGGCCTTCCTGTCTCCCGAGATCTCTCGGTCGTAGGACGGTCCACGAGCAGCCCGGGGCGCGCACAGTGCGCGGCCCCGATCGTTCACCCAGAAGGAAGACAGATACATGGCTCAGGGCACTGTCAAGTGGTTCAACTCCGAGAAGGGCTTCGGCTTCATCGCTCAGGACGGCGGCGGCGCCGACGTCTTCGTGCACTTCTCGGCGATCCAGGGCGACGGCTACAAGTCGCTCGACGAGAACCAGCGCGTGGAGTTCGACATCACGCAGGGCCAGCGCGGCCCGCAGGCGGAGTCGGTCCGCCCGGTCTGACCTGACACACAACCACGTTGGCCCCCGTCGCGAGACGGGGGCCTTCGTCGTTTCCGACTGGCCATAGTGTGCTTCCTGTTCGTGCAGGCCTGGTTGTCGACCGGTCTGGTCTGGGGCGCGGTGAAGGGCTGAGGTGAGCGAGCTCGAGACGCTGGCGCATCGCGTCGTGATGGGGTCGTTTCCCGGTGCCGTGCTGCCCTCGTGGGCCGGTCGGCTGCTGGCCGACGGCCTCGGCGCGGTCTGCCTGTTCGGCTCCAACGTGCGCTCGGCCGACGACCTGGCAGCTCTCACCGCCGCGGTGCACGAGGCCGGACCGGACGTGCTGGTCGCCACCGACGAGGAGGGTGGAGACGTCACACGGTTGCACCTGGCAGACGGCTCACCGCACCCGGGCAACGCCGCACTCGGCGCGGTGGACGACCGCGTGCTCACTGAGCGCGTGGCGCACGCGATCGGCGTGTCGTTGGCCGCGGTCGGGGTCGACCTCGACCTCGCCCCGGTCGTCGACGTCAACAGCAACCCGCACAACCCAGTGATCGGAGTCCGCAGCTTCGGTGCCGAGCCGGCGCTGGTGGCCCGGCACACCTCGGCGTACGTCGCGGGGCTGCAGTCCGCGGGTGTCGCTGCCTGCGTGAAGCACTTCCCCGGCCACGGCGACACCTCAGTCGACTCGCATCTCGACCTGCCGACCGTGACCGCGTCGCGGGAGACTCTGCTGTCCCGCGAGCTCGTGCCGTTCGCTGCGGCCGTCGAAGCGGGCGCCCTGTCGGTGATGACCTCGCACGTGCTGCTCCCCGCGCTCGACCCGGCGATGCCTGCGACGTTGTCGCCGACAGTGCTGTCGCTCCTGCGCGTCGAGCTCGGTTTCGACGGGCTGCTCGTCAGCGACGCCGTCGACATGCAGGGCGCCAGCGCCGGCCGCGGCGAGGCGGCCGCCGCCGTCCTGGCGCTCGCTGCCGGCTGCGACCTGATCTGCCTCGGCGCCGACAAGGACGAGGCGTTTCACCTCGCCGTGCTGCGCGCAGTCGTCGATGCGGTGCAGGGCGGCGAGCTCTCCGAGCAACGGCTGGTCGAGGCGGCCGGCCGGGTTCTCAGCGCGAGTGGCAGAGCGGCTGTGCGGTCGACACGCAGGCCTTGCAAGGAAAGATGACGCGGCCATACTCGGCGGTGAGCCGGCTGAGGTCGAGCACGTCGATCTCGAAGCCTTGCTCCTGCTCGGCGACCTCGCGCGCGATGGTGAGCAGCCGCCAAGTCTTCGAAATCTCGCCCGGGCAGGTCTGGTCGCTGCGCGGCGAGCCGTTGATGAGCAGGATGCGCGACGGCGTGCTCGGGTCCTTCTGCCGGCGCTCGGCGTCCTGCATCGCCTTGCGCGTTTCGAGCCATTCGATCGGCAGCTCGAAGTCGGGATCGGCGAAGCCCTCGCCGGCCGGGCGCTTGCGCGGGCTTTTGTGATACTCGTCGTAGCTCGTCCAGGCGGTGGCGATGATCTTGTCGATCTCGGGCGCAAGCGCATCGAACTCGGGATCGTAGAACCGCGCGCGGAAGCGTTCGGCAAATTGCTCGCGCGTGAGCTGCACGCTCGGCATGCCCTTGCGGACCGTGATCTCCGGCATGGCGGCCCCGCTATGCTGATCGAAATGCAAGTCCTATCACCTTTACGCTGAATTGAGTTGGCGGCGCGGGGAAAATCCGCCTTCAGCCCTTCACCTCTTGCACGATCTCGTTCGCGATCTTGAAGGCGTTGTTGGCGGCGGGCACGCCGCAATAGATCGCCTGCTGCAGGATGATCTCCTTGATGTCGTCCGGCGTAAAGCCGCCCTCGGTCAGCGCGGCGCGCACGTGCATGGCGGAATCCTCCCACGGCCGAGCGCCAGCATGGTGCCGATCACCAGAATGCGGCGCGTGCGCTCGTCGAAGTGCGGGCGCGTCCAGACCTCGCCCCAGGCGTAGCGGGTGATGAGGTCCTGGAATTCGGCGTTGAAGGCGGTCTGTCCGGCGTCGGCGCGTCGACCCAGGCGTCGCCGAGCACCTTGCGGCGCGCGCGCATGCCGCGCTCGTAGCGTTCCTTGTCGTCCATTGTGTTCGTCTCCTCGTGCGGGCACTTGCAGTACTTCTTCAAAAATCCCAGCACCGGTTCGGTATAGGCCTGCGGCTGCTCGACGTTGGAGATGTGCGCGGCGTCGAGCACGATGAGCTGGCGCCGGGAATGTTGCTCGCGAATATATTCGGCCGTCTCCACGGTGGTCGCCGGATCGTGCCGGCCGGCGATGACCAGCGTCGGCGCCGTGATCTTCGGCAGCAGCGCGCGATGGTCCATGTCGCGCACCGCCTCGCAGCAGCCGATATAGCCCTCGGCGTCGGTCGCGAGGAACATGTCGGTCATCGCGTCGATCTCGTCGGCGCGCGCTCGCGGAATTCCTTGGTGAACCAGCGCTCCATGTTGGGCGCCGACCATCGCGCCGAGGCCCTTCTCGCGCACCAGCTTGATGCGGTCGTTCCAGGAGCGTCTTGTCGGCGAAATAGGCGGTGGTGTTGGACAGGATGAGCTTGTCGATGCGCTCCGGCGCATTGGCGCCGAGCCACTGGCCGACCATGCCGCCCATCGAGAGCCCGCACCAGTTGATCGTCTTGAGCCGAGCCCGTCCATGATCGCGAGCACGTCGCGGCCGAGCATCTCCATCGTATAGGGCCCCTTGCGGCACGCCGGACTTGCCGTGGCCGCGGCGGTCGTAGCGCACCAGGCGGAAATGCTTGGCGAATGCCGGCACCTGCGCGTCCCACATGTGCAGATTGGTGCCGAGCGAGTTCGACAGCATCAGCACCGGCGCGTCGTCGGGGCCTTCGACCTGCGACATTGATCGGCGCAGCCGTCGGATTGGATGACCGGCATGACGGATTCTCGTTGGCTTGTCAGGAGTCTTTGGCCGCTTCGGCGCGGGCATCGGGCCCACGGCCTCGGGGACACCGAAGGAGCGGGGGGCTCCGCTGCAGGGAACGGTGCAGCCGCCGGAGCGGGAGCAATCGTCGGAGCGGGCGTGACGGAAAACGCCGGCGTCGTGGGGAAAGCCGACGTGGAGCGCCGGGTGACGCGTCCGGACGCGGCCGAGGCGACGAGCCGCTCGATGAAGGCTTGCGACGCGCCGATATAGCCCATGGGCTCGAACATGCGCGCAATCTCGCCGGCGGAGAGCTGCGCGGTGACGCGCTCGTCCTCGCCCAGCACCTCCTCCAGCGGCGCTTTTCCGCGACCGCCTTGCGGCTCGCCTCCTCGAGGACCTCGTGCGCATCCGGCTTGCCGAGCTTGGCCGCGAGCCGAAGGCGACCGCCTCCGCCATGATCAGCCCGCGCGTGGCGTCGAGATTGGCGCGCATGCGCTCGGCGTCGATCTCGAGCCCTCCGCGATATCGACCACCGCGTCGAGCGCGCCGGAGGTGACGAGCGCGAGCGCGGGGAAGGTCGGCCATTCGGCCTGCCAGGCGCCGGCGGCGCGCTCGTGCTCCTGCACCTGCGCGGCGAGGATGGTGGCGGCGAGATCGGAGCGATGGCGCGGCGGCGAGCGCGGCCGCGGCCGCGGTCGGATTGCGCTTGTGCGGCATCGTGGAGGAGGCGCCGCGGCCGGCCGCCGCCGGCTCGAACGCCTCGCCGACCTCGGTCTGCATCAGCAGCGCGACATCGCGCGCGATCTTGCCGCAGGTGCCGGAGAGGATCGCAAAGGCCGACGCGACCTCGGCGAGCCGGTCGCGATGGCTGTGCCAGGGCGCGTCGGGCACCGGCAGGTCGAGCACGCCGGCGAGCCGATCCATGACGTCGAGCCCGCGATCGCCGAGCGCGGCGAGCGTGCCGGCCGCGCCGCCGAATTGCAGCACCAGCGCCTCGCTTGCGAGCCGCTGCAGGCGCTCGCGCGAGCGCGACAGGGCCGCCGCATAGCCCGCGATCTTCAGGCCGAACGGCATCGGCAGCGCGTGCTGCAGCCAGGTGCGCGCCACGGTCGGCGTGCGCCGATGCTTTTCCGCAAGGTGGTGAAGCCGTGATCGCGCGATCGAGATCGGCAAGCAGCGCATCGATCGCCGCGCGCAATTCGAGCACCAGCGCGGTGTCGATCATGTCCTGGCTGGTCGCGCCCCAATGCACATAGCGGGCGGCGTCCGGATCGGTCTTCGCGACCTCGGCGGTGAGGGCCTTGACGAGCGGGATGGCGAGATTGCCGGCGGCGACCGCGGCATCGCCGAGCGCGGCCATGTCGTAGCGCTCGGCCTTGCAGGCCTCCATGATCGCGTCGACCGCGCCGCGGGAACAATGCCGAGCGCGCCCTGCGCCCGCGCCAGCGCGGCCTCGAAATCCAGCAGGCGCTGCAGGCGGGCGCGGTCATCCAGGATCGCGCGCATGGCGGCGCTCGAAAAGAGCGGCGAGAGGAGCGTGCTGGGAAAGACGCTGGTCATGGTGGGCGGCCCAAGGTTTACCCGCCCTTGTGCCGGTCGCCAACCCCCGTGTCCGGACATGCGCCGGCCAAGGTGCCGCGATGCCAACTTGGGCCTTTCCCCCGGGGCTCTAAGGCCTTAAGTCCTGCACACGGGATTTCGAGGAGATCGACCGATGGCGATGACGATGACCGGCGAGGTGCAGCTGACCGCGCCGCGCGAGACCGTTTGGGAAAAGCTCAACGACCCCGAGGTGCTGAAGCAATGCATTCCGGGCTGCGAGGC
>CAWJWE010000009.1:0-266031 GCA_963846525.1 uncultured Actinomycetota bacterium
GACGAAGATCGCGGTGCCGGGCACGACCCGGCCGCGCAGCGGGCTCCAGGCGCCCCAGGTGCGGGTGTTGTCGGCCGGCCACTCCGGCTCGACCAGGTCGACCAGCCGGAGGCCGGCGGCCGTGATCTCACGCACCCGGTCGCCGACCGTGCGGTGGTGCTCGACGTAGCTCGCCGTCCCCGTCGGGTCCTGCTCGACGTACGGCGTCCGGTCGAAGTACGAGTGCCGCGCCACCAGCCCGGCCTCGCCCGCGTCGTCCGGGAACGACCAGCGCAGCGGGTGCGTCACCGAGAACACCCAGCGCCCGCCCGGCCGCAGCACCCGCGCGACCTCGCGCATCACCGCCGCCGAGTCGGCGACGAACGGCACCCCGCCGTACGCCGAGCAGGCCAGGTCGAAGGACTCGTCCCGGAACGGCAGCGCCGCCGCGTCGGCCTGCACCATCGGCAGCTCGAGCCCGGAGGCGGCCCCGAGGTCGCGGCCCCGGCGCAGCATCGCCGCGGAGATGTCCAGCGCCACCGGCTCGGCACCGGCAGCCAGCAGCCAGCGGGAGCACTGGGCCGCGCCGGCACCGACCTCGAGGACCCGGCGCCCGGTGACGTCCCCGAGCAGGTGGACGTCCGCCTCGGACAGACCCTCCGGCCCCCACACGAAGCGGGCGTCGCCGAGGAAGGCGCCGTGCTCGTCGAGGTAGGCATCGGCCTCGGCGTCCCACCACGACCGGTTGGCCCGCGCCGACTCGGCCTGCCCGACCGGCCGCCGGCTCACACCGGCCGCACCCTCGGCTGGGTCGTCGCTCATGCCGACACCCTCGCAGGCGCGGGCGCGGTACGGTCGAGGGCAACACCCCCTCGGCGCACGCAGCGTCCTGGCTGGTGGGGAGCGCCCCATGGCCGACAAGTCACCGCGACAGACGAGCAGCAAGAAGTCGGGCAAGAGCCTGAAGGAGAAGCGGGCGGAGAAGAAGGAGAAGAAGGACAGCAAGTCCGACGGCTTCACCCCGATGCCGCACCGCTGACCGGTCGCACCGGACAGATCTGACTGACAGACGCCGAATCCCCGCCGTAGGCTCGCCGGGTCGTGCACCGGAGCTTGGGGGGACCTGTGGGGATGGTCGCGCTGCTGGCGTGCGTCTCGTTGGCGACGATCTTCGTCGTGAGCGGGGTCGCCAAGCTGACCGACCGTGACGGGACGCGAGAGGCCGTCGCCGGCTTCGGGGTCCCGCCCTCGCTGGTCCGGCCGGTGGCGCTCGGGCTGGCCCCGGCCGAGATCGTCGTCGCGGCGCTGGTCCTCGTGCCGGCCACCGCCGCCGCCGGCCTGGTCCTCGCCCTCGGTCTCCTGCTTGCCTTCACCGCGGCGGTGGTGATCGCGCTGCGCGCCGGGCGTCGCCCCGAGTGTCACTGCTTCGGCCGCATCGGCGGGGCAGACGTGAGCGCCCGGACGGTCGTCCGCAACCTCGCCCTCGCGTCGCTCGCGGCCGTCGGCCTCGGCGGGCTGGCCGACCAGCGACCCGCCGTCGGGCGCCGGGGTCGCCGCCGGCGTGCTCGGCGGCCTGGCCTCGCCGGGCTGGCGATCGGCGCCGAGGGGCTGGCCGGGCCGCGCGGCCCGGCAGCGGCGCGCAGCCGAGGACGAGGCCGCGTTCGAGGACGGTCGAGCACTCGGTGGTCGAGGACTTCCGGCTGCCCACGGTGTCCGGGGCCGAGACGACCCTGGCCGACCTGCTGGCGCCGGGGCTGCCGGTGTTCCTCGTGTCGCTGAGCCCGGGCTGCGGGCCGTGCAAGCGCCTGCGCCCCGATGTGGCCCAGTGGGCCAAGCTGCTCTCCGACCAGCTGACCGTGGCGGTGCTGGCGCCCGGGACGGCCGGGAGCAACACGGCGTCCTATGCCGACGTTCCGCACCTGCCGGTCCTGGTCGACGAGGACGGTGCGGTGCGGCAGTCGCTGGGGACGACGGCAACACCGTCGGCCGTGCTGGTGGGCCCGGACCGGAGACTGGCCAGCGGGGTTGCGCACGGCGAGACGCTGGTGCGCAGGCTCCTGGTGAGCGTGCTCACCGGGACGCACGTCGACGAGAGCGTGCCGGAGCCGGAGAGCGGGACGCTCGAGGGGACGCCGGCCGACGAGATCGACCTGTCCAGCGCGGTCGGGCCCCGACCGACGGTCCAGACCCACGCGCTCGGGGAGTCGACCGTGCTGCTGGACTCGACATCCGGCGCCACGCTCGTGCTCGACCCGATCGGTGCCGTGGTCTGGTCGGTCCTGGACGGTGCGAGCCCGCTCGGCGAGATCGTCGCCGACATCGCCGAGGTCTTCGAGGCACCGGTCGCCGCGGTGGGCACCGACGTGCTCGAGCTCGTCCGGACCCTGGGCCGGTCCGGCCTGCTGGCGGGGTCGCCCCCCAGCGTGGGCACGCTGGCCCCGCGTTGACCCACGATCACGCTGGAGCGTAGGCTGGCCGGTGCGCTGTGGGCCTGCGCGACCTCGAACGGAGCAGGCCACGCTCGGTGAGTCGAACCTCCCAGCCCCTCGCAAGAGCGGTCCCGGGTCCCGGCACGTCGAAACGGGCCCCTGCGCGCCACGACGACATCTGTCCGCCAACGACATCTGTCCACCCCACGGAGCCACTCCTACATGACGGCAAGAGCATCGAAGCCGCCCGGTCAGCAGCACCCCCAACGTCGCGGTCAACGACATCGGCGACGAAGAGGCCTTCCTCGCCGCGATCGACGAGACCATCAAGTACTTCAACGACGGCGACATCGTCGAGGGCGTCATCGTCAAGGTCGACCGGGACGAGGTCCTGCTCGACATCGGCTACAAGACCGAGGGCGTCATCCCCTCCCGCGAGCTCTCGATCAAGCACGACGTCGACCCCAACGAGGTCGTCAGCGTCGGCGACGAGGTCGAGGCCCTGGTCCTCCAGAAGGAGGACAAGGAGGGCCGGCTGATCCTGTCGAAGAAGCGCGCGCAGTACGAGCGGGCGTGGGGCACGATCGAGAAGATCAAGGACGAGGACGGCATCGTCACCGGCACCGTCATCGAGGTCGTCAAGGGTGGCCTGATCCTCGACATCGGCCTGCGCGGCTTCCTCCCGGCGTCGCTGGTCGAGATGCGCCGCGTGCGCGACCTCCAGCCGTACGTCGGCAAGGAGCTCGAGGCCAAGATCATCGAGCTGGACAAGAACCGCAACAACGTCGTCCTGTCCCGCCGCGCGTGGCTCGAGCAGACCCAGTCCGAGGTGCGCTCGACGTTCCTGCAGACCCTGCAGAAGGGCCAGGTCCGCTCCGGCGTGGTCTCCTCCATCGTCAACTTCGGTGCGTTCGTCGACCTCGGCGGCGTCGACGGTCTGGTGCACGTCTCCGAGCTGTCCTGGAAGCACATCGACCACCCGTCCGAGGTCGTCGAGGTCGGCCAGGAGGTCACGGTCGAGGTCCTCGACGTCGACATGGACCGCGAGCGGGTCTCGCTGTCGCTCAAGGCGACCCAGGAAGACCCGTGGCAGCAGTTCGCCCGCACCCACCAGATCGGCCAGGTCGTGCCGGGCAAGGTCACCAAGCTGGTGCCGTTCGGCTCGTTCGTCCGGGTCGACGAGGGCATCGAGGGCCTGGTGCACATCTCCGAGCTGGCCGAGCGCCACGTCGAGATCCCCGAGCAGGTCGTCCAGGTCGGCGACGAGATCTTCGTCAAGGTCATCGACATCGACCTCGAGCGCCGCCGCATCTCGCTGTCGCTCAAGCAGGCCAACGAGGGCGTCGCCCCGGCCGAGGGCGACGAAGCGCGTTCGACCCGACGCTCTACGGCATGTCGGCGTCCTACGACGAGGCCGGCAACTACCAGTACCCGGACGGCTTCGACCCGGAGACCAACGAGTGGCTGCCCGGGCACGAGGAGCAGCAGGCCGAGTGGGAGCGTCAGTACGCCGAGGCGCGGGTCCGCTACGAGGCGCACATGAAGCAGGTCACCGAGGCGCAGAAGGCGGAGGCCGAGGCCGGTCTCGAGGGCGCCAGCGGTGCCCCGTCGACGTACTCCTCGGAGGCCCCGGCGGACGGGGCGAGGGCGACGACAGCGCGTCCAGCACCCCGACCCCGGCCGCGGCCGGCGGCACGCTGGCGTCCGACGAGGCGCTCGCCGCCCTGCGCGAGAAGCTCACCGGCGGCTGACAGCCACCGCAGTACCTCGCGAGGCCCGCACCGGATCCCGGTGCGGGCCTCGCGTCGTCCCGACTCATAGGCTAGGCACGGTGGGCCGACACGAGGCGGGGGCGCGCGTCGTCGGCGTCGACGTCGCCAGGGGGCTGGCCCTGATCGGGATGGCCGCGACGCACATCTTCCCGTCGTACGTCGATGAGCGCGTGCACCCGGCCTACCTCGTGGCCGCCGGCCGGGCCTCGGCGCTGTTCGCGGTGCTGGCCGGCGTCAGCCTGTCGCTGCTCGCCGGCCGAGCGACCTCGCTGCGCCGGCTCCGGGTCGCCGTGGTGGTGCGCGCCGGGCTGCTGTTCGCCCTGGGCCTCGCGCTGGGGACGGCAGACTCACCGCCGCTGGTGATCCTCTGCTACTACGCGCTGCTCTTCCTGGTGGCGGTGCCGCTGCTGGGGCTCCGGGCCCGGACGCTGGCCGTTCTGGCCGTGCTCTGGGCGCTGGTCTCGCCGGTGGCCAGCCACCTGCTGCGCGACACGGTCGTGCCCGCCTTCGAGATCGACGAGCCCGGCGGCGCGTGGCCTGTTCGTGCAGCTGGCGGTGTCCGGTGTGTACCCGGTGCTCACCTGGACGACGTACCTGCTCATCGGCCTCGCGGTCGGCCGGCTGGCGCTGCGCAACCCGAAGGTGGGTCTCGGGCTGCTGGCCGGGGGAGCGGTGGCCGCGGTGGGTGCCCGGCTGCTCTCGGCCGGTCTGCTCGACCTGGTCGGCGGCCGCGGTGCGCTGCTGACCGACGGCTTCGCGCGGGAGCAGGTCGACCGGGCCCTGGACGTCGGGATGTTCGGCGTCACGCCCGCCTCGGACGCCGACTGGCTGGTGGTCGCCGCCCCGCACAGCGGCACCACCCTCGACCTGATCGGGACGGCCGGCAGCGCGGTGGCGGTCCTCGGCCTGTGCCTGCTCCTCACCCGCAAGTCCGCGGGCGTCCTCTACCCGGTGGCGGCGGCCGGGTCGATGACGCTGACGCTCTACACGGCGCACGTCCTGGCGCTGCGGACGGACGGGCCGCTGCTCCTCGACGACCGCCTCCACCTCTGGCTGCTGCACGTCGCCGTCGCGCTGGTGGCCGCGACCCTGTGGCGGCTCGTCGTCGGACGAGGGCCGCTCGAGGCGGTGACGACGTTCCTGTCCACGCGGTCGCCCGCGTTGCCGTGCGGACGTGATCAAGAGGCAATTCTCGAAAGCGGACACCTGGCGGCCAACCGGATGAGAACCTCCCTTCCCATGGGGGCCGTACGGGTGCGACTGCATGGGGGCGTCGAGGACGTTTTTGCCGACGAGCAGGTCGGTGGCGAGACAGGCGGCGTCTGGGACCCGCGCATCACGATGTTCGACTTCAGGTACCAGGTGTCCGCCGACCGTCGCCTTGCCGTGATCGTCGCGCAGCTGTTCCATGACCGCCGGCACTCACCGGACTTCCATCCTGTCGCCGCGGTGGAGGTGGCCACCTACTCTGCGTCGGAGTGGGTGAGCGTCACCAAGACCTGACCGCTGCCCGCGCTACGGTTCAGACGTGATCAAGGTCGGTCTCACCGGGGGCATCGGCTCGGGCAAGTCCGAGGTCGCCCGGCTGCTCGCCGACCACGGGGCGGTCGTGGTCGATGCCGACGCCCTGGCTCGCGAGGCCGTCGCAGCGGGCACCCCCGGTCTCGCGGCTGTGGTCGAGGAGTTCGGTCCCGACGTGCTGGCGGCCGACGGGTCGCTGGACCGCGGACGGCTCGGCCGGATCGTCTTTGCCGACCCGGCGAAGAGGGCGGCGCTCGAGGCGATCGTCCACCCCTACGTCGGCCGGCGCAGCGCCGAGCTGATCGCCGCTGCCGCGCCGGACGCCGTCGTCGTCTACGACGTGCCCTTGCTCGTGGAGAAGTCCCTGCAGGACGGCTACGACGTCGTGGTGGTCGTCGACGCCGCCGACGAGATCCGGCTGAAGCGCCTCGTCGAGGTGCGCGGCATGACCGAGGCCGACGCGCGATCCAGGATGGCGGCTCAGGCGCCGCGAGCCGACCGCCTCGCCGCGGCCGACCGGGTCGTCCTCAACGAGGAGGGGCTCGACGACCTGCGTCGAGTGGTGGACGAGCTCTGGTCTTCGCTGCGGCCGGCGGCGCGCGCTTGGTAGCCTGCAGCGAGCCGCAGAGAGCGAGCATGGGGGGCTGCAGGCGTCGATGTCGACCACGACTGCCATCGGGCACGGCCGCCGGGCCCAGCTCAAGAGGATGCTCGGCGCGCTGCCCAGCGGGCGCGCTGCCGGCGTCCGGGCGCTGATCTACCACCGCGTCGGCGGCGGGTCGCCCGACGAGCGCGACCTCGCGACCGCGGCCTTCGCCGAGCAGCTCGACGTCCTGGCCGACCAGCGCGTCCGTTCGCTCGACGACGCCCTCGACGCGGTCCAGGCCGGCGACTCGCGGCCCGCCGTCGTGCTGACCTTCGACGACGGGTTCGAGGACGTCTTCCACCACGCCTGGCCGCTGCTGCGGGCTCGCGAGGTGCCGTTCACGCTGTACCTGGCCACCGCGTTCGTCGGCGGCACGATGCACTGGGACGGCTCGACAGCGCGTGACTCCGGCGGGCCCGGCCTGACCTGGCCGCAGATCCGCGAGATGGTGGACAGCGGGCTGTGCACGGTGGGCAACCACACCCACACCCACGTCCGCCCCGAGCAGCTGGACGCCGACGAGCTGGACCGGTGCACCGAGACGGTCGAGGCTGAGATCGGCATCGTCCCGCGCCACTTCGCCTACACCTGGGGCGTCCCGGTGCCCCGGATGGAGGCCGAGCTGCGGGCCCGGTTCCGCACGGCGGCCACCGGGCTGCGTCGGCCGCAACCGGCCGGGCAACGACCCGCTGGCGCTGCGCCGGGTCCCGGTCCGCGGCTCCGACCCGATCGAGTTCTTCCGGGCCAAGCTCGACGGCAACCTCTGGCAGGAGCGGGCCTACGGCGCGGCGGTGTCCTCGGCCAAGCGGGTCGGGCGCCCGTGCCTGACACCGGCTCGCTCCCGTGCTGCGCGGACCCGGCGGCCGCCGGCTCCGGGTCGCACACCTGACCACCGTCGACATGAGCCTGGCGCTGCTGCTCCCCACCGAGCTCGCCGTCGACCTCGAAGCGGCCTCGACGTGGTCGGCATCTCAGCGCCCGGACCGTACGTCGAGCGGGTCGAGGCCCTCGGCGTCCGGCACGTCCCGGTCCACTCGCTGACCCGCGCGTGGCGGCCGGCGCAGGACCTGCGCGCTGCCCGCGAGCTGGCCCGGCTGCTGCGCCGGCTGCGGCTGGACGTCCTGCACACCCACAACCCGAAGACCGGCGTCCTGGGCCGGGTGCTCGGCCGCGCTGTGGGCGTCCCCGTCGTCGTCAACACCTGCCACGGGCTGTGGGTGCGGCAGGGCGACCGCCGGCTCAAGCGGGCGCTCGTGCATCGGCGCCGAGGCGTTCGCGGCGTGGTTCTCCGACGCCGAGCTGTTCCAGAACGCCGAGGACCCGCACGCTGCACCGGTCGTACCCCGCGCGGCGATCGCCGGTGGTGGGCAACGGCATCGACCTGGCCCGCTTCCGGCTCGACCCGGCGGCGCGCGCCGCGGTACGCCGAGAGCTCGGCGTCGGCGACGACGAGCTTCTCGTCGGCGGCGTGGGTCGCCGGGTGGCCGAGAAGGGCATCGCCGAGTACGCCGAGGCGGCGCCGCGCGCTCGCCGGCAAGGCCCGCTTCGTGTGGGTCGGGCCGACCGACGTCGACAAGCCGGACGCGGTGACGACGTGGGGCGGGCGTCGAGCTCCTCGGCGAGCGCGCGCGACATGCCGGCGCTTCTACAACGCGCTCGACGTCTTCGTGCCTGCCGTCCTACCGCGAGGGCTTCTCCCGCTCGGCGATGGAGGCCGCCGCCTGTGAGACGCGATGGTGCTGTCCGACATCCGGGGCTGCCGTGAGATCGGGGCACGACCGGCGAGCTGCTGCTGGTCCCGCCGCGCGACGCGGCTGCGCTGACCTCGGCGATCGGGCGACCTGCTGACCGACGAGCGCGTACGCCGAGCGCTCGCCGCCGCCGCGCGGGCGCACGCGTTGGCGGCGTTCGACCAGCGGCAGGTCGCCCAGCGTTCGCTGGAGACCTACGCGGCTGTGGCCCGGCGGCAGTCGGCTGGGCTGGGACGCGCAGGAGGTGCCGGTGAGACGGGTCGTTGACGTCGTCGTCGCGTGCTCGCCGGCCGCTGCTCTGCCCGGTGCGCGGCCGTCGCGGCGCTCGCGGTGCGGCTGCGACTCGGGCCGCCCGGTGCTGTTCCGGCAGCGCCGGGTCGGGCTCGACGGCGCGGAGTTCACCATCCTGAAGTTCCGCACCATGCGGCCGGAGCGCTACGCCGGGCGAGCCGGACGCCGACCGCGACTCCCGGCTCGGTCGCGCGCTGCGGGCGACGAGCCTCGACGAGCTGCCGCAGCTGTGGAACATGCTGCGCGGCGACATGAGCCTGATCGGCCCGCGGCCCGACCCTGCCGGAGCAGGTGGCGCAGTACAGCCCGCGGCAGCACGGCCGGCACGCCGTCCGCCCCGGGCTCACCGGCTGGGCACAGGTCAACGGCCGCAACTCGATCGCCTGGCCGGAGCGGATCGAGCTGGACCTGCTGGTACATCGAGCACCGGTCCTGGCGGATGGACGCCCGCATCGTCGCGCGCACCCTGCGCCGGCTGGTGCGGCCGGCCGGGCTCTACGGCGAAGGTGGCGTCAACACCGGGTTCCCCGCGCCGACCGTCGCCGAGGACGACCGTTAGGTGTGCCCGTTCTGGTTCTTCAGCAGCGGGAACACCAGCAGGTACGGACGGTCCGGGTCGATGACCTGCGGGTCGTAGGCCTTCATCAGACCGCCGGCCTTGTAGAAGACCCCGCCCTTGTGGCCGATCCAGGACAGCAGCTCGCAGTGCTCGCCACCGGCCTTCTTGCCGTCCCGGTCGACGTCCAGGTCGAGGTAGAGCATGCCCTTGATGACGTAGATCGCGACGTCCGACGGCGGGTCGGCTGTGGCGGCAGCGTAGGGCCGGTACTTCTGCGCGATGCCGTGCGGCTCCGAGCTCTTGGGCCAGCCGTCGTTGGGGTCATTCGAGGAACCCTTGAGGTTGGGTCCGTACTCAAGCCAGAACGAGTCCGGGTGCTTGGAGTCGGGTGCGTTGACCTTGATCAGGTACTTGGTCGTTCCGCACTTGATCGCGAGGATGTAGTACGACGCCTTGAGCGGCGTGCCGTCGCCCCGCGATATGGGACTGCCGGCGGCGGCCGGTCCGGCCGAGAGCACCGTGACGGTGGGCGTGACCCAGAGCAGCGTCCCGCCGACGACGGCGGAACGCCTGAGCATGGAGCGCCGGCTGAGACCGGTCGGCTCGTCAGAGATGGTCATGCGGCAGCGTCCTCCGAGTCACGGGTGTGCACAGCACAGCGTATTCGAGCAAGATCGTCACGGCACTACGCATCGCGCAGCACGTCCTCTACGTCGGCTGCCTCGACCAACGCCCCGGCAGCCTGCAGCTCCTCGGCAAGGGCGAGCACGTCCGGCTTGATCTGTGTGGCGTCGCCGCCGAAGGCGTCGGCGAGGTCCGCGATGATCTCGCCGAGCGGCGCCGGCGGAAGCAGGCAGTCCCAGACCAGGGCCGCGACCGGGTCCAGCCGGTGCAGCGTGTCGGCCCCCGGCACGAAGAGGATCTTCTCGTCGTCCAGTGACACGACGTGCACGTCGGGGCTGGGTACGAGGACGGATTCGAGGGTCGCGGTCGTCACGGTGTGCTCACCAGCTCTCGCACCAGGGTGACTGCGGCGTCGAGGTCGCCGATCGTCAGCCGGTAGCACTCGACCGTCCGGCACAGGGTCGCGAGACCCTCCAGGTTGCGGATCGGGTCGGCGAGGAACTGGAAGGTCGACGCGCAGAGCTCCAGCGCGGCCGTGGCCGGGGTGAGGGGCTCGAGCACGGTGTCGGCTCCCGCCACGTACTTCGGGAGGACGACGAAAGCGACCGGGGCTCGTGACGACAGGCTGCTGGTGCCGAGGCTGCTGACCGGGACTTGCCACTGGGCCGGCATCCCGCCGGCGTCCTGTTCCCGCAGCCCGGCCAGGACCGGCCAGGACCCGTTGTCCACCGACAGGCTCTTGTGGAACGGCTCGACGTGCAGGTCGGTCAACGACACCGCCGCCGCCTCGTCAGTCAGGTAGCCGAAGCCCGCGAGCAGGAGGCCGGTGACGGTGGTCGTCTTGCCGCTCTCCATCGGGGCGGGCAGCACGACGGCGCGGCCGTCCCAGGTGGCGGCCGCGGCGTGCAGCAGGACGTGACCGGGCATGGTGCGCTGGGTCGCCTGCGCGTTCACGTGCCAGAGCAGGGTGCCGAGCACGTGGAACGCCGTGGCGTCGCTGAACACCGGGACGTCGTCGCAGCGCAGCTGCCAGAAGCCCGGCGCGGACCCGGGCACCAGCTTGTAGACGACCCGGGAACCCTCCCCGACGTCGCCGTCCGCGACAGCCAGGTCGCGGTACACGTTGGCGACCCGCTGAGCCAGGTCAGGATCGGGGGTCCGACCTCGAAGACGTGGTCGAGTGCCCGGAAGGTCAGCCCGGTGACCACGGCCGTGGACGTCACGCGACGCTCCGGGCGATCGCCTCGGCGTGCTCGTGCAGGGCCACGACGAGGTCGGCGAGCCGGCCACGTCGGCTCGTGGTCATGGTCGGACCACAGCGGTGGAGTGATGACCCGTTGGCTCAGCGTCGTCGGTCACGCGGCAGGTCGCCGTGGTCCGGTGTGCCGGCGTACGCCTGCTGCCGGTGGATCGGCGGGTCGTAGTAGCGGCGGCGAGTCGATGCCCTCGGCGGCCAGCGCGGCCGTCATCGCGGGACGTCGAGGCCGGCGACGTCCGGCGTCGACGATCAGCGTGAGGTCCTTGTAGGTGGAGACGTCCGCCGCGGCGACGTCGGGGCGCGCAGCCCGGGACGCCGGCGACGCTCGGCCCAGAACTGCTGCGACCAGCCCGCGGCGGTGGACCAGCGCGCTCGTCGAGCAGGGACAGCGAGGCAGGGCGACGGCGGCGTGCAGCTCGGACATCCGGGCGTTGAGGCCGGGGAAGCGGCAGTCGTAGTCGCCGGGGTTGCCGTAGTCGCGCCCGAGCCGCAGCGTCCGCGCCAGCTCCTCGTCGTGGGTGGCGACGATGCCGCCCTCCCCCGCCACGACGACCTTGGTCGGGCTCAGCAGAAGACCTCGGCGACGCCGAAGCCGCCGATCGGCTTGCCCTGGCGGACCGAGCTGCCAGGCCGTGCGCCGCGTCGTAGACGAGCGGGATCCCGGCCGCGTCGGCGAGCCGCCTGCAGCGCCTCGACGTCGCAGGGCGTGCCGTAGACGTGGGTGGCGGTCATCGCGGTGGCCCGGCCACCGAGCTCGTCGAGGGCGGCCGCGGCGTCGGCCGGGTCGAGGGTGAGGGAGTCCTCGGAGACCTCGGCGAAGACCGGCGTCGCCACCGGCCCAGGCGACGGCGTGCGCGCTGGCGGAGAAGGTGAAGCTGGGCAGCACCACCGGGCCCCGGGCGCCGAGCGCCTGCAGCACCAGCATCAGGCCGGAGGTGCAGCTGGAGACCGCGACCACGTGGGGGACGCCGAGCCGGGCGGCCACGGTGCTCCTCGAGCTCGCGCACGGTCGGGCCGTTGGTGAGGATGCCGGAGCGGAGGATCTGCTCCGAGCCGGCGGACGAGCCGCCGGGTGTGTCCCGAGCGACCGGCCGGACCAGCGGCAGCCCTCGGGGAAGGCCGGCGTGCCGCCGAGGACGGCGGGCAGGTCGGTCATGGCGGTCAGCAGGATGGTCATGTCGGGGGCTCTTTCTTCGCGGTCGGTCGTGGTGGCCGGCTCCGCCGAGCTGGCGGGAGGCACGGAGGGCGAGGAACACGAGGACGAACGGGCAGGACCTGCACCCGCTGCCGGGTGAGGATCCCGAAGTTCCCGAAGTTGGAGAACGCGTAGACGAAGACGAGCGTGTAGAGGATGCAGAAGATCAGGTACGGCTGCTTGCGGAGCCGCCGGGGAGCTGGAGCAGCGACGCGCCGCGGCAGCGCCAGGCCAGCCCGAGCAGCAGCGTCCCCTCGAGGGCGGCGAGCAGCATCTGCGGGTTGTGGCCTCCAAGAGCAAGGGCCGGAACACGACCGTGAACGCGGCCAGCGGCATGTCCAGCGGCCCGTGCACCGGCTCGGCCTGAACGTCGAGCCGCCCTCGTCGGTGCGCTCCTGGGTGCTCGGAGATGCACCTGGTCGACGACTGCGACGTCGACCTCGTCGACCCCGAGGAACGTGGCGGCCGCTGGACGACGCGACCAGCGCTGACCACGCCGAGCACGGCGATCGCCGGCCACCTTCGCGAGCGGGGTGAGCAGCGGTCGCCCGGGCCCGGCCGGCGCGGAGGAGGTAGCCGGCGAAGGCGCCGCGAACAGGATCGCCGTGATGTGCGGCCGGACGGCGGCGCACCCGGCCAGGCCGAGGGCGAGGACCGCGAAGCCGAACCGACGGCGGGTGTAGAGCCGGGCGACGCCGTAGGCGGTCAGGCCGATGCCAGCAGGCATGCAGGCCTCCTTGCCGAGCCCGGACGGCCAGAACAGCATCGAGGCGGAGCAGGAAGATCAGCGGCGCGTAGCGCCAGTGGTTGCCCTCGGGGACGGCAGCGCACGAACGCGCGGTAGCAGAAGTAGGTGCCCCAGAAGCCGAGCACGCGAGAAGACCAGGAAGCCGCCGACCAGCGTCGGCCCGGTGACGGCGTAGACGCGCCGGTGAGCGACTCCATGAAGCCGGTGCCGATGACTCCGGCCGATCTCGACGTCGAAGTCGACCGTGCCGGAATGCTCGGCGAAGCCGCGCCCGCCTCGTAGGTGGACGGCGTCAGCGGAGCCGCCGTAGAGGACGAAGGCCACGACGTACCGCGGGACCGCGGCGACGGCAGCTTCAGGGCGAAGCCGAGCACGAGCAGCTGCCGCGAACCGCGGGTCGGCCTCGCGGCGCACGGCCGCCCGCAGCAGCGGGACGTTGAGCCAGCACGAGCAGCGGGCCGATCACGAACGCGCCCCACACGTCGTAGCTCCAGTGTGCGACACGACCACGACATCGCGCCAGAGGTAGCCGACGACGAGGACGAGGCACGGCTGCGACTCCGTGGCGGGGAAGCGGAGGGAGCGGTGCATCAGAAGACCTCCAGGTCGCCGAGCGTGAGCGCGCCAGGACGCGGCGTCGGGGACGTCGACCGGGCAGTCGGACGCAGCGGCAGCGTGGTGGCGTCAGCCCGATGCCGCGCGCGGTCGTCACGTAACCCGCACGGCACAGGGCCGCCGCGTGACGCGGTCGAGCTGGGCAGGTGGGTCGGCGACGTGGTCGACGCCCGCCCTGCGCGGCGGCCCGCAGCACGCGGCGGGCGGTCGGCGGTCGCCCCGGCCGATCAGGACCTCGGCCAGGGTCAGCTCGGCGAGCCCGCCCCGCGGCCGGACCCGGCCGATCCCCAGGCCCGACCAGCCGTCGCCGTCGCGGACCACCGGACCGCGCGGTAGTCGAGACCCGGGGCTGTCGCGTAGCGCCAGCGCAGGTAGCCGAGGCTGCGGCGGTGACAGTCGCGCGGAGTCGGGACGTGCTCGCCCGGTCGGTGAGCAGCCGGGCGACGTCGTCGCGCAGGTCGTCGAGCACCTCGGCGACCGCGGGCAGCCGGTGGCAGCTGCTCGCAGCGACCCGCGAGTCGGCCGCGGCGCCGAGACGCGGCGCGAGCGCCGCCGCGCCAACCGCAGCGGGCGGACCGGGCGAGAAGGACGGTCGGCACGACGCCCACCACGCTGCCAGCCCATCTTGAGGTAGCCGGGGCGGCTGTCGGCGTTCGGCGTGTTGAAGATCAGGTCCGTGTCCTCGCGGGCCGAGATCGAGAGCGGCCAGCGTGAGCGACGGAAGATGCCCGGCCGCGGTAGTCGGGGTGGGTCGCGGTGTCGACCATCCGAACCGCCCGGACGCGTGCCGTCGACCGGCCGGAACGCCCAGCGCATGACGAGACGGACGCCCGACCATCCGTCGCCGTCGTCGGCGACCAGCGCCGAGATGCGGTCCGAACGGGTTGTCGACGTGCTTCCAGCGGAGGAAGGCAGCGGTCCGCTCGCCGGTCGGCCCGCCGGCCAGCGACGCCGGAGCAGGTCGAGGACGGCCGGCGCGTCGTCGTCCCCGAGAGCGGCGAGGTGAGTGACCGGTGGTCAGCTGGTCCGCGATGCCCTCACTGCGCCGAGCACCAGGTCGTAGATGCGACTCGAGCCGTCGGACCGCGGATCCCGAAGTCGACGAGCGCGCCCGGCGACGGCGTCGGCGCAGTCGGCTCCGCCGCTCGGCGTCGGCGAGGACCAGGCCAGTCGCCCCGGCCAGCGCGGCCCGGGTCAGCGGGCGGGACCATGGAGTCCGGCCCTGGACCCTGCGAGCACCTCCGGGATCCCGCCGACCCGGGTCGCGACGGCCGGGACCCCGGCGGCCAGCGCCTCCACCAGGGCGATCGAGAGGCCCTCGAATCGCGAGGCTGAGAGCACGAAGATGTCGAAGGCCGGGAAGCAGGTCGGGCGCGTCGTCCCGCATGCCGGGGAGCCGTGACCGCGTCCTCGAGGCCGGCCTCGCGGACCCAGCGCTGCGCAGCTGCTGCTCGAGCGGCCCGCTGCCGATCGACGCACAGCCGGGCGTCGGGCATCGATGCCGCGGACGCCGGCGAAGGCCCGGAGCACGTGCCTGGTGGTCCTTCTTGGCGGTCAGGTTGCCGACGGTGCCGAGCGACTGGCACTCGCCGGGGCAGCCCGAGGGCCGCGCGCGCCGATGGCGCGCGCCTCGGCCCGGGCGCGGAGCTGTCGAGGTCGATGCCGTGGAGGATCACCTCGACCGGGTCGGCGCCGCAGCGCCGGGACCGGAACTGCGCGGGATCGCTGTCGGCCACCGCGCGGCTGACGGCGATCACCGCTCGTTGCGGCCGGTAGGTCAGGGCGTTCGGCCCAGTACGTCGGCGGCGGTAGCGGTCCCAGATGTTGTGCTCGGTGTGCACGAGCTTGACCGGCCCCCGCGGCGCGACCAGCCGGGCGGCGGCGGCCGACAGCGGGCGTGGGTGTGCACGAGTGTCGTAGCCGCCGTCGGCCAGCAGGCGGCGCAGCCGGAGCACCCAGCGGGGTCGAAGTCGCGGCGCGGCCTGCAGGCAGTGCACCGCACGCCGGCGCTCCGCCAGCCGGTCGACGAATGCGTTCTTCCGCGGCAGCAGGTAGGCGACCTCGACGTCGAGAACGGCCCCGCGTCCAGGTGGGCGGCAGCGTCGCAGCAGGCGCTCCGCGCCGCCGCGTCCCAGGCCCTTGGTGAGCCACAGGACGCGGCTGCTCATCGGCTGCCTCGCCGAGTGGAGCTCGCTGACGGCGTCTGCAGTCGCTGCCGGGGGCTTCGTGCCGCTGAGCCGAGGCGAGCGCGGGTTGGGGCGGCCAAGGCGTCCACAGGAACCGCGAGCGCGCTCGATCGGGACGGCAGCACCCGGCTGGCGAGCGCGCGTGCCGTCTCGCTGGCGCGGTGCTCCTGGTAGAGCGCGAGGTCGCGGCGCTCCCGCTCGTCGGCCGGTAGCGCTCGGCCCAGGCCGAGAGGGCCGGCACGTCAGCGATCTGGAGCCGTGCCACGCCATGGCGACGGCGGTGGCGAGCGACGGCCTCGCCGGCCGCTGCGCGAGCGTCCCGGACAGCGGTCGACGTCGAGCTCGCGGGTGCAGCGCCAGCTGGGCGATGTCGCGCAGCGTCGGCCAGGACGCGACGGTGTCCCCGAGCAGCGGCGCTGAACGCGGCGTTGAGCAGCCGCAGCTCGCGGCCAGCGCGTGACGGCGCGGTCGCCCACCACGAAGGTCTGCGACGACGCCACAGGTCGTCCAGGTCGAGGCGGATGCCGAACGGCCGAGTGGCGAAGGTCCGGTGCAGGTCGAGCTCGAGGCCGTCGCTGGTCCGGAAGGTGATCCCTTGGCCGAACCGCCGGTCGCAGCCGGGGCGGGGCTCGGGGTAGACGGCGCGTGGCAGCCCGTGCCGCCAGGAACTGCGACGGCCAGGTCGAAGTCTGCCGGGGCGGACCAGGAGGTCGATGTCGCCGAGCGTGCGCAACTCGGGCGCCGGGTAGTCGAGGTGGGCGACGCGCGGCCCCTTGAGCACGCGACGTCGGGATGTCGGCTGGCGGTCGAACAGGTCGACCACCGTCGAGCAGCAGGTCCTCGAGAACCAGGGCGCCGGCCATGGCACTGCACGTGGTCGGACGACGAGCGCGTCCGCGCTGCTCCGTCGGTCACCGGCATCGACGCCTGGCGTACGGCGGCCAGCAGCAGCCCGGTGAGCCGCTGCTCGACGGACATCGCGCGCGCAACGTGGCCCAGGCCGAGGTCGTCCTGCGGCCGCTCGGCACGGCAGGGAACTCGGTGCCGGCCAGCCCGTAGCGCGGCCACCGACCGCGAGAGTCAGCTCGACGGTGGTACGGTCACGCGGCGGTCCGGCTGCACCTCGACCGCACCTCGCACGGCGAGCTCGTCGAGGACCGGCTCGATCGCGGCCCGGACGGTCGTCCTGGCTCGATCCCGTAGTCGGCCGCCAGGCTCGCGGCGCACTCGTCGGCCGACCGGGGCGGTCGCCAGCAGCGTGCCAGAGCGCCGCTCCGGAGCCGGCCAGCTCGAGCAGGCTGCTGTCTCCTCCGCGGACGAGCAGCGAGCAACGACCCGCCCGTGGCGCGCGACCAGGACGCCGGGCGGAGCGCTGGTAGACGGCGTCGCGATCGGGTGCGGCGCGTCACAGCGTCACCACCGGTCGTCGGTGCGACGCTCGCGAGCGCGTTGCGCGCGTCGAAGACCAGCGGCGCGCGCTTGACGCACGTCGTCGCAGGTCGAACGGCGTCGTGCGGGGTGAGCAGCGCGACGCAGTCGACCGAGCCCGAGTAGGCGCGTCGGTCGAGCACGGCAGACGTGAGGTCCAGGCCGTGCTCGCTCGACCGCGGCGACGAACGGGTCGTGGAAGCTGACCTCGGCCCCGCGCCGTCGCAGGTGCGCGAGCACCTCGATCGGCGGCCGACTCGCGCACGTCGCCGACGTTGGGCTTGTAGGTCACGCCGAGGCCGAGCACGCGGGCGCCGCGTGATCGTGACACCGCCGGTCGTTGAGGGCGTCGATGATCCGCGGCGCGACGTAGGTCGGCATCTGGGCGTTGATGTCCTGGGCGAGTCTCGACCAGCCGGAACGGCCGACCGGTGTCCCGGCGGGACTGCCAGGCGAGGTAGGTCGGGTCGAGCGGGATGCAGTGGCCGCCGACGCCGGGGCCGGGGTAGAACGGCATGAACCCGAACGGCTTGGTGGCCGCGGCCTGGATGACCTCCCAGACGTCGATGCCCTGCGTCGGCGCACAGCGTCGCCAGCTCGTTGACCAGGGCGATGTTGACCATGCGGAAGGTGTTCTCGAGCAGCTTGGCCATCTCGGCGGCCCGGCAGCACGACGAGCTCCTCGACCTCGTCGACGACCGCGGCGGTAGAAGGCGCGCGGCCAGCTCGGTGGAGTCCGTCGTCGATGCCGCCGACGATCGCGCGGCGTGTTGCGCAGGCCGTACTTCGGGTTGCCCGGGTCGATCCGCTCGGGCGAGTAGGCGAGCACGAAGTCGGTGCCGGCGCGCAAGCCCGTGCGGCCTCGAGCAGCGGGCGCAGGACCTGCTCGGTCGTGCCGGGGTAGGTCGTGGACTCCAGCACGACGAGGGTGCCCGGCCGCAGGTGCGGCGGCGACGGCGCGGCCGGCGCCCTCGACGAAGGACAGGTCGGGTCGGTGGTCGACGACCGGGGTCGGCACGCAGATCAGCACGACGTGCGGCCTCGGCGACGACCGCGGGGTCGGTGCTGAAGCGCAGGCGGCCGGTCTGCACGGCCTCGTCGAACAGCGCGTCGTCGACGCCGGGCACGACGTTGCGCCCGGCGGCGAGCGCGCTGACCCGGTCGTCGTCGCGTCGACGCCGCTGACCGTCATGCCGGCGATGGCCGCGCCGGCCGCGACGGACAGCCCGACGTAGCCCTGCCCCACGACGCACGACGGTGCAGTCCGACCGCGCTGATGCGCTGCCGCGAGCTGCGGCGCTGCCGTTCACTTCTTCCCCCTGTGGTGCTTGGCCGAACCGGTGGCCGGACGCAGTGCCGACGCTGCGTCCGGCCGGTCGCCGCGGCGCTGCGCGTTCTCGCCGTCGGAAGTAGGACGGCCCCGGCGTCGCGGCTCGCGACCAGGACGGCGCCGAGGCACCGGGGACGCGCAGCTGGCCGAGCAGGCTCGGCCAGCCGCTCCGCGTCGCCGCGGCCGGTCCGGCCCTCGCGCACCACCGACCACGCGTGTCGACCAGCGGCATGAGGTCGACCGCGTCGTTCGCGACGAGTGCCGGCGGCGCGTCCACCAGGACGACGTCGGCGAGTGCCCGGGCCTCGCTCGACCAGCGGCCCATCGGGCCCAGCAGGGCGCCCGGGTGCTCGGTCGAGGTCCCGGCCGGTGACCAGCCGCACGGCCGGGAATGCCGGTGGGCTGCAGCACGGACGCGAGCGGGCGACCTCCGGTCGGCGGCGAGCAGGTCGCAGAGGCCGCGGCCGGCCGGGGACCCCGAGGAAGAGGTGCGCCTCCGGGTGCCGGAAGTCGCAGTCCAGCACGATCACGCGTGCGCCCGGACTCGGCGAGGGTGCTGGCCAGGTTGACCAGGCTGGTCGTCTTGCCCTCCCGCGCGTTCGCCGGACACGAACAGCAGCACCCGCGGGTCGCGCACGGCGCCGGCGCCGTCGTCCTCCGGGTGACGGCTCCGTACAGGTCGCGCCGCGCCAGCGGCCGGCTCGGGCAGCAGCTGCACCGCGGCCCGGAGAGATCGGTAAGCTCTCGGCGACGCCGCTGCAGCGGGTCGACGGCCGCAGTCACCTCGTGCCTGCCGCGGACCCGGTGGGGGAGCGAGGGGACGCTGGCCACGACCGGGAGCCGAGCGCCGACTCGGTGGCGGCGCGACCGCGCAGCCGGGTGTCGAACCGCTCGACGGCGAGAGCGAGCGCCGCGCCGAGCCCGAGCCCGACGAGCACCAGCAGGATGAAGCGCTTCCACCGGTCGGTCGGCCCGCTGGCGACCGGGCCGCTTGTCCTTGCTCAGCACCGGTACGGCGGTCGCCGGCTGGAGCACGTCGAGGTCGAAGCCTGCGGTGGCACTGCTGACCTGCAGTGCGGTGATCGCCTGCTGGACGGCAGTCATGGCGTTCTCGAGCGCCGCCCGCTGGGCGACTCGCGGCTCGTCGACCCCGTCGATGGTCGACCTTGCGGTTCCGGTACCGGCTGAGGACGTCCTCGAGGAGAGTGATCTGTCCGGTCGATGTCGCTCTGCGCGCGCTTCCGCAGGAACTGGATCAGGGCGTCGCGAACGCATCGGCCGATCGCGGCGGCCTGGGCGGCGTCCGTGTCGGAGGCGACGATGCCGATCGTTCCGGTCTGCGTCGTCGAGGCTGACGTTCACCCGCTGGCCGAGCAGGTTGGGGTCGCCGTCGAAGCTCAAGCGCTTCGCCGCCGCCTTCGGCACGTCCCCGCTGGAGACGAAGACGGGCAGCGTGGTCAGCGGCACGGTCGCCGCGTCGGAGGTGGTCTGCGAGCAGCGTGGTGGTGGCCTTGTAGCCGCGTGACGATCGCTGTCGGGACCTGCAGGCCTCCGCTCGGCGCCGGCGGCAGGGTCACGATCGCGGCGACCAGGGCCACGAGTCCGGCGGCGGCGATCAGCGCCACCGTCGCCGAATGATCTCAGGTAGTCGAGCGGATCCACTGCTCACCCTGGATGTCGGTCGA
The DNA here is from genome assembly GCA_963846525.1 of uncultured Actinomycetota bacterium. GTDB lineage: Bacteria > Actinomycetota > Actinomycetes > JACCUZ01 > JACCUZ01 > CAWJWE01. The sequence continues at coordinate 20,018 of CAWJWE010000009.1, forward strand.
CCCGCCGCCGCAGGTCGAGGTGCACGGGATGCGGTGCGGCCGTCGGCGTGGGCCGCCATGCGCGAAGACGTCGGACCGGACCCGCGCGCGTCGTCGCCGCGGACCGCGGCCTCGACCATCTCCTCCAGCAGCGAGCAGTCGAAGTCCGCGACGGCGTCGTCCCGGCGCAGCGCGACGATCGACGGGTGGGCGGTCGGCGTCGGGCAGCTCGTCGCGTGGTCCGCAGCTCCTCGGCGAGCTTCTCGCCGGGCCGGATGCCGGTGACCCGGATCTCGATGTCGGTGCCGAGCCGGTAGCCGGACAGCCGGATCATGCGCTCGGCCAGGTCGAGGATGCGCACCGGCTCGCCCATCTCGAGCATGAAGATCTCGCCGCCCGTCGGACAGGGCGGCCGCCTGCAGCACGAGCTGCACGGCCTCCGGGATGCTCATGAAGTAGCGGGTCATCCGGGCGTCGGTGACGGTGACCGGGCCGCCGGCTCGATCTGCCGGACGAAGGTCGGGATCACGCTGCCCCGGCTGCCGAGCACGTTGCCGAAGCGGACGGCGCAGTAGCGCCGTCTCGGACGCGCCGGCGGACGAGCGTCATCTGCTCGCCGAGCCGCTTCGACGCGCCCATCACGCTGGTCGGCTCGCACCGCCTTGTCGGTGGAGATGAACACGAACCGCTCGACGCCGCCGCCGACGGCGGCGTCGACGACGTTCGCGGTGCCGAGCACGTTGGTGTGCACCGCCTCGCACGGGTGCGCCTCGAGCAGCGGCACGTGCTTGTGGGCCGCGGCGTGGAAGACGATCTCGGGGCGGTGCTGCAGCGAACAGCCGGTCGACGCGCTCGCGGTCGCGGATGTCGGCGAGCAGCTGCGATGCCGGGCCGTCGTCGAGCGTGCCGAGCGGTGTCGTGCAGGTGGGTCTCGTCGTGGTCGAGCAGGAGCAGCTGCGCCGGGCCGAAGCCGGCGACCTGGCGGGCGATCTCGGAGCCGATCGAGCCGCCGGCGCCGGTGATCAGCACGCGCCGGCCCTGCGAGCAGGCCGCGCACCGCGTCGAGGTCGGTCTCGACCTGCTTGCGGCCGAGCAGGTCGTCGATGCGGAGGTCGCGGACGTCGCGCGGTCTGACCCGGCCGCCGACGATCTCCTGCGACCGGCGGCAGCACCCGCAGCGGCGACGCCGGCCTCGTCGCGCGAGGTCGGCCGCCCGGCGGACCGTCGTCGGGTGACGCGGTGGGCACGGCGAGGATCGCCTGGTGCAGCGTCGTGCTTGCGGCACGACGCGCCGGCAGGTCGTCGAAGGCGCCGGCGACCCGGACGCCGCGGCAGACGCGGCCGTGCTTGCGCGGGTCGTCGTCGAGCATGCACGACCGGCACGAGCCCGCCGCGGGGTCGCGGAGCATGTCGCGGACCAGCTCGGCCGCCGGCCTCGCCGGCGCCGAGGACGGCGACGCGCGAGCCCGGTGCGGCTCGTCTGTCGCGGCGGTTGAACGCGAACAGGCGGGACTGGAACCGGATGGCCCCGAGCAGCATGGTGACCGCCAGCGGCGCCGAGGACGCTCACCGAGAGCGGGAACGGCCGGTCCGACAGCGAGCGAGCGCCACGGTCACCAGGACGGCGGACGTGAAGCCGGCCGAGCAGCACCCGGCGGGCCTCGGCGATGCTGGCGTGCCGCCAGATCTGCGCGTAGAGCCCGGAGCCCCACGCCGTCGACCAGCGTGATCGCCACCGCGACCGGGAGGAAGTGCAGCAGGTCCGACCCACTGGTCGGTCGAGGCCGCGCCCCGCGGTGCGCAGCACCATGACGAAGCAGTAGCCGCCGGCGATCAGGATCGCGTCCAGCGCTGCGGCAGCGGCCTCGACGCGCACCCGGCCGCAGCCCGGGCGGCGCAGCCCCGCCCACGTCCTCGACCGAGAGATCGTGCGCGGTCCGTCATGTCGCGCACGTACGTCTGCGGTGCACACTGCGTGCCCGCCGCATGTTCCCCACGTTGTCCTCGGCCCCCACCCGGACGGTCCATCGACCCGCCGTTTGCCAGCGCCATCGCAGACAGGACGAACCGGGTCGAAGGCAACCGGATCTCAGCGAAATACGCCAGTGAGCCGGCCGGTGACCACGTAGCGTAGTCCGCACGCCGCGATGGCGTAGTCACGCTCGGTGACGAGACCTCAGCGCACCCGGTCGGCTGATCAGGCCGGCCGAGAGCAGCTCGGTCGAGGGCGTCGAGGACGTCGCGCTCGAGCTGGTCGGCCGGGTGGCGGCGAACAGCGACCGATGCGGCGCCGACCATCTCGCGAGACGCTCGTGCCGCCGTCGCAGAGCTCCCAGAGCGCGAAGGCCGTGTCGTTGAGGACGAAGGTGGTCGTTGCTCCGCTCGACGACGACCTCGGCCAGTCGGCGCCGTCGTGGTGCACGAGACCGTCGGCGCGTCGGGGACGACTGTCAGGCAGCGATGGTCATGGCAGGCTCCCGTGGTCCGGCGTCAGCCGGTGCGCCGTAGCTCGTGGGCGAAGCGGGCCGCTTCGATCCGCGAGTGCACCTCGAGCTTGGTGAGGACGTTCTGGATGTGCGTCCGTGCGGTCTGCGGGCTGATCACCAGCGTGCGCGGCGATGTCGTCCGGTCGCTGGCCCTGGGCGATCAGCCCGAGGATCTCCCGCTCGCGCCGGGTCAGCCGGTCGAAGCGCGGAATGGCGTCGTCGTCGCGCCGCTTGCGTTGGATGAGGCGCCGAGCAGGCCGCCGAGCATTCGTCGCGGGACCACCGCCTCGCCCCGCCGCACGGCGTCGAGGGCGGGTCATCAGCTCGGCGACGCCGATCGCCTTGGTCTGGAAGCCGGCGGCGCCCGCCTCGAGGCAGCCGGTCAGCACCTCGACGTCCGCATCGGCGTGCAGCACCAGGACCGGGCGGTGGTCTGCCCGATCAGCCTCCGCGCACCACTCCGTGACGCCGGTCGCCGGTCAGGCCCGGCGTCGAGGACGACCACGTCGAAGGCTCCCTCGGCGACATCGGCACGGCGTCGCGCTCGCGGCGGGCGGTGACCTGGTCGTGCGGGTCCGGCTGGTCGGACAGGCAGACGCTCGAGGGAGCAGCGTAGCCAGTCGGTCGGCGCTCACCAGCAGCACGTCGGTTCGCTCATCGCCGGCACTCGTCTCGAGGCGCCATGGCCGCCGCTGCCGGGCGATGGCCACCGCCGCGGCCGGCTGCTGACACGTCGAGCTTGCCGAAGATGTTCTGCACGTGGGTCCGCACCGTGTGCGCGAGATGCCCAGGTGCGGCGCCGATCTCGTCGTTGCGCCGGCCCATGGCGACCCGTTCCAACACGGCCTGCTCGCGGCCGGAGAGCCGACGGACCGCCCGCCGGGCGTGTGCCGCGGGGCTGTCCGGGACGGCGGACGCGGGCGAGGTCGCCGGTGACCTGCCGGCCAGCGCGTCGGTCACGGCCCGCTCGATGACGTCGAACCCGACGGCGGAGCCGAGGACGACGGATGCCCGCCGCTCGATGCGGGAGTCGTGACCGTCGCTCCTGGTGAGCAGGACTAGCGGTAGGCGGTCGTCACGGTCGACCGTGGCCAGCAGGTGGGCCGCGTCGCCGTGCACGAGGACGAGCGTCGGCACATCGGCGTCGGGGGAGGTGGCGGCGCTGATGCCGCGGGCACGCAGCGCGGCCGCCAGCGCGTCGGCTCTCAGGCGCTGGACATCTAGCACGATGACGTGCGGTCCCCCGTTCATAGCGGCGTCAGGGTGTCACGGATTCGCGCTGGATGCGGAGGGAACCGGCGATGACCGTGGCGCCCGGGCAGCGGTGAGGCCGGCGACGAGCGCGGCGGCGAGCACGACGGCCGGGAAGCGGTAGGTGTAGTCGATGCTCGCCTGCGCGGCAAAGACCGTCACCGCCCAGATGCCCAGCACCGGCGTGGCCCCGAGGGAGGCCGCCGCCGTGAGGAGCGCGAGGACGACGACGACACGTGATGCCGAGGGGGAGCCCGCCCTCAGCCGCCAGCTCGAGCGCGAGGGAGTGCGCGAACCGTGTGTCGGCGTCCGCCCGGGCCGTCGGGCTGGCAACCGGGAACTGACCGATCCCCACCCCACGCCACGGGTGCGCTTCGGCGAGGTCGACCGCGTCGCCCCACAGGTCGACCCGCCGGTCGCTGAGCGCTCGCTCGGATTCGGAGGCCCCCGGCCCGGTGTAGCCGACGCCCAGGGCGACCGTCGCACTCAGTGCGGCGAGGAGTGTGGCTGCAGCGAGTGCCACGCCGACGGCACGGGCGGTGCGGCCCAGCAGGCTGGTCCCGACGAGCAGCGCCGCAGCCATGGCCAGGACCGTCGCGGCCATGCTGCGAGTCTCGGCAAGCGCGATCAGCAGGATCACGGCCTCGACGCCGGCCAACGCCCGGACCCACCCACGGGAGAGGACCAGGGCGCCGACCGCCGCGGTCGCGCCGATTGCGAGCAGAGCCCCGTTCGCGTTCCCGTAGTCGAGCGGGGCCGCTGTGGCCGTGCCCGAGAGCATCTCTGGGGCCGCGGCTATGACCGCGAGGCAGGTGCTGCTCACGAGTAGCAGGGCGACGGCGCTCGACCCTTCCCGCACCAGGCGTCCAGCGGCATACAGCAACCCCGCGGCCCCGATCAGCACCAGCCCAGGCACCACCGAGGCGACGCTTCGACCGGCCGCGGCATAGAGCGCGATGAGCGCAACTGCGCCCGCACCGAGCGCCAGGTCGACGGTGCGCGTGGCCGTCCGTCTGGCGGCGGGATCCGCTCGCGTCAGCGCTCCCGGAACCAGCGGACTGTCTCCTCGAGCCCGGCGCGCAGGGGGACCGGCTGCGTGCCCGGGAACAGGCTGCGCAGCAGCGTGTTGTCGGCCTGGGAGTCGCGCACGTCGCCGCGCGCGGGGCTCGACGTGCTCGACGCTCGAGCGGCGCGCCCGAGCACGCTCTTCGAGCTCGGCGACCAGCTCGAGCAGCGAGGTCCGGGTGCCGAAGGCCAGGTTGACCGGCGGTGTCGTGGGTGACCCGCCGGCGCGACGGCGTCGGCGATGACGTCGCACACGGTGCCGACGTAGGTGAAGTCCCGGGTCTGCTCGCCGTCGCCGTGCACGGTGAGCGGCCGGCCGGCCAGCGCGGCGTCGACGAAGGCCGGCACGACGGCGGCGTAGGCGTGCCCGGCCGCCTGCAGCGGGCCGAACACGTTGAAGAACCGGAAGGCCAGCACGTCGCAGGCCGTAGCAGTGGGCGTGCGCCAGGGCGTAGGCCTCGGTGGCCAGCTTGCTGACGGCGTACGGGCTCAGCGGCGCCGTGCGCAGTCCTCGCGCTTCGGCAGCTCCGGGTTGGCGCCGTAGACCGACGACGACGAGGCGACGACGACGTGCGGCGACGCCGGCGCGCCGGACCGCCTCGAGCACCTCGCAGCGTGCCGGTGGCGTTGGCGTGGTGGCTGGCCAGCGGGTCGGCGACCGACCGGGGCACCGACGGCACGGCCGCCGAGGTGCACGACGGCGTCGGCGCCGGCGAAGGCCTCGTCGAGCAGGTCGCGGGTCGAGGATCGACCCCTCGAGCGAGCTCGGCGTCGACGCCGTCGAGGTTCGCGCGGCGCCGGTCGACAGGTCGTCGAGCGCGACGACCTCGCTCCGCGTCCGGCTGCGCCGAGCGAGCGGCCGGCAGCAGGTTGGCGCCGATGAACCCGGCCCCGCCGGTGACGACGACCTTCACCGTGCTCCTCCCGTCGGTCGGACCGTCATCGTGTCAGACGTTCGGACGACCCCCGTGCGTAGTGCAGGTCGTGTCCGATGCGTATGTCCCACCAGTCCGAGGTTGCCTAGGTTTGCCGTTGACCAAGACCTCACGAGGGGGATTCATGACTGAAACGACCGAGCCGACCGAGGCGACCGGCTGGGACCGGCGTCGGTTCATCAAGGCTTCGGCCGGCGGCGCCGCGCTCATCTGGGCCGCCCCGACCATCACCGGCCTCGACGCCCGCGCCATGGCAGCGCCGGGCTCCGATCCCGACTGCGTGCTCTTCTTCACGAACTTCGACGAGGCAGACGCCTGGGCTCAGCGAGATCGGCCAGGTCGTCCCAGGTGTTAACGTCACCAAGGGCAACGTCGACATCATACCCGTCCGGCGGACAGTTCGACTTCATTCCGGGCAATGGGCTTTACCTTGACCTCGACGAACCTCTCCTTCGCCTTACGACTGCCGCCGGACACCAGGTCGACAGCGTCGGTGCCGGCACCTGAGGGTCCAGCTGGTCGTCGCGGGCTCCCGACGGGCGACAACCAGCCTAATAGTGCGGCCGTGACCTACGGTGCTGGCCTCGTGGACGTGATCTCGCTGACGTCCCTCGGCGGCCCGCAGACGTTCACCTACCCGAATGTCGACGGCCACCGGCATCGGACCTGGCTCACGCATGTCTAGCTTGTCACTCCGCCGGACAACCAGGGCCTGCTGGTGCTCTCCGTCACGTCTATAACTGCTAAGACGGCTCGCCGGAGGGCCATCCAGGGCCGGGCGAACCCCCTATGGGTTGCCGCCCGGTCTGTGTTGTCGGTGGGGCGACGTACGGTGTGTAGGCGTGAGACCGACCACCGACCTCGAGCGCCGCGTCGCGCCCTTCGAGGTCGTCAGCGACTTCCAGCCCGTCCGGCGACCAGCCGGCGGCGATCGACGAGCTCGAGCGGCGGATCCGGGCCGGCGAGCACGGACGTCGTGCTGCTCGGCGCCACCGGCACCGGCAAGTCCGCGACGACCGCCTGGCTGGTCGAGCAGGCTGCAGCGGCCGACGCTGGTCATGGCGCCGAACAAGACGCTCGCCGCCCAGCTGGCCAACGAGTTCCGCGAGCTGCTGCCCAACAACGCCGTCGAGTACTTCGTCTCCTACTACGACTACTACCAGCCCGAGGCGTACATCCCGCAGACGGACACCTACATCGAGAAGGACTCCTCGATCAACGACGAGGTCGAGCGGCTGCGGCACTCGGCGACCAACACCCTGCTCACCCGGCGCGACGTCATCGTGGTCGCCTCGGTGTCCTGCATCTACGGCCTCGGCACGCCGCAGGAGTACGTCGACCGGATGGTCCGGCTGCAAGGTCGGCGAGGAGATCGAGCGCGACCAGCTGCTGCGCCGCTTCGTCGACATGCAGTACACCCGCAACGACCTGGCCTTCACCCGCGGCACCTTCCGGGTGCGCGGCGACACCATCGAGATCTTCCCGGTCTACGAGGAGCTCGCCGTCCGGATCGAGATGTTCGGCGACGAGATCGAGCGGCTCTACTACCTGCACCCGCTCACCGGCGAGGTGGTCCGCGAGGACGAGGAGCTGTACGTCTTCCCGGCCACCCACTACGTCGCCGGCCCCGAGCGGATGGAGCGGGCGATCCCCGGCATCGAGGCCGAGCTGGCCGAGCGGCTGGCCGAGCTGGAGCGGCAGGGCAAGCTGCTGGAGGCCCAGCGGCTGCGCATGCGCACCACCTACGACATCGAGATGATGCGCCAGGTCGGCTTCTGCTCCGGCATCGAGAACTACTCGCGGCACATCGACGGCCGCGCGCCCGGCACCGCGCCGACACTGCCTGCTCGACTACTTCCCCGACGACTTCCTGCTCGTCATCGACGAGTCGCACGTGACCGTGCCGCAGATCGGCGGCATGTACGAGGGCGACATGTCCCGCAAGCGCACCCTGGTCGAGCACGGCTTCCGGCTGCCGAGCGCGATGGACAACCGGCCGCTGAAGTGGGAGGAGTTCCTCGAGCGGATCGGCCAGACCGTCTACCTGTCGGCGACCCCGGGCCCCTACGAGCTCGGCCGCGGCCAAGCGGCGTCGTCGAGCAGATCATCCGGCCGACCGGCCTGGTCGACCCGGAGGTCGTGGTCAAGCCGACCAAGGGCCAGATCGACGACCTGGTGCACGAGATCCGGCTGCGCACCGAGAGGGACGAGCGGGTCCTGGTCACCACGCTGACCAAGAAGATGGCCGAGGACCTCACCGACTACCTGCTCGAGCTCGGCATCCGGGTGCGCTACCTGCACTCGCGAGGTCGACACCCTGCGCCGGGTCGAGCTGCTGCGCGAGCTGCGGCAGGGCGAGTACGACGTCCTGGTCGGCATCAACCTGCTGCGCGAGGGCCTCGACCTGCCCGAGGTGTCGCTGGTGTCGCATCCTCGACGCCGACAAGGAGGGCTTCCTGCGCTCCGGCACGCTCGCTGATCCAGACCATCGGCCGCGCGGCGCGCAACGTCTCCGGCCAGGTGCACATGTACGCCGACAAGATCACCCCGTCGATGGCGCAAGGCGATCGACGAGACCAACCGGCGCCGCGCGAAGCAGGTCGCCTACAACGACGCGAGCGCGGCATCGACCCGCAGCCGCTGCGCAAGAAGATCGCCGACATCATCGACACTGCTCGCCCGCGAGGACGCCGACACCGAGGAGCTGCTCGGCGGCGGCGGGCCGGCAGCAGTCCCGGGGCAAGGCGCCGGTGCCGGGGCTGTCGTCGCAGGACGCGCGGACGCCGGCCGGCACGGCCGGCGCTGCGCCGGCCTGCCGGCGCGCCGAGCTGGCCGACCTGATCCAGCAGCTCACCGACCAGATGCACGCGGCCGCGCGCGAGCTGCAGTTCGAGCTGGCCGCCCGGCTGCGCGACGAGATCGGCGAGCTGAAGAAGGAGCTGCGCGGCATGCGCGCCGCCGGCTCGGCCTGAACGATCGGGCTGTTGGACACTCTTGTGACAATTGCGTGTGCTGGATTCGCCTGCGGGCTGGCAGCTTGAGAAAGTCCGACGGTTCTGCAGGTCTTTCACGGCTGCTAATCTTCCGCACCACCGGTGCCTGGCGCGTACGGTGAACGTCGTCGCGGCCGACCGGTTCAACGGCGGTATCGCCGCCCCGCTCGCGAGAGGACTTCGGCCCAGGCCCGGCCGACCACCTCGATGTCGAACTTCGATAGACAGTGCGCCCGTGCGGCCGTTCCCAGCTGGTCTGCATCGCGGACGGCGACCGCGATGCCGACCGCCAGCGCAGCAGGATCGTCGGTCGGCACGATCACACCTGTCTCGCGGTGCAGCACGATGTCCACGATCGCCTCTACGGGTGTGGCGACGCATGGGATGCCGCACAGGCCGGCCTCGATCAAAACCCCGGGCATGCTGTCGCCTCTGCTGGGTAGGACCACCACGTCAGCCAGGGAGTAGACGGGGTGCACGTCCACTGAGCCGAGGAAGTGCACCCGGCCAGGTGCGTAGTCACCGCCGTGCTCTAGGGCGGCGCGCTCAGGCCCGTCGCCCGCCACGAGCAGGGTCGCAGTCGGTATGTGTGCCATCGCCTCGACCGCGGTCGAGACGCCCTTCTCGGGCACCAGCGCTCCGGCGTAGAGCACGACCGGGCGGTCGATATTGGGCCGGCGGCCGATCATTGGGTACTGGGCTGCGGGCACGCCGTTCGGTACGACGGTGACGTGGCTCCCGCGAGACTCCTGAACGAGAAACCAGAGTGTCGGCCGAACCGCTCCAAAGCGCGACGACGGCCGTTGCCCGCCGTAGAGCCAACCTGACCCGGAGCCTGGGCGCAGGGCCGTAGGTGCCCAGAACATTGAGTCACTGATCTGCCGATACACGAACGGGGTCCGCAGCCCCAATCCCGCGATCGCGCAAGCGGGCAGGGTCGTGCTGCCGTGCCCGACTACGACGTCTGCAGCGTGGATCTCACGGCTGTTCCGAGCGCGACCAGGGTCGCCTGGCCGGTCCGGGTCCGCCCGAGGACGGGGACGTCGAAGGAGTCGCCCGGCAGTGCCGGGCTGAGCGCCACCGTGCGGACGTTCCGGCCCTGCGCTCGGAGGGCGATCTCGAGATCGATGGCGAAAACCTGTGCACCTCGACGCTCGGTGTCGGTGATCACTTGCAGGATCACTGGTTCCCCCCGTTGTGGTCGGGCCGGTCGTGGCCGCACGGGGACGAGACCGGCATCCTGTTCCGCCACAGACGCGCGCGCATCCTCGCACCTTCGCCTTGCCGGGTGGTCAGAACAGGTCGCACCGCGTGGTGCGATGACCTAGTCTGCCCGAGTTGCGTGCGCGACCTGGGAGGAGACGTGACCAGGGGCGTCCTGGACCGGGCCGTGGAGGTCGCGCTGACACTCCGTCGAGAGGACGCTGTTGCGATGAAGCTTGTCGCCGTCGTCCTCACCTATCGCCGCCCCGCCCTGGCCACCGAGGTCGTGCGCGGATTGGTCCGCCGAGAAGGACTCGCCCCGTCGCAGGTGCTTCTGGTGGCGGACCGGCGACGGTGGCCTCACCGACCCCGACCTCGAGCGTGCGGTGCACGTTCGCAGACTCCCAGAGAACGTCGGACCTGCAGGGGGTTTCGCCGCGGGGCTGGACGTCGCGCGCCATGAACTGGGTGCTGACTGGGTCTACCTTTGCGAGGACGACATCGGGTTGCTCGACCTTCCGGCACCACGCCTGGGGCGACTGTTGGACGCGATCGAGGGTGTGGCCGACGTGGGAGCCGGTGGTGGCCGCGCACCTGGTCGTGACCTCGACCGCCGGACCGAGCCACTGTGCCGCACCGGTCCCGCGGACTCGTAGCCTTCGAGGACGTCGACGTCGCGGCCTGGGGCGCCAGCCTTGTGCGTGGAGTTGTGCTGGATGCGGGCGTCGCACCAGATCCCAGCCGTTCTTCGACGAGGACTTCGACTTCTGGCTGCGGATGCGGGAGGCCGGCTTCCGCCTCGTCGCGGACAGTGCCGCGGCCGAGACCGCCGGTCGGGCCGTCTCCGGCGCCGGCCGGGACGACGCGTTCCGCGGTCGCCGCCCGGACGACTCTGTGGAGCCTTGGCGCCGCTACTACGAGGCCCGCAATTTCTTCGATCCGTCCCGCGCCCACGGCAACGTCCTCTGGACGGTGTTGCACCTGGTGAAGTCCGTGCGCCGATTCCAGGTCGGCTCAACTCGGGAGCACCGAGCCTGTCTTGTCTCGGGCCTGCGGGATGGCTTCCTGGGCCGCCGAGGGCGCAACGACCGTTACCAGCGCACGCTGGGCGAGTTGCCGACATGACGCCCCCGGTAACGAAAGGACCGCGATGAAGCGAGGAACTCTTACTGCTCTGGGGAGATCGGTCCCAGTGCCGCTGCGCCGCGCCCTAAACCAGGTCCGCGGCAGGACCGCACCCTGGGTTCCGGGCGTCGTCATCCAGCCGCCGCCGTGCCCACCCGGTCACGTGGTGGACCGCCTGACTTCGTCGGCGTCGGCGCGCAGAAGGCGGCACCTCCTGGTGGTACGACATGCTCCTGCAGCACCCAGACGTGGCAGTACCTGACGCGAACCACAAGGAGCTGCACTACTTCGCCCGGTTCGGGACGGCAGCTTCCGGCACGAGCACGTCGGCGCTACCACGGTTCTTTCCACGCCCGCCGGAAAGCTCGGGCGAGTGGACCCCGGCATACCTAGCCCAATACTGGGCGGCGCCTTCCTCGCTCGCGCGGCGCCGGACGCCAAGGTGCTCGTCATGCTGAGGGACCCGGTGGAGAGGTATCGGTCGGCGCTCCAGCACGTCGCGACGCGTAGAGGTCGGCTGGACAACACCGACGCGGCGAGGCGTTCGCCCGGGGCTCTACGGGCAGCAACTGCGGGCTCTGCGCGAGCACGTGCCGGACGACCGGCTCCTGGTGCTTCAGTACGAGCGGTGCGTCCGCGAGCCCCAGGTGCAACTGGACCGCACGTACTCCCTTCGTCGGTTTGGAGCCGGCGTTTCGCCCGCCCGCCCTGGATCGCACGGTGAACGCGGCGCGCGGCCCGCCCAGGAATTGGCCGACGAGACCCGCTTCGCACTCGTCTCTGGCTACCGCCAGGATGTGGAGGAACTACCAAGACTGGCCCGAGCTCGACAGGTCGCTGTGGCCGAACTTTCGGTGACCCCGGTCGTGGTCGCCGTCGTGCTCACGCACAACGCGCCCCGCGCTCTCAAGAGGTGCCTCGCGGCACTCGCGCGCCAGGACCGTCCGGCGGACCTCGTCATCGTGGTCGACAACGCGAGCTCGCCGCCGGTGGTCGGCGAAAGCCTGCCTATGGCACCAACGGTCGTGCGCAGCGACCGCAACACGGGGCCGGCGGGCGGCCACCACCTCGGGCTGACGACCTTCCTCGCGACGACTGCCACGCACGCCTGGGTCATGGACGACGACTGCGTGCCGGACTCTGCCAGCCTGGGGAACCTTCTGATAGCGGTCCCCGCTGCTGGTCTGGTCTATCCCGCGTGGATCGACGAGCAGACCGGTATCAGGGTCGACTGGCCGGCCTTGGTGCGGATTCCTGGTGGGGCGCGACGTAGTGCGGCGGTCGGGATTACCGCGGCTGATTTCGTCTGGTGGGCGGAGGACACGGAGTACCTCCACTGGCGCATTCCAGAGGCCGGGGTCACCGTCGCCGGGTCGAGCAGCTGCGGTCGTGCCTGCACGGACGGGTCCGACGGCACGGCCCAAGCCGGGGATCGAAGTACTACTACGAGACCCGCAACACCGTGTACTTCCGGCTTTACGTCCAGCCGGCGCCAGGGCGGCGAGGTTCTACCGGTTGGGCCGGTAGGCCTGGTGCGACTCGGCGGGGGTCGCGCTGGCGGCCCAGCGCCGTTGCGCGACGGCGGTCATGGTGCTGCGCGGTTAGTCGACGGGCTGTTACGGCGGCTCGGACCTCGGGTCCCGCTGGCAGCCGCTGAGCCACGCCGGGCCCGGACCACCCCGTCGAGCACGGCCGCGGCGAGCGGCATGCGCGAGGTCGTCACACGGGCCGGCGCTCGAATAGGTCGGAGAGGCCGTACGTCCTCGGCCGGCCCGCTTCCACGATCCGCCCGTGCTCGACCCGCAGGAACCGGTCACAGCGGCCGAGCAGCGTAGGCCGGTGGGACACAACGATCACCGTCGTCCCGCGTGGCAGCGTATTCAAGTGCCAACTTCGAGGAACACTCGTTCGACCGCATCGAGCGCACTGGTGGGCTCGTCGAGGATGAGCACGTCGGGTCGGACACTAGCGCGCGGGCCAGCGCTACCCGTTGGCGCTGTCCGCCGAGGTGGCATCCCGTCGCCCACGATGGTGTCGAACCCTTCGGCAGTGCATCTGGATCTCCCTCGCGTAATGGCCGCCGAGCTCGGCGGCCGCGACAACGTCGTCCGCCGGGAAGTCCAGATGGAAGGAGATGTTCTCGGCGAGTGTCGCCCGCAGCAGCACCGGCTCCTGTGAGACGATCGCGAACCGCGCGACCAGGGACTCGGCGGAGTAGGCGTCGGCAGGTTGCCCGTCGACGAGGTATCGCCCCGACGTGGGGTAAGTAACCCGACGAGCACGTTGGCCAGCGTTGTCTTTCCCCCACCGAGGAACCCACAACGCCGAGCCAGTCGCCCGGCCGATCTGTAGCGAGCGCCGCGCCCTCGAGGGCGTGCGTAGCCATCGGTAGTCGAAGGTACGTCAGCATGAGGGTCCCGACGATTCGAGCAACGGCTCCGTGACCCTCGACGTCGGGCGCCGGACTGATCGCTGATCGCGTCGCGTAGTTCCTCGAGGTAAGGCCTTGACTCGATGAAGGTCTGGGTGGCGTTTGTCGAGCTGCTGTACGTAGCTCAAGGACCGCAAGGCAAGACAGCCGCGGCCCCGAATGCGGAAGCGTCCAGGTCCGGCCGCGTGAGCGGCGAGGACACGATCAGCAGCACCCCGACGAGAAGGAACTGTTGAAACAGTGCGGGCACTAAGCGCGCGTCAAGCGGACTCTCCGGAAGGACGGGAAAGCCTTCATCGTTCATCTGGGACAGGTGCTTGACGGCCCGGGCGTGGTGTCCGAACACATGCAGCTCGCGGTTGAGCTGGACATATGAGGTTGCGGTGAACTGCAGCTCGCGGAGGGCGTTGACGTGGCCATTCCCGCCACGGCTTTGCTTCGGCGGCGGAGCGGCCGGAAGCACAACTGAGACGACCAGGGCGAGTCCGACGAAGGCGATTGCGACGAGTGGTGCCAAGACCACTATGAAGACGGCGTAAATGATCAGGCTGATGCCGCTGAGGGCTATCGAGCTAAGCGAGAGCACCGGGGTCGTAGCCAGCTGGGAGTTGACGCCTAGGAGCTGTTGGATGCGACCAAGACGCTCCTTGCGCGTTTCCTGCCAGTCAGCGGTGAAAAACGATTCGAGCACAGAATGCCGGGCTCGCTGGGCCGGCTTCTGCCGCGAGCCCGCTGACGAAGCGAGCCTCGACGTAGCGAAGGGAGATACCAAGGACGAGCGTCGCGGCGACCGTGCCCGCGAGCTCGGCGAACGTCCCTGTCAGGTTGAGCCCCCAGAGCATGACAGAGGCGGAGCGGCCCGCTCGACGAGCAGCAGGAGAAGCCGGAGCAGCAGGAGTAGCAGCAATGTGTCGCAGACCGCGATGGCGAGTGCCAACAGCGGCTGCAGGAGCAATCGTCGGCGTCGTCGTCCCAGGAAGACGCCGCAGTAGTGCCACAAATCCTTGATGAGCCGCGGTGTGATCTGACGTGCGATCGTCCGCCGCCGTCCGCTGGGCGGGGCGTCGTCCAATGCGTGGTTCGGTTCATGTTCACTCATCGAGTCCATCCCGCGTCACCTGACATGGGAGTCGACCACTCGTCTCGCGGTTCCAACACGGTTGACAATGCGAACTCCATGCTGGACCCGGCCGACTTGGCTACCTTCTGGAAGATGAAGTGGTGCTCGTGAGAGATGATCATTGTGTCTGGCTCTGCTCGTCTCGTCGGTCGTCCGAGATTTGGGGTCGGTGGTAAGGGTCAACCCGTTGCTGCGGTCTGCGGGCGCATTTCGCGGCGGAACGCGCCGCTGCGGGTCAACAGGTGACCGAGCCGTCGTCGGTGGATCTGACGGCGACCAGCGTATGCGCTGGCCGAGATGGCGGCCCGGACATTGATAGTCCTGGGCTGCTCCGGCCGATAGCCCCACCGAATCATCTCGCGCCGGGCCACCACCTCGATCGCTGCTATGGACGAGGAGGCTGACTCTGTCCGCCACAGGTCACGTCGGTCTGTGACCACTTCGCCCATCACCGCCTGCTTCCAATACTCGCCCGACCGGTAGAGCTGCGAGGGGTCACGGACCTCGGACAGACCGGTAACGCCGAGGAAGTGTCCTATCCTGGCGCGCGCCGACGCCGGATCCTTGACCACTTCCTCGTACCGGATGGTCAGCACCCGTTCCTGTCCGGCCCGGTGCACCAAGCGGCGACGAACCCTCATTGCCTGGTCGCTCGACCAGCGGGCCGCGTGCCGCGCGGGGTCGTGACCTCCCCACGGCGTGTGCGTCAACGACCGTGACACCGCTCGTGGGTCACGGACAACGCACACAAACCCGAGATTGGGGCGCGACCCTGCAGCTTGCAAGGCCCAGTGCAGGTGGCCCGGGGTTTTTTCCCCACGTACGAGTTGGCCCGAAGGTGTCGTTGCCCCCACCGCTGCGTCCAACAAGTCCATGGCGTCGATCGCCCGGCCTCTTAGCCACTCGTACATGAGGGCGGGATCGGTTCTTCACCGTCCAGGTGCGGGAGGGCGGCGTAGCGCTCCAGCAGCGATCGCAGCCGCGGACCCGGTCACGGGGAAAACGTAGGCACCGGCCAGACGGGGAAGGAGGACGGACAGCACGTGCGTCTCGGGAGGGACGCACACGTCTAGGTTCTCGGAGGCGAGCCGCTGCACGAGGCTAGTCCCGGACCTGGGTGTGCCGACGATGAGGAACTGGACTCCTCGGTCCCTGGGGACAGCTGTCCACGGTTTCCCGCTCCTGGTGGAGGTCATGGTCGCCCCAAACGCCGAGGCGGCCCGACGATGCGACCTGAGCGTCGACCGAGCTGCCGAGCCCACCGGCTGCGCTGGTCCCGGTTGACCAGTGCGGGCAGACGCGCGATGAGACCAAGATATATCCGTGCGGCCTCCGAAACGCTCTCCTCGCGGCGCGCACCGTGAGCGCGATAACGATGGAGAAGCACGCTGTCGTGGCGGCCGTACCTGAAGTATTGCCGCGCCTCGGATCTGACTCCGGACCGCTTGCGCTTGTAGACCGTGGCGTCAGGACGGTACTCGAACTTCCGGCCGGCGAGCTGTGCGCGCCATGAGAAGTCCACGTTCTCTCCCACCAGGAGCGTCTCGTCAAAGCCCCCGAGCTCGTCAAAGGTCGTCCGACGCACAGCCATATTCGAACCTGAGGCATAGGGCAGGAAGTGCAGCAGCCGCGGGGGGTTGCGCGGCGCCCGTCCGGCCTGGCTCGGGTCATAGCGAATCACCGCTCCCGCTGTCACGTCTGCCTCGATCATTGCGGCGACGTGGGCGGCCAGCCAGCCCGGCCCGACGACGTCGTCCGCGTCGCAGAAGGCCAGGATTTTCCCGCAGGCGTGATCGGCGCCTTGATTCCGGGCGGCAGCCGGGCCGCGCCGGGCCGCAGCATCCACAAGAATGAGAGGAATTCTCGATGAGCAGCCTGCGATCACGTCGGGTGTGCCGTCACGTGATCCGTTGTCGGCGATGACAACCTCCCACGTGCCTGCGAAGTCCTGCTCGAGGAGTGCCTCAATCTGCTCGGCCAAGGTCTCACGCGCGTTCAGCACCGGGATCACGACGGTGACGTCGCAAGTACTGATCGGCCCTCAGAGGTAGGAGGCACGGAACTTGACAGGTCCGTCCGGGCATCCAGCGGCGGCGGTCCTGCGGATGCATGAAAGGACCGGGCCGCAGCCCTGAGCATGTCTAGCAGGTGGACGACGACCCGGACGTAGTTGCGCGCGACGTGATGCCAGCCCCAGCCCGTCCAGGCGAGTGCCTCGAAGAACTCGCTAAGGCGAGTGAGGCACAAGTGGCACGCCTGCCTCCATCGCCCAGCGGAGGGTGACGCCCAATCCGTATTTCGCGCGCCGGCATGGGGCCAGTTGGAGAGCCCGTCGAACGGAGCTCGCAACAGAGGGGTTCCTTCGCGCATCGCACCCTCGAAGCAGGGCAACGGCGTTTCGATTGTTCCCGTCTGCGGTCCGACGCTAAGCGACATGCCCGCTCCCTCAGGTTCCGACTCGCGGCTGCCGCGAGCATCACGACAAGTCGGCTCGGGTCCCGGGCCAGGTCGGCGAGTTCGGAGCGCGCTTCGAGGTGCTCGACGGTGGTGCGTGCCAGCCGCGCCCGCAGCACGGCAGTCTCGGTCGGCGAGACGAAGGACGTCGCCGCGCGCCGGGCCTCTTGCCAGGTCCCGTCGGGGTCGCGCCAGTCTGGTAAAGTTCGTCCATGAGCCCGCCGGCGCGCTGCGAACCGGCCTCGGGCAGTCGGCGACCACGAGGCCCAGCCTTCGATGTGCTGAACTCGATTCGGGTGCCGTTCGGGCAAATCGATCGGGTCCGTGTCGTCGGCGTCGCGTCGCCGATTGGCGCGCTCCACTAGGAATTCGACCTCCGCGAGCCCTAGCCATCGGGCGAGGTCTGGCAAGTCCTGCTCAAGGTGCTCGACCCGCAGCACGCGAAACCGTTCTGGGGCCAGCCCTGCCAGGTCATCGCGAATGGTCCGATGCGTCCAATCCCATTGCCAAGCGAGCTTCTCCATGCGGCTCCACGAGCGCCACACCTGCGGGCTCACGAGCCCGAGTCGGTCTGCGCGGGGGCGCCACCGTGCCCACCTCGAGACGCGCCAGGGCAGTACCGACTCCGGTGCGTAGCCGCCTCGCTGGAGTTCGGACGCCACAACGTCCCGGCCATCGCGCTGCAGCCACACAAACCGGGCCTCGGGGAAAGCCTCCTGCAGCGCCGGAACCATGAGTGAAAGCCGGTTGTTGCTCTCGCCGTAGACCTCGGTGGCTGCTGTGTGCGGACGTGTCCGGGCGCAGGAGGGCGGCCGCCTCGGCGGTTCCGAGGCGGCCCTCGCGGAACTCCACCGACTCACGGACCAGCTGTGGGTGCGGCTGGTGCAGGCAGAGGCAGCCGGGAGCCTGGGTCAGGACGTGTGCCAACGTCTGGGTCCCCGAGTGCCCCGTGCTGAGAGCGAAGAACATGGCCGGACTGGTCATCAGGTCCCGGAGGCTACCCGCGGTGGGGCGGGGCGATCATGGAAACGCGCCAGCCTCGACCTTTCGACGGAGCCGAAGGGCAGTTCGTCCAGCGGACCCCGACTCGACCGCAAGGTCGTCGATGTGACATCTCGGCGGGATGGGGAGATGGCGCGGACGTGGAGGGGAGTATCCCTGCGCGGCAGTGTCGTCATCACGGCTGAGCCCCTCGGGGCGACTCCCGGCGCTGCCGGTCCGCCGGCCCGTGCCGGGGGCGGGAGAGACCTCCGGACCTGCTTAGAATTGTCCGGAGGACTGTCTGTGTTCGACGTTCCTGCTTCGGCCTGGCTGGCCACCGCCGCCGGCCTCCTCGCCATCGTGGCCGTCGGCATCGAGTTCATGCGCGCTGCGCCCGGTCGCCACGCGCGACGCCGACGCTGCGCGTGCCCACCTTCGAGAGGAACTCCTGTGAACGTCCCCACCTGGCTCTGGGTCGCCAGCATCGCCCTGCTGGTCGGCCTGCTCGCCGTCGACGTCTTCGTCATCGGCCGTCGGCCGCACGAGCCCACCCTGCGCGAGTGCGCGATCGCGATCGCCTTCTTCGTCGGGCTGGCGATCGTGTTCGGGCTGGGGGTGTGGTACTTCTCCGGTGCGCGGTACGCCGGTGAGTTCTACGCCGGCTGGCTGACGGAGTACAGCCTGTCCGTCGACAACCTGTTCGTCTTCGTCATCATCATGGCGAGGTTCGCCGTGCCGCGGCAGCTGCAGCAGACCGCGCTGCTCGTCGGCATCATCCTGGCGCTGGTCATGCGCGGCATCTTCATCGGTCTCGGAGCCGCGGCGATCCAGAACTTCAGCTGGGTCTTCTACATCTTCGGCGCGTTCCTCATCTACACCGCCGTCAAGCTCGCCACCCAGGGCGAGGCGGGCGAGGAGGACTTCGAGGAGAACCGGCTGCTGAAGTGGGTGGAGCACCGCTTCCCCGCCACCCAGGAGTGGCAGGGCGTCAAGCTGCTCGCCCATGTCGACGGCAAGCGGGTCATCACGCCGATGCTCATCGTCATCCTGGCGCTCGGCACCACCGACCTGCTCTTCGCGCTGGACTCGATCCCGGCCATCTACGGGCTCACCAAGGAGCCCTACCTCGTCTTCACCGCCAACGTCTTCGCCCTGATGGGCCTCCGCCAGCTCTACTTCCTGATCGGCGGCCTGCTCGAGCGCCTGGTGTACCTGAGCCTCGGCTTGTCCGTCGTGCTCGGCTTCATCGGCGTGAAGCTCGTGATGGAGGCCCTGCACGAGAACGAGCTGCCGTTCATCAACGGCGGCGAGCACATCGACTCGATCCCCGAGATCCCGATCTGGCTCTCGCTCCTGGTCATCCTCGGCGTCCTGACGGTGACCACCGTCGCGAGCCTGCTCAAGGTGCGCAAGGACCCGGAGGCCGCCCGGGACAGCGACGGCTGACCGCGGCCGGGTCAGCCCGCCGGACTGCTCACGGACCGCTGGTAGACGAAGAAGTCGCTGCGGGTCGATGTCGCGACGTTGCCGTCCCAGGCGTGCGGGTTGGGCACCCGCTCGACCAGCTGCCAGTCCGGCTGCGTGGCGCGCAGGTGCGTGGTGAACGGCCGGTCGGTCACCGACCCGATGGTGCTGTCCCTCGGGCCGTCGCTGGCGTAGATCAGCACGTACCGCTGCGACAGCGCGAACAGGTCTCTCAAGTAGGTCTCGAACACCGTCGGCTCCACCAGGTGGAACAGCACGTCCAGGGACAGGCCGAGGTCCGCCCGCAGCAGGCCGCGCGGGTCGGCGACGGCGCCGGGGAAGTAGGGCAGGAAGGTCTTCGTCGGGTCGTCCGCGAACCGCGTCGACGCACGAGCGCAGCGCCGTGGTCGACACGTCCAGCCCGGTGTACGCCGGGTAGGCCGCCAGCGCCAGCTGTGCGCCGTCACCGCAGCCGAGCTCCACCACCGACGTCACGTCATGGCGGGCCACGAAGTCGTTGACGAAGGTCGCCTTGTACGTCGCCAGGTGACCGCGCGAGCCCGGGCCGGAGTCCCCGCCGCCGCGATAGTGCCGCTCCCAGTAGGCCGCCGATCCCGGGAACCGGAGCCGCTCGACGGCCCGCTTGGCCGTGACCGCGGCGCCGCCCACGGCGGGTAGCCGGCGCATCCGCGAGGTCACCGCCCGACGCAAGGAGCTCTGAGTCATCCGTCCGCGGGTGTGCGACCGAGCCGGCGCAGGGCCGCCCCGCCGGCCAGCAAGGCAGCGCCGGCCACCGCCGCGTCCACCGGAGACACGGTGGCCCCGGTGCGCGGGAGCGCCGACGCCTGCGTTCCGGTCGGGCCGCCAGCCGCGCGGTGCGCGGCGGCTTGCGGCCCGACTTGGTCGGCAGCACCGAAACGTCCGGCGTGCGGTCGTCGGCCCCGGTACGCCGGGGTTGCCGACAGCAGCGGGCGCCGTGCCCGGACCGCCACCGCCGGTCGGGGCCTGGGCCGGCCGGGGCGGGGAGTCGTCGGTGTCTCGCCGGTCGGCGGGGCGGAGGTGGCGGCCTGCACGGCGCCCAGGCCGAGCACCTGCACCGTCGGGGCCGCCCACACCAGCGCGCCGCCGAGGGCGGCACCGCGACGCAGGGCGGTGCGGCGAGAGACGGGCGCGAGGACGTCGTGGTCGTTCAGCACGCAGCGAGGCCCCCGAGTCGAGATCAACATTCACGGTCTGTGAGCGGGACAGTACGCGAATACGGATGTCGGCCCCGATATGGGGTGACCTGCCCAGGTCCGCGTCGACTAACCGTCATGATCGGGGCGTGGACAGCAGCGACGTGGTGGTGGTCGGCGGGGGCGGGCACGGCCGGGAGGCGGTGATGCTCGCGCAGGCGAGCGGCCGCACCGTCCTGGGGGTGCTCGACGACGGCGAGCCGCCGAGGGGCCGCTGGCCGCACTGGGCCAGGTCCTGCTCGGCGGGGTGGGCTGGCTCGACGACCACCCTGGACGTCCCGTTCGTCGCGGCGCTCGGCTACCCGGCGGCCCGCCGGAGCGTGGTCGACCGGGCCGGGCGGGCCGCAGCAGCGGCAACCCTCGTCCACCCGTCAGCTGTCGTGGGACCGGACGTGTCGCTCGGCGACGGCGTGCTGATCTGGCCGAACGCGACCGTCACCGTCACGGTCCGGCTCGGCCGGCACACGCACCTGAACGTGGGTTCCTCGGTGAGCCACGACGTCGTCGCCGGCGACTTCGTGACGGTCGGGCCTGGGGCGCGGGTCTGCGGTGCAGCGGTGCTCGAGGACGACGTCTGGATCGGCGCCGGCGCGACGATCCTCCCCGGAGTTCGCATCGGTGCCGGCGCGACCGTGGGAGCCGGTGCGGTAGTGCTGCGGGACGTCGACGCGGGCGACGTGGTGGCCGGTGTCCCGGCGCGGTCGACGGCGGGCATGCCGTCCGGTCGGCGACCGGCCGCCCGTTAGGCTGCCGGTCTGCCGTAGTCCAGGGAGTCCTGCGGCGAGAAAGGTGTCGCGTGGACCCGAGCTGGTGGGCGGTGGCCATCGCCGGCCTCTTCGTCGGCTTCGTGGTCGGCATGACCGGCATGGGCGGCGGCGCCCTGATGACGCCGATGATGATCCTGCTCTTCGGCGTCCAGCCGCTCGCGGCCGTGTCCAGCGACCTGGTCGCCTCGATGGTCATGAAGCCGGTCGGCGGTGCGGTCCACCTACGCCGCGGCACCGTCAACAAGGGCCTGGTGAAGTGGCTGGTCATCGGCTCGGTGCCGTCGGCCTTCCTCGGCGTCCTGGTGCTGCGATGGATCGGCAACGGCGAGGCGACGCAGTCGGTCGTCAAGGCCAGCCTGGGCGTGGCCCTGCTGTTCGCGGCCGGCTCGATGATCGCGAAGGCCCTGCTCGACCTGCGCAAGGCGCAGCAGCTGCGGCTCAGGGCCGCGGCCGGCGAGGTCGTCGACGTGCCGGTCGAGTCGGTGCAGGTCCGTCCGCTGCCCACGCTGTTCGTCGGGATCCTCGGTGGGCTCGTCGTCGGCATGACCTCGGTCGGCTCCGGCTCGCTGATGATCGTGGCCCTGCTGCTGCTCTACCCGAGCATCCGGGCCGGCCAGCTCGTCGGCACCGACCTGGTGCAGGCCGTGCCGCTGGTGGCGTCGGCCTCGCTGGGCCACCTGCTGTTCGGCGACTTCCAGCTCGACCTGACGGCGTCGCTGCTGATCGGCGCGCTGCCCGGTGTGTACGTCGGCGCCCGGGTGTCCAGCTCCGCGCCCGGTGGCCTGGTGCGTCGCGCCCTCGTCGTCGTCCTGCTCGCCTCCGGTCTCAAGCTGCTCGAGGCCAGCGTCACCGTGCTGCTGCTCGTGCTGCTGGCGGTCGCCGTCGTCGGACCGGTGCTGTGGGCGACCGTCTACCGGAAGGCCCGGCCGGACCGCGACGACGCCAGCACCGACCTGCTGGGCGCCGCCGTGACCGGCCGGTTCCTCCGCCGGCGCAAGGCCGCCAAGGAGCAGAAGGAGGCCGCCCGGCGCTGAGCGAGACCCACCAGGTCAGCTCCGGGAGGCCGCCAGCGCGACGTCGCGGATGATCGCGGCGAGCTCCTTGGGGCGGGACCACATCGGCCAGTGGCTGGTCGGCAGGTCGACCCAGGTCACGTCGCGCAGCTCGGTCAGGCCGCCGAGCCACTCGTAGCCCTGCTTGACGGCGTCCTTGTACTCGTCGGACGTGAACCCGGTGCAGATGACCGTGCTCGGCAGGTCCAGCCGCGCGTCGTTGGTCAGCTCGATGCCCTCGCGCAGCACGCCGCCCGGCTCGGGCACGGCGCGACTCCGGAACGTCGCGAGCTGCTCCTCGGTGAGCCCGTCGAGGTTCTCCCCCTCGGCGAGCTCTGCCGGTGAGGGCAGCGGCTTGTCGCCCTCGAGATCGGGGTCCATCGCCCCCTTGCCCGGGCCGGTGTCGACGTAGACCATCGCCGCGATCAGCTCGGGGACCCGGTCGCTGGCCGCGTAGCCGGAGTACCCGGCCCCGCTGTGCACCGCGAGCACGACGGGCCGGCCGGCCGCCTTCACGGCCGCGCAGATCGCGTCGACGTGGTCGGACTGGGTGATCGTGGAGCGGTCGGCGTCGACCGACTCGAGACCGGGCAGCGTCAGCGGCGTGACGTCCTGCCCGTCGGCCCGCAAGTCGGCGGCGACCTCGTCCCACGCCCACGCGCCGAGCCAGAAACCGGGGACCAGGATGATCGGTGTGGTGTCCATGCCGGCAACCTGGGTCGCCCACCGACAACTCACCAGCCGCGGGCGCGCCACTCCGGGATGGCCGGTCGCTCGGCCCCGAGCGTCGAGTCGTTGCCGTGCCCGGGGTAGAACCAGGTGTCGTCGGGCAGCCGGCCGAAGACCTTCTCCTCCAGGTCGTTCATCAGGCTGGTGAAGTCCTCGGGACTCGTGGTGCGGCCGGGCCCACCCGGGAACAGCGAGTCGCCGGTGAACAGGTGCGGGTGCCCGGCGGGGTCGGCGTACAGCAGCGCCACCGATCCCGGCGTGTGCCCGACCAAGGTGATGGCTTCCAGCTCGACGTGCCCGACCCGGACCCGGTCGCCGTCGGCGAGTGTCACGTCGGTGCTGCCGGGGATGGCCTCGGCGTCGTCCCGGCCGGCGGCGGTCCGCGCTCCGGTGGCGGCGACCACGTCGCCGAGCGCCTGCCAGTGGTCGCGGTGCCGGTGCGTGGTCACCACCTGCTCGAGGCGCCCGTCGTCGAGCAGCGCCAGCAGGGTGGCCGGGTCGTCGGCCGCGTCGACGAGCGCACGCTCGCCGGTCTCGCGGCACTCCAGCAGGTACGCGTTGTTGTCCATCGGGCCGACCGACACCTTGCTGATGCGCAGGGCCGGCAGCTCCCGGACGTCGGCCGGGCCGCCGCGCGTCACGTTCCCGCTGTAGGTCACGTCGTCCTCCTCTTCACCCGTTCGGGTGATCAACCGTTCAGCCGATCGTTCCCGACTCCTCGGCACGTTACCGTCAGTGCTCTCAGGGGTTCGGGCAGCGACGGGCGGGGTGCATCGTGGTGGACGAGGCAGCCGACGGGGGGTCGGACGGTCGGCGGTTCCTCGACGCCATGTCCGCCCAGTCCCAGCGCGCCCACGACTTCAACCGCAAGATGCGCTGGTTCCGGCTCCGCGGGCTGCTCGTCGACAACTCCGTCCCGCCGGAGGTCATCGTGCTCCCGGACGTCATCGCCCTCCCGGACGCGGTCGCGCTGCCGATCCCGCTCCAGCGCAACGAGGCCTAGGCCGCCCTCGTCGGGCGGTCAGCGCCACCGGGGTGCTGCGGGCACCACCCCGGCGCCGTCGATCGAGAGCGCGCTGCCGTCCCGTCGGCCGGTGAGCCAGGCCACCAGCTCGGTGGTCGGACCGGTCAGCGCCGGGCCGTCCGCCGCGACCTCCCAGCGGCCGTCGGCGTCGGTGGCCACCAGGGTCCCGACCGGGCAGTCGCGGGCGTCCCGGAAGAACGGCGACAGCTGGTCCAGCGTCCGGGTGGCGAACTGCGGGCTCCAGTCGTCCGGCGTGTAGCCGGCGTCCAGGTCGACGTGGTGGATCTCGACCTCGCGGACCCGCAGCAGCGGGATCTCCCAGCCGTACGCCGAGGCGCCGCTGTTCATGGTGACCTCCCGGTCGCGCGCCTCCGGGTCGAACCCCCCGGCGAACGCCTCCAGCAGGCGCTCCGCCGAGTCGGACAGGTCCATCCGGACGTCGCCGATGTGCCGGTCGGCGCCGGCGTCGATCTCCGCCTGCCGGCCGGCCGCGCCCCCGGCGTACATCTCCCGTGGCTGCCCGTCCCGGGCGGAGAGCACCAGGTTCACGAAGCCGTCGGCGTTGCGCGCGAGGTGCGTGAGCACGTGCCCGCGGGTCCAGCCGGGCAGCAGGGACGGCTCGCGCAGGGCAGGGTCGTCCAGCCCGTCGACGGTCTGGAGCAGCCGGTCGGTCGACCCGGCCATCTCGTCCAACGCCGTCCCGAACGCATCGTCGCTGGTCACGGGGACGACCCTACGCGCCGGACGAGGATGTCCGGGGCGGCACTTAGCATGGGCGGGAACTCTCCGACCTTCCGTGAAGGATCTCTGTGGACCGTCTGATCGTCCGAGGTGCGCGCGAGCACAACCTCAAGGACGTCTCTGTCGACCTGCCCCGCGACGCCCTGATCGTCTTCACCGGGCTGTCCGGCTCCGGCAAGTCGAGCCTGGCCTTCGACACGATCTTCGCGGAGGGCCAGCGGCGCTACGTCGAGTCGCTGTCGGCGTACGCCCGCCAGTTCCTCGGCCAGATGGACAAGCCGGACGTCGACTTCATCGAGGGTCTCTCGCCGGCGGTGTCCATCGACCAGAAGTCGACCAGCCGCAACCCCCGGTCGACCGTCGGGACCATCACCGAGGTCTACGACTACCTCCGGCTGCTGTACGCCCGGGCCGGCCGGCCGCACTGCCCGGTCTGCGGCGAGCCGGTGAGCCGGCAGACCCCGCAGCAGATCGTCGACCGGGTCCTCGAGCTGCCGGAGGGCACCCGGTTCCAGGTGCTGGCCCCGGTCGTCCGCGGCCGCAAGGGGGAGTTCGCCGACCTGTTCCGCGAGCTGCAGACCAAGGGCTACAGCCGGGCCCGGGTCGACGGCGAGACCGTGTCGCTGGCCGAGCCGCCCAAGCTGGACAAGAAGTACAAGCACTCGATCGACGTGGTCGTCGACCGGCTCAGCGTCAAGCCGTCGGCCAAGCGCCGGCTCACCGACTCGGTCGAGACCGCCCTCGGCCTGGCCGGCGGCCTGCTCCTGCTCGACATGGTCGACCTGCCGGCGAAGGCCAAGGACCGCGAGCGGCGGTTCTCCGAGAAGCTCGCCTGCCCCAACGAGCACCCGCTGTCGATGGACGAGCTGGAGCCGCGGTCGTTCTCGTTCAACTCCCCGTTCGGCGCCTGCCCCGAGTGCACCGGGCTCGGCACCCGGCTCGAGGTCGACCCCGAGCTGATCGTGCCCGACGACGAGAAGTCGCTCGGCGAGGGTGCGGTCGCGCCGTGGGCGGCCGGGGCGTCGTCCAGCGAGTACTTCCAGCGGCTGCTGGAGGCCCTCGCCGAGGACCTCAACATCAGCATGGACACGCCGTGGCGGAAGCTGCCCGGCGCGGGCCAAGACCGCGGTGCTGCACGGGCTCGACTACCAGGTGCACGTCAAGTACCGGAACCGCTACGGCCGGATGCGCAGCTACCACACCGGGTTCGAGGGTGCGATCCCGTTCGTGCAGCGACGGCACAACGAGACCGACTCCGACTGGAGCCGGGACCGCTACGAGGGCTACATGCGCGAGGTGCCCTGCCCGGTCTGCCAGGGGTCCCGGCTCAAGCCCGAGTCGCTGGCCGTGCTGGTCGGCGGCAGCTCCATCTCCGACGTCTGCCGGCTGCCGATCCGGGAGTGCGACGAGTTCCTGCGCACCGTCGAGCTCACCGACCGCGAGCGGCAGATCGCCGAGCGGGTGATCAAGGAGATCCACGCCCGGCTGGGCTTCCTGCTCGACGTCGGGCTCGACTACCTGTCGCTGGAGCGGCCGTCCGGCACGCTGTCCGGCGGCGAGGCGCAGCGCATCCGGCTGGCCACCCAGATCGGCGCCGGGCTGGTCGGCGTGCTGTACGTCCTCGACGAGCCGTCGATCGGCCTGCACCAGCGGGACAACCGCCGGCTGATCGAGACCCTGACCCGGCTGCGCGACCTCGGCAACACCCTGATCGTCGTCGAGCACGACGAGGACACCATCCGGACCGCCGACTGGGTGGTCGACATCGGGCCGGGCGCCGGCGAGCACGGCGGCCAGGTCGTGGTCTCGGGCCCGGTCCAGGACCTGCTCGACCACCCCGACTCGCTGACCGGGGCCTACCTGTCGCGGCGCAAGGCCATCCCGACCCCACTCGTACGCCGGCCGCGCACCAAGGGCCGCGAGCTGACCGTCATCGGGGCCCGCGAGCACAACCTGCAGACCATCGACGTGTCGTTCCCGCTGGGCTGCTTCGTCGCGGTGACCGGGGTCAGCGGCTCCGGCAAGTCGACCCTGGTCAACGACATCCTCTACACCTCGCTGGCGCAGAAGCTGCACGGTGCGCGGACCGTGCCGGGCCGGCACAAGACCATCAAGGGCCTCGAGCACGTCGACAAGGTGGTGCACGTCGACCAGAGCCCGATCGGGCGCACGCCGCGGTCCAACCCGGCGACCTACACCGGGGTCTTCGACCACATGCGCCGGCTGTTCGCCGAGACCACCGAGGCCAAGATCCGCGGCTACCTGCCCGGGCGGTTCTCGTTCAACGTCAAGGGCGGCCGCTGCGAGGCCTGCTCCGGCGACGGCACCATCAAGATCGAGATGAACTTCCTGCCGGACGTCTACGTGCCGTGCGAGGTCTGCCACGGCGCCCGCTACAACCGCGAGACGCTCGAGGTGCACTTCAAGGGCAAGACCATCGCCGAGGTGCTCGACATGCCGATCGAGGAGGCCGCCGACTTCTTCGCCGCGGTGCCGGCGATCTCCCGGCACCTCCACACCCTCAACGACGTCGGGCTCGGCTACGTCCGGCTCGGCCAGCCGGCCCCCACCCTGTCCGGCGGCGAGGCGCAGCGGGTCAAGCTCGCCTCCGAGCTGCAGAAGCGCTCGACCGGGCGCACGGTCTACGTCCTCGACGAGCCGACCACCGGGCTGCACTTCGAGGACATCTCCAAGCTGCTCGGCGTGCTGCAGGGGCTCACCGACAAGGGCAACACGGTGATCGTCATCGAGCACAACCTCGACGTCATCAAGACCGCCGACTGGGTCGTCGACATGGGGCCCGAGGGCGGCTCCGGCGGCGGCACCGTCGTGGCGGAGGGCACGCCGGAGGAGGTCGCCGCCGTCCCCGAGAGCCACACCGGCAACTTCCTCGCAGCACGTGCTGCAGGCCGCGCCGCCGGTGCGCCGGCGGAAGGCCGCCGCCCGGTCCACCGGTGCCCGGCCGGGGCCGGCCAAGAAGCCGGCTGCTGCCGCCCGGTCGCGGCGGGCCGGCTGAGGCGGGCGGCGGCAGCAGGCCCGGTTGGGACCGCACGGGGGGACGATCCCAACCGGGGCTCGGCCGGTGACGGAGCGGCAGGGCCCGCGTCATCGACCCCTGCCAGCGTGCCAGCGCCGACCGGGCCTGGCGAGAGCCGATTGAACCGTTTCCGGCTAGTGCATCTGGGCCGGGCGGGTCAGGAGGCCGGGCTCGGCCGGCCCACCAGGGCGCCGACCCGGCGCGACACGGCCGGCGCGCAGTCGGCGATCACGAACAGCATGCCGGCGGCGCACCGGCGTACCCAGGTGGCCAGGTCGTCGTCCAGGCCGCCCTTCGCGACATACGCCGGCGCAGCCCGCCCCCAGCATCGCCAGCACGGTGTCCGGGTCGTCGCGGGCGCTCAGGCACATCAGCCGCACCGACGGGTGCCGCCGGGACAGCTCCTCGGCCAGCGCCGGCCCGCCGCCGGGCATCTCCACGTCCAGCACGATGAGGTCCGGGCGGAGCTCGCGCAGCGGCGGCCAGCGCGTCGGCACCGGTCCGGACGGCCGCGACCACGTCGAGGTCCGGCGCCGCAGCGAGCACGTCGCGCGCGGCCGCGAGGAAGTCGTCGTTGTCGTCCGCGACCACGATGCGCACCGTCACGCCGGAGGCCCCCTTCCGCCCGTCCTACAGGAGTTGATCATCCCCGGTGTCGGGGAACACCGGCGGAACCTCCGCACAGACCCCCGGGCGGTGGTGCATCCGCACTAATCCGGGTTGGAGCACGCAGCGTGTGCGCCTCCGTGGCAGGCTGTACTGGTCCGCAGTGCCGAGCCGGGCGGGGGTGCGCAGTGTCCATGCCTGAGTCGGGCGGCCCCCGGGCGAGCGGCACGGCGACCGCGGTCCGGCTGCTCATCGTCGACGACCACGAGATGTTCGCCGAGAGCCTGCGGCTGGCGCTGTCCGCCGAGCGCGACCTGACGGTGGTCGGGACTGCCGCCACCCTCGCGCAGGCCCGCAGCCTGGTCGTGACGTCGGCGCCGGACGTGGTGCTGCTCGACCACCGGCTGCCGGACGGTCTCGGTGTCGACGCCATCGCCGAGCTGAAGACGCTGCGTCCCGACGCCAAGATCGTGGTGCTCACCGCGGCGGCGGAGGACTCGATGCTGGTGACCGCCACCGAGGCGGGCTGCGCCGGCTTCATCCTCAAGACCAGCCCGCTCGACGAGCTGGTGGCCGCGGTCCGCACCGCCGCGGCCGGCGAGATCATGGTCAGCTCCGACCTGCTGGCCCGGCTGCTGAACCGGCTGCACCACGAGTACGAACGGCCGACGCACGACCTCACCGCGCGGGAACGGGAGATCCTCGAGCTGATCGCCGAGGGCCTGACCAACGGGGCCATCGCCAAGCGGCTGTTCATCTCGGTGAACACCGTCCGCAACCACGTGCAGAGCCTGCTGGCCAAGCTGGACGCCCACTCGAAGCTGGAGGCCCTCTCGATCGCCATCCGGGAAGGCCTGATCGACCCGCCGGGGGCGGCGCCGGCATGACGACCGGGCAGGTGCGGTCGGTCCGTGACCTCGTGCTCGACGCCGTCCTGCACGCCGCGCCCCTGATGGTGTTCGCCTACGACCGCGACGGGACCTGCACGTTCTCCGAGGGGGCCGGGCTCAGCGCCGTCGGCGTGTCACCCGGCGAGGTGGTCGGCGCCAACCTGTGGGACTACTACGCCGACAACCCCGACATGGTCGAGCGGCTGCGCCGACCACTGCGTGGCGAGACCTTCCTGGAGACCGACCGGGTCGGCGACCGGACCTTCGACACCTGGTACCTGCCGCTCGGCGAGGACGCCGAGGGGGTGACCGCCGCCCTCGGCATCAGCATGGACGTCACCGACCGGACCCGCGCCGAGGAGGACCTGGAGCTGTACCGGGCGTTCGTCGACGCGGCCCCGCAGTTCATCGCGCTGGCCAGGCTGGACGGCACGGTGCTGCACGTGAACCCCGGCGGACGACGGATGGCGGGCATCCCCGATGACGTCGACGTCACGGCCACCACGATCGCCGACTACCTGACCGCCGACGGGCTCGCGGCCAGCATCGAGGTCGAGCAGCCCGCCGTCGTACGCGACGGTCGCTACGAGGGCGAGACCACCCTGCGGCACTGGCCGACGGGCGAGGGCATCCCGGTGCGGGTCGCGTCGTTCCTGGTCACCGACCCGGCGACCGGCGCCCCGCTGGCGCTGGCCACCGTGCAGTCGGACCTGCGCGAGGTCGTCGCGGCCCGTGAGGCGATGCAGCGCCACGTCGCCCACCAGCGGGGCCTGCTGGTGCACCTGCACGAGGCCCAGGAGGCCGAGCGGCAGCGGATCGCGGGGGAGATCCACGACGACACCGTGCAGGTGATGGCCGCGGTGAACCTCCGCCTGCAGTCGTTGCGCCGCTCGTTGGAGCCGCTGCTGCCCGCCGACCGGGTCGCCGAGCTGGTGGCCCTGGACCTGGCGGTGCGCGAGACCACCGGCCGGCTGCGGCGGATGCTGGTCGAGCTCGACCCGCCGCCCGCCACCGGTGACGACGTGGCCGATGCGCTGCGGTCGGTGGTGCGCACGGCGCTGGCCGGCGAGCAGCCCGACCGGTGACGTGGTGGTGCAGATCACCGGCGAGCCGTCGCCGATCGTCGGCCGGGTGCTGATGCGCATCGTCCGCGAGGCGCTGGCGAACGTGGTCCGGCACGCCGACGCGCACGCGGTCCGGGTCGAGCTGCGCGAGGAGCCGGGCGAGTACGTGCTCCGGGTGCTCGACGACGGGCGCGGCATCGATGCCCAGGACGACGCCGGACCGCTGCACCGCGGCGTGCGCAGCATGCGCGAGCAGGCCGACTCGGTGGGCGGCAGCTTCACGGTCACGTCCCGGCCCGAGGGAGGCACCGTCGCGCGAGGCCCGGCTGCCGCACCTGCTCGGGCACCCCGAGCAGGCGCTGACCGGGCCGGCCCCGCGGCTGTTCCTCGAGCAGGTCATGGAGAGCATCAGCGACGCGTACTGCGCCATCGACGTCGACTGGCGCTACGTCTACATGAACCGGGCGGGCTACACGCTGCTCAACCGGGACCCGGCCGACTCCCTCGTCGGGAAGGTGATCTGGGACGAGTTCGACATCGCGCCCGAGTTCGAGGCGGCCTACCGCCGGGCCCGCGACGAGCAGGTTCCGGTCGAGGTGGTGGGCTACCACGCCCCCTGGGACCGCTGGATCCACAACCGGGTGCTGCCCACCGCGGGCGGCCTGTCGATCTTCGCGCGGGACGTGACCGAGGAGCGCCGCCAGGCCCGGCTGGTCGGCGTCGGCCGCGACGTGGTGACGCCGTGACCGGGCCGGTCGAGCTGGCGGAAGCGCTGCGCGCGGCGCTGGAGGCCCTGGTCGTCGGCTGGCCGATCGCCGGGGTCCGGCTGGTCGGCTCCGACGGCGCGGTGCGGGCCGAGGCGGGTGACGTGGCCGCCGGCCCGGCCCGCCGGGTGCCGCTGGAGGTGTCCGGGTCGCCGGTCGGGCACGCCGAGCTGTTCGGCGAGGTGTCCCCGGTGGACGACGAGATGCTGCAGCTCATCGCCCTGCGGATGGCCGCCGAGCAGCCGACG
Organism: uncultured Actinomycetota bacterium; assembly: GCA_963846525.1. Classification (GTDB taxonomy): domain Bacteria; phylum Actinomycetota; class Actinomycetes; order JACCUZ01; family JACCUZ01; genus CAWJWE01. The sequence goes on from CAWJWE010000009.1 coordinate 51,662, forward strand.
CACCAGTCCACGCACGAGTCCACGGACCGAGACGGAGCCGAGCGTGCCGAACCCGACGAGCGACCCGACGCGTTCCGGCGAACATGGACCAGACCCTTCCTGACCTCGCGCCCGGCGCCGCTCCGCCGGCTCCCGCCCCCGCTCCGTCCCGCCGGCGGGTGCTGGCGCTGGTCGCGGTGACCGGAGCCGGCGGCGTGCTGATCACGGCCTGCGGCGGCGGTGGGGACGACACCACCACTCCGGGATCGGCGCGGCTCATCGTCGGACGCCAGCAGCGACTCCCCGTCCGCCTCGGACAGTGCGGGAGGTGCGCCGGGCAGCGGGCTCGTCGCCACCGCGGACGTCCCCGTCGGCGGCGGCGTGATCCTGGACAAGCAGAAGGTCGTGGTCACCCAGCCGGCCCGAGGGCACGTTCAAGGCCTTCTCGGCGGTGTGCACGCACCAGTCCTGCATCGTCGGCAGCGTCAAGGACGGCAAGATCAGCTGCCCGTGCCACGGCTCGGCGTACAGCGCGAAGGACGGCTCGGTGCTGAACGGGCCGGCGACCCGCGCGCTGGCCGAGGTCCCCGTCGCGGTCGAGGGCGGGAAGGTCGTCAAGAGCTGAGCCGGGGACGGTCTGGTCGGCGCGACACGCCGACCGGACGTAGGGTTGTCGGGTGGCAGATCCGGCGTCGTACCGTCCCTCGCCGGGCTCGATCCCGGACGCCCCGGGCGTCTACCGGTTCCGCGACGAGCGGGGCCGGGTCATCTACGTCGGCAAGGCCCGCAGCCTGCGGCCGCGGCTGTCGTCGTACTTCCAGGACATCGCGAACCTGCACGCGCGGACCCAGACGATGGTCACCTCCGCGGCCGCGGTGGAGTGGACGGTGGTCAGCACCGAGGTCGAGGCGCTGCAGCTGGAGTACAGCTGGATCAAGGAGTTCGACCCGCGGTTCAACGTCAAGTACCGCGACGACAAGAGCTATCCCAGCCTGGCCGTGACCCTGAACGAGGAGTTCCCGCGGCTGCAGGTGATGCGCGGCCCGAAGAAGAAGGGCGTCCGCTACTTCGGGCCGTACTCGCACGCCTGGGCGATCCGCGAGACCCTCGACCTGCTGCTGCGGGTGTTCCCGGCCCGGACCTGCTCGGCGGGGTGTTCAAGCGGGCCGGCCAGGTCGGCCGGCCGTGCCTGCTCGGCTACATCGGCAAGTGCTCGGCGCCGTGCGTCGGCCGGGTCAGCGCCGAGGAGCACCGGGCGATCGTCGAGGACTTCTGCGACTTCATGGCCGGCCAGACGACGACGTACCTGCGCCGGCTCGAGAAGGACATGCAGGTCGCGGCGGCCAACCAGGAGTACGAGCGGGCGGCCCGGCTGCGCGACGACATGAAGGCCCTCGAGCGCGCGATGGAGAAGCAGTCGGTCGTCCTCGGCGACGGGACCGACGCCGACGTGATCGCCTTCGCCGAGGACCCGCTCGAGGCAGCCGTGCAGGTGTTCTACGTCCGCGGCGGCCGGGTCCGCGGCCAGCGCGGCTGGGTGGTCGACAAGGTCGAGGACCTCACCACCGGCGACCTGGTCGAGCACTTCGTCCAGCAGGTCTACGGCGGGTCGGCCAGCGAGCCGGGGGAGCCGGGCTGGGGCGACAGCGTCCCCCGCGAGGTGCTGGTGCCGGCGCTGCCGCCGGACGCCGACGCGGTGCAGGAGTGGCTGACCGACCCTGCGCGGGAGCAACGTCGACCTGCGGGTGCCGCAGCGCGGCGACAAGCGCGCCCTGATGGAGACCGTCGCGCGCAACGCCGGGCATGCGCTCGCCCTGCACAAGACCCGCCGGGGCAGCGACCTCACCAGCCGCGAGCGTCGCGCTGCAGGAGATGCAGGACGCGCTCGGCCTGGACGAGGCGCCGCTGCGCATCGAGTGCTACGACGTGTCCCACCTGCAGGAGAACGACGTCGTCGCGTCGATGGTGGTGTTCGAGGACGGCCTGGCCCGCAAGAGCGAGTACCGCCGGTTCGTCATCAAGGGGCACGCAGGTCAATCCCGGTCGGGGGGCGACGTCGCGTCGATCCACGAGGTCATCAGCCGGCGGTTCCGCCGGTACGTCGAGGAGCGGGCCGAGACCGGCGAGGTCGAGGGCGCGACCAACCTGGACGGCGGCACCGCCGGACCCGAGGTGCCCGCCGGCATCGACCCCGAGACCGGGCGGCCCCGGCGGTTCGCCTACCCGCCCAACCTCGTCGTCGTCGACGGCGGCGCCCCGCAGGTCGCGGCCGCCCAGCGGGCGCTGGACGAGCTCGGTGTCGACGACGTCGCGCTGTGCGGTCTCGCGAAGCGGCTCGAGGAGGTCTGGCTGCCCGGCGACCCGCACCCGGTGGTGCTGCCGCGCACCAGCGAGGGCCTCTACCTGCTCCAGCGGGTCCGCGACGAGGCGCACCGGTTCGCCATCGCCCTGCACCGCAGCCGGCGCTCACGGTCGATGACGGCCAGCGCGCTGGACGGCATCGCCGGGCCTCGGCGAGACCCGCCGGAAGGCGCTGCTCAAGCAGTTCGGCTCGCTGAAGCGGCTGTCCGCCGCCACGGTCGAGGAGATCGTGCGAGGTGCCGGGCATCGGCCGGCGTACCGCCGAGGCGGTGGTCGCCGCCCTCGCCGACCGGCGTCCCGGCGTCCGGCCGTCAACACCGCGACCGGTGAGATCCTCGACGACGACCCGCCGCACTCCGCGGACCAGTCGGTGGACGAGGAGACGCCATGAGCCACTCCCACCGCACCGACCCGGAACCGGAACCGGTGTCGCCGGACGCCGCCGTCGAGGGTGCCGCCGAGGGTGCGCACCTGCCCGACCTGGCCATCATCACCGGCATGTCCGGCGCCGGCCGGAGCACCGCGGCGAACGTGCTCGAGGACCTCGGCTGGTTCGTCGTCGACAACCTGCCGCCGGCGCTGCTGCCGACCCTCGCCGAGCTCGGTGGCCGCTCGCGCGGCGACGTGGCGCGGATGGCCGCCGTGGTCGACGTACGCAGCCGGGCCGTTCTTCGCCGACCTGACCGCCGCGCTCGCCCAGCTCGCCGACGAGCGGCAGCGACCCGCGGATCGTGTTCCTGGAGGCGTCCGACGACGCGCTGGTCCGGCCGGCACGAGGCCGTCCGCCGCCCGCACCCGCTGCAGGGCGACGGCCGGCTCAGTCGACGGCATCGCCCGCGAGCGCGAGATGCTGCGCGACCTGCGCGGCCGAGGCCGACATCGTGCTCGACACGACCGACCTCAACGTGCACGAGCTCGGCGCCAAGGTGCTCGCCGCGTTCGACGCAGGAAGAGCCGGGGCTGCACGCGACGGTGATGTCGTTCGGCTACAAGTACGGCCTGCCGGTCGACGCCGACCTGGTCGTCGACTGCCGGTTCCTGCCCAACCCGCACTGGGTGCCGGAGCTGCGGCCGCTCAACGGCCGCGACGAGCCGGTCCGCGACTACGTGATGGCCCAGCCGGGCGCCGACGAGTTCCTCGACACGTACGAGCGGCTGCTCGACATCATCGGCGCCGGCTACCAGCGCGAGGGCAAGCGCTACGCGACCGTCGCCGTCGGCTGCACCGGCGGGAAGCACCGGTCGGTCGCGATGGCCGAGGAGCTGGCCCGCCGGCTGACGGCGCACGGCGTGGACACCGCGGTCGTGCACCGCGACCTGGGGCGCGAATGAGCAGTCCGACCGCGGGCGCGTTCCCGGACGCGCCGGCCGTGGTGGCGCTCGGCGGCGGCCACGGGCTGGCCGCGTCCCTGCAGGCGCTGCGCCGGGTCACCGACCGGCCGACCGCGGTGGTCACGGTCGCCGACGACGGCGGCTCCAGCGGCCGGCTGCGGCGCGAGCTCGGCGTGCTGCCGCCCGGCGACCTGCGGATGGCGCTGGCGGCGCTGTGCGGCGACGACGAGTGGGGCCAGACCTGGAGCGAGGTCGTGCAGCACCGGTTCCGCAGCGAGGGCGAGCTGCACGAGCACTCGGTCGGCAACCTGCTCATCGTCGCGCTGTGGGAGCTGCTCGACGACTCGGTCGCCGGGCTGGACTGGGTGGCCCGGCTGCTCGGCGTCCAGGGCCGGGTGCTGCCGATGTCCGTCGTACCGCTGGACATCGAGGCCGAGGTCGAGATGCCCGGCGACGTGGTGGAGCGGGTCCGCGGCCAGGTGGCCGTCGCGACGACCGCCGGCCGGGTGCGCAGCGTCTCGCTGCTGCCCGAGTCGCCGCCGGCCTGCCCGCAGGCCGTGCAGGCGGTGCTCGACGCCGACTGGGTGGTGCTCGGCCCGGGGTCGTGGTTCACCAGCGTCATGCCGCACCTGCTGGTGCCCGACCTGGCCGCCGCGCTGCGCGCCACCTCGGCCCGCCGCCTGCTGGTGCTCAACCTCACCGCCCAGGCGGGGGAGACCGACGGCTTCTCGCCGGCGAACCACCTCGAGGTGCTCGCCCGGCACGCCCCCGACCTCACCCTGGACGCGGTGCTCGCCGACGCGTCCGGCATCACCGACCATGATGGGCTGGAGGCTGCCGCGGCAGCCCTCGGCGCGGACGTCGTCCTCGCTCCGCTGGCCCGCGACGACCATCCCGACCAGCACGACCCGGACCGGCTGGCGGCTGCCTTCCGCCGGCTGCTCGTACCCGACCGACTCTCGAGTGACAGGATCTGAGCCCATGGCCATGACCGCCGCTGTCAAGGACGAGCTCGCCCGCCTGAACGTCACGCGGCCCTGCTGCCGCAAGGCGGAGGTGTCGTCGATGCTGCGGTTCGCGGGCGGTCTGCACATCGTCAGCGGCCGGATCGTGGTCGAGGCCGAGGTGGACACCGGCGCGACCGCGCGGCGGCTGCGCAAGGACATCGCCGAGGTGTACGGCCACACCTCCGACGTCGCCGTGGTGGCGCCGGGCGGGCTGCGCAAGGGCAGCCGGTACCTCGTGCGGGTGGCCAAGGACGGCGAGGCGCTGGCCCGGCAGACCGGGCTGCTGGACGGCCGGGGCCGACCGGTCCGCGGCCTGCCGCCGCAGGTCGTGTCCGGGGCGCTGTGCGACGCCGAGTCGGCCTGGCGGGGTGCCTTCCTGGCTCACGGGTCGCTCACCGAGCCGGGCCGCTCGTCGGCGCTGGAGATCACCTGCCCCGGCCCGGAGGCCGCGCTGGCCCTGGTCGGCGCCGCCCGCCGGCTGGGCATCGGCGCGAAGGCCCGCGAGGTCCGCGGCGTCGACCGGGTCGTGGTGCGCGACGGCGACGCCATCGGCGCGCTGCTGACCCGGCTCGGTGCGCACGACAGCGTGCTGGCCTGGGAGGAGCGCCGGATGCGCCGGGAGGTCCGGGCGACCGCCAACCGGCTGGCCAACTTCGACGACGCCAACATGCGCCGGTCGGCGCGGGCCGCGGTGGCTGCCGGCGCCCGGGTCCAGCGGGCCCTGGAGATCCTCGGCGAGGACATCCCGGACCACCTGCGGGTCGCCGGCGAGCTGCGGCTGGCCCACAAGCAGGCCAGCCTCGAGGAGCTCGGCACCCTGGCCGACCCGCCGATGACCAAGGACGCGGTGGCCGGCCGGATCCGCCGGCTGCTGGCGCTGGCCGACAAGCGGGCCTCGGACCAGGGCATCCCGGGCACCGACGCGAACCTCACCCCCGACATGCTGGACGCCTGACCGCCGTACAGCCGCCGCCCGTCGCCCGTCGCCCCTCGCGAGTTGATCACGTGCGCGTGATCAACGGTGCCCGACCGCGGTGAACTGGCCGCTGGCGGGCACCGTTCGGCGCGGTCGGGCCGCTGGTGTCCGTACGCCGGCGGCCGGAACGTCCGCGCGGCGGTGCGCCATCTCGCCTGGTGAGGCGGGCCGACGAGGGGGCCGGGGCGCCCGGATAGGGTTGCCGGGCAGGGTCAGCGCGAGTTCTGAGGAGACTGTCGTGACGGTTCGGGTGGGCATCAACGGTTTCGGCCGCATCGGGCGCAACTTCTTCCGCGCAGCCCTCGCGCAGGGCGCCGACATCGAGGTCGTCGGGGCCAACGACCTCACCGACAACAAGACGCTGGCCCACCTGCTGAAGTACGACAGCATCCTCGGCCGGCTGAAGGAGGACGTGTCCTTCGACGACCAGAACATCATCGTCGGCGGCCGCAAGATCCGCGCCCTCGAGGAGCAGCGACCCCGGCTCGCTGCCCTGGAAGGAGCTCGGCGCCGACATCGTCATCGAGTCGACCGGCTTCTTCACCGACGCGACCAAGGCCAGGGCGCACATCGACGCCGGCGCGCAGAAGGTCATCATCTCGGCGCCGGCCAAGAACGAGGACTTCACCGTCGTCCTCGGCGCCAACGACTCGGCGTACGACCCGGCGAAGCACCACATCATCAGCAACGCGTCGTGCACCACGAACTGCCTCGCGCCGATGGCCAAGGTCCTCAACGACTCGTTCACCATCGAGCGCGGCCTGATGACCACGATCCACGCGTACACCCAGGACCAGAACCTCCAGGACGGCCCGCACAGCGACCTCCGCCGGGCCCGGGCCGCGGCGCTGAACATCGTGCCGACCAGCACCGGGGCCGCCAAGGCGATCTCCCTGGTGCTGCCGGAGCTCGAGGGCAAGCTGGACGGCTTCGCGATGCGGGTGCCGATCCCCACCGGCTCGGTCACCGACCTCACCGTCACGGTCAGCCGGGACACCACGGTCGCCGAGGTCAACGCCGCGTTCAAGGCGGCGGCCGACGGCGCCCTCAAGGGCTACCTCACCTACACCGAGGACGAGATCGTCTCCTCCGACATCGTCACCGACCCGTCGTCCTGCACCTTCGACGCCAAGCTCACCAAGGTGATCGGCAACCAGGTCAAGATCATCGGCTGGTACGACAACGAGTGGGGCTACTCCAACCGCCTCGTCGACCTGGTGAAGCTCGTCGGCCAGTCGCTCTAGCCGTGAAGACCGTCGACGACCTCGGCGACCTGCGCGGGAAGCGCGTGCTGGTCCGCTCGGACCTCAACGTGCCGCTGGACGGCGCCACCATCACCGACGACGGCCGGATCCGCGCCAGCGCCCCGACCATCGCCGACCTCGCCGACCGCGGCGCCCGGGTGGTGGTCTGCGCGCACCTCGGCCGGCCGAAGGGCAAGCCGGTCGAGGAGTTCAGCCTCGCGCCGGTCGCCAAGCGGCTCGCCGAGGTGCTCGGCCGTCCGGTCGAGTTCGCCACCGACACGGTCGGCGAGAGCGCCCAGGCCGCGGTCAAGGGGCTCGGCGACGGCGACGTCGTGCTGCTGGAGAACCTCCGCTACAACGCGGGGGAGGAGAGCAAGGACGACGCCGAGCGCGGCGAGTTCGCCGACCAGCTCGCGGCCCTCGCGGACGCGTACGTCGGTGACGGCTTCGGCGCGGTGCACCGCAAGCACGCGAGCGTGTACGACGTGCCGCAGCGGCTGCCGCACGCCGCCGGTGCCCTGGTCGTGGCCGAGACCGAGGTGCTGCGCAAGCTCACCGAGAAGCCCGAGCAAGCCCTACGTCGTCGTCCTCGGCGGCTCCAAGGTGTCCGACAAGCTGGGCGTCATCGACAACCTGCTCGACTCGGTCGACCGGCTGCTGATCGGCGGCGGCATGGTCTTCACCTTCCTCAAGGCGCAGGGCCACGAGGTCGGCAAGAGCCTGCTCGAGGACGACCAGCTCGACACCGTGCGCGGCTACCTCGAGCAGGCCGAGGCCAAGGGCGTCGAGATCGTGCTTCCCGTCGACATCGTGGCCGCCACCGAGTTCTCGGCCGACGCCGAGCACGACGTCGTCGCCGCGGACGCCATCCCGGCCGACCGCCTCGGGCTGGACATCGGCCCGGAGAGCGGCCGGCTGTTCGCCGCGAAGATCGCCGACGCCCGCACCGTCTTCTGGAACGGCCCGATGGGCGTGTTCGAGATGGCGCCCTACGCCGAGGGCACCCGGGCGGTCGCCCAGGCGCTCACCGAGGTCACGCCGCCGGCGGCCTCACCGTGGTCGGCGGCGGCGACTCGGCGGCGGCGGTGCGCAAGCTCGGCTTCGACGAGAAGGCGTTCGGCCACATCTCCACCGGGGGTGGCGCCAGCCTCGAGCTGCTCGAGGGCAAGGAGCTCCCCGGTCTTACTGCGTTGGAGGACTGAGCGCTCATGGCACGCACCCCGCTGATGGCGGGCAACTGGAAGATGAACCTCAACCACCTCGAGGCACTCGCGCTGGTGCAGAAGCTCGCCTTCTCGCTGACCGACGAGGACTTCGACGCGGTCGAGGTCGCGGTGCTGCCGCCGTTCACCGACATCCGCTCGGTGCAGACGCTGATCGACGGCGACAAGTACCGCATCGTCTACGGCGCCCAGGACGTCTCGCAGCACCCGCCGGGCGCGCACACCGGCGAGATCGCGGCCACGATGCTGGCCAAGCTGGGCTGCACGTACGTCGTCATCGGGCACAGCGAGCGGCGGGCCGACCACCACGAGGACGACGCGCTGGTCAACGCCAAGGTCAAGGCCGCGCTGTCCGCCGGCCTGGTCCCGATCCTCTGCGTCGGCGAGCACCTCGAGGTCCGCCAGGAGGGCCGGCACGTCGCGCACACGCTCGACCAGCTCAGCGCCGCGCTCGAGGGTGTCGGGGCCGACCAGGCCAAGACGATCGTGATCGCCTACGAGCCGGTCTGGGCGATCGGCACCGGCGAGGTCGCCACCCCCGAGGACGCCCAGGAGGTCTGCGCCGCGATCCGCACCCGGCTCGCCGAGCTGTACTCCGGCGACCTGGCCGACGGCGTCCGGGTGCTCTACGGCGGCTCGGTGAAGGCGGCCAACGTCGGCCGGGATCATGAGCCAGGAGGACGTCGACGGGGCCCTGGTCGGCGGGGCCAGCATCGACCCGGAGGAGTTCGTCGGCATCATCAGGTTCCGTACGGCGGTCGAGCAGCCGGCCGGCTGACGTAGGCTGTCCTCTCGCACCGACCCGACTGACCGCCGTACCTCTCAGGAGCTCCCACCGTGCAGATCGCCTTGCCGATCGTTCTGCTCGTCTCCAGCCTGCTGATGATCCTGCTGGTGCTGCTGCACAAGGGGAAGGGCGGCGGCCTCTCCGACCTCTTCGGCGGCGGCGTGTCCTCCTCGCTCGGCGGTTCCTCGGTGGTGGAGCGCAACCTGGACCGGCTCACCATCGGCATGGCCATCGTCTGGATCGCCTCCATCGTCGCGCTCGGCCTGCTCCTCAAGACCTGACCGGCGCGTCGCACGTTCCGACGACCTACACTGTCGCTGCCGGTGCGCGAGCCCCGGCGGGCGACACCCTCGAGAAGCTGGGGAGCAGCACGTGGCAAGTGGTAACGCGATCCGTGGCAGCCGCGTCGGCGCCGGTCCGATGGGCGAGGCGGAACGGGGCGAGAGCGCGCCGCGGGTTCGGATCTCCTACTGGTGCGCCAACGGCCACGAGACCAAGCCGAGCTTCGCCGAGGACAGCCAGGTGCAGACCCCCGAGACCTGGGACTGCCCGCGCTGCGGGTTCCCGGCCGGCCAGGACAAGGACAACCCGCCCTCGCCGCCGCGCACCGAGCCGTACAAGACGCACCTCGCGTACGTGAAGGAGCGCCGCAGCGACGCCGACGGCGCCGCGATCCTCGAAGAGGCGCTGGCCAAGCTGCGCGGCAACTGACGCCGCGCCGGCTCGAGGGCCCGGAGCGAGCCGCGAGCAGCCCCTGGGCAGGGTGCCGTGTCGTGGTTACAGTGCCACCGAGGCGATCTTGCTCGGAGACCCAGACCTTCGACGGTCTGGCATCCCGGCCGAGGAGCGGCGGTGCACACAGGGGTGGCGGGTCGGGCCGGCCGCGGGTCGGCTCTGGTCGCTGCGCTGCTGGTGCTCGCGGCATGCGGAGGCAGCGGCTCGGACGACGCAGACCAGACGCCGGCCGGTAGTACGGGCGGCAGCGGCAAACCGGCCGGCGAGGTCACCCTCTACACGTCGTACAACCAGCCCGAGGTGGACGCCCTCATCGCGGCCTACCGCGACGAGGTGCCCGCGGTCACGGTAAAGGTGTTCCGTGCGCCGACCGGGGAGCTGAGCGCCCGGATCGCGGCGGAGAAACGGTCCGGCGGGGTCCAGGGCGACGTGCTGCTGCTGTCCGACCCGCTGTCGATGCAGCAGTTCGCCGCGCAGGACATGCTGCGCAGCTGGCGACCGGCCGAGCAGGACGCCGTCCCGGCCGAGGCCCGGTCGGACACCTTCTGGGGAGTGACCACCAGCAACGTGGTGGCCGTGCACCAGCCCGGCCTCGAGGTGACCGACTGGCATGACCTCACCGGGCCGGCGTTCACGGACGCGGTCGCGCTGCCCGACCCCAACTTCGCCGGGTCGGCGTTCGGGACGCTGGGCTACTTCGCCTTCGATGACGCCTTCGGCCTGGACTACTACCGCGCCCTCAAGGACAACGGCGCGGTCCAGGTGGCCGCGCCGGGTGACGTGGTGACCGGGGTGGCGGAGGGCCGGTTCAAGGCCGGCATGGCGCTGGACTTCGTCGCCCGGGCCGCGATCGCCAGCGGCTCGCCGCTCGAGATCTCGGCTCCGGCGCCGGGAGCCATCCGCCTCTACGGGCCGATGGCGGTGTTCCAGGACACCGACAACGCGAAGGCCGCGGAGTCGTTCGCCGGGTTCCTGCTGACGGTCCCGGCGCAGAAGGTGCTGGCGGAGCTGGACCGGCACCCGATCCGGGCCGACGTGCCGGCCACGGCGGCGGAGGTCGACGAGGTCGCCCCGGACTGGCCGGCGGTGTTCGGCCAGCAGGACAAGCTCCGGTCCGAGTACGGCGCCGTCTTCGATGGCTGACCTGGCCCGGGTGCGGCTGACCCGACGCCCGGGCTGGCCCGCCGCCGGGTACGCCGTCGCACTGCTGGCGCTCGTGCTCCTGGTCGGGCTGCCGCTGGTCGAGCTGGTCCGGGCCGCCACCGAGGACGGCGTCGCCGGGATCCGGGCCGCGCTGTCCGGCAGCTCCGGCCGCGCGGTGTTCAACACCGCATGGACCTCGCTGGCCGTCACCGTCCTGGCCACCGCCGGAGGCGCCGCCGCGGCCCTGGTCACCGAGCGCAGCCGGGCGCCCGGCCGCCGGTGGCTGCGCGGAGCCCTGATCGCCTCGCTGGTCAGCGCCCCGCTGGTCAGCGCGCTGGGCTGGGCGCGGGCCTACGGCCGGTCCGGGCTGTCCGACGACCTGCTCGGGCTGCACTGGGGCGGGCTGTACGGTCCGGCGGGCATCGTGGTGGTGACGGCGGCCGGCGCGGTGCCGCTGGCCTACCTGGTGGTCGCAGCGGCGCTGGCCGCCCGGGCCGAGCCGGACCTCGAGCGGGCCGCCCACGCGGCCGGTGCCGGACCGGCGGAGGTGGTCCGCACGGTCACCTTGCCGCTGGCCCGGCCTGCCCTCGGTGGCGCGGCGGCGCTGGTGCTGGTCTCCGCGGTGAACTCCTTCGAGGTCCCCGTCGTCCTGGGCCTGCCGGCCGGCTTCCCGACCATGACCACCCGGCTCTACCAGAACCTCACCCTGTCGGCCGACCCGGCGGCGTTCACCGCGGCGACCGTCCTGGCCACCGCCCTGGTCGTGGTGGCCGTCCTGGTGATCGGGCCGGCCGACGCCCTGACCGGCCTGAGCCGGGCTCGGCGGACGGGGGGCTCCGCGGGGTCCCCGGTGGCGGCCGGGCGCCGCTCTTGGGGGCTGGCCACGGTGCTGTGGCTGTTCCTGGCGCTGACCGTGGCGGTACCGCTGCTCGCCCTGGTCCTGGTGGCCGTGACCCGCGGCGCGGGCGTCGCCCCGGTGCCGGCCAACTGGAGCCTGGACAACTTCGCCGCGGCGCTGGACAGCACCTTCTGGCGAGCGCTGGGCAACACCCTGCGGCTGGCGGCCGGCGCCGCGACCGTCGTGGTGCTGCTCGGCGGGCTGACCGCGGCGCTGGGCCGACGGCCGCGCGGACGTCTGATCGGTACGGCGGTCACACTGACCTTCGCGGTCGCCGGCTCGGCCCTGGCGGTCGCCGTGCTGCTCGCCTACGGACGCGTCCTGCGCGACACGTTGACCATCATCCTGGTGGCCTACGTCGCGAAGTTCTGGGCGCTCGCACACCGGCCGATCGCCGGTGCCGCCGAGCAGGTGCCCGACGACCTGGTGCGCGCCGCGCGGGCGAGCGGCGCCGGCCCGGTCGCCGTCGCAGGCACCGTGGTGGCGCCGCTGCTGCGGCCGGCGTTGGCGGCCGGCTGGCTGCTGGTCTTCCTCTTCGCCGTGCACGAGCTGACCATCTCGAGCCTGCTCTACGGGCCGGGCAAGGAGACCCTCGCGGTCGTCGTGCTCAACCACCAGGAGCTCGGCGACGTGGGGGTCACCTCGGCGCTGTCGGTCGTCCTCACCGTGCTGATCGGTGCCGCCGCCGCGGTGCTGCTGCTAGTACGCCGGGCGGCCCGACGGGTGGCCGTCCGGTGACCGCGCCGGACCCCGCGGTCGACGCGCTCGACGTCCGCGGGCTGGGTGTGGGCTACGGCGCCCGCGAGGTCCTGCGGTCGCTGGACCTCACGGTCGGGCCGGCCGAAGCCGTCGCGCTGCTCGGACCGTCCGGCTGTGGGAAGACCACGTTGCTCGGCGCCGTGGCAGGCTTCGTCGAGCCCCGGGCCGGCGAGGTCCGGATCGGTGGGCGGCTGGTGGCCGACCCGCGCCACAGCCTGCCGCCGGAGCAGCGCGGAGTTGGGGTGGTGTTCCAGAGCTATGCGCTGTGGCCGCACCTCAGCGCCCTCGACAATGTGGCCTACCCGCTGCGGCGCTCGGGGGCCGGCCGGGCCGAGGCCCGCCGGCAGGCAGCCGAGCTGCTCGGCCGACTGGGCATCGCGGCGCTGGCCGGCTCCCGTCCCGCGGAGCTCTCCGGCGGCGAACAACAACGGGTCGGGGTGGCGCGCGCACTGGCCCGGCCCGCGGCGCTGTACCTGTTCGACGAGCCGACCGCCCACCTGGACACCGCCCTGCGCGCGGGCATGCAGGAGGAGCTCGCGAGTCAGCGCGAGGCGATGGGCGCCGCGGTGCTGTACGCGACCCACGACGTCGCGGAGGCGCTGTCCGTCGCGGACCGGGTGGCGCTGATGCGCGACGGTGCGGTCGCGCAGGTCGGCAGCCCACCGGAGGTCTACGAGGAGCCGGCCGACCTGTGGTGCGCCCGGCTGACCGGTCCCGCGTCGGTGCTGCGGCTGCCGGCCGCAGGCGCCGGCCCGGGCTCGGTGCGGCTCGACGTCGCCGGCGTCGTCGTCACCGCCGACGTCCCGCCGGGATCTGCGGGGGAGGGCCGGGTGCGATCCGTGCTCGTCCGGCCGGAATGGGCCCGGCTGGACGGTCCGCTGGCCGGCCGGGTCAGCGCCGTCCGGTTCCGCGGGCCGCACACCGACTACCGGCTGGACACACCGGTCGGGCCGGTCGAGGTGCGCGAGGCGGGACCACCCCGGGCGGCCGTCGGGGACCCCACTGGCTGGGCGGTGCAGCGGGTCTGGCTGTTCGCCGACAGCCCCCCGGTGGTCAGCCCACCGTTAGCGCCGGTCCCGAGTGAGCCAGCCGGTCGTTCGCGATCCTGAGATGGCGCAGGGTGAGCTGCTGAAGGCTGGCCAGCTGGCGCGGTGCGAGCCGGTCGCAGACCCAGCCCCAGTGCATCCCCACCCACTCGCCGGGCTGCAGGCCGGCCGCCGGACCGACCCCGTCCAGGCCGCTGGTCACGACCTCCAGGTCCGGCTCGCCGAGGTCGACCCGCCCGTCGGAGTAGACCAGGGGACGGGAGCGGACGACGACCTGGTCGACGTCGGCCCGGACCACCTGCCCCCACCGGATGCGGCACTTCTGCAGCACCTCGAGCGGCTCGCCCCGGCCGTTCCCGAGCAGGCCGACCCACGGGTAGACGTGGAACACGTGGAAGCTGTGGGTCGGCACCACGCCGGCGGGGATGGCCTCGGCGAGGTGGCTCCACGAGTTGCCCATCTGGCGCCGGAACCGGTCCATCAGCGCGTTGCCGAAGGTCGTCATGTCGATCCGGTCGAGCAGCGGGTTGCCGAGCCAGTAGGCCTCGACCACCCGGTGGTCCAGCGGGTCGGCGATGCCGCTGACGCCGGCGATGAACTCGAGGTACGGCCAGGCGCCAGCGAACTGCTGGGCCAGCAGGAGCAGCCCGGGGTCGTGCTCGCCGGCGACGCTGTACTCGAACAGCTGCCGGTGCTGCGGCGGGCCGCAGGAGCCGCGCTCGTTCGGCGGGTAGGCGTACCGCGCGAACAGCGTGGGGCCGGCGGAGGTCGGGCCGGGCGCGACCGGACCGGTCGCCAGCTCCAGGTCGCTCACCGGTTGCCCCAGCCGGGCACCGGTTCGCCCTCGGGCTGCGGCTCCGGGCTCCGGCCGAGCATCTCCAGCATGGACAGCGCCTCCTGCGCCTGGGCTTCGCTGACCTTCTCCAGCGCGAACCCCATGTGGATCAGGATGTGGTCGCCGACCTGAACGTCGGTGTCCTCGAGCATCCCGACGTTCACCGGGCGCTCGGTGCCCAGGACGTCGACCATCGCAAGCTGGCCCTCGCTTTCCGGCAGGAAGGCGACCACCCGGCCGGGGATGCCGAGGCACATGTCAGGCCCCCGGTCCGTGGGTGTGGGCGGGCACCGGCTGGTCGGCGTGCTCCGCGGCCCGGTGGGTGTCGGCGTACTGCAGCCACTCGAGCACGACCTCGTCGCCGCCCTCGGCGGCGACGTCCAGCGACCCGCAGGCCGGGCAGGCCGGGGCCGGGTCGGTGCTGTCGAAGTCGGTCCGGCAGTCCATGCAGTGGCCGTGCACCGGCACGACGACCACCTCGGTCGCGGCCCCCTCTGCCGGCCCACCCGTCGCGGCCAGCTGGAAGGACTGCTCGAACGCCTCGGCCACCACCCGGTGGACCGCGCCGATCCGGACGCCGACCCGCGCCACCGGCCGTCCCGCGGCGCGTCTCTCGACCGCCTCGAGCACGCCTTCGCAGTAGCTCATCTCGTGCACTGTGGCCGCCGCTACATCGAGCGCATCTTCAGGTACCGCCGCACGTCGGAGATCGAGCGGAGGCCGAGCAGGACACCGACCAGCGCGACCAGCGCGACGATGCCCGTGGTGATGATGCCGATGGTCCTCATGGCTGTGCCTCTCGTTGAGTGTGAGACGGGTCCCGCCTTCGTTCAAGTACCTCATGGACCAGGGCCACGGCCGGCTCGACGGCCGCCTCGACCTGCGGGGTGAGGCCGATGCCCTCGCCGACGTCGGCCGGCTGGCAGCCGACGATGTAGGTCGGGGGCAGCGACCCGCCGAGCCGGTCCAGTCCGGCGAGCACCGCGACCGGTGCCATGCCGTGCGCGTCGAGCTCGCCGTCGCCCAGGTCCTCCGGGCCGACCTCGAGCACCGTCAGGTCACCCGGGGTCCCGTCACCCGGCAGCGCGTCGACCACGACGAGCAGCCGCGTAGCCGTCGAGCAGGTCGTAGGCCAGGTGCATGCCGCGGATGCCGTAGTCGACCACCCGGACCCCGTCCGGCAGCGGCCGCCCGGCCATCCGGCGGGCCACCTCGCTGCCGAACCCGTCGTCGGTGAGGAACAGGTTGCCGACCCCGGCCACCAGGACGCGTTCGGTCGCCCTGCTCATCGCGTGTCCTGCCGGGTCGGCAGCGGCTCGATCTCGTCCGGCGCGAAGTAGTAGAAGCGGCCGGTGCTGCCGTAGAGGTCGCTGGCCGGGTCGTCCTCGAGCACGACGGCGACGTGGGTGCCGCCGTCGACGTCGAAGTAGACCCGCGACACGACCGCGGTGAGCCCGGCGAGGAACAGGTCCTGCGCGTCGGCCCGGCGTACCGGCCGGAGCAGCACCCGGCTGCCCTTCGCGACCGGCACATCGCCGATCAGCACGGCGTCCCGCTCCGGCTGGGCGGCGGCGTCCCGGCGGCCTCGTCCCACCAGGGCACCTCGTCGACCGGCCGGACGCGCACGCCGTGCAGCGCGACCATCGCCTCGTCGGTCATCGCGTCGCAGCGGCGAGGATCGCGGCCGCCCGCGGGTCGGTCCCGCGCGCCTCGGCCTTCTCCTCGCTCGGTCATCGTCATCACCCGCAGGGTCAGGATCTCGTCGATCTCGGTGGCGTCGAACAGGTCGCCGGCGCTCTCCGGCGCGATCGACGGGTGGTCGCCCAGCACGATCGGCGAGACGAGGACGGCGTCGGCGCCGTCGTCGCTCGGCCACCATCACCGGCCAGCACCGGTGCTGCCGGCAGGACGAGCGTGTCGGCATCGGCCCACCCCGGCGGGTCCAGCAGCGAGACGAACCGGGTGCCCCGCGCGCTGACCAGGACGTGGGTGCCGACGAAGCGAGTACCGCGCCGCCACGTCGCGCGCGGTCCAGCCGGGCACGTCGCCCGGTGCCCACGGCGTGTGGTTGTCGACCCTTACGCCGACGACCACCAGCCGCGGGTCGGAGCCCTCGCGCCGGGTCACCGTCAGCGTGCCCTGCAGGGCCACGGCGGGTGCGGACCAGCCGACCGATCGGCCGGCCGCCCTCGAGCAGCTCCTCGACGTCCTCGCCGGCGGGAACCGTCACGGCCGGCTCGCGCCCGGGGGTCAGCTCATCGAGCGGGATGCCGAGCAGCGGGATCTCGCGGGCCACCGCCTCGTGGAACGGGATCCACCGGGTGCCGCCGACCAGCAGCTCGTCGACCGGCTGCCACCCCTCGGGCGACGCTTGCTGCACGACGCGGGACTGCACCTGCAGGAACCGGAGGTACAGGTCGAGCTGCGCGCCGTCCGCGGCCTCGACGACGCATCTCGGCCGACATCGAGGTCTCCTCACCGACGCCTCCTGCGGCGGCGCCGTCCGGGCCGAGGATCCCGAACTGCCAGCGCACCTGGTTCTTCGGCGACGAGGCCCGGTAGGGGTAGAGCAGGTAGCCCTCGTAGAGCACGGCGTCGGCGACCTGACGGGCGGCGGTGAGTGTCATGAGGTCGGCACCTCCGCCGGCAGCAGCGTGGCCAGCGTCTGCTCCCACGAGGTGAGCCCGCGGGCCGACCGGTACCGCGCCAGTGCCTCGATCGTCTCCCGGTCCAGCCGGATCCAGCCGCTGCCGGGGAAGTAGAGGTCCATCAGCTGGCGCCAGGCGGCCACCGGCAGCCGGCAGGAGGCCTCCAGCGACCAGGACACCTGCTCCACCGAGAAGCCGGTGTCACCACGGGTGAAGACCGTGCCGCTGAACAGCAGGACGAGCGGCACGTCGCCGCCGCGCAGGGCGTGCAGGTACTTCGTCGCCGCTGACCTCGAAGTCGTAGGTGCAGGCGACCGGCAGCTCGAGCTCGCGCTCACCGGTGAACCCCTGCACCATCGTCGACGCGTGCGTCCAGAGGAACGGCTTGAGGGTGCTGGCGTACCGGTCCGGGGTGCCGAACAGGTCGACCAGGCCGTCCTGCTCCTCGCGGTCGTACGGCCGGCGCTGCGGCTCGATGCGCAGCTGGGCGCGCAGCGCGATCGCGTGCACCACGGCACCGGTGCGCTCCGTGACCCGCAGCCGGAACAGCAGGTGCGGGGGGCGGCGTGCTGCTGCGGCAGCACGTCGAGGACCTCGAACGCCAGGTCGGTCACGACGGCACCGCCGGCCGGCAGCGGGAGCGCACCTCGTCGAAGAACTCGTCCAGCCGGCGGCGGACGTCCTGCCCGCCGTCGAACCCCCGCCAGAGCCGGCGCAGGTGCCCGACCAGCTCGTAGCAGACGTCGATCGGCACCAGGAAGGCCTCGACCCGCTGGTCGACCGACGCGCACCAGCAGCGCCTCGACGTCGGGCTTCAGGGTGGCGAGTCCGGGTGCGGCGGCGACCACCCGTTCCCAGGCCGCGAGCGGCAGCTCGGACTCGGTGGCACCGGCCGGCCTCGGGTAGAACGCGACCACCCGGTCCAGGGCGGAGTTGACGAACAGGAACGCGATCCCGACCGGCAGCTCGAGCTCCTCCCAGACCGGCGCAGGCAGGTCGTCGAACGCGAGGTACCGGTCCGGCACGGCCCGGTAGGCGAGCTCGGCGTCGTCGTGGGTGAACAGCAGGTAGCACGGACGGCAGGTGCACATCAGCGACCGGGTGCCGACGTTGACCACGTGCTGAGTGCGCGTCGGCCACCGGCGCCCCGCACATCTCGCACCGCTCGTACGGCGACGGGGCCGGGCGGGCCGCCCGGATCCGGGCCAGGACCGACAGCGCCCCGGCCGGCGTGGCCCCCTGGTTGCTCATGCCGGGACCGAGGCCCGGACGGCGACCTCGACGACGCCGTCGCGGTCCAGCAGCGGAACGGGATCCAGGTGCCGGTCCGGCCGGTCCAGGTCGGCGCCGGCCCGGCGTACGTCGAAGTGCGCGCCGCAGCCACGGCAGGTGAGCACCGCGCTCCCCGGGGTGGCCGGTGCCCGCTGCACGGTGGCCCCGTCGAACGCGGCGCCGCAGGCCGCGCAGGCGTCGCGGTAGGCGTAGACGCCGGAGAGCAGCCGGCACAGCAGCACGTCGAGGCCCTCGACGTGGGTGCGGCGCAGCTCACCCACCGCCAGCTCGTCGACCCGGGCCGCGGCGGCCCAGACGACGCCGCCACCGGCCGGCTCGGTCGCGCGCAGCCGGGCGGTCAGCGAGTCGACCGGGATCAGCCCCGCCGTTGCCTCCTTCGGCTGCTCCTCGACCTCGATACGCAGGATCTCCGGCGCCGCCGCGTGGATGGCGTCCTCGACCGCCAGCTCGAGGGTGACCGCCGAGGACGCGCAGCCGTCGCAGCTGCCGAGCAGCTGCAGCCGAACGACACCCTCGTCGGTGACGCCGAGCAGCCGGACGTCGCCGCCGTGCGACCCGAGGTAGGGACGGACGTCGTCCAGCGCGCGCTCGACGCGTTCCTCGACGCCGTACGGGTGCAGGCCGTGCACCAGCAGCAGGCTGGACACCAGCTCGTCCCCGGCGAGCGCCGCGAGCAGGTCGTCGTCCAGCGCGCCGGCCTCGTGGGTCAGCTCGAGCAGCCGCTCCAGGCCGGCGCCGTACAGCTCGACGACGAGCCGGACCAGCTCCTCGGCGCGCTCGCGCACGATCGGGCCGCCGGCTGCGCTCGCCTCGAGCAGCGCCTCGATGCGCTCGCCGACGGCCGACGGGTCAGGGGGCGCGCTCACCCCTCACCCGAGACAGCGGCGGTCGGGGAGTGCACCTTCTTCAGCGTCTTGCCCTCGCCCAGGTACATGTGGACGCCGCACGGCAGGCAGGGGTCGAAGCTGCGGACGGTCCGCATGATGTCGATGCCCTTGAAGTTCTCCCGGTCGTTCTCCTCGAACAGCGGCTGGTCCTGGACCGCGTCCTCGTACGGGCCCCGGCGTGCCGTAGGAGTCCCGCGGGTTCGCGTTCCACGGCGTCGGCGGGTAGGGGTGGTAGTTCGCGATCTTCCCGTCCCGGATCACCATGTGGTGCGACAGCACGCCGCGGACCGCCTCGGTGAACCCGCAGCCGATGGCCTCGTCGGGAACGTCGAACGACTCCCAGGTCTTGGTGCGGCCGGCCCGGATCTCCTCCAGCGCCTTCTCGGCGAAGTGCAGCGCGCACGCCGCGGCGTAGGCCTGGAAGTAGGTGCGGGCCCGGTTGCGCTCGATCGTGTTGCTCCACCGGGGGACCTTCCACTCGAAGGACACCGGTCCCTTGAGTGCGGTCTTCGGCAGGTTGATCTGGACGCTGGTGCCGGTCGCCTTGACGTAGCCGATGTCGACCAGGCCGGCGAGAGCAGTGGACCACAGCCGGGCGAGCGGCCCGCCGCCGGTGTCGAGTGCCAGGTGGTCGGTGCCGTCGTACCAGCGCGGCGACATGACCCAGCTGTACTTGTCGTCCAGGTCGCGCTTCTGTGGCTTCGGGTTGGTGTGCTGGTTCCACGGGTGCCGGCGGTCGACCGGGTTGCCCAGCGGGTCCTTGGTGACGAACATCTCCTGGTCGGTCCAGTCGTCGTAGTACGAGCTGCCGAGCAGGATCCGGATGCCGAGGTTGATGTCGACCAGGCTGTGCGTGACGAGTCTGTCGTCGACGACGACGCCCGGCGTCACGAACATCTTGTTGCCCCAGTTCTCCATGTCCTTGTAGGCGAAGTTGCAGTGGTCGGGGTCCTGGAACGAGCCCCAGCAGCCGAGCAGGGTGCGGCGCAGGCCGACCTTCTCGTAGCCGGGCAGCGCCTCGTAGAAGAAGTCGAAGAGGTCGTCGTGCATCGGGACGACCTTCTTCATGAACTCGACGTAGCGCATCAGCCGGGTCAGGTAGTCGGTCATCAGCTGGATCGTCGCGACCGTCCCGACCCCGCCGGGATACAGCGTCGAGGGGTGGACGTGCCGGCCCTCCATCAGGCAGAACATCTCTCGGGTCCACCGGCTCACCTGCAGGGCCTCGCGGTAGAACTCGCCGGTGAACGGGTTCAGCGCCCGCATGATGTCGGCGATCGTCTTGTAGCCGTGCGCGTCCTCGTGCGGCGACCGGGTGTTCTCCGCCTTGGCGAGCACGCCGGGGTTGGTCTCCTTGACCATCCGCTCGCAGTAGTCGACCCCGACCAGGTTCTCCTGGAAGATGTTGTGGTCGAACATGTACTCGGCGGCCTCGCCGAGGTTGACGATCCACTCGCCGAGCGGCGGCGGCTTCACGCCGTACGCCATGTTCTGGGCGTAGCACGAGCAGGTGGCGTGGTTGTCGCCGCAGATGCCGCAGATGCGGCTGGTGATGAAGTGCGCGTCGCGCGGGTCCTTGCCCTTCATGAACAGGCTGTAGCCCCGGAAGATCGACGACGTGCTGTGGCACTCGGCGACCGTCATGTTCGCGAAGTCGATCTTCGTGTAGATCCCGAGGCTGCCGACGATCCGGGTGATCGGGTCCCAGGCCATCTCGACGAGCCCGCGGTCCTTCGAGTCGGTGCTCCCGGTGCGCGTTGCGGTCGTCGTCATCGGGTCACCACGTCTTCCTGGCCCCGGACAACAGCTCCCTGCCCGGCTTGCGCCACTTGGGTTCCTTGTTGAGGGTGTTGGTGGTCTTCGACCGCAGCGCCCGGATGGTGCGGCCGTAGGCGCCGATCGACGTCGTCGAGAGCTTGCCTCCGGGTGGCTCGTCCATGAACGGCATGAACTTGTCCGGGAAGCCGGGCATCGTGCAGCCGATGCAGATGCCGCCGACGTTCGGGCAGCCGCCGACGCCGTTGATCCAGCCACGCTTCGGGACGTTGCACTTGACGACCGGACCCCAGCAGCCGAGCTTGACGATGCACTTGGGCGAGCCGTACTCGGTGGCGAAGTCGCCCTGCTCGTAGTAGCCGGCCCGGTCGCAGCCCTCGTGCACCGTCATGCCGAACAGCCAGGTCGGCCGCAGCTGGTCGTCCAGCGGGATCATCGGGGCCTGGCCGGTCGCCTGGTAGAGCAGGTAGGTGATGGTCTCGGAGAGGTTGTCGCCCTGCACCGGGCAGCCGGGGACGCAGACGATCGGCAGCCCGGCCTTGCTCTTCCAGTCCCAGCCCAGGTAGTCGGGCACCCCCATCGCGCCGGTCGGGTTGCCGGCCATCGCGTGGATGCCGCCGTAGGTCGCGCAGGTGCCGACGGCCAGCACCGCGAGCGCCTTGGGGGTGAGCCGGTCCAGCCACTCGCTGGTCGTCACCGGCTGGCCGGTCATCGGGTTGTTGCCGAAGCCGCACCAGTAGCCGTCGCCGGACAGCGCCTCGTTCGGGATCGAGCCCTCGACCACGAGGACGAACGGGTCCAGCTCGCCGCGGTCGGCCTTCCAGAACCACTCGAGGAAGTCGTCGGCACCACCGGCCGGCCCGCACTCGAAGTCGATCAGCGGCCAGTGCACCGCCACTTTCGGCAGGCCCGGCAGGGCACCGAGGGCGATCTCCTCGACGCTCGGCTGGGTGGCACCCGTCAGCGCGACGGAGTCCCCGTCACAGCTGAGCCCGGCGTTGATCCACAGGACGTGAACAGTGGCTTCTTCGGCCGCTACGGCCTCGGCAGATGGCATCTGCGCCTCCGGCTGGGACCTGCGCTGGGAGGCCCCTCACGTCGTAGACGGCCGACCCCGTGCCGGTCTGTGCGACGCAGGACTTGCCTATTCCTCGCCGTGATCAGTTGTCAAGGATCGCCGCGGTCGACGGGCACGGCCCCGCCGGACCGGCCACGTCGGGTCACGGCGCACCTACCCTGGGCCCATGCCTGGACCTCTGGACGGCGTCCTCGTCGTCGACCTGTCCCGCGCCCTCGCCGGGCCGCACGCCGCGATGATGCTGGGGGACCTCGGTGCCCGGGTGATCAAGGTGGAGAACCCGGACGGGGGCGACGACAGCCGTGGGTGGGGGCCGCCGTTCGTCGGCGCGGGCGGTGCCGTGACCGAGAGCGGGGAGAGCACCTACTTCTTCTCCTGCAACCGCAACAAGGAGTCGGTCACCGCGGACCTCAAGTCCGAGGACGGCAAGGCGCTGCTGACCCGGCTGGTGCGGCAGGCCGACGTCCTGGTCGAGAACTTCCGCACTGGCGTCCTGGACCGGCTCGGGTTCTCGGTCGAGCGGCTGCACGAGCTGAACCCGCGGCTCGTCCTGCTGTCGATCTCCGGCTTCGGCCACGACGGTCCGGAGGGCGGCCGGGCGGGCTACGACCAGATCGCGCAGGGCGAGGCGGGCCTGATGTCGCTGACCGGCACCGGTCCGGACGACCCGATGCGGGTCGGCGTACCGATCGGCGACCTGCTGGCTGGGATGTACGGCGCGTACGGCGTCGTGGCCGCGCTGCACGAACGGGACCGGACCGGAGCCGGCAAGGTGGTGCGCACCTCGCTGCTGGCCGCGATCGTCGGCGTGCACGCGTTCCAGGGCACCCGTTACACGGTCGCCGGGGAGGTGCCCTACGGGCAGGGCAACCACCACCCGTCGATCTGCCCCTACGGCCTGTTCCACAGCTCCGACGGGCTGCTCCAGATCGCCGTCGGGTCGGAGAGCCTGTGGCAGCGGCTGGCCGCGGAGTTCGGGCTGCCGGCCGACGAGCCGGGGTTCGCGACCAACGCCGCCCGGGTGCGCAACCGGGACGCGGTGATCGCCGCGGTCGACGCGGCCTTCGCCGACCACCCGCTGGCGGACCTGCTGCCCCGGCTGGCCGGCATCGGCATCCCGGCGGGTGAGGTGCGCACCTTGGACCGGGTCTACGACTGGGAGCAGACCCGGTCGCAGGGACTGCTCGTCGACGTCGAGCACGCGCTGGCCGGCCGGGTGACGCTGCCCGGCCCACCGCTGCGCTTCGACGGTGACGAGCCGCTGGTCCACGGCGCTCCGCCGCTGCTCGGTCAGCACGACGAGTCGGTGCGTGCCTGGCTGGACGAGGTCGACCCGGCGTGAGCAGTCCCGGCGCGCTGGAGCTGATCGAGGCGGTGCTCGACACCGGCAGCTGGGTCAGCTGGGACACCCCGCTCGGTCCGCAGGAGGGCATCGACCCGGCGTACGCCGATCAGCTGGCCGCCGCGCGCGAGAACACCGGCCTGGACGAGGCCGTGGTGACCGGCGAGGGCTGCATCCGCGGCCGGCGGGTCGCGGTAGTCGCCTGCGAGTTCGGCTTCCTGGCGGGGTCGATCGGCGCCCGGGCGGCGGACCGGCTGGTGGCCGCCGTCGAGCGGGCCACCGACGAGCGGCTGCCGCTGCTCGCCTCGCCGACCTCCGGCGGCACCCGGATGCAGGAGGGCACCACGGCGTTCCTGCAGATGGTGAAGATCACCGCGGCGATCGGGCTGCACAAGGCCGCGGGCAACCCCTACCTGGTGTACCTGCGCAACCCCACGACCGGCGGCGTGCTGGCGTCGTGGGGCTCGCTGGGTCACGTCACCGTCGCCGAGCCCGGCGCGCTGATCGGCTTCCTCGGCCCGCGGGTCTACCGGGCGCTGTACGGCGGGGAGTTCCCGGAGGGCGTGCAGACCGCCGAGAACCTGCTGGCCCACGGCATCGTCGACGCGGTGCTGCCGCCGGAGCAGATCCCGGAGATCCTGGACCGCGCGCTCAACGTGCTGGCGGCGCCCCGCGAGGGAGCCCCGCCGGTCCCGGAGCTGCCGCCCGACGAGGTCGACGACGTGCCGGCCTGGGAGTCGATCCGCCGGTCCCGCCGGCCGGACCGGCCCGGCGTGCGCCAGCTCCTTCGCCGCACCGCGCGGGACGTCGTCCCGATGCGCGGCACCGGAGCGGGGGAGATCGACGCGGGACTGATCCTGGCGCTGGCGCGGTTCGGCGGCGCGCCGTGCATCGTGCTCGGGCAGGACCGGGAGCGGCAGTCGGCCGGCCAGCCGCTCGGCCCGGCCGGGCTGCGCGAAGCCCGGCGCGGCATGAAGCTCGCCGACGAGCTGAAGCTGCCGCTGGTGACGGTGATCGACACCGCGGGCGCGGCGCTGTCCCGCGAGGCCGAGGAGGGCGGGCTGGCCGGCGAGATCGCCCGGTCGCTGCAGGACCTGGTGCTGCTCGACGCCCCGACGGTGTGCCTGCTGCTCGGCGAGGGCGCCGGCGGGGGAGCGCTCGCCCTGCTGCCGGCCGACCGGGTGGTGTGCGCGCAGCACGCGTGGCTCTCGCCGCTGCCGCCGGAGGGCGCCTCGGCGATCATCCACCGCACCACCGAGCGGGCGCCGGAGATGGCCGAGGCGCAGGGCGTGCGGTCGCTGGACCTGCTGCGCGCCGGCATCGTCGACCGGGTGGTCGCCGAGCACCCGGACGCCGCCGACGAGCCGGCCGCCTACCTCGAGCGGCTGGCCCGGGTGCTCGAGCTCGAGCTCAGCGCCCTGCTCCGCCGCGACCCCCGCACCCGCCTCGCCGCCCGCCTCGCCCGCTACCGCCACCTCGGCTCCACCCCCTGACCCCCGCCGCACCCGCCTCGCCGCCCCAGCCGAGTTGATCACGCGCGCGTGATCAACGGTGCCCGACGGCGCTGAGTTCACCGCTGTCGGGCACCGTTCGGCGCGGTCGGGCGGCACCGGCGTCCCCAGCCTCTTGGCCCCGGAGGATCTCCACCGATCGTGTATCGACCAGTGCTCGCGGCCCGCCCAGTACGCACAGTTCTGGTCATGGACGGTGAGCTCGCCCGCACGGCGGCTGCGCAAGGTGGCTTCTTCTACCGATGGCAGGCGCTGGACTGCGGTGTCACGGAGAACGAGGTGGCAGCGCGACTCAGACACCGGAACTGGGTGAAGCTGCGACGCGGGGCGTACGCGCCGGCTGCTCTGGTCACGGCGCTCAGTCCGGTGGCACGCCACGCGTTGCTGGTCCGCTCGGTCGTGGGCAACTTGACCGGCGAAGTCGTTGTGACCGGGTACTCCGCGCTGGCGATCCGCGACGTCCCGTTGTGGGGCGTCGACCTGACCGAGGTCCACGTCCACCGGGACGGCGGCAGGTCGTCGCGGCGGGATGCCGGGGTGGTGCACCACATCGGACCGATGACTGCCGCCGAGGTCGAACACGTTGACGGATTGCTCCTCGCTTCCACTGAGCGCGCACTCTTGGATGCCTGTCGGTGGGCGCCGTTCGAGCCAGGCGTCGTGATGGCCGATGGAGTCCGACGGTTGAACCCGTTCGACCTAGATCTCGCACACGAGATTCTCGACCGACAGCGTGACTGGGCGGGATCGATCACGGCGTCGCAGGTCCTGCGATTCTCCGACCCGCTCGCAGCGAGCGTGGGCGAGTCCCGGGCCCGCGTCCTGATGGCGCGGATCGGCATGCCAGCGCCGGTACTCCAACGCCCGATCGTGGACGACCGTGGTGGGCTCATCGGAGTGTGCGACTTCTACATCGAGTCGCACGCGACCGTCGGGGAGTTCGACGGCAAGGTGAAGTACGGCCGAGCTCTGTATGAGCGCAATGGCGATGCCGAGGACGTCGACCTCAGCGAGGTCCTCTGGCGGGAGAAGCGCCGGGAGGACCTCATTCGTGACCAGGGACACGAGGTAGTGCGGTTCGTCTGGTCGGATCTCGACGGTCGCGACGCACAAGTCCGTGCCCGGTTCGTCCGCGCATTCGAGCGAGCGGCGCGCCGCCGTACCGCGATCTGACACGGCCGGGCATCCCGACAGCGCTGTTCAGTGCCCAACCGCGTCCAGTTCACCGCTGTTGGGCACCGTTGATCACGCGCACGTGATCAACTTCGACGGCGCTGACGTGTCCGCCTGCGGCGGAGGGTGGGGGTCCTACTAGGGTCCAGCGCATGCGGGTGCTCATCGCTCTCGGCGGCAACGCCATGACCGGTCCGGGAGGAAGCGCGACCCCGGAGGACCAGGACCGGGCCGTCGGCGTCGCGATGCAGCGGGTGGCCGACCTCGTCGCGGCCGGCACCGACGTCGTCCTCACCCACGGCAACGGTCCGCAGGTCGGCAACCTGCTGGTGAAGAACGAGCTCGCCGCGCACGTCGTGCCGCCGGTGCCGCTGGACTGGTGCGGTGCGCAGACCCAGGGCACGATCGGCTTCCTGATCCTCGACTCGCTGGACAAGGCGCTGGCCGACCGCGGCGTCGACCGGCGTACGGCGACCGTGGTCACCCGCACCCTCGTCGACGGCGACGACCCCGGCTTCCGCCACCCGACCAAGCCGGTCGGCCGCTACCTGCCCGAGGACCAGGCCCGCACCCTGATCGAGCACGGGCAGACCTGGGAGGACCGCGGCGAGAAGGGCTGGCGCCGGGTCGTCGCGTCGCCCGAGCCGCTCGAGGTCGTCGACGCCGGCACCATCGCGACGCTGGCCGACGCCGGGTACGTCGTCGTGGGCGCGGGCGGCGGCGGCATCCCGGTGGTCCGCGACCCGGACGGCAGGCTGCGCGGCGTCGAGGCCGTGATCGACAAGGACCTGGCCGCGGCGCTGCTGGCCCGGGCGCGTGCACGCCGAGGTGCTGGTGATCGCCACCGACGTCGAGCACGTCGTGCTCGGCTACGGCACCGAGGACGAGCGGCCGCTCGAGCGCGCCACAGCCGCCGAGATGCGGGCCATCGCGCACGAGCAGAAGTTCGCCAGCGGCAGCATGGGCCCGAAGGTCGAGGCCGCGGTCAGGTTCGTGGAGTCCGGTGGGCGACGCGCCGTCATCACGTCGTTGGAGATGATCGAGGAGGCGGTGCACGGGCGAGCCGGCACCGTCGTCGAGGAGGAGCCGGCATGACCAGCACACCCGAGCCCATCGAGGTCCACAAGGTCGCGCTGGAGAGCGTCTCGGACGCCTCCGGGCTGGCCGATCTGATCGACAAGGGCCTGATCGAGGCCGACCGGGTGATCGCCGTCATCGGCAAGACCGAGGGCAACGGCGGCGTCAACGACTACACCCGGATCATCGCCGACCGGGCCTTCCGGGAGGTGCTCGAGGCGCGCGGCAGCCGGCCGATGGAGGACATCAAGCAGATCCCGATCGTGTGGTCCGGCGGCACCGACGGGGTGATCTCGCCGCACGCCACCATCTTCGCCACGACCTCCCCGGACAAGGTCCCAGCGACCGAGGAGCCCCGCCTGTCGGTCGGCTACGCGATGAGCGAGCAGATCTTCCCCGAGGACATCGGCCGGCTGCCGATGGTCGAGAAGGTCGCCGCCGGGGTGAAGATCGCGATGGAGCGGGCCGGCATCACCGACCCGGCCGACGTGCACTACGTGCAGACCAAGACCCCGCTGCTCACCCTCGAGACCATCACCGACGCCAAGCGGCGCGGCAAGGACGTCTGGACCGAGGACACCCTCAAGTCGATGGACGTCTCCAACTCCACCACCGCGCTCGGCATCGCGGTCGCGCTCGGTGAGATCGAGATGCCGACGACCGAGCAGATCCACAAGGACCTGTCGCTGTTCTCCGTCGGTCGCCAGCTGCTCGTCGGGTGTCGAGCTGGACCAGGCGCAGATCGTCGTGCTGGGCAACGTGCGCGGCGTCGGCGGCCGGTTCCGGATCGGGCACAGCGTGATGAAGGACGCCCTGGACGCCGACGGCGTGTGGGAGTCGATCCGCAGCGCCGGCCTGGACGACCTGCCCGAGCGCCCGCAGGTCCAGCGACCTGCGCGGCCGGGTGGTCAACGTCTTCTGCAAGTGCGAGGCCGACCCCACCGGCCGGGTACGCGACCGGCGCAACATCATGCTCGACGACTCCGACGTGCACTGGCACCGCCAGATCAAGTCCTGCGTCGGCGGCGTGGTCGCCTCGGTCACCGGCGACCCGGCGGTCTTCGTCTCCGTCGCCGCGGTGCACCAGGGCCCGTCCGGCGGCGGTCCGGTGATCGCGATCGTCGAACCAGAGGCCGCCCTCTGACGGGAACCGGGCAGACGGTGCGCAGGTCGGCATCGCGTTCGGACATCTCCGTCGTGCCCGCCAACGAGGCGAGCTGGCAGGACCTGCAGTCGGTGTTCGGGACGCGCGGCCAGGGGTCCCGCTGCTTCTGCCAGCGGCACAAGCTCCTGCCGCGGGAGTCCTTCGCCTCGTTCCCCGCCGAGGAGCGGGCCCACCGGCTGCGCGAGCAGACCGACTGCGGCCACCCGCGGTCCACCACCACCAGCGGTCTGGTCGCCTACCTCGACGGCGTGCCCGTCGGCTGGTGCGCGGTCGAGCCGCGCACCGCCTACCCCAGCCTGCTTCGCAACGGCCGAATCCCTTGGACTGGCCGCACCGAGGACAAGTCCGACGACAGCGTCTGGGCCGTGACGTGCCTCTTCACCCGCGCCGGCTACCGGAAGCGCGGCGTCAGCCGGGCCCTTGCGCAGGCCGCCGTGGACTTCGCCCGGGAACGCGGCGCTGCGGCCCTCGAGGGCTACCCGATGACCACGACGAACGCGATCGAGGAGGAGCTGCACGTCGGCACCGAACGCGTGTTCGCGGCCGCCGGCTTGGTCGAGGTGAGCCGCCCAACACTGAGACGCGTCGTGATGCGCATCGACTTCTGAGACCGCGAGCCAGCAGCTAACCGGCCTGCTCGCGCAGCAGCCGGACCACCGCGTCGTCGGTGGTCTGCCGGAAGTCGGCGTACCACCGGCTCACCGCGCCGAGCCGTTGCGCGACCACCAGGGCGACCACCTCGTCCGCCTCGCTCTCCAGGGCGGCCATCGTCTGGGCGGCGACGACCGGAGCGGCGAGCACCAGCCGGGCCGCACCGGCGTCGCGCAGCGACCGCAGTGCCGCCCGGGCGCTGACCCCGGTGGCCACGCCGTCGTCGACCACCACCACGGTGCCGCCCGCGACCGGCACCCCGCGACGGCCGGAGCGGTACGCCGACACGCGGCGGCGGCACTCGGCCCGTTCGGCGGCGACCTCCTCGGCGAGGTCGGCCGGGGCGAACCCGGCGGCGGCCAGGCCACCGAGGTCCCACACGACCGGCCCGTCCTCGGCGAGTGCTCCCAGGCCGAGCTCGGGCTGCCGCGGGTGGCCGACTTTCCGGACGACGAGGACGTCGAGCGGAGCGCCCAGCTGCACGGC
Source organism: uncultured Actinomycetota bacterium (assembly GCA_963846525.1). Lineage (GTDB taxonomy): Bacteria > Actinomycetota > Actinomycetes > JACCUZ01 > JACCUZ01 > CAWJWE01. The sequence continues at coordinate 81,074 of CAWJWE010000009.1, forward strand.
CACCGGCGCCGCGACCTCGATCCCGCCGCGGGCCAGCCCCACCACGACGGGAGCGGGCAGCTGCTGCTCGGCCAACCGGCGGCCGAGGCGTTCCCCGGCGTCGCCGCGATCGGTCCACCCCCGCGTCACCGCACCAGCATGCTCGCTACGCTCCCCCCGGTGTCCAGCCACGACCGCGGCAAGTCGCTGCCCGATCCCGGCTTCGCCGGCGACGACGGCAGTGCCGACCCCGTCCTGGTCGCGGCTCTGGACGCGGCGGCCGCCGACCCGGCGCGGCTGCCGGCCGTGCTCGCCGCCCTGCACCGGTCCCGCGTCCTGGCACCCGTCGTCGCCCTGCTCGGCGAGCAGGAGACCACCGCGGCCGGGCTGGTCCGCGACAAGAGCGCCGACATCGCCGTCCCGCTGCTGCTGGACGGCGAGGGACGCCGCGCGCTGCCGGTCTTCACCGACCTGGCCGCCCTGGCCCGCTGGGACCCGGCCGCCCGCCCGGTCCCGGTGGCCGGACCGCGGGCCGCCCAGGTCGCCCTGGCCGAGCAGGCGGACGCCCTGGTCATCGACATCGCCGGCCCGACCCCGGTCACCCTGGCGCTGCCCGAGGTCCGCGCGCTGGCGGAGGGCAGGGGGAGCGTGCCGGCCTGGGACGACCCGCAGGTGTCCGCGGCGATCGCCGACCTGCTGGCCGGCGAGCCGGCGGTCCGCGGGGCCGACCTGGCGCCCCGCGCCGGCCGGGACGGGCGGCTCACCGTCCGGGTCGACGCCGCCGCCGACCACGCGGCGCTGGCCACCCGGGTGGCCGCCGCGGTGGCGGCGCTGCCCGCCGTCCGGGGCGGGGTGCGCGGGCTCGAGGTGACCGTGACGGCCTCCTGACCCGGCGTACGCCGGCGTTTCTTGCCGTACGCCGTGGGCTGGTACCCTGACCGACGACCCATCCGGGTGTGCCGCCTCTCTGACGGCCCGCTCGGGTGTGCAAGCGGAGTCCACTCCCACCCGCATCGGCCACGCTCCACAGGCCGTCGGGTCCCGGTCAGGTCGTCCCGCCCCGGCGGTGCGACCCGGAACGGCCGTGTCCTCGAAACGGGGATGCGCTCGAGCCGGCTGGGTGTTGTGGCTTCCGTGAGCTCCAGGCACGGAAGCCTTTTTCGTGTCCGGAGGTAGCTCAGGCACATCGAGGAGGCCCCATCAGCACCGAGCCCAGGATCAACGAGCGGATCCGCGTCAACGAGGTGCGACTTGTCGGCCCGAACGGCGAGCAGGTCGGCATCGTCGCCATCGGCGACGCGCTGCGGCTGGCCCAGGAGGCCGACCTCGACCTCGTCGAGGTGGCCCCGATGGCCCGCCCGCCCGTCTGCAAGCTCATGGACTACGGCAAGTTCAAGTACGAGTCGGCGCAGAAGGCCCGCGAGTCGCGCAAGAACCAGGTCAACACGGTCATCAAGGAGATGAAGCTCCGACCGAAGATCGACCCGCACGACTACGAGACCAAGAAGGGTCACGTCGATCCGGTTCCTCAAGCGGGCGACAAGGTCAAGATCACGATCATGTTCCGTGGTCGCGAGCAGTCCCGGCCCGAGCTCGGGTTCCGGCTGCTGCAGCGGCTCGCCGCAGACGTGCAGGAGCTCGGCTTCGTCGAGTCGGCACCGAAGCAGGACGGCCGCAACATGATCATGGTTCTCGGCCCGCACAAGAAGAAGGCCGAGGCCCGCGCCGAGCGCGCGGCGGACAAGGCCCGACGCGACGAGGCCGCACCCGGCAACGCCGAGGCTGCGGTCGAGGCACCGGTCCGCCAGCCCCGCCGAGCCAGCCAAGCCCGCCGAGCACCGAGTCCACCGAGTCGCACCGTCCAGGCCCCCGCCGAGTCCGCCGACCAGCCGGCTTAGCAGCACCACCGAACGTCGCCCCGGCCCCCGCCGGCGGCGAGCAGTCACCCGCACGACTCGCGCCCGACGCGAGCACACCGAGGAGAACGACGCGACATGCCGAAGAACAAGACGCACAGCGGCACCAAGAAGCGCTTCCGCCTGACCGGCACCGGCAAGGTCATGCGCGAGCAGGCCAACCGCCGCCACCTTCTCGAGGGCAAGTCCTCGACGCGCACCCGCCGGCTGGCGGCCGACGTCGGTCACCTCGAGCGCGGACGTCAAGAAGGTCAAGCGCCTGCTCGGCAAGTAGCCGTCCGCACGCCTCCGGTATCGAACAAGGAGTAATCAGTGGCACGCGTCAAGCGGGCGGTCAACGCCCACAAGAAGCGCCGGGTCGTCCTCGAGCGGGCGAGCGGCTACCGCGGACAGCGGTCCCGGCTGTACCGCAAGGCCAAGGAGCAGGTCACCCACTCCATGGTCTACAACTACCGCGACCGGAAGAAGCGCAAGGGCGACTTCCGCCAGCTGTGGATCCAGCGGATCAACGCCGCGGCCCGGCTGAACGGCATGACCTACAACCGCTTCATCCAGGGCCTCAAGGCCGCTGGCGTCGAGGTCGACCGCAAGGTCCTCGCCGACCTCGCCGTCAACGACGCGCCGGCCTTCGCCGCCCTCGTCGAGCTGGCCAAGGCGAACCTGCCGGCCCAGACCAGCAGCAAGGACGACGAGACCGCCGCCTAGGCAGCAGTCGTCATCCGGACGCCCAGGGAGCCCGCGAGGCACCCTGGGCGTCCGTCGTCCGGGCCGCCCTGCGCAGACCGGAGGAGACGCGATGGTCACCGGCCCCGAGCTGACCTCGCCGCGCGCCGCCCGGGTCACGGGCCGCGCAGCGGCTGGCCAAGCGCGCCTTCCGGGCCCAGGACCGCCGGTTCCTCGCCGAGGGACCGCAGGCGGTGCGCGAGGCGGTCGCCCGGCCCGGCACGGTGCTCGAGCTCTTCGCCACCCGGGAGGCCGCCGAGCGGCACGCCGAGATCGTCGCCGGCGCAGCGGCCGGCGGCGCCCCGGTCCAGCTGGTCAGCGGCGCGGTGATGGCCGCGCTGTCGCAGACCGTGACACCGCAGGGCCTGGTCGCGGTGTGCTCCCTGGTCGACCGGCCGTTGCCGGAGCTGCTCGGCTCCCGGCCGCAGCTGGTCGCCGTCCTCGCGCACGCCCGGGACCCCGGCAACGCCGGCACCGTCATCCGGGCCGCGGACGCCGCCGGCGCCGACGGCGTCGTGCTCACCGGCGACAGCGTCGACCCCTACAACGGCAAGTGCGTCCGGGCCTCGGCCGGCAGCCTGTTCCACCTGCCGGTGAGCATCGGCGGCCGGGTCGAGGAGGACCTGCCCGCACTGCAGGCCGCCGGGCTGCGGGTGCTGGCCGCCGACGGGCACGCCGACGTCGACCTGGACGAGGCGGCCGACTCGGGACTGCTGGACGGGCCGACCGCCTGGGTCTTCGGCAACGAGGCGTGGGGGCTGCCGGCGCCGACCCGGGCGCTGGCCGACGCCGTCGTCAAGGTCCCGATCCACGGCCGGGCCGAGTCACTGAACCTCGCGACCGCCGCCGCGGTCTGCCTGTACGCCTCGGCCCGGGCGCACCGGACTCGTCCGTCCGGTTGATCCGGCACGGTCCGCGCAGGGGATCAACGGGGTAGCCCTCCTCGGTAGTGTCGACGGGGTGAGCGAGGGACCCGCGCCCTACGACGACCACCCCGACGGCGTGGTCGTCGCGGACGCGCGCGGGACGGTCGTGGTGTTCAACCGGGCCGCCGAGCGGATCACCGGGATCGCGGCCGCCGCGGCGCTCGGCAAGGACCTCGAGGACGCCCTGCCGCTGGAGGGTCTGGACGGGCGGGCCTGGTGGCCCTGCGCCCAGCCGTACACCGGGTTGCGGACCGTGAGCGGGCACCCCGAGCGCAACCTCATCCTGCCCGGCGTCCAGGAGGTCCTGGTCACCTCCCGCTACGTCCGGGACGAGCCACGGGGTCCGGTGACCAGCGTCGTGGTGGCGCTGCGCGGCACCCGGCACCGGGCCCGCGAGGAGCTCAGCCGGGCCGAGCTGGTGTCCACGGTGGCGCACGAGCTGCGCTCGCCGCTGACCAGCGTCAAAGGCTTCACCGCCACCCTGCTGGCGAAGTGGGACCGGTTCAACGACGACCAGAAGCGGCTGATGCTGGAGACCGTCAACGCGGACGCCGACCGGGTGACCCGGCTGATCACCGAGCTGCTGGACATCGCCCGGATCGACTCCGGCCGGCTGACCGTGCGACGGCAGGTGGTCGACATCGGCCGCGTCGTCCGGCGGCACGTGTCGGCGATGGAGGCGCGCGGCGAGGACCCGGCCCGGTTCCAGGTGCACGTCGACGACGGCATCCCCGAGATGTGGGTCGACGCGGACAAGCTCGACCAGGTGCTCGGCAACCTGCTCGAGAACGCTCTGCGGCACGGCGCCGGGACGGTCACCCTCGAGGTGGAGCGGGCCGGCGACGGCGCGTCGGTGACCGTCACCGACGAGGGCGAAGGCATCGCGGACGAGCAGCGGGACCGGGTGTTCACCCGGTTCTGGCGGTCCGGTCGCCGCGGCGGCACCGGGCTCGGCCTGTACATCGTCCGTGGCCTGGTCGAGGCGCACGGCGGGCACATCGAGGTCGGTCGCGGACCTGGCGGCGGCGCCCGGTTCCGGTTCGTGCTGCCGGCCGCCACGCCCGACTTCCTGGACTGAACCCACATCCCACTTGACCCACTGGTCACCTTGCGTTGCGATGGCCTCGCACCTCGTCCGACCAGAGGGGACATCGTGGACGACCTCGACCTGGAGTGGTGCCTGGCCCGCTCGGCGGAGGGCGACCAGGCGGCGTGGGGACGGCTGGTCGCCCGTTTCAGCCCGCTGCTGTGGGCGGTCGCCCGGGCCCACCGGCTCTCCGACGCGGATGCGGCCGACGTCGTGCAGGGGACCTGGTTGCGGCTGGTCGAGCACCTCGGCCGGATCCGGGAGCCGGAACGGGTCGGCGCCTGGCTCGCCACCACCTGCCGGCGGGAGTGCCTGGCAGTCCTGCGCCGCGGCTCCCGCGAGCAGCCGGCCGAGCAGGACCGGGTGGTCGACCTGACCGGCGCCGACCACCGGACTGTCGACGCGGACCTGCTCCGGCGGGAGCGCGACGCCCGGCTGTGGTCGGTGTTCGAGGGTCTGAGCGACCCGTGCCGACGGCTGCTGAGGACGCTGCTGGCTGACCCGGCGCCGTCGTACGACGAGGTGAGTGCCGCCCTGGGCATGCCGATCGGCAGCATCGGTCCGACCCGGGGACGTTGCCTGCGCCATCTGCACACGCTCGCGGTGGAGGCGGGTATCAGCCGCGAGGATCTGACCTCTGTGTCTGCGGAGCAGCTCCGAACATCCCCGGCGGCGCGCTCCACGAGAGGACGGACGTCATGACAGGGCGAGACGAGGTACCGAGTGACCGCGAGGTCGAGTCCCTACTGCTCCGGCTGAGCCGAGCTGCAGCGAGCCAGGACCCGGTCCCGTCCGCTGTGCTCACGCACGCGGAGGCAGCCCTCGAGCTGCGGGACCTCGACACCGCGCTGGCCGCGCTGGTCGCCGACTCCGAGGCCGACGACTCGCTCGCCCTGGTGCGCGGTCCGCGGGCCATCCGCCTGCTCACCTTCGAGGCCCCGGCGATGGTCGTCGAGCTCCAGGTCGCGGCCCTCGGGTCGGACCGGCACATCGAGGGACACGTGGACGGTGCCCGCGGGTGGAACCTCACCCTGGAGCACAGCGGTGGCCACCTGCCGATCGTCCCGGACGAGCACGGCCGGTTCCGGGTCGACGCGGTCCCGTCCGGGCGGGTGCGCCTGTCGATGCGGGAGGGGAAGCGGGCCGTCACGACCACCTGGGTGACCGTCTGAACCATTCTCCTGCACTACGTCACTGAGGCCCGCCACCGTCTTCCGGTGGCGGGCCTCAGTGCTGCGGCCTAGGGAGCCACGGTCGGCTCGGCCGCTGCCGGGCTCGGTGCCGAGGTCGACGTGGGTCGGGTGTCGATGTCGGCCCGCACCCTGTCCCACATGGCCAGACGGTCCGTCAGCCCGGACTGGACGGCGTTCTGGAGCTGCTCCGCCAGGGTGTCGATCCTGGCCTTCAGCTCGGCCAGCGGCAGCCCGCTGTCGACGGTGTGCGCCAGCGCCCGACGGACCATGGCGACCGCCAGGTACACCCACGGGGAGAGCCGGGTGCGCGGCCCGGTCACCACCACCAGCTGGTGCGCATCGGCCAGCGACTCGCACCCGGTGCAGTTCTCGTTCAGGGCGAGAGCGGCGTTGCCGGCGTCCACGTCGGCCGGTGTCGTGCCGTCGCCGCGGACGACCACCACCTGGAACGACGCTGCCACGGTGCGGCAGTCGTCACAGGTGCTGTGCGCCACCGCGAAGTTCGTGGCCCGGACGGGCTGCCGCCCGGACACGACGACGAGGTCCACGGACGACTCGGCGACCCGATCGCCCGGCTGCTCGGCCTCGGCCACGGCGCTGGACTCGACCAGGTGAGGGTCCGCCGCGGTGGCGCCGGCGGACAGCGGGACGCCGACCACCAGGGCGATGGACAGCGTGCCGGCGGACAGCAGCCGCCAGCGGACAGGACGGATCATCATCAGGCTCCTTCGAGGTGTGCGGGCGACCGGCCCGCGGCGGTACGTCGGTCAGCGAGTCGGGGCCGGGACGGGACCCAGGGGCAGCAGCCATGGGGCCGACGTCGGATCGACGGCGCTCGGCGTCGCGGTCGGCGCAACAGTCGGCGCCGGCGCAACAGTCGCCGCCGGGTCCGAGGTCGAGGCCGCAGGGGCGATCGGTGTGGGCTGCGGGTCCGGCAGCCAGGTGAGCAGGACGGCGACGACGGCTGCCGTCAGGCCGAGCACCACGGTGGCCCGCTGGCCGGGTCCGCGCGCCGCGAACGCCCGCAGCTGTTGCCGGAGCCGGCCGGCGATCCGGGTGGCCATCACCCACAGGCCCAGCAACGGAAGCGACAGCGCCACCATCGACAGTGCCGTCACGACCGCCGGCACCACGGCGTACGAGTGCAGCTGCAGGGAGAGCTGGCCGGCCGAGTCGCGCAGCGTGCTGCTGGTGGTGGCGAGCAGGTGCGGCCCGGTGCTCACGAGCACCCAGACGTTCACCGCAAGGACGGGCACGACCAGCGCGACCCAGCCGGTGACGGTCCACCGCACCCAGCCCCGCAGCCTGCGCACCTGCGGGTCGTGCCAGTGGCCCGGCAGCATCGACCGCAGGATCGGCCGGACCCAGCGGAACAGGTCGGGGACGCCGACCAGGTCTCCCATGATGAAGTAGCCGTCCAGCCGGACGATCGGCAACAGCTGCTGCAGGACCTCGAGGTGGGTGAGGATCGCCGCCATCACCAGCACCGGCGCGCCGGTCCACTCGTACAGACCGAGCAGGGCGACCAGGAAGACGAGGTTGAAGTAGATGCCGCCCAGGTCGGTTCGCAGCCGGCCGGCCCGGCTCAGCCGGTAGGCGTCGGTGACGTCGGTGTAGAAGGCCGGCCACACGACGTACAGGCCCATCCCGATGACGCCCGGCCGGGCGCCGCCGTAGCGGGCGCCGGTTGCGTGGCCCACCTCGTGGAAGAGCATCGACGCGATCATCAGCGCGAGCACGATCAGCAGCTGGGACGGGTGCGTGAGGACCGTGGTGACGTCGGCGCCGACGTCGTGCCGGGTGAAGATGGCGAAGTCGCCGACGACGACGGCCTCGATCACCAGCACGACGGTCACCGACCAGAACATGGGCCGCAGCACACGCGCCAGCTTGTCGACCAGCGGCGGCGAGATCAGGGTCCGGCGACCCGCGAGGGTGAGGATGTCCTCCGCGGCCCGTTCCGGGGCCGGCTCGTCCGCGGCGCCGGCGACCGGGCCGGCGGAGGCGAGGCCGAGCGGGCCGAGCTTCTGCTGCACGAGGAACTCGACGCCTTCGGCAGTGAGCGTGCGACCGGCAGCGTCGCTGACTGCTGCGGCGACGTCGTCGAGCGGCCGGCCGTCGAGGTGCTCGAGGGTCAGGTAGAGCAGGTGTGAGAGCTGGGCGACCTGGCCGTCCTGCCGGCGCACCAGGAAGGTGCGCTCCACGTAGCCGGAGCCCTGGCTCTCGCCGAGCAGCTCGACTCCTGCGGCCCGGTGCGGGCCGGCGAGGGACGGCGCCTGGACGGCGCTGTCGTACATGCGGGTCTCCCCATGACGTCGCCCGATCGGGGCGGGTGGGTACGGCGGGATGCTGCCCGGCGGTGTCGCGGCCGGGTCGAACGGCGACGACGCCGCCGGGCAGCGACAGGTCACGTCGGGAACACGACGATCCCCTGGGTGGCCCCCGCGGCGGCGGTCGAGCCGATGGTCGCTGCGTTGAGCGCCAGCGAGATGTTCACCGCGGTGATGTTGGTGATGTTCACCAGTGACAGCGCTTCGCGGGCAGGCAGCACCTCGCCGAGCTCGCGGTCGAGCTCCTGCAACATGGATCCGGACATGGTTACCCCCTCTCGGGAAAGGTTGGGGCACAGTGGAGTGCACGGAGCCGGGCGCGGGCCGTCTTCGTCTCGGCCCGCACCCGGCTACCCGCGTCACGACTGGCCGACGAGGATGGTCTGGCTGGCGCCGGAGATCGCCAGCGAGTTCACGGTGGCGGCGTTGAGCGCGAGCGAGGAGTTCGTCGCGTAGACGTTGGCGAAGTTCCAGAGGCCGAGCGCCTCCCGGTGGGGGAGCAGCTCGGCCGACTGGCCCCCCAGCTCCTGCAGGGTCAGCTTGTCCATGGTGGTCACCTCCTTCCGCGGGACTGTCAGAGCGGTCGGGGACCGCGCGGGTGGTCACGACGACGCGATCAGCTCTGGAAGACGCCGATGGTCTGGGTGGCCCCGGACACGGCGACCGAGTTCACCGTCAGGGCGTTGAGCGCCATGGAGCTGTTGCTGGCCACGACGTTCGCGTAGTTGAACAGGCCCAGGGCCTCGCGAACCGGCAGCGTCTCCGAGAGCTCGAAAGCGAGCTCCTCGAGGGTCACGTGAGTCATCTGTGTCACCTCCTTCCTCGATCGGAGTGACGGGACGCAGCGGCTGCCGGCGTCCCGTGCCACGACAGACGGGCACCCGGCGGTCCTGATACGTCGACGCGGAACTGAATGCGCGACGGCCGCTGGTATCAGCGCGCAGCAGCCAGCGTCTGTCGGTGGACGCAGCCGCACTCGATGGGAGACCCCCTATGCCTTCGCATGCCCAGCCGCGCAAGCCCCGACCTGGACGCAGGACGGCCTTCCGATGGACCGCCGTGCTGGTGGCGGCGGCCGCGGCCGCCGCCGGCCTCACTCAGGTACCCGATGCGCTGGCGGGCGGCGACGACGTCGCGCCGAGATGCCTGGGGCCGGCACGAGTGATCGACGTCGCGGTGACGCCCGAGGTCCGGACAGCAGTCGTGGCCGTCGCGAACGTGCTGAACCGTTCCGACGCACAGGCGGGCCTCTGCCGGCGTACGTCGGTCACGGTGGAGACGTCGGCGGCCGTGGCGACGCGGGTCCGCAGCGGTGGCCCCCGTCCCGACGTCTGGGTGCCCGACAGCTCGCTCTGGCTGTCCCGGGCGGCGACCCGCGCGGCGTGGGCGGTCGGGCAGCAGCCCTCCATCGCCCGGACCCCGGTGGTGTTCGCGATCCGCAAGGAGCTGGCCGACGGCGTCGCGGTACGCGGTGCCGGGCTCGCCGGGCTGGTCGCGTCCGCGCCGAGCACGGCGGTGCGGCTGGGGCTGCCGCAGCCGGCCCGCTCGGCCGTGACCGCGGGCGCACTGCTCGACCTGCAGAGGGCGGTGACCCGGCGAGCGCAGCTCGGCGGCAGCCCCCGCCGTCCTCGCCGCCACCCTGCGCCGGACGGACCCGTCGCTGACCGGTGACCCGTCGGCGCTGCTCGACACGGTGTCCGCGTCCGGTGACGCCATCGCGGTGGCCGTCACCGAGCAGGCCGTCGCACGGCACAACGCGGAGGCGAACCTGGACGCCCAGGTCGAGGCGCTGCGTCCCGCGGCCGGCGGGTTCGCCCTCGACTTCCCGGTGCTGGCGATGACCCGGCAGCGAGACGTCGGCGCGGCCGCGCTGCGGCTGCTGGCCGGGCTGCAGTCGCCGTACGGGCAGCAGCGGCTGCTGGCCGCCGGGCTTCGGACGCCGGCGCCCGATCAGGTCGCCGCACCGAGCCGCTCGGTGGAGGAGGCGGTGCGGGCGTATCTCAGCATCACCCGCGGGGCCCGCATGCTCGCGGTGTTCGACGTCTCCGGCTCGATGGGCGCGCTGGTGCCCGGTGCCGGTGGCGCCACCCGGATGGACCTGGCCCGGCGGGCCGCCGCGGCGGCGATGCCGTTGCTGCCGCCGGACAGCCGGGTGGGGCTGTGGGAGTTCTCGACCGACCTGACCGCGAGCTCCGACCACCGCGAGCTGTTCCCGATCGGACCGGTCGCCGTGACCGGGGCCGGCGAGGACCGGCGTGCCGAGCTGGCCTTGGCGGTGGCCGGCCTGCAGCAGATCGCCGACGGCGGCACCGGGCTGTACGACACGACCTTGGCGGCGGTCCGAGCCGTCCGCCGGGACTGGGACCCGGACCGGGTGAACTCCGTGGTGCTGCTCACCGACGGTCGCAACGACGACCCGGACGGGATCGACCTCACGACGCTGCTGCAGCAGCTGCAAGACCGAGAACGACCCGCTGCGTCCGGTGCCCGTCATCAGCCTGGTCTACGGCCCGGACGCTGACGCGGCTGCCCTGCAGGCGATCAGCGACGTCACCGGCGGCGCGGCCTACGTTGCGCGCGACCCGCGACGCGTCGGGGACATCGTGCTGGACGCGTTCGGTCGCCGTCCCTGCGAGCCGGGGTGTTGAGCCTCAGCTCGCGCCGACCGCGGCGAATGCGCACCAGCTGACGAAGGTCCGCGGGTCCTGTCGGTCCACCGCCTGCCGAGCCGCGTGCAGAGCACGACCGACGGGAACCCCGCGGCGCAGCCCCTCGTGCAGCGCCTGCATCAGGGGTACGGCGTCGAGGTCGGGGACCGGAACGACGCTGGCCACCAGGCCGGTGGTGCCCCGGGCCAGCAGCGCACTGACGAAGCCGAGCATCTCGCCGCCCTCGTAGACGACGTCGGCGGCGGAGTCGCAGGCGGCGAGCACGACCCGCCGAGGGGCCAGGCCACGCAGATCGATCTCGTGCACCGACAGGGGTCCGTCGGCGAGCTGCAGGGCTGAGAACGCCGGGTTGTCCGCGCGCAGCGTGCAGTGACATGCGAGGTGGACCAGGTCGGCTCCGGCGAGCGCTGTCGTCACCCGCTCCACCCCGCTGTCCGGTGGGACCAGCACCGTCGCGCCGGGGTGCAGCGCCCGCAGCGCCGCCACCTCGTGGACAGCGCCCGGCAGGCCGGGCCCGGCGACCAGGACCGTCGTGCCGCCGTGCGGGACCGCGGCCGCCCGCAGGGTCCGCATCCACTGTGCGGCCGACGGGGACAGCGAGACCGGCCGGTCGAACAGCGCCGACCACGGGACCCGCCAGAGCGAGCTCGACGGCACGACCACGTGCTCGGCCACGTCGGGCAGCCGCAGCGGGTCGACCAGCAGCTCGCGCAGTCGCCGCAGGGCCAGGTCGGCGCCGGACCGCGCCAGCGCAGCGGACCGTTCCGACGCGGGGGAGGCGAGCCGGCGCAGGGCGAACAGCACGGCAGCCGCCTCCTGCTCGGCCAGCGCGACCGGACCGAGGTCGACCAGGCGGGCACGCCGGCTGTCGAGCACCGCGGCGAACAGCCTGCCGTCCAGCCGCCCGTACTCCACCAGCACCCGGTCGCCCAGGTGGGTCCGGAGCACCGCGACGGGCTCGGCGGCGGCGGGCAGCGGCGCAGCGCTGTGCTGCGACCAGGTCGCTCGGCGAGCCCGCCGTTCCAGCTCACGGACGCGAGCCTGCAGGTCGGCCGGCTCCGGTTCGCCGGAGCCGCGGACCCGGTCCAGCTCGACGTGCGCCGCGCGCAGCGCCGCGAGGTGGTCGTCCTGGCCATCGACCGGTTCGGGGTCGACCGCGACCAGTGCCGCCGCCCGGGTCAGCTCCATCCACTGCAGGACCCGGGCCGGGCCGCCGGACCGCACGGCGAGCCCCAGGGCGATCCGGCCGAGCTCGGACCCGTGGCCGGACGCGAGTGCCCGCAGCTCGGCGGAGTCGAACGAGGACCGGTGCACGGCCAGGTCGGCCAGGCCGGCCCGGCAGTGCCGGAGCACCAGGGGGTCCTGGCCACGAAGGCCGGCGGCCAGCGCGGCGGCCACCCGCCCGATGAGCCGGGTGAGCACCGGGGCCCGCCGGGCCAGCTCCCAGGCGGCGTCCAGGTGCCACAAGGCGGTGGTGACCCGGCCGCAGCTCTGCGGCGGCCCGGCCGGTCGCGAGGTGTGCCTCGACCGCCGCGGACGTCATCCGACGGGATGCCAGCAGCCCGGCGGCCCGACGTAGCAGCGTGAGGTCGGTCGCCGTCACCGGTGCCTGCCGGCCGCGGGCCTGGGCGGCCAGGACGTCGGCTTGGGCCGCCCACGCCAGCCGGTGCTGGGCCCGGAACATCCGGGCCGCGGCGCACGCCACGTCGGCGGCCCGGTCGACGTCGTCGGACAGCAGCGAAAGCTTGGCCAGCCGCAGCCGGGCCTCCGCGGCCATCAGCTCGACGTCGGAGCCGTCCAGCTCGGCGAGGGCATGCCGACTGGTCGCGAGCGCCTCCGGCAGCAGCCGAAGGTCGACCAGCGCGTCGACGTACTCGAGGTAGTGCTCGGCCAACGGAAGGCCAGCACCGGCGTACAGGTGGGCGGCGGCGTCGAACCGCGCCAGCCCCTCGCTGATCCGGCCGGCCTGCACCGAGACCCAGCCCGAGGTCTGGGTCACCAGGGCCACCAGCGCCGGGCCGGCTCCCTCGGCCGCCCGCTGCGCCTCCGCCAAGGCCTCGAACGCCTCCGCCACCCTGCCGTGCACCATCTCGACCAGGGCCAGGTTGTTGGCGGCGGTGGCCCGGGTCTCCGGCCGCGCCACCGGGTCGGCGAGCGCCCGGCGGTAGTGGACCGCCGCGTCGGTCAGGTGACCGAGGTTGTGCAGCAGGACCGCGTGCTGCAGCGACAGGGCGGACGGCGGTGCCGAGCCGGCCATCGCCTCGGCGCGGTCGAGGTCGCGACGCGCAGCCGGGATCCGGCCCAGCTCGAGGTTGACCGCACTGCGCGAGGTCAGGACCTCGACCAGCCGCTCGGCGAGGCCGTGCCGGCGGGCCAGCCGGGCCGCCTCGTCGAGCAGCTCCTTCGCCCGTCCGTCGGCGAGCCGGGACCGCTCGGCCCACGCTTGCGCGCGCAGGGCCACCACGTGCGCCTCGTGCTCGCGGGCCTGCCGGGCCCGGTCGGCCAACGGCCCGGCCTGCCCGGCGAACCGGCCCGGGTCGACCACGACTCCCCGGTAGACCGTCCACGCCTGCTCGAGCAGGCCGACGTCCTCAGCCACCTCGCGTCACCGCCCCGGTCACCCACTCACCGTAGACAGGTCGTGACCGAGCGCGTAGACAAGGAGCGACCTGATCTTCGGGGGGAACGGAGCCCTGCCATGTTCCGGACGCCGCTGACCGATCCCCGCGACGAGGGCCGGGTGGCCGAGGACCGCGGCCGGCTGTGCCGCCAGCTGAGCCAGCTGGCCGACGGCACGGACGTGCAGCGCCGCCGCCACATCTTCGACCTGCTGGACCGGCGCCGCGCCGGCGACGACGAGCTGCCCCGGATCGGGCTGCTGCCCCGGGCTCGCGGCAGCGAGGTCGTCATCGTCTGGGGCGAGCTGCTGCTGAGGGCCGAGGACGCCGAACGGCGCCAGGCCGCGGCGCTGCTCAGGCGGTTCGGGCTCACTCCGGTGCCGATCGACTGCCTCCGCGGGCGGGTCGTGCGCTGCGTCAACCCCGACCTCCGGCCACGTCAGCTCGACCGGGTGGCCCGGCGAGCTGCGCAGCCGCGGGATCTCGGCGTCGGTCAACCATGTGGCGCCGCTGGCCCCGATCGGGAAGGGGCTCGGCGGACCGGAGCCGACCCAGGTCCGACCCGACCACCGACTCGGCACCGACCCGGACGCCGGGACCGGACGGGTCGTGGTGGCCGTGATCGACACCGGCATCACCAGCCAGCAGCGCACCGACGGCTGGTTGCAGTCCGTCCCGCGGGGCGCCGGGAACATCGACCGGCTGGACGCGATCCCGCGTCCGGGCGACGGTTTCCTCGACTACGGGGCCGGCCACGGCACGTTCGCGGCCGGGGTGATCCAGCAGGTCGCGCCGGACGCCGACCTGCGGGCCTACCGGGTGCTGGACACCGACGGCGTCGCCAGCGAGGTGGAGGTCGCATGCGCGCTGGTGGACGCCGTCGAGGCAGGGGCCGACATCGTCAACCTCTCGCTGGGCACCGGGACCGCGGACGACCTGCCGCCGGTCACCCTCTCGGTGGCGCTGGAGATCATCGCCGAGTACGAGCGGGAGCACGAGCGTGCGGACGACCGGGTCCTGCTGGTCGCCGCGGCGGGCAACAACGGCGACACCTCGCCGGTGTGGCCCGCGGCGTTCCGGCGGGTGCTCTCGGTGGCTGCCCTGACCAGCGGGCTCCGGCCCGCCTCGTGGTCCAGCAGCGGGTTCTGGGTCGACTGCTCGACCGTCGGCGAGGGCGTCGTCTCGACCTACGTCGAGGGCAAGGAGTCGCCCGAGCTCGACCTGCAGCCCGACACCTATGGCCCGGACCCGTGGGCTTTCTGGTCCGGCACGTCCTTCGCCGCTCCCCAGGTCGCCGGTGCCGTCGCCCGGCTGCGCCAGGAGGGGAGCCCGTCGGTCCGCCACGCCCTGTACGACCTGCTCGGCTCGGGTCGACACCTGCCGGGGTTCGGCCGGGCGGTCCGGATCCTGCCCGGCACCGGGGCCTGAGAGCGGCCGCCCGGTCAGGCCGCCGGCGTGATACTCGGCTGAACCGGCCCGGGCCGGCTTCGTAGACTGCGCCGCAACGCCTCCGGCCCCGGGAGCCTCCGCCGCCCATGTCCGCACCGAACAAGTCCTACGACCCTGTGCAGGTGACCCTCTTGAACGCCGACGAGGTCGAGCGCGCCCGCGACGCCGCGCTCGCCGCCATCGCGGCCGCCGCCGACCTCGACGCGCTGAAGGCTGCGCGGCTCGAGCACGCCGGCGACCGGTCGGCACTGGCGCTGGCCAACCGGGAGATCGGCGCGCTGCCGCCGGCCGCCAAGGCCGAGGCCGGCAAGCGGGTCGGCGCGGCCCGCCGGGCGGTGTCCGAGGCCCTCGCCGCCCGGCAGGGCGAGCTCGAGCAGGAGCGCGACGAGCGTGTCCTGGTCGAGG
The DNA here is from genome assembly GCA_963846525.1 of uncultured Actinomycetota bacterium. Classification (GTDB taxonomy): domain Bacteria; phylum Actinomycetota; class Actinomycetes; order JACCUZ01; family JACCUZ01; genus CAWJWE01. The sequence continues at coordinate 96,369 of CAWJWE010000009.1, forward strand.
AGACGGTCGACGTCAGCCTGCCCTGGGACCGGGTCGCCCCGGGCGCCCGGCACCCGCTGACCACGCTGAGCGAGCGGGTCGCCGACCTGTTCCTCGCGATGGGCTACGAGTGGTCGGAGGGTCCCGAGGTCGAGGCCGAGTGGTTCAACTTCGACGCCCTCAACATGCCGCCGGACCACCCGGCGCGCACCACGCAGGACACCTTCTGGGTCGGCTCGCCCGACTCCGGGGTCGTCCTGCGCACCCAGACCTCACCGGTGCAGATCCGCACCATGCTGCGCCGCGACCCGCCGATCTACGCCGTCTCGCCCGGCCGGGTCTACCGCACCGACGAGCTGGACGCGACGCACACGCCGGTCTTCACCCAGGTGGAGGGACTGGTCGTCGACGAGGGCATCACGATGGCCCACCTGCGCGGCACCCTCGACCACTTCGCGCAGGCGATGTTCGGCGAGGGGACGACCACCCGGCTGCGCCCGGCGTACTTCCCGTTCACCGAGCCCAGCGCCGAGATGGACCTGCGCTGCTGGGTCTGCCACGGCGACTCGGTCGGCAACCCGGACCGGCCCTGCCGGACCTGCTCGTCCGAGGGCTGGATCGAGTGGGGCGGCTGCGGGATGGTCAACCCGCGGGTGCTGGTCGCCTGCGGCGTCGACCCGGAGCGCTACACCGGCTTCGCGTTCGGGATGGGCATCGAGCGCACCCTGATGTCCCGGCACGGGGCCGAGGACATGCGCGACATGGTGGAGGGTGACGTGCGCTTCGCGCGTCCCTTCGGAACGGAGCTCTAGTGCGCGCGCCGCTGTCCTGGCTGCGGGAGTACGCCGACCTGCCGGCCGCGGTCACCGGGCGCGAGCTGGCCGAGCGCCTGGTCGCGGCCGGCCTCGAGGTCGAGACGGTGCATCGGCCGGGCCACGACGTCGAGGGACCGGTCCTGCTCGGCCGGGTGCTCGCCTTCGAGGAGGAGACCGCGTCCAACGGCAAGACCGTCCGGTGGTGCCAGGTCGACGTGGGTGACGGTCCTCGTGGTGTCGTCTGCGGGGCGCGCAACTTCGCCGTCGGCGACGCGGTGGTCGTGGCCCTGCCCGGTGCGGTGCTACCGGGCGGCTTCGCCATCACGGCCCGGAAGACCTACGGCCACGTCAGCGACGGGATGATCTGTTCGAGCCGCGAGCTCGGCACCGGTGACGACCACGACGGCATCCTGGTGCTCGACGGCGCCGTGGTCGGAGCCGCCGTGCCGGGCGCCGACGCGGTCGAGCTCCTTCAGCTGCGCGACGAGGTCCTCGACATCGCCGTCACCCCGGACCGCTCGTACGCCCTGTCGATGCGCGGCCTCGCCCGCGAGGCGGCTACGGCGTACGACGTGGCGTTCCGCGATCCCGCTGGCCTCGACCCGCTTCCGGTCGACGGCACGGGCCACCCCGGCGTCGTCGCCGACCCCGGGGCCGCTGACCGGCTGGTGCTGCGCACCGTCACCGGGCTCGACCCCGCCGCCGCGACGCCGCTGTGGATGTCCCGGCGGCTCATGCACGCCGGCATGCGACCGGTGTCGCTGGCGGTCGACGTGACGAACTACGTGATGCTCGAGCTGGGCCAGCCGCTGCACGCCTTCGACCGGACCCGCCTGCAGGGCGCGGTGACCGTCCGCCGAGCCGCCGCGGGGGAGAAGCTCGAGACCCTCGACCACGTCGTGCGCCCGCTGGACCCGGAGGACGTCGTGATCGCCGACGACTCCGGGCCGGTCGGGCTCGCCGGCACCATGGGCGGCCTGACCACCGAGATCGACTCGGGGTCCACCGACCTGGTGATCGAGGCCGCGCACTTCGACCCGGTCGCGGTGGCCCGGATGGCCCGGCGGCACAAGCTGTCCAGCGAGGCGTCCAAGCGGTTCGAGCGCGGTGTCGACGCCGAGCTGCCCCCGGTGGCGTCGAGCCGGGCGGTGGCGCTGCTCTCCGAGCTGGGCGGCGCGACGTACGTCGGGTCCACCGAGGTCGACCACCCACGCGCGGTCCGGCGGATCGACCTCGACCCGGCCCGGCCGGGCCGCACCGCCGGCCTGCCGATCGCCGACGACGTCGTGGCGCGGCACCTCGCGCAGGTCGGCTGCCTCGTCGACACCGCAGTGACGCCGTGGAGCGTCACGCCGCCCACCTGGCGGCCGGACCTCGCCTACCCGGCGGACCTCGACGAGGAGGTCATCCGCCTGGTCGGCTACGCCCAGATCCCGTCGGTGCTGCCGCAGGCGCCGGCCGGACCGGGGTACGACGAGCACCAGCGTCTGCGTCGCCGGGTCGGACTGGCGCTGGCGCACGCCGGGTACGTCGAGGCGCCGAGCTACCCGTTCATCGGGGAGGCCGACCTCGACGCCCTCGGCCTGCCGGCCGGTGACGGCCGGCGTCACGCGCTGCGGCTGGCCAACCCGCTCAGCGACACCGAGCCGCTGCTGCGCACCACGCTGCTGCCGGGGCTGCTCGCGGCGCTCCGGCGCAACGTCGGTCGGGGCAGCACCGACCTCGCGCTGTTCGAGGTGGGCCCGGTGTTCCGGCCCGGCCCGGACCCGCTGCCGGCCGCGCCGCGACCGCCGGTCGACCGGCGACCGACGGCAGCCGAGATCGCGGCGCTGGACGCCGCGCTGCCGGCCCAGCCGCGCCGGGTCGCCGCCGTCCTCGCGGGCGAGCGCGAGCAGGCCGGCTGGTGGGGACCGGGTCGCGCTGCCAGCTGGGCGGACGCGGTCGAGGCGGCGCGCGAGGTGGCCCGTCAGGCCCGGGTCGAGGTCGCGGTGCGGGCCGACGTGCACGCGCCGTGGCATCCGGGTCGGTGCGCCGCCCTGCTGCGCGACGGCCGGCTGGTCGGTCACGCGGGCGAGCTGCACCCCCGGGTGGTGGCGGCGCTCGGGCTGCCTGCGCGCACCTGCGCGATGGAGCTCGACCTGGACCTGCTGGGCCTCGACACCGACCCCTGTCCCGGCGCCGCGGCTGTCCACCTACCCGCCGGCGACCCAGGACGTCGCGCTGGTCGTGGACGCCGACGTGCCGGCCGCCGAGGTGGAGGCGGCGCTGCGGGCCGGCGCCGGTGACCTGCTCGAGTCGGTGCGGCTGTTCGACGTCTACCGCGGTGAGCAGGTGGGGGAGGGGAAGGCGTCGCTGGCCTGGGCGCTGCGGTTCCGGGCCCCGGACCGGACCCTCACCGTCGAGGAGGCCACCGCCGCGCGGGAGGCCGCGGTGGCCGAGGCCGCCCGGCGCACCGGAGCGGTCCTGCGCGGTGGCTGACGTCGCGGGACAGGTGGCGCTGGTCACCGGGGCCGGGCGCGGCATCGGGCGCGACGTGGCGCTCGCGCTCGCCGGGACGGTGCCTCGGTCGCGCTGATGGGACGCAGCCCGGCCGCGGTGCACGCCGTCCTCGCCGAGATCGTGGACGCAGGAGGACACGGGCTCGCCGTGCCGGCCGACGTCACCCGGACCGGTGAGGTGCGGGCCGCCGTCGACAACGTCACCCGGCACCTCGGCCCGGTCGACCTGCTGGTGAGCAACGCGGGGCTGCGCGAGACCGCCGAGGCGGTGCCGTGGGAGGCCGACCCGCTCGACTGGTGGCGAGTGGTCGAGACCAACCTGCGCGGCCCGTTCCTGCTCGCGCACGCGGTGCTGCCGTCGATGGTGGCCCGCGGCGCCGGCCGTGTGCTGCACGTCGGCAGCGGGATGGCTCACTGGCCGAACCCGGGCTGGTCGGCGTACGCCACGTCGAAGGCCGCGGTGTCGCGGCTGACCGACTCGCTGGCGCGGGCGCTCGACGGGTCGGGCGTCACGGTGCTGGAGGCCAGCCCCGGCCTGGTGCGCACCGGGATGACCGAGACGATGTGGGGCCCGCCCGAGGAGCAGACCTGGACGCCGGTCGAGCGGATGGTCGACCTGGTCCTGCGGTTCGCCCGGGGTGAGCTCGACGCGCTGCACGGCCGGTTCGTGCACGCCGGGCGGGACGACCTGGACGCCCTGGTCGCGCGGGCAGCCGCGGTCGTGGCCGCCGACGCGCGCACCTTGCGGTTGCGGCCGTACGGCGAGGACGACCCGCTCGGCTGAGTCCCGTCAGACCAGTCGTGGCGCGTCGGAGGCGGCGGCGGCCGCCTCCTCCAGCAGGATCTTCTCGGCCCGCCGGTAGACCCGGTCGGCGTCGGCCGGCGTGTCGCCGACGGCGGTGAGGCCGATCCGGCCCACCTCGGTGAGCGAGCTGAGCATGTGCAGGACCACACCGGTCTGCCGGGACTGGTCGAAGTGCAGACCGTGCCGCGCGACGATGTCGAAGAGGTCGTCGAGCCGCAGCGCGCGCAGGGTCGGCGACTCGAGGTGGTCGGTGGCCACCAGGTGCTTCTCCGACCCACTGGGGGTGCGGAACAGCCCGGTGTCCGCGTCGTACCGGCCGTCGGTGAGGAACTGCAGGGTCAGGAACGGGTGAGTCGTGCCGCCCTTGCGCAGGTTGATCTCGATGGCGAACGGGCTCCAGCTGCCGTCCACGGCACGGACCACGACGAAGTCGATCGCGAACCTGCCGAGCACCCCCTCCTTCGCCAACCGGTCGCCGATCCGCCGCGCCTCGGCCGAGATCGACCGCGCGTAGGCGAAGTCCGCGGGGAACCGGGCCCCGAGGTAGCTCTGCCCGCTCGGGCCACCGAGCAGCTGGTCATGGGTCGACAGCAGCTCGACCGCACCCGAGGGAAGCACCCGCAGCTGGACGCTGGGACTCCTGACCTCCGTCCCGGTCACGAACTCCTCGACGATGCCGCCGCGCTCGGCGAACCGCTGGACGTAGGCGTCGAACGCCACGTCCTCGCTCTCGAACCGCATCGCCTGCAGTCGCTGCGCGGACCTCGTCGCGCTCGGCGGCGGCACCGGGCGGCGACAGGCCGGCCAGGTCCACGAAGGCGTTGCCCGCACCGGACACGCCTTCGTTCAGCTTGACGATGGCAGCGGCGACCGAGGGCTGCTCGGCCCGCATGCCGACCAGAGCGCTGACCACGTCGTCCAGCGAGTGCAGGTTCTCGGCACCCAGCGGGTGCCGGACCGACTCCTCCCGGAAGAGCTGCCGGCAGCCGCTCTTCGACCCCCACTCGACCAGCCGGGGATCGGCGCCGTACATCGGGATGCCCAGCGAGAGCGCGACGTCCCGCTCGAGCGAGGTGGTGTTGTAGGGCATCAGGTGGCTGAGGGCGCGGTCCGGGACGAGCTCGGCGATCTGCCGCAGCACCCGGGGCCGCTCGAGCAGCTTCTGCGAGAGCGGCCGGCCGGAGGAGTCGCCGACGGAGACGAGGTGCAGCCGGGCCCGGGCATGACTCGGGATCACCCCCGGCAGCAGTGCCAGGTAGTACTCGACAACCGTCGGGTGCACCGGCATCGACGTCACGTACACCATCCGGAGCCGCGGCTGCCGGAGCAGGAGAAGGAGGAAGAGGAAGCGTTCCTCGTACGCCTGGTTGAGCGCGCCGGTCCGTTCGGCCACCCCGTCCAGCGTGACCGACGGGAGGACGACGACGGACTCGCCGGTCGGGTTGAGGCGCATCGCGTCCCAGACGCCGGCCATCCCTGCTTGCAGCCGGTCGAACCGGGCGTTGCGTTCTGCCTCGTCCAGACCGGCGAGGGTGACCTCCGGCGCGACCAGCTGCGCCGTCGAGGAGCTGGTCACGAGGACACCCGGGCCGCGTCCAGCCCGCGGACCGAGAACGCCGACACCGGCCGGCTGAAGCCGCGCAGCGTGAGCTCGCCGACCGGTTCGGACACCACGGTCTCGGCGGCGGACGCCTGGACCTTCGCCGTGATGAGCACCTGCCAGGGTGCGGCCTCGGCGCACAGCCGGGCCGCCAGGTTGGTGACGCTGCCGATGGCCGCGTAGTCGAACCGGCCCTCGAACCCGATCCGTCCCAAGGTGGCGAACCCCTGGGCGATGCCGACCCCGAAGCCGAGGTCGTGCCCGTGCGCGGTCCACGTCTCGGCCAGGTCCCGCACCCGGCCGCGCATCGCGACCGCCATGGCGACCGCCCGGGCCGCCGCGTCCTCGCAAGGCAGCGGGTCGTTGAAGAACACCATCAGGCCGTCGCCGGTGAACCGCTCCAACGTCCCCTCGTAGCGCGCGACGAGGTCGCCCAGCGCGGCGTGGTACTCCCGCAGGACGGACATCACCTCCTCGGGCTCGCTGGTCTCCGCGAACGGGGTGAACCGCCTGAGGTCGCAGAACACCACCACGATCTCCCGGCGATGGCCCTCGAGCACCGACTCCTCGCCGTCCCGCATGACCAGCTCGGCGACCTGGGGGGAGAGGAACCGGCGCAGCCGGCCGACCCGGTCCAGCTCGGCGACCTGTTCGGCCACCCGCGCCTCGAGCTTCTCGTTCCACTCGGCCAGCTGCTTCGCCTGTGCGACCACGGTCTGGTGGTAGCGGTTGACCCGGACCAGCGACCGGACCCGGGCGAGCAGCTCGGACTGGTCGAACGGCTTGGTCACGAAGTCGTCCGCGCCGGCCTCGGTCGCCATCACCTTCTCCTGCTCGCCGCTGGCGGTGATCATGACGACCGGCAGCAGGGCTGTCTGCTCGTCGGCACGGATCCGCCGGCACACCTCGTAGCCGTCGATGCCGGGCATGACGATGTCGAGCAGGACCACGTCGGGCCGGTCCTCGGCCAGCAGCCGGAGGGCCGCCTCGCCCGACTCGGCGGTGACGACGCGGTAGCCGCGCGGGGAGAGCACCGCTTCGAGCAGCCGTCGGTTGGCGGACTTGTCGTCGACGACCAGCACCACGCCTGCGTCAGTCATCCCAACGGCTCCTCTGCTGTGAGATATCCGCGCACCTGGCCGGGCAGGGCGCGGATGTCGATGGGCTTGGTCAGGTAGCCGTCGAAGCCGGCCTGTCGGGTGCGCTCGCGGTCCTCCGGCATGGCGTACGCCGTCACGGCCACGACCGGGACGGCCGCCGTGGCGGGCGTGGCGCGCAGCTGGCGCAGGCTCTCCGACCCGTCGATCCCGGGCAGGCCGAGGTCCATCAGGACGAGGTCCGGGTGTTGCTCCCGCGCCAGGGCAACCCCCTGCTCGCCGGAAGTGGCCTCGATGACGTCGAAGCCGGCGTGGTTCAGGACGTCGCGCACCAGTTTCAGGTTCCGGGCGTTGTCCTCGACCACGAGGATGCGTTGCCGGGTCACGAGACGACCGCGTTCAGGGTGGCGAGGACGTCGTCCCGGCTGACCGGCTTCACCAGGTACGCCGACGCGCCGAGCGCCGTGCCGCGGGCGCGTTCGTCCACCACGGACACGACGACGACCGGTGTGCTCTCGGTGTCCGGGTCGCCGCGGAGGGCGGACAGCACGTCCCAGCCGTCGATGCCCGGCAGCTGGATGTCCAGCACCACGGCCACCGGCCGCTGCTCGCGCGCGGCGGCCAGCCCGTCGGTGCCGTTCCGGGCGACGGCGACCTGGTACCCGCTGCCCTCCAGGTACGCGCTCATCAGGTCGACCGATCCCTGGTCGTCCTCGACGAGCAGGACCAGCGGAGCGGATCCGGACCGTGCGGGCGGCGAGGTGGCTGCCACCGGTCGGGCCGGTACCCGGAAGCCGAACGTGCTGCCACGGCCGACCTCGCTGTCCACCCACAGCACGCCGCCGTGCAGCTCGACGATCCGCTTGCAGAGGGTGAGGCCCAGCCCGGTCCCCTCGACCCGGCCGGCAGCACGCCCGGCTTGCTGGAAGGAGTCGAAGATCCGCACCTGGTCGGTGACCGCGATGCCCACGCCGGTGTCCTGCACCCGGATCACGACGTCCTCGGCCTCGCGGTCCGCCGACACGGTCACCGACCCGCCGTCCGGGGTGAACTTCACCGCGTTCGACAGCAGGTTCAGCAGCACCTGGGTGAGGCGGAGCTGGTCCGCGTGGACAGTCCCCACGTCCGGCGAGACGACCGCGCTCAGCTGCAGGCCGCCCCGGGCAGCGCGCTCCCGCATCAACGCGACACAGTGCTCGACGACGTCGCCGACCTGCACCGCGGACAGGTCCAGCTCCATCGCACCGGCCTCGACCTTCGACAGGTCCAGGATGTCGTTGAGCAGCTCGAGCAGGTGCCGACCGGAGGCGAGGATGTCGCGCAGGTACTCGTCCTGCCGCTCGTTGAGCTCACCGAACATCCGCTCGAGTAGCACCTCGGAGAAGCCGATCACCGCGTTGAGCGGTGTCCTGCAGCTCGTGGGACATGCTGGCCAGGAACTCCGACTTGTGCCGGCCGGCGACCTCCAGCTCCGCGCTCCGCTCCTCCAGTGCCCGCACCAGGTGGGCGTTCCGGATCGCCACCGCCGCGTGCGCCGCGAAGGCAGTGAGCAGCGTCCGCTCCTCGTCGTCGAAGGGGGCGACCTGGGTGCGCCAGATGCCGAGGACGCCGACCAGGTCGTCGTCCAGCAGCAGGGGGGCGGCCATCGTGCTGCGGAAGCCGGCCACCCGCTGCGCGTCCGCGCGCCGGTAGGACTCGTCCTGCAGCACGTCCTCGATCTGGCCCGGCCGGCGGGACAGTCCGACCCGCCCGGTCAAGGTTCCCTCGTCGAGGAGGAACGGGTGCGAGCTGATGTAGTCGGCCACGTCGGTGGGGACACCGGAGGTGCGCGCAACCCGGAACACGTCGCCGTCGAGCAGGTAGACGAGTGCGGCGTCGGCACCGCACAGCTGCCGGGCGGCGTCGACGACCGCACCGAGGATCGCGTCCAGGTCGGAGCCCGAGCGGCCGAGCACGGCCAGCACCTCACTGGTGGCCGCGAGGTGCTCACGGGCCGCTGCGAGGTCGCGCAGGAGCAGGTCCGGGCTGTCACCGCCCGCTGCCCGGTCTGCCATGACGGCCTCCGATGTGCAGCCCGGGAGACCAGCGGCGCCCCCCGCGGTGTGAGCTACCTGCCGTCAGCATGCTCCCGGCCGGGCCGGTCGACAACGCCTCCGGTCCCGGCGCGGCGGCCCGCGCCGGACAGGCAGCGACGGTGAGAGATGGCAGGATGCCCGCCATGTCCGAGACGTCCCCAGCCGAGCTGCCGACCGTCCGCGAGTTCTGGGACGCCCAAAGCCCTAGCTACGACGAGGCGGCCGACCACGGGTTGGGTGACCCGGCGGCCCGGGAGGCGTGGCGGTCGCGACTGCGCAGCTGGCTGCCCGAGCCGCCCTCGACCGTGCTGGACCTCGGTTGCGGCACCGGCTCGCTGTCGCTGCTCGCCCTGGAGGAGGGGCACCGGGTGCACGGTGTCGACCTCTCGCCGGCGATGGTCGAGGAGGCCCGGCGCAAGTGCGTTGGGCGGGACGCCCGGTTCGAGGTCGGGGACGCGGCGGCCCCGGGGGTCGAGGACGCGGCGGCGGACGCGTTGCTCGCGCGGCACCTGCTCTGGACGCTGGCCGACCCGTATGCCGCGCTGGCGACCTGGGTCCGACTGGTCCGGCCCGGCGGCCGGCTGGTCCTGATCGAGGGCCGCTGGTGGCCGGCCGGCGACGTCGAGCCCTACGCGGCCGGCACCGAGACCATGCCCTGGCAGGGGGGCGTCCGGGCCGAGGACCTGGTGGCCGCGCTGGACCCGATGGTGGAGCGCCTCGAGGTGGTCTGCCTGAGCGCGGACACGGCGCTCTGGGGCGGGCCGGTCGACGACGAGCGGTACGCGGTGCTGGCCAGGGTCCCCGGAGCCTGACCCGCTGGCTTGCATGACATTGCAGAACGCTGCATACTCATGCAGGTGGGACGGACGGCAGCGGTGGCGGGAGCCAGCGGCTACGCGGGCGGCGAGCTGCTGCGGCTCCTGCTCGGTCACCCCGGCCTGGGGGTCGGCCCGGTCGCGGCCGGCGCCGCCGCGGGCCGGCCGGTCACCGACCTGCATCCCCAGCTGCCCCAGCTCGCCGGCGTCACGTTCGCCCCGACCGAGCCTGCCGTGCTGGCCGAGGCCGACCTGGTCTTCCTCGCCCTGCCGCACGGCCAGTCCGCCGCCCTGGTCGCCGAGCTGCCCGCCGACCTGCCGGTGGTCGACCTGGGCGCCGACTTCCGGCTGACCAGCGGCTCCGCTTGGTCCACCTATTACGGCGGCGAGCACGCCGGCAGCTGGCCCTACGGCCTGCCCGAGCTGCCCGGCGCCCGGACGGCGCTCGCCGGTGCCACCCGGGTCGCCAACCCGGGCTGCTACGCCACCTCGGTGGCCGTCGCCCTCGCGCCGCTGCTGGCCGCCGGCCTGGTGGAACCGGCCGACGTCGTGGTCGTCGCCGCGTCCGGCACGTCCGGCGCCGGCCGGTCGCTGCAGCCCGCGCTGCTGGGCAGCGAGGTGATGGGTGCCCTGTCGGCGTACAAGGCCGGCGGCGTGCACCAGCACATCCCCGAGATGGAGCAGGCGCTGTCGGCTGCGGCCGGCACCGGCGTCACGCTGTCCTTCACCCCGGTCCTCGCACCGATGCCCCGCGGGATCCTGGCCACCTGCACCACCCGGCTGGCGGCCGGGACCGGTGACGCGGCGCTGCGCGAGGCCCTGCACGCGGCCTACGACGGCGAGCCGTTCGTGCACGTGCTGCCCGAGGGCTCCTGGCCGACGACCGCAGCGACCTTGGGCAGCAACAGTGTCCAGCTGCAGGTCGCGGCCGACCTGCACAGCGGCCGGGCGGTCGTGGTCGCCGTCCTGGACAACCTGGTGAAGGGTGCCGCGGGGCAGGCCGTGCAGAACGCCAACCTGGTCCTCGGCCTGGACGAGACCGCCGGCCTGCCCGTCAATGGAGTGGCACCGTGAGCGTCACCGCGGCGCACGGGTTCCGGGCCGCCGGGGTCGCCGCCGGCCTGAAGTCCAGCGGCCTGCTCGACATCGCTTTGGTCGTCAACGACGGGCCGGAACGGTCGGCCGCGGGCGTCTTCACCGGCAACCGGGTCAAGGCCGCTCCGGTGGTCTGGACCCAGCAGGTGGTGCGGGACGGCCGGGTCGACGCGGTCGTCCTCAACTCCGGCGGCGCGAACGCCTGCACCGGCCCGGCCGGCTTCCAGGACACCCACGCGACCGCGGAGTGGGCCGCGATGGCGCTCGGCGTCTCGGCCGGCGACGTGGCGGTCTGCTCGACCGGCCTGATCGGCGAGCGGCTGCCCATCGACCGCCTGCTGGCCGGCGTCGACGTCGCCGTGCCGCTGCTCGCCGTCGCGGGCGCGGACGACGCAGCGCGGGCGATCATGACCACCGACTCGGTCCCCAAGCAGGCGGTCGCCGTAGGAGCCGGATTCCTCGTCGGGGGGATGGCCAAGGGCGCCGGAATGCTCGCGCCGGGGCTGGCCACCATGCTGGTGGTCCTCACCACCGACGCCGTCGTCGAGCCGGACCGGCTGGACGCCGTGCTGCGGCGGGCCAGCGCCGCGACCTTCGACCGGGTCGACTCCGACGGCTGCATGTCGACCAACGACACCGTCCTGCTGCTCGCGTCCGGCGCGTCGGGCACCACGCCGACCGACGACGAGCTGCTCGCCGCCGTCGAGACGGTGTGCGCCGACCTGTCCCGTCAGCTGATCGACGACGCCGAGGGCTCCACGAAGAGCATCGCGGTCACCGTCACCCGGGCCGCGTCGGTCGGCGACGCGGTCACGGTGGCCCGGGCGGTGTCCCGCAGCAACCTGCTCAAGTGCGCGATCCACGGCGAGGACCCCAACTGGGGCCGGGTGCTGAGCGCCGTCGGCACCACCGACGCGGTGTTCGAGCCGGAACACCTCGCGGTGGCCCTCAACGGTGTCTGGGTCTGCCGGGACGGCGCCGCCGCGGAGGACCGCGGCAAGGCCGACCTGTCGGCCCGAGAGGTCGACATCACCGTCGACCTCGGCGCGGGGGCCGATGAAGCCACGGTGTGGACCAACGACCTCACCGCCGCCTACGTCCACGAGAACTCTGCCTACTCAACATGAGGGCCTCGACATGAACAGACATGCGAAGGCGCTCGAGAAGGCCAGCGTGCTGGTGGATGCGCTGCCCTGGCTCGAGCGGTTCCACGGGCGCACCGTGGTCGTGAAGTTCGGCGGCAACGCGATGGTCGACACCGCGCTGCAGCAGGCGTTCGCCGAGGACGTCGTGTTCCTGCGGTACGCCGGGCTGCGCCCCGTGGTGGTGCACGGCGGCGGCCCGCAGATCACCAAGCAGCTCGACCGGCTGGGCATCGAGAGCGTCTTCGCGTCCGGCCACCGGGTGACCACCCCGGAGGCGATGGACGTCGTACGGATGGTGCTCGTCGGCCAGGTGCAGCGCGAGATCGTCGGCCTGGTGAACGCACACGGGCCGTTCGCGGTGGGCCTGTCCGGCGAGGACGCCCACCTGTTCACCGCCGAGCCGCACCACCTCGAGGTCGACGGCGAGCGGGTCGACCTCGGACTGGTAGGGGACGTGGTCGCCGTCGACCCCGGCGTCGTGCAGGGGCTGGTCGCCGACGGCCGGATCCCGGTGGTGTCCAGCATCGCCCGCGGCACGGCCGGCGAGATCTACAACGTCAACGCCGACACCGCGGCAGCGGCACTGGCGGTGGCGCTGGGCGCCGAGAAGCTCGTCGTCCTCACCGACGTCGAGGGCCTGTACGGCGACTGGCCGACCGACGGGGGCGCCCCCGAGCCGGACGACGTGATCTCGAGCATCGCCGCCGACGACCTGGAGGCGATGCTGCCCAGCCTGTCGACCGGGATGGTGCCGAAGATGACCGCCTGCCTGCGGGCGGTGCACGGCGGCGTGCCCAAGGCGCACGTCATCGACGGCCGGGTCCCGCACGCGCTGCTCGTCGAGGTGTTCACCGACGAGGGCGTCGGCACCGAGGTGCACCCATGAGCCGCTGGTCGGACGCGATGCTGCCGACGTACGCCGAGCCGGTGCTGACCCTGGTCCGCGGCGACGGTGCGACGGTCTGGGACGACGACGGCAACGCCTACACCGACCTGGTCGCCGGGATCGCGGTCAACGCGCTCGGGCCACGCGCACCCGGCGGTGGTCCGGGCGGTGTCGGCCCAGGTCGCGACCCTCGGGCACACCTCGAACCTGGTCGCCAACCAGCCGTCGCTGCTGCTGGCCGAGCGGCTGCTCGCCCTGACCGGCCGCGACGGGCGGGTGTTCTTCGCCAGCTCCGGCGCCGAGGCGAACGAGGCAGCGTTCAAGATCGCCCGGCGCACCGGCCGCACGTCGGTGGTCGCGGCCGAGGGCGGCTTCCACGGCCGCACCATGGGCGCGCTCGCCCTGACCGGTCAGAAGGCGAAGCGGGCGCCGTTCGAGCCGCTGCCGGAGGGCGTGACCTTCGTGCCGTACGGCGACGAGCCGGCGCTGCTCTCCGCGGTCGGCGAGTGGACCGCGGCCGTCGTGCTCGAGCCGATGCTCGGCGAGGGCGGCGTCGTCCCGGCGCCGGCCGGCTACCTGGAGGCGGCGCGTCAGGTCACCCGGCAGCACGGTGCCCTGCTCGTCCTCGACGAGGTGCAGACCGGCATCGGCCGTACCGGCGCCTGGTTCGCGCACCAGACCGCGGGCGTCGAGCCGGACGTCCTGACCCTGGCCAAGGGGCTCGGCGGCGGCCTGCCGGTCAGCGCCTGCCTGGTGTTCGGCGACGCCGCGTCGCTGCTGGTGCCCGGCCAGCACGGCACCACCTTCGGCGGCAACCCGGTGGCCTGCGCCGCCGCCCTCGCCGTCCTCGACACCATCGAGCGGGACGGCCTGCTCGAGCGGGCCGAGTCGCTGGGCAAGTCGCTCGCGACCGGGATCACCGGCCTCGGCCACCCGCTGGTCGCGACCGTCCGCGGCACCGGCCTGATGCTCGGCATCGTGCTGACCGGCCCGGTCGCCGCCGAGGTCGAGGCGGCAGCCCGGCAGCACGGGTTCCTGGTCAACGCGGTGGCGCCGGACGTCATCCGGCTGGTGCCGCCGCTGGTCCTCACCGACACGCAGGCCGACGCGTTCGTCAGCGCGCTGCCCCGCGATCCTCGACGCCGCTACGGTCACGGCGACCCGCCCCCACGGAGAGGACGCCCTGTGACCCGGCACTTCCTGCGCGACGACGACCTCAGCCCGGACGAGCTGATCGAGGTGCTCGACCTGGCCGACCGGATGAAGGCCGACCGGTTCGGCCTCCAGCCGCTGGCCGGGCCGCGGGCGGTGGCCGTGGTGTTCGACAAGCCGTCGACCCGCACCCGGGTGTCGTTCTCGGTCGGCATCGCCGAGCTCGGCGGCTACCCGCTGGTGATCGACGCGCAGTCCAGCCAGCTCGGCCGCGGCGAGCCGGTCGAGGACACCACCCGGGTGCTCGACCGGCAGTGCGCGGCGATCGTCTGGCGGACCTTCGGCCAGGACCGGATCGACGCGATGGCCTCGGTCAGCCGGGTGCCGGTGGTGAACGCGCTGACCGACGAGTTCCACCCCTGCCAGATCCTGGCCGACCTGCAGACCGTCCGCGAGCACAAGAAGGTGCTCGCCGGACTGACGCTGACCTACCTCGGTGACGGCGCGAACAACATGGCGCACTCCTACCTGCTCGGCGGGGCGGCCGCCGGCATGCACGTCCGGGTCGGCTCGCCGGAGGGCTACGACCCGGACCCGGTGGTGCTGGCGCGGGCCCGGCGAGATCGCCGCGGTGACCGGCGGCTCCGCCGAGCACGTCCGCGACCCTCGGGCCGCCGCCGAGCGGCGCCGACGTGCTCGCCACCGACACCTGGGTGTCGATGGGGCAGGAGGGCGAGTCCGGCGACCGGTCGGCCCCCTTCGTCCCGTACGCCGTCGACGAAGCCGCCTTGGAGCGGGCCGCGCCGGGTGCCGTCGTGCTGCACTGCCTGCCGGCGTACCGCGGCAAGGAGATCGCCGCGGCGGTCATCGACGGCCCGCAGAGCATCGTGTGGGACGAGGCCGAGAACCGGCTGCACGCCCAGAAGGCCCTGCTCGCCTGGCTCCTGGAGCGCGCATGAATCAGCTGGCGACGTCGAAGACCGCCCGGCACCGGCGGATCGTCGACCTGCTCGAGACCTGCCGGGTCCGCTCGCAGGGCGAGCTGGTCGAGCTGCTCGCGGCCGACGGGCTGCGGGTCACCCAGACCACGCTGTCCCGCGACCTCGACGAGCTCGGCGCCGTCAAGATCCGCGACGGCGGGGGAGACCTGGTCTACGCGGTGCCCGCCGAGGGCGGCGACCCCAGGCCGCGGCTGGCCCCCGCCGACGGCGAGGCTGCCGGCCGGCTGTCCCGGCTGGCCGGCGAGCTGCTCGTCTCGGCCGACGCCTCGGCCAACCTCGTCGTGCTGCGCACCCCGCCCGGCGCCGCGCAGTTCCTGGCCTCCGCCCTCGACCGGGCCGGTCTCCCTGACGTCGTCGGCACCATCGCCGGCGACGACACCGTGATGGTCATCGCCCGCGACCCCACCGGCGGCGCCGCCCTGGCCGCCCGCTTGCTCGACCTCGCCGCACCCAGCCCTGACCACGCAGCACAAGGAGACATCCCATGAGCACCCCAAGCAATCACTCACTTCGTTCGCGATTCCTCGGGGACCCCGCATGACCGAGCGCGTCGTCCTCGCCTACTCCGGGGGCCTCGACACCTCCGTCGCCATCGGCTGGATCGCCGAGGAGACCGGCGCCGAGGTGATCGCCGTCGCGGCGGACGTCGGGCAGGGCGGCGAGGACCTGGAGGCGATCCGCGAGCGCGCCCTGGCCTGCGGGGCGGTGGAGTCGCTGGTGCTCGACCTCAAGGACGAGTACGCCGAGGGCTACTGCCTGCCGGCGCTGAAGGCCAACGCGCTCTACCTCGACCGCTACCCGCTGGTCTCCGCGCTGTCCCGGCCGGTCATCGTCAAGCACCTCGTCGAGGCGGCGCGCTACCACGGTGCTACGCAGGTCGCGCACGGCTGCACCGGCAAGGGCAACGACCAGGTGCGCTTCGAGGTCGGCATCGGGGCCCTCGCGCCGGACCTCAAGGTGCTGGCGCCGGTGCGCGACTCGGGCATGACCCGGGACAAGGCCATCGCGTTCGCCGAGGAGAAGGGCCTGCCGATCGACGTCACCAAGAAGTCGCCGTACTCCATCGACCAGAACCTCTGGGGCCGCGCGGTCGAGACCGGCTTCCTCGAGGACATCTGGAACGCGCCGATCGAGGACGTCTACGACTACACCGCCGACCCGGCGATCCCGCGGGACGCCGACGAGGTCGTCATCACCTTCGACCGCGGCGCCCCGGTGGCGATCGACGGCCGTCCGGTGTCGATGCTCGAGGCGGTGCGTCGAGCTCAACCGACGGGCCGGCGCGCAGGGCGTCGGACGGCTCGACCTGGTCGAGGACCGGCTGGTCGGCATCAAGAGCCGCGAGGTCTACGAGGCGCCGGGCGCGATCGCGCTGATCACCGCGCACCAGGAGCTGGAGAACGTCACCGTCGAGCGCGACCTGGCCCGGTTCAAGCGGGTCGTCGAGCAGCGCTGGGGCGAGCTGGTCTACGACGGCCTGTGGTTCTCGCCGCTGAAGCGGGCGCTGGACGGGTTCGTCGAGGAGGCCAACGAGCACGTCACCGGCGACGTCCGGCTGACCCTGCACGGCGGTCGGGCCGTGGTGACCGGCCGGCGCAGCGACGCGGCGCTGTACGAGTACGAGATGGCGACCTACGACTCGGGCGACGTCTTCGACCAGACCCTGGCCAAGGGCTTCGTCGAGCTCTGGGGCCTGCCGAGCAAGATGGCCGCCCGCCGCGACCACCGCGTCGCCGGCACCCCCCAGGACTGACCCCCGCCCGTCGACCACGTAAACGTGATCGACGGTCTCTGGGCAAGGCGTGCACGCCGTGCGCAGTTGCGCCAGGCCTTGCGTTGTAGACCGGCGGGGCGATCGGCACCGTGGAGGAGGAAGATCGAGGCGTGAGCGACCAGCAGAGCGGCGGCACCGACCCGGCTGTGGGGCGGGCGGTTCGGCGGCGGCCCGAGCGACGCGCTGGCCGCGCCTGTCGGTGAGCGTGCACTTCGACTGGCGGCTGGCGACCGTACGACCTGGCCGCCTCGCGGGCGCACGCCCGGGTCCTGCACGGCGCCGGACTGCTCGGCGGACGCCGAGCTGGGCGCGATGATCGGCGCCCTGGACGACCTCGACGCGGCGGTGCGCGACGGGACGTTCCGGCCCACGGTCGAGGACGAGGACGTGCACACCGCGCTCGAGCGCGGGCCTGCTCGAGCGGGTCGGGGCGCTCGGCGGCAAGCTGCGCGCCGGGCGCAGCCGCAACGACCAGGTCGCGACCGACCTGCGGATGTACCTGCGCGACGCGGCCCGGCAGGTCGACCGCCCGGGTCGCCGAGCTGGAGACCGCGCTGATCGGCCTCGCGGAGCGGCACCGCGGCACGGCGATGCCCGGCATGACCCACCTGCAGCACGCGCAGCCGGTGCTGCTCGCCCACCACCTGCTGGCCCACGTGCACGCCTTCAAGCGCGACGTCGAACGGTTCGTCGACTGGGACGACCGGGCGGCGCTCAGCCCGCTGGGCGCCGGCGCGCTGGCCGGCTCGTCGCTGCCGCTGGACCCGGCCGCGGTGGCGGCCGAGCTCGGCTTCCACGGGCCGTGCGACAACTCGATCGACGCCGTGTCCGACCGCGACTTCGTCGCGGAGTTCTGCTTCGTGGCCGCCCTGCTCGGCGTGCACCTGTCGCGGCTGGGCGAGGAGATCTGCCTGTGGGCGACGACCGAGTTCGGCTGGGTCGAGCTCGACGACGCCTACGCCACCGGCTCGTCGATCATGCCGCAGAAGAAGAACCCGGACGTCGCCGAGCTGGCCCGCGGCAAGTCCGGCCGGCTGGTCGGCAACCTGATGGCGCTGCTCACCACCCTCAAGGGGCTGCCGCTGGCCTACGACCGCGACCTGCAGGAGGACAAGGAGCCGGTGTTCGACTCGATCGAGCAGCTGCTGCTGGTGCTGCCCGCGATGGCCGGCATGGTCGCCACGATGCGCATCCACGACGAGCGGATGTCCGCCGCAGCGGCCACCGGGCACGCGCTGGCCACCGACGTCGCCGAGTGGCTGGTGCGCACCGGCACGGCGTTCCGCGACGCGCACGAGATCGCCGGCCGGCTGGTCCGGCACTGCGACGAGCACGGCCTCGAGCTGTGGGAGGTCGACGACGCCGCCCTGGCCGCGGTCGACCCGCGGCTCTCGCCGGAGGTCCGTTCGGTGCTGTCGGTCCGCGGCGCGCTGCTCGCGCGGTCCACCCACGGCGGCACCGCACCCGCCCGGGTGGCCGAGCAGCTCTCGGCGCTGGCCGACGCCGCGCACCAGCACGCCGCCTGGGCGACCGGTGAGCGCTGACCGCCCGCTGCCCCCGGACTTCTTCGCCCGACCGGTCCTCCAGGTCGCACCCGAGCTGCTCGGCGCCGTCGTGCGCCACGTCGGGCCGGCCGGCCCGGTGGCGGTGCGGCTCACCGAGGTCGAGGCGTACGCCGGCGAGCAGGACCCGGGCTCGCACGCGTTCCGCGGCCGCACCCCGCGCACCGCGGTGATGTTCGGCCCACCGGGCCGGGTCTACGTCTACTTCACCTACGGCATGCACTGGTGCATGAACCTGGTCTGCGGTCCGGACGGCGAGGCCTCCGCGGTGCTGCTGCGCGCCGGCGAGGTGGTCGAAGGCGCCGAGCTGGCCGCCTCGCGCCGTACGACGGCGAAGTCGGCGCGCGAGCTGGCCCGCGGGCCGGCCCGGCTCACGGTCGCGCTCGGTGTCGACGGCAGCCACGACGGCGCCGACGCGACAGACCCGGCGTCCTGCCTGACGTTGCTGGCCGGAGTGCCGGACCTCGGGAGTGACGTGCAGCGCGGCCCCCGGGTCGGTGTCGCGGGGGACGGCGCCGAACACCCGTGGCGGTTCTGGCTGGCCGGCGAGCCCAGCGTCTCGGCGTACCGGCCGGCGGTGTCGCGCACCGGCAGCCGGCGCCGCTAGGGCAGGCTGGGGCCGTGACCAACGCCACCGACCTCCTCGACGACCTGACTGGCGCGGCCTGATCGCCCTGAGCACCGACCTCGGTGCCCTGCGCGAGGCCCTCGACGCGGGCCCGGTCACCTACTACGTGGGCTTCGACCCGACGGCGCCGAGCCTGCACCACGGTCACCTCGTCCAGGTGCTCACCGCCCGGCGCCTCCAGCAGGCGGGCCACCGCCCGCTGGCGCTGGTCGGCGGCTCGACCGGCCTGATCGGGGACCCCAGGCCGACCTCCGAGCGGACCCTGAACACGAAGGAGACGGTGGCCTCCTGGGTGGAGACCATCCGGGCGCAGATCGAGCCGTTCCTGTCCTTCGAGGGCGACAACGCCGCGGTCATGGTGAACAACCTGGACTGGACCGCGCCGATGTCGGCGATCGACTTCCTCCGCGACGTCGGCAAGCACTTCCGGGTCAACAAGATGATCACCAAGGACGCCGTGGCGGCCCGGCTCAACTCGGAGCAGGGGATCTCCTACACCGAGTTCAGCTACCAGCTGCTGCAGGGCCTGGACTTCCTCGAGCTGCTACCGTCGGCACGGCTGCACGCTGCAGTTCGGCGGCAGCGACCAGTGGGGCAACCTGACCGCCGGACTGGACCTGATCCACCGGGTCGAGCGTGCGCCGGTGCACGCCTTCGCGACGCCGTTGCTCACGCGCGCCGACGGAACCAAGTTCGGCGACAGCGAGGGCGCGGCCCTGTGGCTCGACCCGGGGCTCACCTCGCCGTACGCCTTCTTCCAGTTCTGGCTCAACAGCCGACGACCGGGACGTCGTGACGTACCTCAAGGTGCTCTCGTTCCGGTCCCGGGACGAGATCGAGGCGCTGGAGAAGGCCGTGGCGGAGCGGCCGCAGGCTCGCGAGGCGCAGCGCGCGCTGGCCGAGGAGCTCACCGCCCTGGTGCACGGGGAGGCGGAGCGGGACGCCGTGGTGGCGGCCAGCCAGGCGCTGTTCGGCCGCGGCGACCTGGCTGCGCTGGACCCGGCGACGCTGGAGGCGTCGCTGGCCGAGCTGCCGCAGGCCGACGTCGAGGCCACCGCCGACGGGTGGCCGACGGTCGTGGACCTGCTCGCCGCCACCGGGCTGGCGCCGAGCAAGAGCGCGGCGCGGCGGGCGGTCGCCGAGGGCGGCGCCTACCTCAACAACGTCCGGGTGACCGACGAGGACGCCCGCCCGGAACCCGGCGACCTGCTCGCCGGCGAGTGGCTGGTGCTGCGCCGCGGCAAGCGCAATCTGGCGGCGGTCCGGGTGCCCGGCGAAGGCCGCTGACCTGCCGATTTGTGTTCCTCCGGGGCAGCCGTCTACTGTTCTCCACGTCGCCCGGCAGGGAGAGACGGACACCGGTTCGGTGGCTGTTCCCGCAGGTGACACCCAAGCGGAATCGCCCCGCGACCTCGGTCGTGGCGGCGAGTGACGTGCGGGTGGTGGAGCGTGATTGTCGGTTTGACAGTCGTGTACCACCTGAGTAGGTTTGAACGGTTGCCCCGAGAACGAGCCGAAAGGCTTCTATCGGTGCGCGTCCGCTCCTTGAGAACTCAACAGCGTGCCAAAAGTCAATGCCAAAAACCCCGTCTGGGGACTGGTCGGATGGCTCTTTTCGGGTCGTCCGGGCACAACCGACGGAATTCCTTTGGTACAGACAAGACAACCTAGTAATTATGCTAGTTACGTCTCTATGTGCCTTGATCGTCGACGGTCTCGCCAGATCGTCGGCACTCTACGAGTTGTCAGCAGTCCTGCCCCTCGGGGTGGGTTGCTGCATAAGACATCTACGGAGAGTTTGATCCTGGCTCAGGACGAACGCTGGCGGCGTGCTTAACACATGCAAGTCGAACGGTGACCTCGGAGCTTGCTCCGGGCGATCAGTGGCGAACGGGTGAGTAACACGTGAGCAACCTGCCCCTAGCTCTGGGATAACCCCGGGAAACCGGAGCTAATACCGGATACGAGACCGTGCGGCATCACGCGGTCTGGAAAGTTTTTCGGCAAGGGATGGGCTCGCGGCCTATCAGCTTGTTGGTGGGGTAATGGCCCACCAAGGCGACGACGGGTAGCCGGCCTGAGAGGGCGACCGGCCACACTGGGACTGAGACACGGCCCAGACTCCTACGGGAGGCAGCAGTGGGGAATATTGCGCAATGGGCGAAAGCCTGACGCAGCGACGCCGCGTGAGGGATGAAGGCCTTCGGGTTGTAAACCTCTTTCAGCAGGGAAGAAGCGAAAGTGACGGTACCTGCAGAAGAAGCACCGGCTAACTACGTGCCAGCAGCCGCGGTAATACGTAGGGTGCAAGCGTTGTCCGGAATTATTGGGCGTAAAGAGCTCGTAGGCGGTCTGTCGCGTCGGATGTGAAAACCCAGGGCTCAACCCTGGGCCTGCATTCGATACGGGCAGACTAGAGTTCGGTAGGGGAGACTGGAATTCCTGGTGTAGCGGTGAAATGCGCAGATATCAGGAGGAACACCGGTGGCGAAGGCGGGTCTCTGGGCCGAAACTGACGCTGAGGAGCGAAAGCGTGGGGAGCGAACAGGATTAGATACCCTGGTAGTCCACGCCGTAAACGTTGGGCGCTAGGTGTGGGGAACCTTCCACGTTCTCCGTGCCGCAGCTAACGCATTAAGCGCCCCGCCTGGGGAGTACGGCCGCAAGGCTAAAACTCAAAGGAATTGACGGGGGCCCGCACAAGCGGCGGAGCATGTGGCTTAATTCGACGCAACGCGAAGAACCTTACCAAGGCTTGACATACACCGAAAACTCGTAGAGATATGGGGTCCGCAAGGGCGCTGTACAGGTGGTGCATGGTTGTCGTCAGCTCGTGTCGTGAGATGTTGGGTTAAGTCCCGCAACGAGCGCAACCCTCGTCCTATGTTGCCAGCGAGTAATGTCGGGGACTCATAGGAGACTGCCGGGGTCAACTCGGAGGAAGGTGGGGATGACGTCAAATCATCATGCCCCTTATGTCTTGGGCTGCACACATGCTACAATGGCCGGTACAAAGGGCTGCAATACCGCAAGGTGGAGCGAATCCCAAAAAGCCGGTCTCAGTTCGGATTGGGGTCTGCAACTCGACCCCATGAAGTCGGAGTCGCTAGTAATCGCAGATCAGCAACGCTGCGGTGAATACGTTCCCGGGCCTTGTACACACCGCCCGTCACGTCACGAAAGTCGGTAACACCCGAAGCCAGTGGCCCAACTCGCAAGGAGGGAGCTGTCGAAGGTGGGATCGGCGATTGGGACGAAGTCGTAACAAGGTAGCCGTACCGGAAGGTGCGGCTGGATCACCTCCTTTCTAAGGAGCACCTGGCGGGTGACCTTCGGGTCGCCCGTCCAGAGCCATGCCCCAGACGTTCGCTCTGGGGGTGGTGCTCAAGGGTGGAACATTGACCAGTTGGCAGGCCCCCACGGCCCCGTCGTCTAGTACAGCTGCACTCGTGCAGCAGGAACGGGACGGGAACGCGGATGGTCTGCTTCGGCACGCTGTTGGGTCCTGAGGGACCGGGCGAACATCGCTCGAGCACCTCGGACTTCCCGCCGGCGCCCACGCTCCTTGCGAGCTGACGGCGCCGTCGCGGCGGAGTGGGACAGATTCTTCGTCGAACGGCCGGTCTGCGACCGGTACGCGACGAGCGAGGGTCTGGCTCCCGCCCGTACCTTGAGAACTGCACAGTGGACGCGAGCATCAATCTTTGTGGCCAAGTTAATAAGGGCGCACGGTGGATGCCTTGGCACCAGGAGCCGATGAAGGACGTAGGAGGCTGCGATAAGCCTCGGGGAGCTGTCAACCGAGCTGTGATCCGAGGATTTCCGAATGGGGAAACCCGGCAGGAGTCATGTCCTGTCACCCTCACCTGAACACATAGGGTGAGTGGAGGGAACGTGGGGAAGTGAAACATCTCAGTACCCACAGGAAGAGAAAACAACCGCGATTCCGTGAGTAGTGGCGAGCGAAAGCGGAAGAGGCTAAACCAATCACGTGTGATAGCCGGCAGGCGTTGCGTGGTTGGGGTCGTGGGACCGTTCTGACAGTTCTGCCGAACTGACAGGGAGTCAAAAATCGTTGGTGTAGTCGAAGGCCATGCGAAAGGGCCGGCACAGAGGGTAACACCCCCGTAGACGAAACATCAGCAACTCCCGAACGGGATCCCAAGTAGCACGGAGCCCGAGAAATTCCGTGTGAATCTGGCGGGACCACCCGCTAAGCCTAAATACTCCCTGGTGACCGATAGCGGACAAGTACCGTGAGGGAAAGGTGAAAAGTACCCCGGGAGGGGAGTGAAATAGTACCTGAAACCGTGTGCCTACAAGCCGTGGGAGCGTCGTCGTCGAGCTTGCTCGGCGGCCGTGACTGCGTGCCTTTTGAAGAATGAGCCTGCGAGTTAGCGGTGTGTGGCGAGGTTAACCCGTGTGGGGAAGCCGTAGCGAAAGCGAGTCCGAATAGGGCGATTCAGTCGCATGTTCTAGACCCGAAGCGGAGTGATCTACCCATGGGCAGGGTGAAGCGCGGGTAAGACCGCGTGGAGGACCGAACCCACCAGGGTTGAAAACCTGGGGGATGACCTGTGGGTAGGGGTGAAAGGCCAATCAAACTCCGTGATAGCTGGTTCTCCCCGAAATGCATTTAGGTGCAGCGTCGCGTGTTTCTTGCCGGAGGTAGAGCTACTGGATGGTCTAGGGGGCCTACAAGCTTACTGAAATCAGCCAAACTCCGAATGCCGGTAAGTGAGAGCGCGGCAGTGAGACTGCGGGGGATAAGCTCCGTAGTCGAGAGGGAAACAGCCCAGATCACCAGCTAAGGCCCCAAAGCGTGTGCTAAGTGGGAAAGGATGTGGAGTCGCACAGACAACCAGGAGGTTGGCTTAGAAGCAGCCACCCTTGAAAGAGTGCGTAATAGCTCACTGGTCAAGTGATTCCGCGCCGACAATGTAGCGGGGCTCAAGCACACCGCCGAAGCCGTGGCATTCACACTGATAGCCAGGCACCTCGTGTCCAGGCGTGTGGATGGGTAGGGGAGCGTCGTGTGGCGAGTGAAGCGGCGGGGTGACCCAGCCGTGGACGCCACACGAGTGAGAATGCAGGCATGAGTAGCGAAAGACGGGTGAGAAACCCGTCCGCCGAATGACCAAGGGTTCCAGGGCCAGGCTAATCCGCCCTGGGTAAGTCGGGACCTAAGGCGAGGCCGACAGGCGTAGTCGATGGACAACGGGTTGATATTCCCGTACCCGCTATGACACGCCCATGCCGAACCCAGTGATGCTAAGCGCCTGAAGCCGGCCGAGTCTTCGGACGAAGTTGGTGGAGCGCGCGACCCGAGCTGGTAGTAGGCAAGCGATGGGGTGACGCAGGAAGGTAGTCCAACCACGGCGATGGTTGACCGGGGGTAAGGGTGTAGGGCGAGGGGTAGGCAAATCCGCCTGTCACATGCCTGAGACCTGATACCGAGCCGATCTAGGCGAAGTGGATGATCCTATGCTGCCGAGAAAAGCCTCTAGCGAGTGTCATGGCGGCCCGTACCCCAAACCGACTCAGGTGGTCAGGTAGAGAATACCAAGGCGATCGAGCGAACTATGGTTAAGGAACTCGGCAAAATGCCCCCGTAACTTCGGGAGAAGGGGGGCCGCGGGCGGTGTAGGGACTTGCTCCCGAAGCCGTCTTCGGCCGCAGAGACCAGGGGGAAGCGACTGTTTACTAAAAACACAGGTCCGTGCGAAGTCGCAAGACGATGTATACGGACTGACGCCTGCCCGGTGCTGGAACGTTAAGGGGACCGGTTAGACCTTCGGGGCGAAGCTGAGAACTTAAGCGCCAGTAAACGGCGGTGGTAACTATAACCATCCTAAGGTAGCGAAATTCCTTGTCGGGTAAGTTCCGACCTGCACGAATGGCGTAACGACTTCCCCACTGTCTCAACCATAGACTCGGCGAAATTGCACTACGAGTAAAGATGCTCGTTACGCGCAGCAGGACGGAAAGACCCCGGGACCTTTACTATAGCTTGATATTGGTGTTCGGTACGGCTTGTGTAGGATAGGTGGGAGACTGTGAAGCGGGCACGCCAGTGTCGGTGGAGTCAACGTTGAAATACCACTCTGGTCGTTCTGGATGTCTAACCTAGGTCCGTGATCCGGATCAGGGACAGTGTCTGGTGGGTAGTTTAACTGGGGCGGTTGCCTCCCAAAATGTAACGGAGGCGCTCAAAGGTTCCCTCAGCCTGGTTGGCAATCAGGTGTCGAGTGCAAGTGCACAAGGGAGCTTGACTGTGAGACAGACATGTCGAGCAGGTGCGAAAGCAGGAACTAGTGATCCGGCGGTGGCTTGTGGAAGCGCCGTCGCTCAACGGATAAAAGGTACCCCGGGGATAACAGGCTGATCTTGCCCAAGAGTCCATATCGACGGCATGGTTTGGCACCTCGATGTCGGCTCGTCGCATCCTGGGGCTGGAGTAGGTCCCAAGGGTTGGGCTGTTCGCCCATTAAAGCGGTACGCGAGCTGGGTTTAGAACGTCGTGAGACAGTTCGGTCCCTATCCGCTGTGCGCGCAGGAGACTTGAGAAGGGCTGTCCCTAGTACGAGAGGACCGGGACGGACGAACCTCTGGTGTGCCAGTTGTTCCGCCAGGAGCACGGCTGGTTGGCTACGTTCGGAAGGGATAACCGCTGAAAGCATCTAAGCGGGAAGCTCGCTTCAAGATGAGGTCTCCCACCGGGTTAACCGGGTAAGGCCCCCAGTAGACGACTGGGTTGATAGGCCGGAAGTGGAAGTGCAGCAATGCATGGAGCTGACCGGTACTAATAGGCCGAGGACTTGACCACATCTTCTTTTCCCGTCCTGCGGGAAAGAGAATACAAGTTGCTACGCGTCCACTGTGCGGTTCCCGAGATGCGGTCGGGAACGACCCTGACATCTCCATAGAGTTTCGGCGGCCATAGCGAGAGGGAAACGCCCGGCTCCATTCCGAACCCGGAAGCTAAGCCTCTCAGCGCCGATGGTACTGCGCGGGGGACCGCGTGGGAGAGTAGGACGCCGCCGGACATTCTTTCATCAAGGGCCACTCCATCAGGGGTGGCCCTTGATGCATGTCCGGCCCCCTTGTGATGCCGGTCCACCCGCTGTGCCACGCTGCCCAGGCAGCGCCCCGACGAACGACGGAGAGACCTCGTGACTCGAGCCCGACGACCGCTCCGGCGACCGCCGGCCGCGGGCCGACCGGGGCGGCCGGAAGCCGCCGCCGTCCCGCGGCAGTGGCTCGAGCAGCAGGGGGCAGCAGGGGAACCGCTCCGGACGTGGCGGAGAGCGCCGTCCGGAGCGCCCCGGCGCGGAGCGGCGGCCGACCACCCCCCGGCGGGTCGAGCCGGCGCTGCCGGACGACGTCACCGGTGC
Source organism: uncultured Actinomycetota bacterium (assembly GCA_963846525.1). Lineage (GTDB taxonomy): Bacteria > Actinomycetota > Actinomycetes > JACCUZ01 > JACCUZ01 > CAWJWE01. The sequence goes on from CAWJWE010000009.1 coordinate 122,690, forward strand.
CGAGCTGGACCGGGCCGTGCGGGCCGAGCTGAGCTCGCTGGCCAGCCTGAACGCGGAGGCGGTCAGCCGGCACCTGGTGATGGCCGGCCGGCTGCTCGACGAGGACCCCGAGGCGGCCTACGCGCATGCGGTGGCCGCCCGCGAGCGGGCCGGCCGGGTCGCGGCCGTCCGGGAGGCCGCCGGGATCGCCGCGTACCTGACCGGGCGGTACGCCGAGGCGCTGGCCGAGCTGCGGGCCGCCCGGCGGATGTCCGGCGACCAGAGCACCCTGCCGGTGATGGCCGACTGCGAGCGCGGCCTGGGCCGGCCGGAGAAGGCGCTGGCGATGGCCGCCAGCCCGGAGGTGGCCAAGCTCGATGCCGCCGGCAAGGCCGAGATGCTCATCGTGGCCTCCGGCGCCCGCCGCGACCTCGGCCAGCCGGACGCCGCCGTCCTGCTGCTGCAGGGCCCCGAGCTGCGCGCCGGCCGCCGGCAGGCCTGGTCGGCCCGGCTGTTCTACGCCTACGCCGAGGCGCTGCTGGCCGCCGGACGCGAGGACGACGCGGTGCTCTGGTTCGGGCACGCCGCCGACGCCGACGAGACGGCGAGACCGACGCCGACGAGCGGCTGGCGGAGCTCGCCGGCGTCACCGTGATCGAGCACGACAGCTGGCCGGAGCAGGACGAGGACGACCGTCCCGCCGCCGACGACGGCTGACCTCCGTCCCCAGGTCCGGCCGGTCGGCCCGCCGTCCCCAGATCGGCTCCGGACCGGCCGGCCGGCGGCCCAGCGCAGCGATCCTCGTCAGACGCGGGCCAACGCCACCCGCCGGCAGCGAGGAGGACCGGTCGTGACCGCCAGTAGCAGCACCAGCGCCCCGCCGCACGTCAACGAGGTGCACCTGGTCGGGCGGCTGGCCGTCGAGCCGGCCCGCCGCGAGCTGCCCAGCGGCGACGTCCTGGTGTCGTTCCGGCTGGTCGTCGCCCGGTCACCGGCCCGCAAGCGCGCCACCGAACGGTCGCCCACCGTGGACACGCTGGACTGCTCCGCCTGGCGCCGCGACGTGCAGCGCAGCCTGGCCAGGCTGCACCCCGGCGACGTGGTGGAGGTGCACGGCAGCCTGCGCCGCCGGTTCTGGCGGGCCGGGCCGGCGGCGGCCAGCCGCAGCGAGGTCGAGGTGCTGCGGGTGCGCCGGGTCGCGTCGACTTGACCGGGGGGGGGGGGCACCCCACCCCCGCTGCGCCGATTAATTTCTTCCAAGAGCGACAGCTCACGACTCGCTAATTTGGGGCACCCAAAGCAGAGGAGAGCCCCGTGGGCAAGGTGGTCATGTACAGCTCGGTGTCGGTGGACGGCTTCGTCGCGGACGAGAACGACCAGCCCGGACCGCTGTTCGACTGGTTGTCCAGCGGTGACGTCCCCTTGGACGAGAGCGGCGAGGTGAAGGTGTCGCAGACGTCCTACGATTACACCCGGCCGTACTGGGACCAGATCGGGGCGACACTCGTCGGCCGCCACGTCTTCGACATGACGGACGGCTGGGACGGGAGGCCTCCGGGCGGGATCGACCACGTGGTCGTCGTGACGCACCGGCCGAAGCCCGAGGGCTGGGACCCCGAGGCGCCGTTTCACTTCATCGACGGCGTCGAGGCAGCCGTGGCCAAGGCGCAGGAGCTCGCGGGTGACCGCATCGTCGAGGTCGCCGCTGGCGAGGTCGGTGGCCAGGTGCTTGCCGCGGGCCTGGTCGACGAGGTGCGCATGGACGTCGTACCCGTCGTGTTCGGGTCCGGCAAGCGCTACTTCGGGTCGGTCCACGCACAGCACCTGTTGGAGGATCCCGACGTGGTGATTCAGGGCAACCGGGTGCTTCACCTGCGCTACCGGGTGCGCCGTTGACCGATCCCGGGCGTTAGCGCCAGAATTCGGCGAGCTGCTCGGCGAGGGCTCTGCCTTGCTCGTAACCGGCTCGAGCGGCGGGCGGACGCAGCGACAGATCCATCGCATTGGCGCCGAACAGGTGCTCGGAGCTGCTGTCCGGGAAGATCGTCTCGACTCTGCTGCCGCGTTCGCGTAGCTCGTCGACCTGCGCCGCGAGCTGCATGCCCCAGTCCAGCGGTTGCAGTGTTCTGCCGCCGAACGGTGACAGCACCAGCACCCGCCCGTACCCGGCTGCCAGGTCGGCATTCTCGTTGCGTCGGTAGCCGCCGTCGATGTATTGGTTGTCCCCGATCCGGTAGGGAAGGCCACTGGCACAGCTGGCGGCGACGGCGTCCGCCAGGTCGACTCCGCTGTGGCGGTCGAACACGACCGGTTCACCGGTGTGGGCATCGACCGCCGTGATGAGCACCGCTCGGTGCGGCCAGCACTGACTGGGCAGCCGCGAGGCGACGGTGGCGCGCCACTGTGATTGCCAGGAGCCGTCCGACGCCGCATCCATGTCGAGTGCGGCCGCGCCCATTCTGCGGCGCATGTCAGCCGCATCCTCAGCGGAGGCGATGATCTTGCCTATCCTCTCCAGGTGGTCCGCCACCGGCCTGATCGGAACGCGTCCTCGGTCGGATCCGACCGGACCGGTCCGTTGCTGGGGGGCAGTGGCAAGGATGGCGGCAAGCAGCTCGGTCGGGGTCGCGCCAGCTATCTGGGCCGCGGCCGTCGCGCCGGCTGACGTCCCGATGGTGAGGTCGGCTGTGGTCACGTCCAGCCCGGCATCGAACAGGCCGGCGATGACGCCGATCAGCCACGCATTGCCTGTCGATCCGCCACCACCGAGGACCAACGCTCGCTCGCCCGCGGCGCGCACCCGCTTGGTGGCGTCGACCTGCGGCCGATCCTGATCGGACCTCGACCGGTCGGAGGCCGTCGCCGAGGTGAAGTGCAGAGGTGAAGAAGGTGTGGTGCTCATCGGGAGTCGCCTTTCGCGAATTGCCTGTCGGGCACTCCCGGTGGCGACTACGTCAGTCGCGCGTCGTGGACTTCAGGGGAGCGCCCACTGTGTGTACTGCGTTCATGGGTCTCACCTCCCTGCCGATGGATCACGATCGATCGGACTCTAGCGCGCTTCCTCCCGGCTCGACCGGGGTCCAGTCGACCCCGTCGGTGGCTCAGCTGTCGAGCAGCCGCAGCACCAGCCCGGTGCGCGGCTTCGGCCCGAACGACGTCGACTTGCGCGGCATCCGCTCGCCGTCGGCCGCCAGAGCCAGGACGTCGGCCACCTCGACCGGCCGCAGCAGCACCGCGACACCCAGCGCACGGCGGGCGGCCCGCACCGCGCCGGCCGCGTCGTGCAGGTACCCGACCCGGCCCGCGGCGTCGGACACCTGCCAGATCTGCTCCAGCAGCAGCGCGTGCAGGACGCTCGCGTCCAGCGAGCGCCAGCGGGCCGGCCGGTCGGCGGGCAGCGCCGCGGCCAGCGCGGCCGGGTCCGGGTCCTCGAGCAGGTGGTAGGACGCCCCGTCGGTGACCACGAACGGGTGCGCGGCCGTGGAGTCCCGCAGGGCGGCCAGCGCCGACTCCAGGTCGGCGCCGACGGGTCGGACCGAGAAGGTCTCCGCCGGCCGCAGCGAGGGCCGCGTCGAGCCGGAGGTCGGCCACCACCCGGTGGATGGCGGCCACCCGCAGCGGATAGGTCGTCGAGTCGACCAGCATCGCCAGTCCCCGGTCCCAGGGGCCGTCGCCGCGGCCGGCGGCGTGCTGCTCGGCCTGCAGCCGGCGGTAGGTGGCCCACCGGTGGTGGCCGTCGGCGATCAGCGCCTGCCGCGGAGCCAGGTCGCGCGCGACCCGCTCCTGGAGCACCGGGTCGGCGACCGCCCAGACCCGCTGGGTCAGCCCGTCCTCGGTCACCGTCTCCAGCATCGGCCGGTCGGCGATGACCGTCTCGATCACGGCGGCCGTGTCGCCGCCGCCCTCGTAGACGAGCAGGATCGGCTCCAGGTTGGCGCTGGTCGCGCGCATCAGCTCCAGCCGGTCGGCGACCGGGCCGGGCATGACGTCCTCGTGCGGCAGCACCACCCGGTCCGCCGGGTCGTGCAGCCCGACCGCGGCCAGCAGGCCGCGCTGCAGGACCCCGTGGCCGGACTGCTCGTAGACGTACAGCGTGGGCTGCTCGTCCCGAGTCAGCACCCCCTCGGCACGCCACTGCCCGAGCAGGTCGGCGGCGTGCGCGTAGCGGCCCGACCCCTCACCCGCGGCCCGCCCCGCGGGGATCGCGTGGCAGGATCAACCGGACCACGTTGTGCGGGTCGAGCTGCTCCAGGTGGGTGGCGTCGTCCGGGTCGATCACGTCGTACGGCGGGCTGGTGACGGCCGCGAGGTCGCTGACCCGCGCCGGGCACGTAGCGCAGCCGCGGAACGGCGCGACGCAGCCCGGCGCGCTCGGCCGGCCGGGACAGCCGGTCTCCCGGGGTGTCTGATCGGCGGCGAGGCATGGCGAGGATGCTACGTGCGGACGGCGAGAGCGACGACAGAGGGGAGGGACCGGGCGGTGACGCGAGAACAGCGCCCCGCGACGGCGTGCCGGCGGGCGAGGTCTACGACTGGTTCGTGCGCGGGACCACCTGCTCGAGAGCGGCAACCCGGAGGCCGCGGCCGAGCTGCTCGGCCACGCGCGCCGCCGCGAGCCGGAGTCCGCCAGCGTCCTCGAGGCGCTGGCGCGCGCCCTGTTCGACGCCCGGCGCTACGCCGAGGCCGCGGGCCGGTTCACCGAGCTCGTCGAGGTCAGCCCGGACAGCGACTACGCCCGGTTCGGGCTCGGCCTGTCCCGGATGCGCCTCGGCGACCTCGCCGGTGCGATCGAGCAGCTGGCACTGGCCACCGCGATGCGCCCCGAACGCGCCGACTACCAGCAGGCGCTGCGCGAGGCCCGGGCGACGGTCCGCGCCCGCGAGGACGCGACCGGCCGCAGCAGCGTCGACGCCGGCGGCGACCGGCCCGGCGGCGAGGGCCCGACCGAGTGAACGACCCGCTGGTCGGGGGTGCGACAGCCCCCTCGCGACCCGGCACGACGTGGCGCTGCTCGACCTCGACGGCGTGCTCTACGTCGGGCCGGACGCCGTACCCGGGGCACCGGAGGCGGTGCGCGGACGCCGCCGCGGCCGGGATGCGGCCGGCGTACGTCACCAACAACGCGGCGCGCACGCCGGCGACGGTGGCCGCGCACCTGCGCGAGCTCGGGCGTGCCGGCCGCCGAGCGAGGACGTCGTGACGTCGGCGCAGGCCGCGGCCACGCTGCTCGCTGCCCGGGTCCCGGCCGGGTCGCGGGTGCTGGTCGTCGGCGGCGAGGGGCTGGTCGTCGCCGTGCGAGAGCGTGGCCTGGAGCCGGTGCACCAGGCCGGCGACGGCGTCGCCGCGGTGGTGCAGGGCTTCGCGCCGGACGTGGGCTGGCGGCTGCTGGCCGAGGGCACGTACGCCGTCGCGGCCGGCCTGCCGTGGGTCGCCACCAACATGGACGCCACGGTGCCGACGCCGGGCGGGCAGCGCGCCGGGGAACGGTCTGCTGGTCGGCGTGGTGGCCGCGCGCCGCCGGACGGTCGCCGGACGCCGTGGCGGGCAAGCCCGAGACGCCGCTGCACGACGAGTCGGTACGCCGCACCGGTGCGCTGACGCCGCTCGTCGTCGGCGACCGGCTGGACACCGACATCGAGGGCGCCAACCGGGCCGGCGTGCCGAGCCTGCTCGTCCTCACCGGCGTCAGCGGGCCGGCCGACCTGGTCGACCGCCCGGCCGGAGCTGCGACCCGACCTATCTGGCCCGCGACCTGCGGGACGGACTGCTCGCCGCCCATCCCGGCGTCGAGCGGGTCGGCGACGGGTGGCGGTGCGGCGGCTGGACCGTCACGGTGCGGGGCGCGACGGTGTCGGTCGAGGGTTCGGGGGACCCGGTCGACGGGCTGCGCGCGCTGTGCGTCGCCTGGTGGCGCGGTGGCGCTCCGCTGGACGAGCAGGACCCGGGTCCGGCGCTGGCCGCCACCGGCTGGTGACCGCAGGACCTAGAGCATCGAGCGGAGCTTGAGCAGGTCGCGGACGCCGGCCTCCACCTTGACCTTGCCCGACAGCCAGGCCTGGCCGAAGCCGAGATGGCCGTCGGTCATCGCCACCAGGTCGTCGCTGTCGGCGGTCAGCCGGATCTGCGCCTTGGGGGACTCGTCGGTCGTGATGCCGGTGATGTGCCCGTCCTCGAGACGCCCGTGGAAGGTGACCTTGAGGTCCGGCACGTGACAGCTCAGGGTGCGGTCGAACGCGTGCCGTTGGCGGTCTTCCTCGTCGACCTCCCGCAGCTTTCCGGCCAGCCGCTGCAGCGCCGCGCGGCACTCCTCGATCGTCGCCATGACGGGTGGTCCTCCCTGGTGTCGTGCGAGCCCGGAGTCGGCTGCGGTCGGCACGGGACGCTACCGCAGCGGCCCGGACGCCCCGGGAGGTAGCGTCTGCGCAAGACCCGCCCGCCCTCCGACGCGGCGGCACGAGAGACGGAGGCGTCATGGTGCTCGACGGTCTGCGCGGCTACCTCCAGCTGGCCAACGGACTTACCGACGTGACCCGGGAACGGGCCCGCGCTGCTGCGAAGGCGCTGGTCGCCCAGGGCAGGCCGGCGTCGGCGCTGTGGTCCCTGCGCCGGTCGGCACCCAGGTGACCGCCCTGACCGAGGACCTGCTGGCGACCAGCAAGGCCAACCGGGACCTGCTGGTGAACCTGGTGCGCGGCGAGGTCGAGCGCTCGGTCGCCCGCCTCGGACTGGTGTCGGCGCAGGAGCTGGACGCCGCAGCGCGGCGGGCCAAGGGTCTGGAGCGGCGGGTCGCCGAGCTCGAGGACGACCTGCGCAAGTCCTCCACCGCCCGCAAGGCTGCCGTCACCAGGGCCAAGAAGACCACCAAGAAGACGGCGCCGAGAAGTCGACGGCGAAGAAGACCACCGCGAAGAAGACGACCGCGAAGAAGACGACCGCGAAGAAGACGACGCGAAGACCGCGAAGAAGTCGACGGCGAAGAGCGCGGCGAAGCGGACGACCGCCCGCCGGTCAGCCGCGCCGACGGCAGCGACGACCAGCACCGGGACGTCCACGTCGTGACCGAGTACCAGCACGAGGACGAGGTCCACCAGCGACGAGGACGAGGTCGTGCCACCGGACGAGGCACCCGAGCCGGAGCCGTACGTCGAGGCGACCGGCTCCGACCCCCGGATCGCGGCGGCGGTGGCTCGCCTGGACGGCCTCGGCGACCAGCCGCCGGTCGAGCACGTCGAGGTGTACGAGGAGGTGCACCGGGTGCTGCAGGAGTCGCTGGCCGACGCGACCCGCGGCACCGACAGCAGCGACGAGCGCCCGGAGGGCGCGCAGCCGTGACCCGACGGGCCCGCCTGGACGCCGAGCTGGTCCGCCGGGGCCTCGCGCGCTCGCGCGAGCAGGCGGCCGAGCTGGTCGCGGCCGGGCAGGTCAGCGTGCCCGGCCGGACCTCGGTCAAGGCGGCGACCCAGGTGGCCGTCGGCGACGCCGATCGTGGTCGCCGAGCCGGCCGGGTGAGACCTACGTGTCCCGCGGTGGCCACAAGCTGGCCGGCGCGCTGGACGCGTTCGCCGCGGACGGCCTGGACGTCGCCGGCCGCCGGGCCCTGGACGCCGGCGCCTCGACCGGCGGCTTCACCGACGTGCTGCTGCGCCGCGGCGCCCGCGAGGTGGTCTGCGTCGACGTCGGCTACGGCCAGCTGGCCTGGCCGCTGCAGACCGACGACCGGGTCCACGTGCTGGACCGGACCAACGTCCGCGACCTGACCGCGGCCGCGCTCGGCGAGCCGGTCGACCTCGTCGTCGCCGACCTGTCGTTCATCTCGCTGCGGCTGGTGCTGCCCGGCTCTGGTGGCCGTGGCGTCGCCAGGACGCCGACCTGGTGCCGATGGTGAAGCCGCAGTTCGAGGTCGGCCGCGAGGCGCTCGGCGCGGGCGGCGTCGTGCGCGACCCGGAGCTGCGGGCCGCGGCGGTCGCCGAGGTCGCGCTGGTGGCCCGCGAGCAGCACGGGCTCGGCGTCGCCGGGGTCACCGCGAGCCCGCTGCCCGGGCCCGGCCGGCAACGTGGAGTACTTCCTCTGGCTGCGCCGCGACGCGCCGCCGCTGGACCCGGACGCGGCTCGGCGGCCGCCGTCGCGGCGGGCCCGTCATGACCGACGTCGCGAGCGGCGGCCCGGCGCCGCGCAACGTGCTGCTCGTCGGGCACACCGGCCGGGACGGAGGCGCTGCGCTCGGTCCGGGACGCCGCCGAGCGGTTCGCCGCCGCCGGCGTGGCAGTGCGGGTTCTCGCCGACGAGGCCGCCGAGCTCGACCTGACCGACGTCGCCGTCGATGCCCGCGCGACGAGGCAGCGGCCGAGGGCTGCGAGCTGGTCGTCGTGTTCGGCGGCGACGGCACCCTGCTGCGCGGCGCCGAGCTGGCCCGGCCCGACGTCCACCCCGATGCTCGGGGTCAACCTCGGCCACGTCGGCTTCCTCGCCGAGGCCGAGCGGGACGCGATCGACGCGACCGTCGACCGGGTGGTCGCGCGGCTGCCTACACGGTCGAGGAGCGGCTCACCCTCGACGTGACGGTCACGACCGACGGTGACGTCGTGCACCGCGGCTGGGCGCTGAACGAGGCGTCGATCGAGAAGGCCAGCCGCGAGCGGATGCTCGAGGTGGTCGTGGAGATCGACGGCCGGCCGCTGTCCCGGTGGGGCTGCGACGGGGTGGTGATGGCCACGCCGACCGGCTCGACGGCGTACGCCTTCTCGGCCGGCGGCCCGGTGGTCTGGCCGGAGGTCGAGGCGCTGCTGCTGGTGCCGATCAGCGCGCACGCGCTGTTCGCCCGGCCGCTGGTGGTGTCGCCGGACTCGGTGCTCGCCGTCGAGGTGCTCTCGACCGGCCAGAGCGCCGGGGTGCTGTGGTGCGACGGGCGCCGCGCGGTCGACCTGCCGCCGGGCGCCCGGATCGAGGCCCGCCGCGGCGAGCGCCCGGTCAGGCTCGCCCGGCTGCACTCGGCGCCGTTCACCGACCGGCTGGTGGCGAAGTTCGACCTGCCGGTGCTCGGCTGGCGGGGCCGGCCCGGCGCGACCGGTTCCGACCGACCTTCCGCGTAGGCTCGCGGCCGTGCTCGAGGAGATGCGGATCCGGGGCCTCGGCGTGATCGAGGACGCCGTGCTCGAGCTCGCCCCGGGCCTGACCGTGGTCTCCGGCGAGACCGGAGCCGGCAAGACGATGGTGGTCACCGGCCTGGGCCTGCTGTTCGGCGGCCGGGCCGACCCCGGCGCCGTGCGTCCCGGCGGTCGAGAGCGCCTCGGTCGAGGGCCGGCTGCGGGTCGACCCGCCGGGCCGGTCGCCGCCCGGGCAGCCGAGGCCGGCGCCGAGCTGGACGACGACGTCCTCACGGTGCTGCGCACGGTGTCCGCGGCCGGGCGGTCCCGGGCCCACCTCGGCGGGCGCAGCGTGCCCGCCGGCATCCTGGCCGAGCTCGCCGACTCCTGCCTGGCCGTGCACGGCCAGAGCGACCAGTCGCGGCTGCTGCAGCCGGCCCACCAGCGCGACGCTCTCGACCGCTACGCCGGCGCCGCGGTGGGTGACCCGCTGGCCGCCTACCGCGCGGCCTTCGACGAGCTGCGAGCGGTCGGGACCGAGCTCGACGAGCTGACCCGCCGGGCGCGCGAGCGGGCCCAGGAGGCCGACCTGCTGCGGTTCGGGCTGGACGAGATCGAGGCGGCCGACCCGCAGCCCGGCGAGACCACCACGCTGCGGGTCGAGGAGGAGCGGCTGGGCCACGCCGACGGGCTGCGGGCGGCCACCGCGCTGGCCCAGACAGCGCTGCTGGGCGAGACCGACGCCGGCGCCGAGCAGGCCGCCGATGCCACCGCCCTGGTGGCGGCCGCCCGGGCCGCGCTGGAGCAGGTCGGCGTGCAGGACCCCGGGCTGGACGAGCTGGTGGCCCGGCTGCGCGAGCTCGGCTACCTGCTGGCCGACCTGGGCGCCGACGTCGCGTCGTACGCCGCCTCGGTCGAGACCGACCCGGCCCGGCTGGCCGTGGTGCAGGAGCGGCGGGCCGAGCTGTCCCGGTTGGTCCGCAAGTACGGCGACGAGACCGACCCGGCTGCTGACCAGGCATCGGCTGTGCTGTCGTGGGGCCAGCAGGCCGCGGCCCGGCTGACCACCCTCGAGGGTGACGACGACCGGATCGGCCTGCTGACGGCCCGCCGCGACGAGCTGCTCGCCGAGCTGGTCCGCTCGGCCGGCGAGCTGACGGCGGCGCGGGCCGCGGCGGCCGACCGGTTCGCTACCGAGGTCTCCGACGAGCTCGCGGCCCTGGCGATGGCCAGTGCTGCGGTAGAGGTGGGCGTCGCCCAGACCGAGGTCGAGACCGGCGGCCTGACCGTCGGTGGCCGCACCGTCGCCTACGCGCGGCACGGCGTCGACGACGTCGAGCTGCTGCTGCGCCCGCATGCCGGGGCCGCCGCGCGTCCGCTGCAGAAGGGCGCCTCCGGCGGCGAGCTGTCCCGGGTGATGCTCGCGGTCGAGGTGGTGCTGGCCGGCACCGACCCGGTGCCGACCCTGGTCTTCGACGAGGTCGACGCCGGAGTCGGTGGCAAGGCGGCCGTCGAGGTCGGCCGGCGGCTGGCGGCGCTGGCCCGGTCGGCGCAGGTGATCGTCGTGACCCACCTCCCGCAGGTCGCCGCGTTCGCCGACCAGCACCTCGTCGTACGCAAGGCCGAGGACGGCGCGGTCACCCGCAGCGGGGTCGTCGCCCTCGACGACGCCGGCCGGCTGCGCGAGCTGTCCCGGATGCTCGCCGGTCAGGAGGAGTCCGCGACCGCCGAGGCGCACGCCCGCGAGCTGCTCGACGCGGCGCAGGGCGAGCGGGCCGCCGCCGCGCGCTGAGCGGGCCGCCGGCAGCCGTTTCCGTACACGCCGGGCGACGTCCCATCCGTCACACCTGTCACATGGCAGCATCCGGGTCATGCGTCTCGCCACCCTGCGCCGGTCCCGTTCCGAGCCCTCGCTGCCGGGCCTGCACGGTCCGGCCCGGGTCGAGCGGCGGGCCTCCGCGCTGGCCCGGCGGGCCCGACCCGGCGACATCGCCGTGCTCGAGCACCTCGACCTCGACGGCAGCAGCGCCCGGCTGCTCCTCGACGCGGGCGTCGCGGCGGTCGTCAACGCGGCACCGTGCATCAGCGGCCGGTACCCCAACCTGGGGCCGCAGCTGCTCGTCCAGGCCGGCGTCCCGGTGCTGGACCGGGTCGGCCCCGAGGTCATCCGGCTGGTGGACGACGGCGACCGGCTGCGCTTGGACGGCGACGCGCTCTACCGCGGCGCCGAGCTGATCTGCCGCGGCGACCTGCTGACCGCCGAGTCGGTCGGTCTGGCCATGGAGGCGGCCCGGGCCGGCCTCGGTTCCCAACTGCAGGCGTTCGCGCACGCCACCACCGAGCACCTGCGCAGGGAGCGCGACCTGCTGCTCGACGGCACCGGCGCGCCGGCCGTCGGTACGCCGATCGAGGGCCGCGCCGTGGTCGTGGTCACCCGCGGCAAGGGCTCCGAACGCGACCTGCGGGACCTGCGCGGGTGGCTGCGTGCCACCGAGCCGGTGCTCGTCGGCGTCGACGAGGGCGCCGACGCGCTGCTCGCCGCCGGGCTGCGTCCGCACCTGGTCGTCGGGGACCCGATGCTGATGAGCGACGACGTCCTCGACAGCGGTGCCGAGCTCGTCGTACGCGCCGACCGGGACGGGACGGCCCACGGGCTGCACCGCGCCGAGCAGGCCGGCCTGGAGCCGACCGTGTTCGCGCTGTCCGGGTCCAGCGAGGACGCCGCGCTGCTGCTCGTCGACGCGCACCAGCCGGCTCTGGTCGTCGGCGTCGGCTGGCACCCCACGCTGGCCGCGTTGGTCGACTCCGGCCGCAGCGACATGCCCAGCGCCTTCCTCACCCGGCTCCGGCTCGGTGACCGGTTCGTCGACGCCTCCGCGGTGTCGGCGGTCTACCGCCGGCCGGCTCGCACCTGGCCGCTGTGGCTGCTCGCGCTGCTCCTGCTGGCCGCCGTGGTGGCCACCGTGGTGCTCGCGCCGGACAGCAGCCCGGTCGGGGAGAACCGCGACCGCATGGTCGAGCGGGTCCAGGACGTCGTGCACGACGTGACCGGGCGATGACGATGGTCCTGCTCCGTCTCCGCTCGTTCCTCGCTCCGAACGTCGCCCTCCGATGACCGGCGTCCGGCACCTGACGCTGTCCGTGGTGGCAGCCGTGCTTGCGCTGGCGCTCGGCCTGGCGCTCGGAGCCGGCCCGGTGGTCGGTCGGACCGATGCGTCCCGGGGTGCCCGCGAGGACCGGCTGGCCGCCCAGGCGGCCCGGCTGCAGGACCGTGTCGCGGCCCTCGAGGACCGGGCCCGGACCGACTCGCGGGTGGTGGCCGCCCTGGCCGGGCCGCTGACCGGCGGCCGGCTGGAGGGGCACAGTGTCCTGCTGGTCCGTACGCCGGGCGCGCGCGACAACGATGTCCGCCGGACCCGGGCCGCCCTGCTCGGCGCCGGTGCCAGCCTGACCGGCGAGCTGACGGTCACCGCGACCTACCTGGACCCCGACCAGGCGACCGCCCCGCTGGAGGACCTGGCGCTGCGGCTGGTGCCACCGAACGTCGAGTTCGCCCCGGGGTCGACGGCGATCGAACGGGTCGGCACCGTGCTGGCCCGGGCCACCGTGGGCGCGGAGCCGCCCGCCGACCCGGACCAGGACGGCGCCGAGGTGATCGCCGGCCTCGAGGAGCTGGGTGCGGTGCACCTGGACGGCCGGCCGGGGCAGCTGGCCGAGCTCGCCGTGGTCGTGACCGGGGCTCGGGAGAAGGCATCGGCCGAGCCGGCCCTGATCGCGCTGGTCGCGGCGCTGGACGCCGGGGGAGCCGGCGCCTTGGTCGCCGGCCCCGGCCTCGCGCCGCCCGCGGTCGGCTGGGCCCGGGCCGGGAACCCAGGCGGCGCCTCGTCGGTGGACTCCACCGACACGCCGGCCGGGCAGGTCGCCCTGGTGCTGGCGCTGGTCGAGCAGCTGGCCGGCGGCAAGGGCGGCTACGGGGCCGGGACCGGCGCCACGTCGGTCCTGCCCGCGTGGGTGCGCTCACCGGCGCCCGCGGACTGATAACCTCGAAGCCCGTGGACAGACGGAGCTCTCTCCGTCGCACTCGAGCCCACGGGAGCCTCCCTTGGCCGCACCGGCGACCACCAAGCACATCTTCGTGACCGGGGGCGTCGCCTCCTCGATCGGCAAGGGCCTCACCGCCTCCGGCCTCGGCCAGCTGCTGCGGTCCCGCGGCCTGCGGGTGACGATGCAGAAGCTCGACCCCTACCTCAACGTCGACCCCGGGACGATGAACCCGTTCCAGCACGGCGAGGTCTTCGTCACCGACGACGGAGCCGAGACCGACCTGGACGTCGGGCACTACGAGCGGTTCCTCGACCGGGACCTGCACGGCTCGGCCAACGTCACCACCGGGCAGGTCTACTCGGCGGTGATCGCCAAGGAGCGGCGCGGCGAGTACCTCGGCGACACCGTCCAGGTCATCCCGCACATCACCAACGAGATCAAGGCCCGGATCCGGGCGATGGCGGGTCCCGACGTGGACGTCGTCATCACCGAGATCGGCGGCACCGTCGGCGACATCGAGTCGCTGCCGTTCCTCGAGGCGGTGCGCCAGGTCCGCCACGACGTCGGGCGCGACAACGTGTTCTTCCTGCACATCTCGCTGGTGCCCTACATCGGCCCGTCCGGCGAGCTGAAGACCAAGCCGACCCAGCACTCGGTGGCCGCGCTGCGCTCGATCGGCATCCAGCCGGACGCGATCGTGTGCCGGTCCGACCGGGACATCCCGCCGAACGTCAAGCGCAAGATCTCGCTGATGTGCGACGTCGACGAGGAGGCCGTGGTCGCCGCGAAGGACGCGCCGTCGATCTACGACATCCCCAAGGTGCTGCACGCCGAGGGTCTGGACGCCTACGTCGTACGCCGGCTCGGGCTGGCGTTCCGCGACGTCGACTGGACCGAGTGGGACGACCTGCTGCGCCGGGTGCACCGGCCCAAGCACCAGGTGACCGTCGCGCTGGTCGGCAAGTACGTCGACCTGCCGGACGCCTACCTGTCGGTGTCCGAGGCGCTGCGCGCCGGCGGCTTCGCCAACGACTGCAAGGTGCACATCCGCTGGGTGACCTCCGACGACTGCCAGACCCCGGAGGCGGCCGCGCGCGAGCTCGACGGCGTCGACGCGGTCTGCATCCCGGGCGGCTTCGGCGTGCGCGGCATCGAGGGCAAGCTCGGCGCGGTGCGGCACGCCCGCGAGACCGGCATCCCGACGCTCGGCCTGTGCCTCGGCCTGCAGTGCATGGTGATCGAGTACGCCCGCAACGTCGCCGGGCTGGAGGGCGCCGGATCGGCGGAGTTCGACGAGGCGACGCCGCACCCGGTGATCGCGACGATGGCCGACCAGCGCGACGTCGTCGCCGGCGAGCGCGACATGGGCGGCACCATGCGGCTCGGGCTCTACCCGGCGGCGCTGGCCGAGGGCTCGCTGGTCCGCGAGGTCTACGGCGCGGCGTACGTCGAGGAGCGGCACCGGCACCGCTACGAGGTCAACAACGAGCTACCGCGACCCAGCTCGAGGAGGCCGGTCTGGTGTTCTCCGGCACCTCGCCGGACGGGCACCTGGTCGAGTACGTCGAGCTGCCGCGCGACGTGCACCCGTACTTCGTGGCCACCCAGGCGCACCCGGAGTTCCGGTCCCGGCCGGCCCGGGCGCACCCGCTGTTCGCCGGGCTGGTCGCCGCGGCCCTGGTCCGCCAGGGCGCGGTCGACCGGGGCCGTCGACCTGACCACCGTGCCCGCCGGCACGGCGTGACCGGGAGCCGCCGCCCGGAGGTCGCCGACGAGCCGGCCACGCTGACGGTGCGGGCCAGCGCGACCGTGCACCACGGCATGGTCTGGGACGTCCGCCGGGACGAGGTCGAGCTCGGCGACGGGCAGACGGTGACCCGCGAGGTGATCGACCACACGGGTGCGGTCGGCGTGGTGGTGCTGGACGACCAGGACCGGGTGCTGCTGCTCCGGCAGTACCGCCACCCGGTGCGGTCCTACCTCTGGGAGCCGCCCGCCGGGCTGCTCGACGTGACGGGGGAGGACCCGCTGCTCGCGGTGCAGCGCGAGCTGGCCGAGGAGGCCGACCTCACCGCCGACGAGTGGCACGTGCTGGTCGACTTCTACAACTCCCCGGGTGGCAGCACCGAGGCGTTCCGCTGCTACCTGGCCCGCGGCCTGCACGAGGTGCCGCACGGTGACCGGCACGAACGCGAGCACGAGGAGCGCGGCATGGTGCCCGCCTGGGTCCCGATCGCCGAGGCCCGGGACCTGGTGCTCGCCGGCCGGCTGCACAACCCGACCACGGTCTGCGGGATCCTCGCCGCGGCCGCCGCGCGAGACGTCGGCTGGGACACCCTGCGGCCGGCCGACGCTCCGTGGCCGGAGCGGTCGCCGGGGCGCGGTCAGTAGCGCAGACCGAGCTCGTCGAGCTCGAGCTGAGCCAGCTCTTCGGTCGCCGCCAGGTCGCCGACCTTCCAGTCGGCCACGACGTGCGGCTCCAGCCGGGCCAGCCGGCGCAACGGCTGCCGAGCGAGGGCGCGGACGGCCAGCAGCTCGGCCGCCGCCGGCGAACGGCGCAGCAGGCGGGACGCGGCCGAGGCCTCGACCACCCAGGCGAGCCGGTGCGGCAGCCACAGGACGAGCAGCAGGATGATCGGGACCGCGGCGACCATGATCCCCGCCATGATCGCCAGCCGCTCCACGCTGTCCTGGTAGTCCTGCGCGGAGGCTGCCAGGTCCCTGCTGGTGGCGGCCAGGTCCCGGAACGGCGAGGCGATGGTGTCGCCGACCAGCGGGGTGTCCCGGAGGTTGCCGGCGGTGTCCCGCAGCTTGCCGTCCAGCGCGCGGGCCGACTGCTCGGCCTCCCGGCCCGGCGCGGCCAGGGCGCCGACCTTGGCGTGCGTGCCCTGGCCCAGCCGAACCGCCCAGTAGACGGCGATCACGACCAGGAGATCGCCGAACAGCTGGCGCAGCACACGGACGGGACGATCGGCGTAGAGCTTCATCCGGACGCTCCTTCCCCCCAGCCACCCGACTAGACTCCCGGCGCGCCGACAACGAGGTCGGCGCGCTCCCAGACGAAGGAGTTGATAGCCGTGAAGGTCGGCATCCCTCGCGAGGTCAAGAACCACGAGTACCGCGTCGCCATCACCCCGGCCGGCGTGCACGAGCTGGTCCGCAACGGCCACGAGGTGTTCATCGAGAAGGACGCCGGGGTCGGGCTCCTCGATCCCGGACGACGACTTCGTCGCCGCCGGCGCCAAGATCCTCGCCGACCGCCGACGACGTCTGGGCGACCGGCGACCTGATCCTCAAGGTCAAGGAGCCGATCGACGCAGGAGTACCACCGGATGCGGGAGGGCCAGACCCTCTTCACCTACCTGCACCTGGCCGCCTCCAAGCCGTGCACCGAGGCGCTGCTCGACCGCAAGGTCACCGGCATCGCCTACGAGACCGTCGAGCTGCCGGACCGGTCGCTGCCGCTGCTCGCGCCGATGTCCGAGGTGGCCGGCCGGCTCGCGCCGCAGGTCGGCGCGCACACGCTGATGCGGGCCGAGGGCGGCCGCGGCATCCTGATGGGCGGCGTGTCCGGCGTCTACGCCGCCAAGGTCGTCGTGATCGGCGCCGGCGTCTCCGGCATGAACGCCGCCGCCATCGCGCTCGGCATGCAGGCCGAGGTGCTGCTGCTCGACCGCAACATCGCACCGGCTGCGCGCAGGCCGACCGGATCTACCAGGGCCACCTGCAGACCGTCGCGTCCAACACCTACGAGATCGAGCGCGCCGTGCCTCGACGCCGACATGGTGATCGGCGCGGTGCTGGTGCCGGGCGCCAAGGCGCCGAAGCTGGTCACGCAACGAGCTGGTCGTCGCGGATGCGGCCGGGCTCGGTGCTGGTCGACATCTCGATCGACCAGGGCGGCTGCTTCGAGGACTCCCGGCCCGACCACGCACGCCGACCCGACGTACAAGGTGCACAACTCGGTCTTCTACTGCGTGGCGAACATGCCCGGCGCGGTGCCGCACACCTCGACGTACGCGCTGACCAACGTCACGCTGCCGTACGCCGTGGAGCTGGCCAACCGCGGCTGGCGGGACGCGCTGCGGGCCGACCACGCGCTGGCGCTCGGGCCTGAACACCCACGACGGGCAGATCACCTACGGCCCGGTCGCCGAGGCGCACGGGGCGCCGGTCGCTCGAGCTCGACGAGGTGCTCGCCTGAGCCCCGAGCGCCGCGGTCACGATCGCGGGCCCGAGATGCGCCGGCTGCGGCCGGCGCTGCGGACCTACCTCGACCACCTGGCCGTCGAGCGGGGTCTGGCCGCGCAACACCCTGGCGTCCTACCGCCGCGACCTGCGCCGCTACCTCGCGCACCTGGCGGTCCCGGCGAGGTCGATCGCCCCGGAGCGGGTGGCCGAGGCGGACGTCAGCGCGTTCCTGGTCGCCCTGCGCGAGGGGGACGAGGAGCACCCGCCGCTGGCCGCGAACTCGGCCGCCCGGGCGGTGGTCGCGGTCCGCGGCTTCCACCGGTTCCTGCTGCGCGAGGGCCTGGTGACGGTCGACGCCGGCGCGCGGGGTGCGGCCGCCGTCGCCGCCCAAGCGGCTGCCCAAGGCGATCTCGGTCGAGGAGGTCGAGGCGCTGCTGGCCGCCGCCGGGGCCGACGACACGCCGCGCGCGCTGCGCGACCGGGCGCTGCTGGAGCTGCTGTACGGCTGCGGCGCGCGGATCTCCGAGGCGGTCGGGCTCGACGTCGACGAGCTCGACCTCGAGTCCGGGCACGGTCCGGCTGCTCGGCAAGGGCAGCAAGGAGCGGGTGGTGCCGGTCGGCTCCTACGCCCGCGAGGCGGTGGCGGCCTACCTGGTGCGCGGCCGGCCGACGCTCGCCGCGCGCCGGCACGGGGCTCGCCGGCGCTGTTCCTCAACGCCCGCGGCGGGCGGCTGTCCCGGCAGAGCGCCTGGACGGTGCTGCGGGCCGCCGCCGAGCGGGCCGGCGTACGGCGGCGAGGTCTCCCCGCACACGCTGCGGCACTCGTTCGCCACCCACCTGCTCGACGGCGGCGCCGACGTCCGGGTGGTGCAGGAGCTGCTCGGGCACGCCTCGCGTGACGACCACCCAGGTCTACACGCTGGTCACCGTCGACCGGCTGCGCGAGGTCTACGCCACCTCGCACCCCCGGGCGCGCTGAGCCGTCTCGACGATCTGCGCGTCGCCCGGCGTGGCGGCGTGATCGCGGCGCCGCCGGCTGCCTACTGTCGCTCTCGAGGTCGGTACGGCGACAGGCCGACGAGTCGACAAACGAGGACGGCACCGTGAGCACCCAACCGCTGATGCCCCCCGACGAGCCCACCGGAGTCCCGCTGGACGCGGCCGACCCGCCCGAGGGCCGGGACCACGTGGCCCCGCACATCCCGGCGGTGCAGCTGGACTCGCCGGTGGCCGCCGCCGCGCCGCCGCCGGTCGCGGACCCCACCGCGAACCGGCCGATGGGTCCGACCGGCCGGCCGATGCCGCACTTCCCGGAGCCGACGCCGCAAGGAGCACCCACGGCCCGGCCCGGATCATCGCGATGTGCAACCAGAAGGGCGGGGTCGGCAAGACCACCACCACGATCAACCTGGGCGCCGCGCTGGCCGAGTACGGCCGCAAGGTGCTGCTGGTCGACTTCGACCCGCAGGGCTCGCTGTCGGTCGGCCTGGGCGTCAACCCGTACGACATCGACCAGAGCGTCTACAACCTGCTGATGGACCGGGACGTCACGCTCGACGACGTCGTGATCAAGACCAACGTGCCCGGGCTGGACATGCTCCCGAGCAACATCGACCTGTCGGCCGCCGAGGTGCAGCTGGTCACCGAGGTGGCCCGCGAGCAGATGCTCGCGCGGCGCGCTGGCGCCCGGCAGTCGCCGAATACGACTTCATCCTCATCGACTGCCAGCCCTCGCTGGGGCTGCTCACCGTCAACGCGCTCACCGCGGCCGACGGGGTGATCG
Source organism: uncultured Actinomycetota bacterium (assembly GCA_963846525.1). Lineage (GTDB taxonomy): Bacteria > Actinomycetota > Actinomycetes > JACCUZ01 > JACCUZ01 > CAWJWE01. The sequence goes on from CAWJWE010000009.1 coordinate 141,770, forward strand.
TGCCGATGGAGTGCGAGTTCTTCGCCCTGCGCGGCGTCGCGATGCTGGTCGAGACGATCCAGAAGGTGCAGGACCGGCTCAACCCCGGCCTGGAGATCGACGGCCTGGTCGCCACGATGTACGACTCGCGCACGGTGCACAGCCGCGAGGTGCTGGCCCGGCTGGTCGAGGCGTTCGGGGACAAGGTGTTCCACACCGCGATCGCCCGCACCGTCCGGTTCCCCGAGACGACCGTGGCGGGTGAGCCGATCACCACCTTCGCGACCTCCTCCGGCGGGGCCTACTCCTACCGGCAGCTGGCCAAGGAGGTGCTCGCACGGTGCCCGGGCACGTGACCGGCGTCGCCGAGGCGGGCGAGCCGGGGGAGCCCGAGGACGCGACCGGGGCCCGGGTCCGCCGGCTCCGGCCGGCGGCAGCCCGCACCTCGGGCCGTGAGCGGCACGACGAGAAGATCACCGTCTACGTCTCCCAGGACGAGCTGGTCGCCCTCGAGCAGGCCCGGCTGGTGCTGCGTGCCGAGCACGGGGTGGCCGTCGACCGCGGCCGCCTGGTGCGCGAGGCGGTGGCCGAGATGCTCATCGACCTGGAGGCCCACGGCGAGGCCAGCGTCGTGGTGAACCGGCTGCGCCCGTCGTCCTGACCGGCGTGATCGATTACGCACCCAGCGGGGTGCTCGACTACCGTGCGGGCGTGAGCGAGGAGACCGCTCTGCCCGTGACGGCGGAGGACGCCGGCGCGGCCGGCGGCGTTCCGGGTCGACCTCGGCGAGCTGTTCGAGGGCCCGTTCGACCTGCTGCTCGGGCTGATCGCCAAGCACAAGCTGGACGTCACCGAGATCGCGCTGTCCAAGGTCACCGACGAGTTCATCGCGCACATCAAGGGCAAGGGCCCGGTCTGGGACCTGGGCCAGGCCACCGAGTTCCTGGTGGTCGCCGCGACGCTGCTCGACCTCAAGGCGGCCCGGCTGCTGCCCAGCGGCGAGGTCGAGGACGAGGAGGACCTCGCGCTGCTCGAGGCGCGCGACCTGCTCTTCGCCCGGCTGCTGCAGTACCGCGCGTACAAGCAGGTCGCCGCGGTCTTCGCCGGCCGGATGGCCGACGAGGCCGGCCGGTACGCCCGGGCGGTGACCCTGGAGCCGCAGCTCGCCGGGCTGCTGCCCGAGGTGCTGCTCGGCCTGGGGCCGCAGGAGTTCGCCGCGCTGGCGGCCCGGGCGTTCACGCCCCGGCCGGTGCCGATGGTCTCCGTCGACCACCTGCACGCGCCCGCGGTCAGCGTCCGGGAGCAGGCGGCGGTGCTGGTCACCGCGCTGCGGCGGTCGCGGACCGCGACCTTCCGGACCCTCACCGCCGACTGCGAGGGCACCCTCGTCGTCGTCGCCCGCTTCCTCGCGCTGCTCGAGCTCTACCGCGAGGGCGCGGTCGTGTTCGAGCAGGTCGACCCGCTCGGCGAGCTGCACATCCGGTGGACCGGCACCGACGAGGGCGACGTCGAGGTCCCCGACGAGTTCGACGAGGACGTCGTCCCGGACACCGACGACACCGACGACACCGACGACAGCGACAGCGCCGACGACGGGGCCGGCGACGAGGCCGAGCCCACCGACGTACCGGAAGCCACCACGATCGACCTGCGGGAGACGAGTACCGATGACCACGCCTGACGAGCAGCCCGTCGACCGGGCGGACGACGGCGTCCCGCTGCGCACCGCGCTGGAGGCCATCCTGATGGTGGTCGACGAGCCGGTCGGCGAGGTGACGCTCGCCCAGGTGGCCGAGCGGCCCACCGAGGAGGTCGTCGCGCGAGCTGCGCGCCCTCGCGGCGGAGTACGACGAGCAGGGCCGCGGCTTCGAGCTGCGCCAGGTGGCCGGCGGCTGGCGGTTCTACACCCGCGCGGTCGCGGCGGCGTACGTCGAGCGGTTCGTGCTGGACGGGCAGCAGGCCCGGCTGACCCAGGCCGCCCTGGAGACGCTGGCCGTGGTGGCCTACCGGCAGCCGGTGAGCCGGGCCCGGGTCTCGGCCGTGCGCGGCGTCAACGTCGACGGTGTGATGCGCACGCTGGTCGCCCGCGGCCTGGTCGAGGACTCGGGTGAGGAGGGCGAGGGCGGCTCGACCCTCTACCGCACCACGTCGTACTTCCTGGAGCGGCTCGGGCTGCGCGGCATCGACGAGCTGCCCGACCTGGCGCCGTTCCTGCCCGGCGATGGACGCGCTGGACGACATGGCCGGCAACCCGACATGAGCGACGCCGAGCAGTCCGGCATCCGGCTGCAGCGGGTGCTGGCCGCCGCGGGGCTGGGCAGCCGACGCGCCTGCGAGGAGCTGATCGAGGAGGGCCGGGTCGAGGTCGACGGCAAGCAGGTCCGCGTGCAGGGCATGCGGGTCGACCCGGTGTCGGCGGTCATCAAGGTCGACGGCATGCGCATCGCGACGGCGCCGGACAACGTCTACATCGTGCTGAACAAGCCGATCGGCGTCGTCAGCACGATGAGCGACCCGGAGGGCCGGCCGTCACTGCAGGAGTACGTCGGCGACCGGAACGCCCGGCTGTTCCACGTCGGCCGGCTGGACGCCGACACCGAGGGACTGATCCTGCTCACCAACGACGGCGACCTCGCGCACCGGCTGTCGCACCCGTCGTTCGGCGTCCCGAAGACCTACCTCGCCGAGGTGACCGGACCGGTCGCCCGGGACGTCGGCAAGCGGCTCAAGCAGGGCGTGGAGCTCGAGGACGGGCTGGTGCAGGCCGACTCGTTCCGGCTGGTGAGCCAGGTCGGGTCGCGGGTGATGGTGGAGCTCTCGCTGCACGAGGGACGCAAGCACGTCGTACGCCGGCTGCTGGCCGAGGTCGGGCCACCCGGTCTCGCGGCTGGTGCGCACCGACGTCGGCCCGATCTCGCTGGGCAACCTCAAGCCGGGCAAGCAGCGCAAGCTCAGCCAGCAGGAGATCGGGGCGCTCTACCGGGCCGTCGGCCTGTGACCCGACCGGTGACCGTCCCGGTCACCGTCCGCGACCTGGGGCACGCCGACCTGGCCGACCTGCGCTGGTGCGGACCGCCGTCGCACCTGCGCAACGTGTCGGACCAGCTCGACCGGGCGGCCCTGGGCGAGGTCGACTATCTCGCGGTGTGCGGCCCCGCCGGCCTGCCGATCGCTGTCGGCGGCGCCGACCGGGTGCGACGGGCCGGCACCGGCCGGATCTACCAGCTCGCGGTGCTGCCGGAGCTGCAGTCCTGCGGGCTGGGGACGCTGCTCATCGGCGCGCTGGAGGACCGGGTGCGCCGGCGCGGCCTGGCTCGGGTGGACCTCGGTGTGGGGGAGGACAACCCGCGGGCCCGCGCGCTGTACGAGCGGCTGGGCTACGTCGCGTTCGGCTCCGAGGTCGACCGGTGGCGGTACCAGCGGGACGACGGCAGCACCGCCGTCGTCGAGGACGTGTGCACCCTGCTCGGCAAGGACCTCTAGCTGCGCTCCGCGCGGGCCCGCTCGTGCAGGGCGATGAAGTCGTCGGGGCTCGTCGCTGCGATGGTGTCGGCGACGACCCGACGTCGTTCCTCGTCCAGGGTGCGGAATCGCACGCAGCTCTTGCCCATGTCGAGCTTCGTGCCGTCCGCGGTCCAGCGGGCACGGAACTCGTCGGCCTCCGCGCTGTCGGCGTACAGGCCCATCAGGTAGAGCGCGTTGTGCCGCTTCTGGGCTGCCAGCGACGCGTAGCAGAGCGGCTGTCCGTTGTAGGTGTCCGGGAAGGTCTCGAGCGGCACCGCCCAGGTGATCATTCCCCAGGCCATCGTCTCGGCGAAGCCCTCAGGCATGGCGTCGCGGACGGCTTGGTAGACCGGTTCGACCTGGGCCCGGCGATCGTCGGGCAGGGCCGCGAGGTACTCGTCGACGGTGGCGGCTTCGCTGTGCACAACCCGACTGTAGTGTCCACGGTTGTCGATAGCTATCGAACGCATGTTCGATAATCTGGCCGAGTGGGTCGAGGCGGATGAGGAGGCGTCGGCCACCGCTGCGCCCCTCGACGACGTCTCGCTCGATGACGACGACTGGTTGCCGCCGGAGGCCTGCGGCCGCCTGGTCGAGGTCGACCGCGCCGCCCAGCTCGACTCGCTCGAGCCGGGCTGGTGGCTGGCGGGGCTGCTCGACCGCATGGATCCGCGGGTGCTGAGCGGTGACGCCCTGGTCGCCTACCTGGCGGCGTGCGAGCGGCAGACCGCCTGGTCGCAGTCCCGTCAGCTCGTGGCGATCGCCGAGCTGGCAGCGCGCCGCCCGGCGACCGGGTCGTGCGAACGGCCCGGCCCGGACGACCGTGCGTCCCGGCCGTCGGTGTCGGAGTTCGCCGCGGACGAGGTCGCCGCCGAGCTGCGGATCTCCCGCCGGGCGGCGCAGGACCGGATCGACCTGGCGCTCTCGCTGGGCCGGCTGCCGGGCACCGCGGCGGCCTTCGCCCTCGGGAGGTTGGACCTGGCCAAGGTGCGGGCCGTGGAGTCCGCGACCCGGGAGCTCGACGACGAGGGCGCCGCCCGGGTCGAAGCCCGAGTGCTGGGTCGTGCCTCCGACCAGGTTCTCGGTGGCCTGCGTGACTCGTTGGCCCGGGCGGTCATCGCGACGGACCCGTCGGCTGCCCTCGCGCGGCACGAGCGGAAGGTTCGGGAGCGCAAGGTCGAGCTGGTGCCCGAGGCTGACGGGATGGCTGCGATCTGGGCGGTGCTGCGGGCCGACGACGCCGTCGCCGTGTTCGAGGGGCTTACGGCGCTCGCGCAGAAGGCAAAGAGTCCCGGTGACTGTCGCACCATCGACCAGCGTCGCGCCGACGTTCTCGCCGAGCTCGGCTCCGCGCTGCTGGCCAACGACGACCTGCCCCGACGGCACGGCCGCCGGCCGCACCTGCAGGTCACAGTCGCTGCCTCCACACTCCTTGGGTTGGACGAGCTTCCCGGCGCGCTGGCCGGTTACGGCCCGATCCCTGCCCCGGTCGCCCGTGAGATCGCAGCCGATGCCACCTGGCGGCGACTGCTGACCGATCCCGAGTCCGGCACGTTGCTTGACTACGGGACCACCGTGTACCGGCCGCCGCAGGCTCTTGTCGACAAGGTCAACGCGAAGCATCAGCGGTGCCGTGGCCCGGGCTCCCGCCTTCCGGCAGCGCGCTGCCAGCTCGACCACACGAGGGAGTTCCCGGACGGTCCGACCGCCGAGCACAACCTCGGTCCGCTCTCGCAGCACACCCATCGGCTCAAGCACGAGACCGACTGGACGTGCGTACAGGAGCCGGATGCCACCTACAGGTGGACCAGCCCGGCCGGGCGCACCTACCGCTACCCGCTGGATCCTCTGCTGGGCGATCCGCGGATCGAGTCATCGGGCGACGTCGGGATGGATCCCGACGAGGATGTCCCACCCTTCTGACCGTCGGCGATGCCCGCCTGTTGACCCTGCTGCTTGGGGCCGCTGCACGGGGGAACTCAGCCGCTCTTCAGGCTTGTCGGAGCAGGCTCTCGTCCATGACCACACATCCGCAGGTTGCTGCCGTCGTCATCGGCTTGGTGGTGTCGACCGCCCTGACCGGCATCCCGTTCCCGGCCTCGGCACCGGTCGGGCACGCGGCGTCCGCGGACACCTGCGGCACGTACGACGGCCGCGGCTGCGCCCCGCGAAGCGCCCGCGTCGACCTGGCAACACCGGTGTTCTCGCACCCGACGGACATCACCAACCCGATGTTCCCGATCAGCAGACTGCACTCTGCGGTCCTGCTCGGGCATGTCGAGGGCAAGCGGTTCCGGACCGAGACGACGCTGCTCCCCGGCACCGGGTCGGTCACGATCGGCGGGCGCCGGGTTCCCGTGCTGCTGTCGCAGTACATGGCGTATCGCGGCGGTCGACTGGAAGAGGTGGCCCTCGACCGCTACGCCCAGGCCGACGACGGCTCGGTCTGGTACCTCGGCGAGGACGTCTTCGACTACTCGCGCGGCTCGGTGTCGGTGACCGAGGGAACCTGGCTCGCCGGTCGCGACGGTCCGGCGGCGATGATCATGCCGGCCGCCCCGAAGGTCGGCGACGTCTACCGCACCGAGAACGTGCCGGGGGTGGTCTTCGAGGAGGTGACCGTCGTCCGGACCGGGCAGGAGGTGTCGGGGCCGCTCGGACGAGTCGCCGGAGCCATGGTCGTGTCCGAGCTGCACAGCGACGGCACCCGCGAGGCGAAGGTGTTCGCGCCGGGGTACGGCGAGTTCCGCACCTCCGGGGGCGGCGACCTGGAGGCGCTGGCGATGGCTGTCCCCACCGACGCGTCGTCCGCTCCCTTGCCTCGCCGGCTCGCCCGGATGGCGACGGCGACCACCGGCATCCTCGAGGCCTCTCGACTTCGGGAGTGGGCCGGTGCTCGGTCGGCCTTGCGGATCCTGCGCCACTCCTGGGTCGCCGTGCATGCCGCCGGACAGCCCCGGATGGTGGCGAACCGTCTGGATCGCGACCTCGCGGATCTCCGGTCTGCGGTGCGGGACCGCAGACCCTCTGCCACGGCCCAGGCGGCCGTCACGTTGGCGCAGTCCGTGTTGGACCTCCACCTCCGCTACCAGAGCCCAGCAGCGGTCGACACGGAACGTTTCGTGCTCTGGACCCAGCAGCTCCGGGTGAACGCGGCGGCTCGCGACCGCAACGGCGTGACCGGAGATGTCGCCGTCCTCGAATGGATCCGGGACCGGCTGACCGGATCGCTCGGCGCGGCCGCGCTGCAGGAGGTCGACACGAGGCTGTCGGCTCTGCGCGGTGCCATCGACGCCGGGAACGTGCGTGCGGCCGCCGACCACGCCGCCCGTCTGGCTGCCAGGATCCGCCAGCTCGCCGGGTAGCAGTCCGGTGACAGCGGTCGGCCGGGCCGACATGCTGGGGGGCATGTCCGGCGTCGGGGGTAGTCCGGTCCGCCCCCGTGACGTGGTCCGGGCCGGCTACGACGCGATCGGTGAGCGGTATCACTCCTGGTCGCATGCGAGCGAGGTCCGGCTCGGCTTCGTGCAACGGGTCCTGGAGCGGCTGCCCTCCGGTAGCACCGTGGTCGACCTCGGTTGCGGACCTGGCGACCCGGCCACCCGGTTGCTCAGCGAGCAGCACTTCGTGGTCGGCGTCGACCTTTCGGAAGGTCAGCTGCGCATCGCCCGACGGCTGGCTCCGCGGGCGGCCCTGGTGCAGGCCGACCTGGCCGAGCTGGTGCTGCGGCCGTCGTCGGTCGATGCCGTGGTGTCGTTCTACGCCCTCGGGCACCTGGCCAGCGAGCTGCACGTCCCGCTGATCACGCGTGTCGGCGCCTGGCTCCGTCCCGGAGGGTTGCTGCTCACCAGCGCGCCGCTGACCCCGGGGGACGATGTGGCCGACGACTGGCTGGGTGTCCGGATGCCGTTCGGCGGCATCGGTGTCGATGCGACGCTGGCTGCGGTCGAGGCCGCCGGGATGACCGTCGAGGCGGCCGTAGTGGTCGGCGAGGACGAGGGCGAAGGTGGCGTGGTCGAGTTCCTCTGGGTGACCGCCCTGAAGCGAAGGTGACCGGCTTGGCGATGACACCGCTGGACCGGGTCCGCGCCGCTTGCCTGGCCCTTCCCGAGGTGACCGAGCGGCTCAGCCATGGCGCGCCGTCGTTCTTCGTGCGGGAGAAGAAGACCTTCGTGATGTTCCTGGACGACCACCACGGCGACGGCCGGCTGGCGCTGTGGTGCGCCGCGCCGCCGGGCGCGCAGGAGGAAATGATCGGCCAGACCCCGGACCGGTTCTTCCGCCCGCCGTACGTCGGTCACCGGGGCTGGCTCGGCGTCCGGGTGGACGGCCGCCCGGACTGGGCCGAGGTGGCTGCCGTCATCGACGAGGCCTACCGGACGGTTGCCCCGAAGGCACTTGTCGCCCAACTCGACGCGCGCTGAACAGTGATCGCGGCGACGACTCATGTCCGCGTCACTCCGGCTCCAGAAAGCACGTACATCTTGGCTAGAAGCTGAGTCGTGGCTGGTCGTAGAAAACGGGCGGCCCAGATCCGAACTCGACCCCGGCGAAGGTGCCCGGGGGTCCGGTGTGCGGTCCAGCCACGAACCGCAGGACGGTCCCGTCCGGGTCCGCGACATCCATGGCGATTCCGAACTCGCCCCGGTCGTGAACGTCACCGTGCGCGATGCCCAGCTCGTCGCAGCGAGCGATCACCGTAGACATCTGCTCCGCCGTGTCGACCATGAACGCACATACATCGAAACCGTCCAGCACCGGACTGCTCGCGCAATAGGCACGCTCGCGAAGGCCGATCACGAAACCTGCATCATGATCGGCAAGCACGACACCCCGAACGGCGGAGTTCTCAAAGAACTCGTTGGCCAGTTCCAAGTTGAACAGGTCGGCGTACCACCGAGCGCTGCGCGCCAAGTCACTGACCGGCAGTTTGATCTGGCGCACGCCAGAAATCGGGAGCTTCATGATCTGCAGTTTGTCGCAAGAACGCGCCAGCCGATCAATCTTCGCGTCCGACGCCGGTCACGCCTGCCTGAAGCTGCGTCTTTGCGCCGCCAGTCGCGGCAAATCAACGGGCTTAGCATCAGAGGCCCGTAAGGGCGGCTGTGATCCCAACAGCCTTGTCGTTCTTCTTGAAGTCGCCTAGAGCGCTCAGAGCGCCTAGAGCTGGAGCATCGCCACTGCGACCTCACCGGCGGCCGCATCGGGGATCGCGGTCGCGGCCTGTTCGAGCACGAGCAGCCGTGCGCCGGGGATCTCGCGTGCGAGCGCCTCGCCGTTGCCGACAGGGAAGAACGGGTCGCGGCGGCCGTGCACCACGAGTGTCGGGGTCACTAGGTCGGGAAGGCGCTCGCGCCAGCGCGGCGTGCAGTCAAGCTTGGAGAACAGCCTGCCCATCTGGTTAGCCATCTGGACCGCGGGCTCGGTGCCCGGTGTGCGGTGCCAGATGCGCTCGGCGGTGGCACGCGCGGCGGCAGGGTCGTCGCCGAGGATCTCCGCGGAACCGGTCGCGAACGCCGCCACGGCAGCGCGGTCGGACCAGTCCGGCATCGGGCGCGAGAACAGTTGGTTCATCGTCTCCGCATCATGGTCAGGCAGGTCGTCGTCGACCGGGCCTGGAGCCACCGGGCGCGTCCCAGCCAGGGTGAGCGCTCCGAACGCGTCCGGGTGGTCGAGCGCGGCGACCTGGGCGACCATCCCACCGACGCCGATGCCCGCCAGGTGCGCCGGCCGGTCGTCGAGCTCGCGGGCAAGCGCAGCGGCGTCGGCTGCAAGATCGCGCAGCGTGTACGCCGGAGTATCTGGATCGACGGTGGTCGACGCGCCGGAATCGCGCAAGTCGTACCGCACGACGTGCCGCCCGGCGTGGGCGAGTGCCGCGCAGAGCGAGTCGGGCCAGGAGAGCATGGTCGTACCACCCGCAAGCAGGACGAGCGGGGCCGCCGCGTCGCCGAAGTGCTCGACCCCGAGGATCACGCCGTTCACCTCGACCGTCGTCATCAGGCCTCCGCCGTGGCGATGAACCCGCCGGACGTGCGGGACAAGCGGACCGTCAGATACATGTCAACCTCCAGCGTTGCGTCGCGTCCGCAACAGCAGCACAGGTAGTTGCGGACGTACATGTTGACCACGGCCGACCAGGGAATCCATCGGGGTACTCAGTGACAGGCAGCCGAGACATGCGGTCATCAGCAGAAGGCTTGTTAAGTGCCTGGGAGGAGAATAGTTCCCATGGCACACGTACAACGTTTCGACCACATCGGCATCACCGTCGCGGACCTCGACTCGGTGACGGCGTTCTTCGTCCGACTGGGTCTCGAGGTCGAGGGCACCGGATCCGTGGAGGGCGAGTTCGTGGAGACCGTCTGCGGCATCCCGGGCGCGCACTGTGAGATCGCGATGCTGCGGCCGCCCGACGGAGGGTCCCGCCTGGAGCTCGCGAGCTTCATCACGCCTGACCACGTGCCCGGATCGCCCACAGCGATGGCCAACGAGCTTGGCCTGCGCAACGTGTCCTTCGAGGTCGGCGACCTCGACGCGGCCGTCGATGCGGTGGCTGCGGACGGGTACGGGCTCGTCGGCGGCATCGGCGAGTACGAGAACAGCGTGCGGATGGCCTACGTACGTGGGCCCGAAGGGATCATTGTGTCCCTGTTCGAGCAGATCGGCTGACGCGCGGGCGCGTTGCCTACGTGCTTCGGGGATCGGGGGCTCCCCGGCAGATCCAAGGCGCCCTATGCTGCCGTGCACCGAGGCGACGTTCCGCTCGAGCCAGGAGCACCGCATGACCGAACCATCGACCAGCTGGCAGTTCGACACGATCACGTACGCCGGGGGATCGCAGGACGGGCCGCGGGCCAGCGTGCAGCTGACCCGCCAAGGGAAGCAAGTGCAGGCCGAGGGGTCCGGTAATGGGCTTATCGACGCCGTCTGCGACTCGATCTCCCAGGCCACAGGGGTAGCGGCGCGGGTAGTCGCGTTCCGCGCATACTCGCACGGCCCTGGAAGCGAGGCCGTCGGCGAAGTCGAGCTCGAGGTAGAGATGCCGGGCCGCCGGGTAGCAGTCACGGCGTCGTCCACGGACGTGGTGGAGGCTGCCGGCCGGGCCTTCCTCGCAGCCATCAACCAGCACGGCTCGAAGGCGTAACAGGTCCCGCTTCTGGCTGGTCGCGGCAAGGCCTATACGACGCACGATCCGCGAACGACACACATGGCAATCGTTCATTGCGCGCCCATATCAACGGTGGCTAGCGTGAGTAGATTCTTCAACTCGGATGAGGGGTCGCGGTCATGCGCAAAATCGTCGGAATCACCGCTGTCGCAGGTCTGGTGTTGAGCGGGGGTGTGCTGATCAGCGCGTCGGCCGACGCGAGCCCAGCCCCGGTCACGTTGAAGTTCACGGCCCGTACGTTGGCTCAACACGAGTACGGCAAGACCGGTTTCCTGGCCGCCGAGTCCGACAAGCAGGACGGGAAGATCATCGGGTACGACGGCGTGCAGGCCAAGTTCGACCCGGCCACCGAGACCCTCGACATTCATGTCGCCCTGGCGCTCAAGGGCGGCACCATGCTGATCGACTTCGTTGACATCGGCGAGGAGAACCCGTTCTTCGGCCAGATCGTTGCCGGGTCCGGCAAGTTCGCCGGAGCCACCGGCACCGTGCGCGCCCGCAATGTTGGGGACAGCGACGTCACCCGCGTCACCCTGAACTACACGCTGCCGTGAGGCTCGACGTGCCGACCTGAGTCCGCTGGCCAGCTACTCCAGCGGCTGCGGGGCCGGCTGGTCGCTGCGCCGCGCGTACGTCACACCGACGCTCGCGAGGCTGACCGCCCCGAGCGCCACCAGCTCCCGGGTGCCCAGGACCTGGTCGAGCACGATCAGCCCCGCGACCGCGGCAGCGGCCGGCTCCAGGCTCATCAGCACCCCGAAGACCCGGGTCGGGATGGTCCGCAGCGCGGTCAGCTCCAGCGCGTACGGCACCACCGACGACAGCAGTGCCACGACCACGCCGACCAGCAGGGCGTGACCGTCGGTGACGGCGCGGCCGGCCCCGGCCGCGCCGAACGGCAGCGCGAGCACCGCGGCGACCAGCAGGGCGACCGCGAGGCCGTCGACGCCGGGCAGTACCCGCCCAACCTGCGCGCTGGCCAGGATGTAGCCCGCCCAGAACATCCCGGCGAGCAGCGCCAGAGCCAGCCCGGTGATGGGAACCGACTCCCCGCCGTCCAGGCCGAGCAGCACGACCCCGGCTCCGGCGAGCACGGCCCACACCAGGTCCCACACCCGGCGGGTCTGCACCAGCGCCAGCAGCAGGGGGCCGACGAACTCGACAGTCACCGCCACGCCGAGCGGCACGTCCTGGATGGCGAGGTAGAACACCAGGTTCATCGCACCCATCGTCAGACCGAGCAGCACAGCAGCTGTCCACTGCGCGCGGGACCAGCGGCGCACGGCCGGCCGCACCACCGCGGTGAGCAGCAGGCCGGCGAGGGCGAGCCGCAGCAGGGTCATCCCGGACGCGCCGGTCACGTCGAACGCCGTGCGGGCGACGGCGCTGCCGGTCTGCACCGACGCGATGGCCGACGAGCACCAGCAGCGGTGCCGGTACGGCGGCAACGGTGCGGAGCCGGTGTGCACGGCGCGACCCTACGGGCCGTCCCGACGCGCGGACGTGGTCGGTCGCCCGCGACACCCGGGCCGGGATAGGTTGCCGCGCGAGGAGGTGGCAGCCATGGCGGTCCGTGCGATCCGCGGCGCGACGCAGCTCGACGTCGACGACCGTGACCACCTGCTGTCCTCGGTCGACGAGCTGATCCGCGCGATCCTCGAGCAGAACGCGCTCGCGACCGACGACCTGATCTCGATGCTGTTCACCGCGACCCCGGACCTGCACAGCGAGTTCCCCGCGCTGGCCGCGCGGCAGCTCGGCATCGGCGACGTGCCGCTGCTCTGCACCCAGGAGCTGGACATCGCCGGGGCGATGCCCCGCGTGATCCGGGTGATGGTGCACGCCGAGACCGGGCTCAGCCAAGGCCGAGGTGCGCCACGTCTACCTGCGCGGTGCGGCGGCGCTGCGCCGGGACCTCGCCCAGTGAGCGCCCCGTGACGCGGGGGACGGCGACGCCCCGCTGGTCCGGACCTGCCTGGTCGTCGGGACCGGTCTGATCGGTACGTCGGTAGCCCTGGCCCTGCGTCGGCACGGGGTCGTCGTGCACCTCGCCGACCGCGATCCGGCGGCCGCCCGGCAGGCGGCGCAGCTGGGGGCCGGCACCCTCGACCCGCCCGCCGAGCAGGTGGACCTGGCCGTCGTCGCGGTCAGCCCGTCGGCCACCGCCGAGGTGGTCAGCGGGCTGCTGGCGGGCAACGTCGCCGCCACCGTGGTCGACACCGCGGCGGTGAAGGACGGCGTCCTTCGTGACGGTCGCGGCCACCGTGGGGCCCGCACCGCACTTCGTGGGCACCCACCCGATGGCCGGCGGCGAGCGGTCCGGCCCGGGTGCCGCTCGCGCCGACCTCTTCGAGGGGCGGCCTTGGGCGGTGTCCTCGGCGGGTGCCGAGGAGCGCTCGCTGACCAGGGTCCGGACCGCTGCTGTCGCTGTGCGGGGCCGTCGCCGTCGAGATGGCCGCCGCCGACCACGACGCGGCCGTCGCCCTGGTCTCGCACGTGCCGCAGGTGGCCGCCTCGCTGGTCGCCGCCCGGCTGGCCGAGGGCGCGGACGCGGCGCTGGCGCTGACCGGGCAGGGCCTGCGGGACGTCACCCGGGTCGCTGCCTCCGACCCCGACCTGTGGGTGGACATCCTGGTCGCCAACGCCGAGCCGGTGGCCCGGATCCTCACCGAGCTGCGGCAGGACGTCGACGCGGTGGTCGGCGCGCTGCACGAGGTCGCCGAGGACGCCGAGTGGGCCCGGACCTCGCTGCGCGAGGTGCTGGTGCGGGGCAACGCCGGCCGGGCCCGGCTGCCCGGCAAGCACGGCGGCCGCTCCACGGCGTACGCCGTCGTGCCCGTCGTCCTCGCCGACCGGCCCGGCGAGCTGGCCCGGCTGGTCGTCGACGTCGGGGCGGCCGGGGTGAACATCGAGGACATCCGGATCGAGCACTCGCCCGGGCCAGCCGGTGGGCCTGGTCGAGCTGGCCGTGGCGCCGGGCGCGGAGACCGGCCTGGCCGCTGCGCTGGAAGGTCTCGGCTGGGTCGTGCACGCCGAGGGCGCGTAGCATCAGGGGGTTCCCCACCCCAGATCCCTTGCCGAGGTACCGCATGCCCCCGTCCAGCCACGACACCGCCGACACGCCCGCCGGGCGCCGTCTGGTGGTCGCCGTCGACGGTCCATCCGGCTCCGGCAAGTCCAGCGTGTCCCGCGAGGTCGCCCGCCGGCTCGGCCTGCGCTACCTCGACACCGGGGCCATGTACCGCGCGCTCACCTGGTGGGCGCTCGAGCGCGGCGTGGACCCCGCCGACCAGCCCGTGGTCGCCGAGCTGGCCCGCAAGCTGCCGCTGGAGATCGCCACCTCGACCGACTCCACCCAGCTGACGGTCGACGGCCAGGACGTCAGCGCCGCGATCCGCGAGCCGCGCATCTCGGCCGCCGTCAGCGCCGTGGCCACCAACCTCGAGGTGCGCGCCGAGCTGGTACGGCGGCAGCGCGAGATCGCCGCCGACGGCGGCATCGTCGTCGAGGGCCGGGACATCACCACCGTGGTGGCGCCGGACGCCGACGTGCGGATGCTGCTGACCGCCACCGAGGCGGCCCGGCTGGCCCGGCGGGCCCTCGAGGTGCACGGCCGCGACGACGACGCTGCCATCGACGCCACCCGCGACCACGTGGTGCGCCGGGACGAGCAGGACGCCACCGTCGCCGACTTCCTCGAGGCCGGTGAGGGCGTCACGGTCGTCGACTCCTCCGAGCTGTCCTTCGAGGAGACCGTGCACGCGATCCTCGACCTCGTGGCGGCACGGCGATGAGCGAGGAGTTCGGCGGCGAGGGCACCGAGGGCTTCGGCGAGGACGTCGAGCTCGGCCCGGTCCCGGTCGTCGCGATCGTCGGCCGCCCCAACGTCGGGAAGTCGACCCTGGTCAACCGGATCATCGGCCGCCGCGAAGCCGTCGTCGAGGACGTGCCGGGAGTCACCCGCGACCGGGTGCCCTACGACGCGGCCTGGAACGGCCGGCGGTTCACCGTCGTGGACACCGGAGGCTGGGAGCACGACGCCAAGGGCCTGCAGGCGCAGGTCGCCGCGCAGGCCGAGGTCGCGATCGCCGCTGCCGACGCCGTGGTCTTCGTGGTGGACGCCACGGTCGGGCCGACCGACACCGACGAGGCCGTCGTGCGGGTGCTCCGCCGCGCCGGCAAGCCGGTCCTGCTGGTCGCCAACAAGGTCGACAACGCCAAGACCGAGGCCGACGCGGCCGCGCTGTGGTCGCTCGGGCTCGGCGAGCCGTTCCCGGTGTCCGCGCTGCACGGCCGGGGCAGCGGCGACCTGCTCGACGCCGTCCTCGCCGCGCTGCCGGAGACTCCCGAGGAGCGCTTCGACGAGGAGCAGGGCCCGCGCCGGGTCGCGCTGCTCGGCCGGCCCAACGTCGGCAAGTCCTCGCTGCTCAACCAGGTCGCCGGCTCGGACCGCGTCGTCGTCGACTCGGTCGCCGGCACCACCCGCGACCCGGTCGACGAGATGATCACGCTCGGCGGCCGGGAGTGGCGGTTCGTCGACACCGCCGGCATCCGGCGGCGGGCCAAGCAGGCCAGCGGCACCGACTACTACGCCACCCTGCGCACCCAGTCGGCGCTGGACCGTGCCGAGGTGGCGGTCGTCCTGGTCGACGCCAGCGAGACGCTCTCCGAGCAGGACACCCGGATCATCACGATGGTCGTCGAGTCCGGCCGGGCCCTGGTCATCGCCTACAACAAGTGGGACCTGCTCGACGACGAGCGCCGGTTCTACCTCGAGCGCGAGATCGAGCGGGACCTCGTCCAGGTGCCCTGGGCGCCGCGGGTCAACATCTCGGCCCGCACCGGGCGGCACATGGAGAAGCTGGTCCCCGCGCTGGACACCGCGCTCGCCTCCTGGGAGCACCGGGTGCCGACCGGCCGGCTCAACGCGTTCCTCGGCGAGCTGGTCGCCGCCCACCCGCACCCGATCCGCGGCGGCAAGCAGCCCCGGATCCTGTTCGCGACCCAGGCCGACATCCGGCCGCCACGGTTCGTGCTGTTCACCTCGGGCTTCCTGGAGGCGGGCTACCGGCGCTTCGTCGAGCGCCGGCTGCGCGAGGAGTTCGGCTTCCTGGGCACCCCGATCGAGGTCAGCGTGAAGATGCGCGAGAAGCGCGGCCGCTGACCGTCCGGGGCCGGTGTCAGCGGCTCTCGACGAGGATGACCGAGATGCGGCCGTTGACCAGCGTGTCGAACCCTTCCTGGACGCGGACCCCGCCGAGGACCTTGGAGATCTGCCGGGCCTGCGGGCGGCTCTTCGGGCTGAGCCAGTACACGGTGGTGGTGCTCACGTTGCCGTTGAAGTCGTCGATCCGGCCGATCTTCCAGCCCGCGTCGCGCAGGTCGGCGGCCACCCGCTCGGCACTGCCGTTGCCGGCCGACTGGTTGAGGACGTCGACCTTGACCACCTTCGGGCCGGCGCTGGCCGTGGTCGGCGGTGGGGTCGTGCTGGCCGGCGGCGTGGTCGACGGTGCCGACGACTCGGACGTCGCCGGTTCTGCGGACTCGGACGTCGCCGGTGCCGAGGACGTCGCCGTCGCGGCCGGGGTGCTGGGCTCGCTGCCCTTGTCGTCCGCGGCGACGTCCGGCCCGGTGCCCCGACCGGCCAGCGTGAAGACCACGGCGATCACCGTGGCGACCGCGATCACGGCGAGCAGCTGGGTGGCGAACAGCCGGGCCAGCTGACGGACCGGGTCCGGCTCGGTCGCGGGATCAGGGCGGCCCGGGGTGGACGAGGTCATGGCGCCATTGTGTCCTGCCGCGCCGGGGTCATGCTCAGCCGGCGTCCAGACCGGGGACGGTGTCCAGCTGGCTCTCGATCAGCTCGCGGTCCTCGTCGTCGTCCACCCCGGACAGGGTGGCGCGAGCGTCCGCCGCCCAGCGGTCCCGCTCGTCGTCGTGACCGGCCACGGCGTGCGCCCGTGCCAGGCCCTCCTGGGTCGAGGCGAGCAGCCACAGCGGCAGCGCCGGGGTGGCCTCGCTGGCCCGCTGGTGTGCGGCGGTGGCGAAGTCGAGGGCGAGGTCGGCGTACCCGAGGTGGCTCGCGACGTGCGCGACCAGCCAGTCTCCGGCGGCGAGGTTCTCGTCGGTGCCGATGCCTTCCCAGTGCAGCCGCGAGGCCAGCGCGGAGCCGAGCAGCTCGCGGTCGGCGGCGGCGTCGCGAGTCGTCTCGAGCAGCTCCCAGGTGCGGTTGAACAGCCGCACCGCGAGGGCCCGCTGGGCGGTGGGTTCGAGGACGTCGTCCATCCGCCCAGGGTGCCGTACGCCGGGTGCCGCCGTACGGTGGACCTCGTGACGACGCCGCCCGGCCAGCCGACCTCGCCCGCGGAGCTCGGCCGCGCGCTGGACGCCGTCGGCTACCTCGCCGACGAGGGTCTGGCGACCGCGGCCTTCCTCGCCCTGACCATGCACCGGCCGCTGTTCTGCGAGGGCGACGCGGGGGTCGGCAAGACCGCGCTCGCCGCCGCGCTCGCCGGAGATGCTCGACGCCCCGCTGATCCGGCTGCAGTGCTACGAGGGGCTCGACGCCGCGCAGGCGCTCTACGACTGGGACTTCCCCCGCCAGCTGCTGCACCTGCGCGCCGCCGAGGCCGCCGGCGTCGGTCGACGCGGACCGGCTGGAGAGCGAGCTCTACGACCGCCGGTTCCTGGTCGCCCGGCCGCTGCTGCAGGCGCTGGAGGCCGGCACCGGCGGTGGCCGCGCGGTGCTGCTCGTCGACGAGGTGGACCGCGCCGACGACGAGTTCGAGGCGTTCCTGCTCGAGGTGCTCAGCGACTGGACGATCTCGGTGCCCGAGCTCGGCACCATCCGGGCCGAGGTCCCGCCGGTCGTCGTCGTCACCAGCAACCGGACCCGCGAGGTGCACGACGCCCTGAAGCGGCGCTGCCTCTACCACTGGCTGCAGCACCCCGACGTCGACCGCGAGGTGGCGATCATCCGGCGCCGGCTGCCGGCGGCCACCGAGGCGCTGGCCACCGGCGTCGCCCGGGTCGCCGCCCTGGCTCGCGGACGAGGACCTGCTCAAGCCGCCCGGCGTGGCCGAGTCGCTGGACTGGACCGAGGCGCTGCTCGCCCTCGGCGCCCGGTCCCTCGGGCCGGCCGAGCTGGACCGCGCCACGGCCAGCCTCGGCGCGTTCGTGAAGTACCGCGAGGACCAGGAGCGGGTCGCCGAGCGGCTGGCCGAGTGGGCGGCCGCCGGGTGACCACGCTGGCCCGCCGACCCGGCGCCGGCCGACGCGGTCACCCGCACCTTCGTCGGCTTCGCCCGCGTCCTGCGCGCGGCCGGGGTCCCGGCCAGCCCGGACCGGCTGCACCTGACCGTGGCCGCCGTCGGCCACCTCGACGTGGCCCGGCGGCAGGACGTCTACTGGGCCGGCCGGCTCACGCTGTGCGCCGGCCCGGACGACCTGGACCGCTACGACCGGGCGTTCGCCGCGTACTTCGGCGGCCTGACCGCCCCGCCGCTGCGCACCGTGCCGCCGGTCGCAGGTGCTCCGCCCGGTCGCGGTCCCGGGCACCGAGCGGCCGGCCGGCGAGGAGCGCCGACCCGGAGGAGCTGCCCGGCCGCGACCGCCAGCGAGCTCGAGGTGCTGCGGCACCGCGACCTGGCGCGGCTGACGGCGACCGAGCGCGAGGTCGTACGCCGGCTGATCGCGCTGCTCGACCCGGTCGGCGAGACCCGGCGTGTCGCGGCGGCACCGGCCGTCGTACCGCGGGCGCGTCGACCCGCGGCGCACGGTGCGGGCGATGCTGCGCCGCGGCGGCGAGCCGGTGCGGCTGGTCGCGCCGGGCCCGCCGGGTCCGGCCCCGGCGGCTGGTGCTGCTGGTCGACGTCAGCGGCTCGATGCAGCCCTACGCCGACCCGTACCTGCGGTTCGCGCACGCGGCCGCGCGTCGCCGTCCCGGCACCGAGGTCTTCACCGTCGGGCACCCGGCTGACCCGGGTCACCCGGGAGATGCGCAGCCGCGACCCGTCGACCGCGCTGCTCGCCGTCGTCGGCGGCGGTGCCCGACTGGAGCGGCGGCACCCGGCTCGGCGAGCTGCTGAAGGCGTTCCTGGACCGCTGGGGCCAGCGCGGGGTGGCCCGCGGCGCCGTGGTGGTGGTCGCCTCGGACGGCTGGGAGCGCGGCGACGCGACCCTGCTCGGCGAGCAGATGGCCCGGCTGTCCCGGCTGGCGCACCGGGTGGTGTGGGTGAACCCGCACCGCGGCCAGCCCGGGTACGCCCCGATGACCGCCGGCATGCAGGCCGCCCTGCCGTACGTCGACGACTTCGTCGACGGGCACTCGTTCGACGCGCTGTCCCGGCTGGCCGCGCTGCTCTCCGGAGGTGCCCGCCGTGCATGACGTCGTCGACGAGGTGGCCCGGTTGTACGCGGCGGGCGACCGGTTCGCGCTGGCCACCGTCGTCGGCACCTGGCTCAGCGCGCCGCGGCAGCCGGGTGCGGCCATGGTCGTGGCCGCCGACGGCGAGCCGATCGGCAGCGTGTCGCGGCGGCTGCGTCGAGGGCGCCGTCTACGAGCTCGCGCAGGAGGTGATGGCCAGCGGCGAGCCCGTTCTGCAGCGGTACGGCGTCAGCGACGACGACGCGTTCGCGGTCGGGCTGACCTGCGGCGGGATCATCGACGTCTTCGTCGAGCCGGTCGACCCGGCGACCTTCCCCGAGCTGCCGGACGTCGTGGCGTCGATCCGGGCGCACGAGCCGGTCGCCGTCGCGACCGTCGTCGACGGCCCCGGCGACGTCGGGCGCCCACCTGGTGGTGTGGCCGGACCGCGCGGCCGGCGTCGCTGGGCACGCAGCGGCTGGACCAGGCGGTGGCCGACGACGTGCGCGGCGATGCTCGACCACGGCGCGAACCGGCTGCTGCGCATCGGCCCGGACGGCGAGCGCCGGCAGGACGAGCTGAGCCGTGTTCGTGCAGTCGTTCGCGCCGCCGCCGCGGATGCTCGTCTTCGGCGCCATCGACTTCGCCGCCGCGGTCGCGCGGGTCGGCAAGTTCCTCGGCTACCGGGTCACCGTGTGCGACGCGCGGGCGGTCTTCGCGACGCCGCAAGCGGTTCCCCGACGCCGACGAGGTGGTCGTCGAGTGGCCGCACCGCTACCTCGCGACCCAGCAGGTCGACGCCCGCACCGTGATCTGCGTGCTGACCCACGACCCGAAGTTCGACGTGCCGCTGCTCGAGGCGGCGCTGCGCACCGACGCCGCCTACATCGGCGCGATGGGCAGCCGGCGCACCCACGACGACCGGCTGGCCCGGCTGCGCGACGAGGGCGTGCCGCGAGGAGGCGCTGGCCCGGCTGTCCTCGCCGATCGGGCTGGACATCGGCGCCCGCACGCCCGAGGAGACCGCCGTCTCGATCGCCGCCGAGATCGTCGCCGCACCGCTGGGGCGGCACCGGCTCGCCGCTCACCGCGACACCGACGGCCCGATCCACACCGAGGCGCATCCGCTCGCGACCCCCGAAAACCCCCGGTGATCATGCGCGAATGGTTCCGGTGACGGTCGCGGGCCTGGTCCTCGCTGCCGGCGAGGGCCGTCGGTTCGGGGGACCGAAGGCGCTGGTCGAGGTCGACGGGGAACGGCTGGTCGACCGGGCAGTCCGGGTGCTGCACGAGGCCGGCATACCGACGACGTACGTCGTGCAGGGCGCCGCGCCGCTCGCGGTGCCCGGGGCCGAGGTCGTCGACAACCCGGGCTGGGTCGAGGGGATGGGGTCCTCGCTGCGGGCCGGGCTGGCCGCGCTGGGGCCGGATGTCGGTGCTGCGGTCGTGCTGCTCGTCGACCAGCCCGGGCTGACGGCCGCCGCGGTCCGCCGGGTGGTCGGCGCTGCCGGTACGTCGCCCGACACCGCGGTCGTCGTCGCGACGTACGACGGCCGACGTGGCCACCCGGTGCTGCTGGGCCGGCGGCACTGGCCGGCGGTGGCCGAGGTCGCGGTGGGCGACCGTGGAGCGCGCGACTTCCTGGTAAGCCGGGCCGACGCCGTCGTCGAGCTGGAGTGCGGCGACGTGGCCGCCGCCGACGACGTCGACACTCCCGCGGACCTGGACCGGCTACACCGCCAGAGCTAGAGCCGGCCGGTCACTGCACGCAGAACTCGTTGCCCTCGGGGTCGGCCATCGTCGTGTGGAACGCACCGGGCTCGTCGACCTTCCACAGCTCGCGCGCGCCGAGCGCGGTCAGCCGCGCCACCTCGGCGTCGATCTGCTCGCGGCCCACGTTGACGTCGAGGTGCATCCGGTTCTTCACCGTCTTCGGCTCCTCGACGACCTGGAGCAGCAGCCGGGCCGTGCCACCGAGCTCGCGGATCGCGTCGTGCTCCGGGTGCCGGACCGCCTCGACCGTCCGCCAGGCCAGCTCGCCGTCGATCTCGATCACCTGGTCCGGTCTGGCCACGCCCTGGTCGAGCAGGGAGCGGATCATCGCGGTGTGGCGCTCCACGACCCAGCCGAGCGCCTGGGCCCAGAACCGGGCCTGGGCGTGCGGGTCGGCGCAGTCGAGGGTCATCTGAACGTTCGTCACGTGCGTCATGCCGACATCCTGCCCGCGCCCTCCGTCAGTCGGCCGGGACGCAGCCGCGGGACCAGGCACATCTGCACGACGGCGACCCCGAGCAGTACGGCGAACGGTGCGGTGAACCCGTCGGTGGCGTCGTGCACGGCACCGAAGACGAGCGGGCCCAGCGAGGCCGTCGAGTACGACACGAGGAACACCAGTGCCGACAGCCGGGCGGACGCCGCCGGCGAGGGGGCGTAGTCGACCAGCTTCACCAGGCCGAGGGCGAAGCCGCCACCCTGGCCGAGGGCGAGCAGCACGATCCAGAGCACCGGCGCCGCCGTCGGAGCCAGCACGAGGCCGACCAGCCCGGCGATGTTCGAGGCCACCGCGGCCGCTACCAGCGGACGCCGGTCACGCACCCGGTCGGCCAGCGCCGGGCCGGCGAACCCGGTCACCAGCTGGGTGATGCTCCACAACGACAGCAGCAGCCCGGCGTCCCGGGCCGACCAGCCGTGCGACTCGTAGGACGGGGAGATCCAGGCGATCTGGGAGTAGAAGCTCAGCGACTGCAGCGCGAGGTAGCCGGCCAGCAGCCAGGTGGTGGCGCTGCGCCAGGGCAGGGTCTGCGTGCCGGTGCCGCCCGGCCCCTCGTCCGGGTCGGCCCGGTCGTTCGCCCGGCGTACGACCGGCAACCAGGCGCCCAGCCCCACCACGGCGAACGCGGCCCAGACCGCCAGGGACACCTGCCAGGACCCGGCCGCGTCCGAGATCGGCACCGAGAAGGCGGAGGCGGCCGCCGCCCCGACCATCATCGCGAGCAGGTAGACACCGGTCATCAGCCCGGACCGGTCACCGAAGAACTCCTTGACGATGCCGGGCAGGACCGTGCCCGCCAGGGCGATGCCGATCCCGACGAGCAGCGTGCTGAGCAGCAGCACGGTGAGCACCGCACCGCCGAGCCGCATCAGCTGGCCCGCCAGCAGCAGCACGAGCGCCCAGCCGACCGTCGCCTCCCGGCCCACCCGGTGCGCCAGCCGCTGAGCGACCGGGGCGAACAGACCCATGCACAGCACCGGCAGCGTGGTGAGCAGACCGGCGGTGGCGCCGCCGATGCCGAGGTCGGCCTGGATGGTGCGCACCAGCGGCGGGAGCGCGGCCAGCGCCGCCCGCAGGTTCAGCGCGACCAGGAAGATGGTGAGGACCAGCACCCCCGCCGGGAACGGCCGGACGTCCGTGGCGCGCGGGGTCGACATGTCCTGCCCAGTGTCTCAGCCGGGATGCGGGGCTCTACGGTGGGCTGGTGCAGGTGGCAGCCCGGACCGAGGTCGGTCACGTCAGGGCCCGCAACGAGGACGCGCTCCTCGTCGCGGGCGACGAACGGGTGCTCGCCGTCTTCGACGGTCTCGGCGGGCATCCCGCGGGCGACCTCGCGAGCGCGACCGCCGTCGAGAGCATGCGGGCGTCGGTCGCAAAGGCGGCGACCTCCGTCGGCGACCTGGTCGACTCGCTGAACCGCGCGCACGACGCCGTGCGGGCGGTAGCCGACGAGGACCCGGACCGGACCGGGATGGCCACCACGGCCGTGGTCGCCACGGTCGGTGACGGCGTCGTACGGGTGGCGCACGTCGGCGACAGCCGGGCGTACCTGTGCGACCCCAGCGGCCGGCTCGAGCAGGTGACCCAGGACCACGGGATGGGTGGCTACATCACCCAGGCGCTCGGGTTGGACCGCGGCGTCGAGCCGGACGTCGCCGAGCTCGAGACACCGGCCGGCTCCCGGTTGCTGCTGTGCACCGACGGGCTTTCCAACATGGTCGACGACGCCGGCATCGGCGCGCTGCTCGGCGAGGGCGACGCCCAGCAGGCCTGCGACGCGCTTGTCGAGTCGGCGCTCGCCAACGGCGGCATCGACAACGTCACGGTCATCGTCGCCGTCTTCTGACGCCGTCGACCCGGAGCTCGCTCAGAGCGGGGGAGCCAGCTCGGCCAACGCGGCCACCGCAGCCGGGAAGATCTCGGCCGGCGGGTTGACCAGTCCCGGCGCCGACCTGACCGGTGCCGGCGACCTTGCCCGGCCATGCCGGTGTTGATGTGCGGCAGGATCCCGGTCCGGGTCACCAGGGTGGCGTCGATGCCGGTCGGTGTGCCGCGGAAGCCGAGCACCGGGACCTGGTACGTCGGGCTCTCGGCCAGCGTGATCTCGTACATCAGCCGGGTCGCCTCGATCGCGTCGGCCACCTCGCCGCCGACGAACTTCACGATCGCCGGCGCCGCCGCCATCGCGAAGCCGCCGATGCCGCCGGTCTCGGTGATGGCCGAGTCGCCGATGTCGGGGTTGGCGTCCTCGGGCCCGAACGCGCCGAGGTACAGGCCCTCCGGGGTGTTGGCCGGTCCGGTGAACCACTGGTCGCCGGTGCCCGAGACCTGGATGCCGAAGTCGGTGCCGTTGCGGGCCATCGCGACGACCAGCGACGAGCCGGGGACGTCGCGGGCCGCGTCGCAGGCGAGCTTGCAGGCCGGCATGCCGAGGTTGAGGAAGAAGTGGTCGTTGCCGCCGACGAAGCGGGCCGCCTCGGCGACGTCGGACGGTGGGCGCGCCGGAGTCGATCAGGTCGGGCAGCAGCTCGCGCAGGAACATCAGCGTCCCGGCGCGGTTGCGGTTGTGCCCCTCGTCGCCCATCTGCAGCATCTGGGTCGGCGATCGCCTTGACGTCGACGCGGGCCGTGCCGGACCGCACCGCCGTCTGCAGCAGCGGCCCGAGGACGTCGGACATCCAGCGCAGCCGCTCGACGACCTCCGGGCCGTAGGCGCCGTAGCGCAGCACCTTGCCGAGCCCCTCGTTCAGCGAGCACCAGGCGGTGCCGCCGTGCACCGGGTCGCGCAGCTCGAACATCCACATCGACGGCGCTGACCACCCCGGCCATCGGGCCGACCGTGCGGTGGTGGTGGCACGGGTCGAGCGAGACGCCGTCGCCACGGGACGAGCGCGGCCTCGGCCTCCTCCGGCGTCGTCGGCGAGGCCCTCGAGCAGCATCGCGCCGATCAGCGCGCCGCGCAGCGGGCCGGACGCGCGGTCCCAGCCGATCGGCGGCCCGGCGTGCAGGAACTCGTCGCGGCCCAAGCCGAGCGCCTCGGCCGCCGGGCGACGTCGACCAGCTCGGCGCCGGCCGCGAGCATCCGCCCGACCGCCGTCGCGTTGGCCTCGGCGCGTGCCGCGGGTCGGCCAGCACCCGGGCCAGCGCCGGCTCGGTGCCCGGCGTCCAGCGGCGGCCGCCAGTCGACCTGGGTCGACCGGCGACGGCCTGCGCGGCCAGCGCGTCGGCGAACATCTGCGACACCGACCGCGACGACCCGCGGCGCCTCGTCGAGCAGGCTCATCGCGTCGCCTCCGACTAGCTGCGACGGCGTGCCGGGCGGCGGCCGCGTTGGACAGGAACACCGCGGCGCCGGCCTCGTGCAGCGCCTCGGCCTGCCTGCGCGGGTCCTGCGGGTCGTCGGCGGTCGCGCACAGCGAGACGACCACGGCGAGCGTCGCGGCCGTCGTCGCGCGCGGTGGCCGCGGCGGCCGCGATCGCCGGCGCCAGCTCGGCGGCCGGGTCGGGGTGCGCGCCGTGCCCGAGCACGACGTCGAGCAGCAGCACCGCGCAGCGTCGGGTCGGCGGCCTCGACGGCGATCCGGTCGAGCCGGGTGCGCTGGTCGATCATCGGGTGCGCGCGGCCCTGGGTCAGCGCGTCGTCGCCGAAGTCGACCATCAGGTGACCGTCGGCCGCGCAGGTCGCGGGCCGAGCGCCCAGTCCGGGTCGCAGCGGGATGTTGGACGCGGACCGTCGCCGAGCGCCGCGGCCGCGATCACCATCGCCTCGTCGCACAGCGTGCCGCCGGCGAACAGCCCGCGCAGCGCACCGCCGCCGGCCGGCCGCGGCTGCTGGTCCCAGGACCACGGCTCGGCCCAGGTCCCGCCGACGGCCTCGACCGCCCGCTGCGCGCCGCGTCGTCAGGTCGGGCTGGCCCTGCGCCGAGCAGGGCGAGCAGCACCGGCGTCGCCAGCGACTCGGCGTACGCCGTGATCTCGCGCGGCCACCGCCGGGGTCCGGCGGCTTGGAGACCAGCACGACCAGCTCGGTCGCCGGGTCGTCGTCCAGCAGCGCCAGCGCGGCCCGGGTGGAGCGGCCGCCGACCGCCGCGGACAGGTCGCGCCCGCCGACGCCGAGGCAGTGGCTGACCCCGACGCCGGCGGTGTCGAGCAGGCACATCAGCTGCTGGGCGCCGGTGCCGCTGGCCGCGACCAGCCCGACCGGTCCGGGCCGGACGGCGTTGGCGAACCCGAGCCCGACCCCGCCGACCACCGCGGTGCCGCAGTCCGGGCCCATCACCAGCAGGCCGCGGCGCGGCGGCCTCGTCCTTGAGCCGGACCTCCTGCTCGACCGGCACGTTGTCGCTGAACACCAGCACGGACAGGCCGGCACTCGAGCGCGTCCATCGCCTCGGTGAACGCGTGCGGCCCGGGCACCGAGACCAGCGCGAGGTCGGCCCCGCCGGTACGCCGGGCCGCCGAGCGCACGGTCGCGCGGCGCCGGCTCGCTGCCGCCCAGCCCGTCGCCGGACCCGCCGGCCGACGCCGCGGCCAGCGCCTGCTCCATGGCGGCCACCGCCCGCACGGCGGCGTCGTCGTCAGCCGCCCGGACGGCCACCACCAGGTCGTTGGGCCCGCGCCGTCCGGCGGGTCGAAGCCCATGCCGCGCAGCAGGTCGAGGTTGAGCTCGGTGCCCATCGCGACCTGGGCGGCCGCGACCCCGTCGACCGCGACGACGTCCCGGCTGACCTGCATCAGGGTGACCGAGTCGTGGTAGGCGCCGCGGCGCACCTCGACGACGTCGCATGCCGTGCTCCATGCTCGCGAGTCCTGCCGCGGCGACCGCGGCGCCGCAGCAGGCCGTGCGCCAGGGCGGTCGCCCGAGGTGTGCCCGACGGCGAGCAGCCGGCCCAGCGCAGCCTCGAGGTCACCGTCCTGGCCGGCGCCGGCCAGCGCGTCGGCGACCGCCGTCACCGTCGGGGCGGCCGTGCCCGGCGGCGGCGTGCCGCAGCAGGGCCGCGCTCAGCGCCGTCGTCCGGGCGGGGCCAGCCGGCCGACCTCGGCGGCCAGCGGGTCACGCAGGTCGCGGACGGTGGTGCAGCCCGACCAGCAGCCCGGCGAGCACGTCGTCACCCGCCGGGGTCAGGCCGGGCCCGAGGCCGAGCAGGTCGTCGACCTCGCCGTCGACCGGGACCGGCGCCGGGTGTCCGGCGAGCAGCTCGGCCAGCCTGCCGTGCGCGGCCCGCGGACCGGCCGGCCCGCGGTGCCCGGGGTGCCCACCAGCGGGCCACCCGCGACCGTCACCGGGCCGGCCCGCAGCAGGCCGTCGCCGACCTCGGCGGCGTCGTCCCGGCGTACCCCGGCGAACGGACCGTCGGCGCGGACGGCGGCGAGCCGGACCGCGCAGGGCAGGCCCAGCGCGTCGGAGGTCTCCAGCGCGAGCAGCTCGGAGCCGGCCAGCAGGTAGACGCAGCTGGGGTGCACCCCGACCACCCGGGCGCTGCGCGGCGGGCCGGACAGGACGTCCCGGAGGGCGGTCGACGCCGCCCCGGCGAGCATGGGCATGACTCGGACGGTAACGCGTCCGCGCACCGTGCGGACACCTGTGTCGGATTGCCACAACGGGCGCATCCGGATGTCTGTGACGACCAATCATGGCGAGGTCCCACCGTTGACCCGCCGTTTCCGTCAATCTGTGCACCGGGGTGACGAGCGTCACCGCAGACGAGGAGGCCAGTCATGGCGTTCAAGCTGGAAGGTCGTGTACGACGGCAAGACCCCGCCGCCCGGCGAGGTCGTGAAGCCCGGACGAGACGGCTCTCCTGGGGCCGGACCGCCGGCATCGGCGCGCAGCACGTCATCGCGATGTTCGGTGCGACGTTCGTCTTCCCGCTCGTCATGGGGCTGGACCCGAACCTCGCGATCATGATGTCCGGTGTCGCCACCATCCTGTTCCTGCTCATCACCCAGGACCGGGTGCCCGAGCTACCTCGGCACCAGCGCCTCCTTCGTCGGCGGTGTGTTCGCGATCCGCGCGGCGCAGGACAGCCGACTCGGTCGTCACCGGCGCGATCCTGGTCGCCGGGCTGGTCCTCGCGGCCGTCGGCATCGCGATCAGCTTCCTCGGCATGCAGGTCATCCACCGGGTGTTCCCGCCGGTGGTCACCGGCGGCGTGGTCATGCTGATCGGCTTCGGGCTGGCCTTCGTGGTCGCCGACGTCTACTGGCAGCAGGACCGCTGGGTCGCGCTGATCACGATGTTCGCCGCTGTTCCTGATGACCGTGCTGCTGCGCGGCTTCTGGAGCCGGATCGCGATCCTGCTCGCCCTGGTCTTCGGCTACGCGCTGTCCTGGGTGCTCGACAAGACCGCTGGCGACATCACCGTCGTTCAACGCGGGCGACCGGGGAGGTCGACACCCACCCGCGGGTGAACTTCGACTCGGTGAAGGCCGCCGACTGGATCGGCTTCCCGGACCTCACCGCGCCGGACTTCAAGTTCTCCGCGATCCTGCTGGTGCTGCCGGCCGTCATCGCCTGATCGCCGAGAACACCGGCCACGTCAAGGCCGTCGGCGCGATGACCAAGACCGACCTCGACCCGATGATCGGCCGGGCGATCTTCGCCGACGGCGTCGGCACGGCGGTCGCCACCTCGGTCGGTGGTTCGCCGACCACCACGTACGCCGAGAACATCGGCGTCATGGCGGCGACCCGGATCTACTCGACGGCGGCCTACTACGTCGCCGGTGCGGTCGCGATCCTGTTCGGCCTCTGCCCGAAGTTCGGCGCCCTCGTCGCGGCGACTCCGGGCGGCGTGCTCGGCGGCATCACCGTCGTGCTCTACGGCATGATCGGCCTGCTCGGCGCCAAGATCTGGATCGAGAACCGGGTCGACTTCGCGCAACCCGATCAACCTGGTGCCGATCGGCGCGGGCATCATCCTGGCCGTCGGTCCGGTGGCCCACCAGATCAGCGACGACTTCACCCTCGAGGGCATCGCACTCGGCACCATCGTGCTGCTCGCCGGCTACCACCTGCTGCGCTGGCTGGCGCCGGCGTACATGCGGGACGCGCTGGACTCGCCGGCGCCGTTCGACGGACGGCACCGCGATGGCGCTGGGGCACACCGGCGCGCACCAGGCGGCGCTCGGCGAGGTCGGCTACGAGGTGGACCCGGCCGGGACGCGCGTCCCGCCCAAGCCACGACATGACGGCGACGACCGGGACACCAGCACCTAGCCCGGATGGCCAGCGGCAGGCCCTCGACGACACGTCCACCGACGGTCGTCGAGGGCCTCGCACTGTCCCCGCGTGCCGCCGGTGAGAGAGGATCCGCGAGGTGAAGCCGTCGCCGTTCGCCTGGTCGGCGCCCTCGTCGCTGGACGAGGCGCTGGCGGTGCTCGCGCGAGGTCGGCGGCGACGGCAAGGTGCTCGCCGGCGGTCAGAGCCTGCTGCCGATGCTCAACATGCGGCTCGCCGCCCCGGCCCACCTCGTCGACATCAACCGCCTGACCGAGCTGGCCATGGTCCGCGTCGAGGACGGCGCGCGTGCGTCGTCGGCGCGCTGGCCCGGCACGCGGCGGTCGAGCGCGACGAGGCCGCGCACGGCGTGCAGCCGCTGCTGCGGCAGGCGCTGCGGCTGGTCGCGCACCCGGTGATCCGCAACCGGGGCACCACCGTCGGCAGCATCGCGCACGCCGACCCGAGCGGGGAGATGACCGCGGTGCTCGCCCTGACCGGCGGCAGCGTGCAGGTCGCCAGCGCGCAGGGACGACGCGACGTCGCGGCCGACGCCTTCTTCACCGGGCCGCTGGAGTCCGACCTCGGCCGCGGGCGAGCTCGCCGTCTCGGCGCGGTTCCCGGCCTTCCCGGCCGGCAGCGGCACGACGTTCGTCGAGGTGGCCCGGCGGCACGGCGACTACGCGGTGTGCGGGCTGGCCGCCGTGGTGACCGTCGGTGGACGGCGTCGTCGACGTCGGCCCGGGCGGCGTACGTCTCGGTCGCCCCGACGCCCGCTGGTGCTGGACCTCACCGAGGCGGTGCGCGGCGCCGCGCCCGGTGAGGCCGACTGGGCCGCCGCGGGCGACCTGGCGGGGGAGCAGGCCGACCCCGAGGCCGACATCCACGCGTCGCGCCGACTACCGGCGGCACCTGGTGCGGGTGCTGACCGCAGCGGGCGCTCGCGCGAGGCAGCGGGGAGGGCGGTGGCGTGACCGAGGAGCCTGCACGACGTACGGCTGACCGTGAACGGCGTGCCGCGGGACGCGCCAGGTGCCGGCCCGCCGGCTGCTGTCCGACTGCCTGCGCCACGACCTGCGGCTGACCGGCACCCACGTCGGCTGCGAGCACGGCGTCTGCGGCGCCTGCACCGTGCTGCTCGACGGCGAGCCGGTGCGCTCCTGCCTGCTGCTCGCCGTGACGCGCCGACGGCCACGAGGTGACCACGGTCGAGGGCCTCGGCACGCCGGACGGACATGCACCCGGTGCAGCAGGCGTTCCGCGAGTGCCACGGGCTGCAGTGCGGCTTCTGCACGCCGGGCTTCCTCACCACCATCGCCGCGTACATCGCGGAGAACCCGGACCCGACCGAGGAGGAGGCCCGCGAGGCGATCAGCGGCAACCTGTGCCGCTGCACCGGCTACCAGAACATCGTCGCCGTCGTGCTGCGCGCCGCCGAGATCGCACGCGAGCGGGACGCCGCGATGACCACCAAGCTGTTCGGCGAGCCGGTCCAGCGGGTCGAGGACGCCAAGCTGGTCACCGGCGGGGCGCACTTCCTCGACGACCTCGGGCACGACGCGCTGGCCGCCGCGTTCGTGCGCAGCCCGCACGCGCACGCCCGGATCACCGACATCGACGTCACCGGCGCGCTCGAGGTCGACGGCCTGGTCGCGGTCTACACCTACGACGACCTCGCCGCCGCCGACGAGACCGAGGGCAGCGCGGTCGCCGAGCCGCTGCCGCTGCTCATCCCGCACCCGTCGCTGACCTCGCCGCGCACCGGCTACCCGCTGGCCCGCGACGAGGTCAACCACGTCGGCGAGCCGGTCGTGATGGTGGTGGCCCGCGACCGCTACCTCGCCGAGGACGCCGCCGAGCGGGTCGTCGTCACCTACGACTTCCTGCCGCCGGTCGTCGGGGTGGACAACGCGCGGCGCGCCGAGCGCACCGTGCACGACGACGTGCCCGACAACGTCGCCGCGCACAACTGGTGCAGGAGGTCGGCGACGTCGACGCGGCGATGGCGGCCGCGCCGCACACGCCTGACGCTCGACCTCGACATCGAGCGCAGCGCGTCGATGCCGATGGAGGGCAAGGGCGTGCTACGCCCGCTGGGACGCCGCCGACGGCTCGATGCGGGTCTACTCCTCGACCCAGACCTCCACCAGCGTCCGCGCGGCCGTCGCCGCCAAGCTCGGGCTGCCGCTGGGCAAGGTCGAGTGCGTCGCACCGATGGTCGGCGGCGGCTTCGGCGTGAAGATCATGCACCCGTGGCCGGAGGAGGTGCTGGTGCCGTGGGCGGCCCGGCGCGCTGGACTCGCGAGGTCAAGTGGGTCGAGGACCGCCGCGAGCACTTCGTGTCCTCGGCGCACGAGCGCGGGCAGCTGCAGGAGGTCGACGGTCGGCTTCGACGACGACGGCCGGCTGCTCGCCCTGGACGTGCGGTTCTGGCACGACAACGGCGCCTACACGCCGTACGGCATCATCGTGCCGATCATCACCTCGACCCAGCTGCTCGGGCCCGTACAAGCCCGGCGCCTACCGCGTGCGAGTTCTGGTCGCTCTACACCAACACCGTGATCGTCACGCCCTACCGCGGCGCCGGCCGGCCGCAGGGCGTCTTCGCGATGGAGCGCACGATGGACGCGATCGCCGGACCTGCTCGGGCTCGACCGCGCCGAGGTGCGGCAGCGCAACTTCATCACCCCGGACGAGATGCCCTACGACCACCACCTGACGTTCCAGGACGGCCGGCCGCTGATCTACGACTCCGGCGACTTCCCGGCGTCGCTGGAGAAGCTGAAGGACGCTCGTCGGCTGGGACGACGATGCTGGCCGACGCCGAGGCAGGCCCGGGCGGACGGGCGCCGGGTCGGCGTCGGGCTGGCCTGCTACGTCGAGGGCACCGGCGTCGGGCCCTACGAGGGCGCGCACGTCGTGGTCGAGTCGTCCGGCAAGGTCAAGGTCGCCACCGGGCTGACGACCCAGGGGCAGGGCCACTTCACGTCGTTCGCGCAGATCGCCGCCGACGAGCTCGGCGTGCCGGTTCGAGGACGTCGAGGTGGTGACCGGCGACACCCGGCGGTTCGGCTACGCGGTCGGCACGTTCGCCTCGCGGGCGGCGGTGATGAGCGGCAACGCGATCGCGCTGGCGTCCCGCAAGGTGCGCGCCAAGGCGCTGCGCATCGCCGGCGACGCGCTGGAGGCCGACCCCGGCGACCTGGAGATCGTCGACGGCGTGGTGCGGGTCAAGGGGTCGCCGGCGTCGTCCATCCCGCTGGCCACGGTCGCGGTGCTGTCCAACCCGCTGCGCTACGCGTTCGACGAGGCGTCCAAGGCGGCGACCCAGTTCGCCGTCCGGCGACTCCGCGGGGCCGCCGGTCGCCGGACGGCGAGGAGCCCGGCCTCGAGGGCACCGACTACTACTCGCCGACCCAGGTCGACCTTCGCCAACGGCATGCACGCGGTCGATCGTCGAGACCGACCCGGAGACCGCCGAGATCCACGTCCTGCGCTACTGCGTCGTGCACGACTGCGGCCCGCTGATCAACCCGATGATCGTCGAGGGCCAGGTGCACGGCGGCGTCGCGCAGGGCGTCGGCGGTGCGCTGTACGAGCGGATGGTCTACGACGAGAACGGCCAGCTGCTGAACGCGTCGTTCATGGACTTCCTGATGCCGTACGCGTCCGAGGTGCCGCACATCGAGATCGACCACCTGGAGACGCCGTCGCCGCTGAACCCGCTCGGCATCAAGGGCGCCGGCGAGGCGGGCGTCATCCCGTCGGCGGCGGTGTTCGCCGCCGCCATCGAGGACGCCGAGGGCTTCCCGATCACGCCGGATGCCGATCTCGCCGAGCGAGCTGTTCGAGCTGCGCCGCCGGCACGCCGCCGGGGAGATCCCGACGTTGACGACGCCGCCGAGATGCGGAGCGCACGAAGATGAGGACTCGCATGAAGGTGACCGGTTCGGCCACCCTGCACGCCCCGCGCGAGAAGGTCTGGGCCGCGCTCAACGACCCCGCCGTGCTGGTGCGCACCATCCCGGGCTGCCAGCAGCTCGAGGAGGTCGGCCCGGACGCCTACCGGATGACCCTCACCGCCGGGGTCGCGTCGATCAAGGGCACCTACCAGGGCGACGTGGCGCTCACCGACCAGGACCAGCCCGGCGCGTTCACGCTGCGGGCGTCCGGCGCCGGCGCCCCGGGCACGGTCAGCGCCGACGTGCGGGTCACGCTCGCCGACGACGGGCGGCGGCACGACGCGGCTCGACTACGACGCCGACGCGATCGTCGGCGGCATGGTCGGCGGCGTCGGGCAGCGGGTGCTCAGCGGGGTCGCGAAGAAGACCGCCGGGGAGTTCTTCCGCGCGGTCGACGACGTGCTGACCGGCAAGGCGCCGTCGGTGCCGGCGCCCCGCGGGGAGCCGGCGCACCCGGTCGCCGCGCCATCCGGCGCACCTGGCGTGTTCTCGGCGCCGCAGCCACTGGCCGCCGCGGGCGGCTCGGAGTTCCTCAAGGGCGCCGTGTTCGGCGCGGTGGTCGCGCTGGCCGGCGTCCTGGTCGGCGGTCTGGTCACCCGCCGGCGCGGCTGACGGGTCTGTCACCGCCCTACTTCTCGACCACCAGCCGGAGCCCGAAGCCGATCAGCACGGTGCCGGTGGCCCGGTCCAGCCAGCGTCGCACCGTCGTGTCCCGCAGCCAGCCGGTGATCCGGCCGGCCAGGAACAGCAGCAGCGCGAAGTACGCCGCGGTCTCGACCACGAAGATCGCGCCGAAGGCCAGCGACGCGACCCCCACCGGCTGGCCGTCCGGCACGAACCCGGGCAGGAAGGTCACGAAGAACACCCCGACCTTCGGGTTGAGCAGGTCGGTGGCCAGCCCGGCACCGAAGCCGCGGCTGCGGCTGCCGGCCGGGAGCTCGGCAGGACCCTCCGGGACCAGGTCGGGCACGCTGCGGGACCGCAGCGTCTGGACGCCGAGCCACAGCAGGTAACCGGCGCCCACGACGCGCAGCGCCAGGTAGGCCTCCTCGCTGGCGTGCAGCAGCGCGGCCATCCCGAGCGCCGCGGCCATCACCCAGACCGACAGGCCGCACAGCACGCCGGCCACGGTCAGTGCCGCCCGCCGGCGGCCGCCGCGCACCAGGTTGCGCAGCACGACCAGAGTGTCGGGGCCGGGCAGCAGCACGATCAGGGCAGCAGCGAGGGCGAACGTCACCGAGGCGGTCAGCATCGCGGCACCCGGACGGCGGCCAGGTCGTGCGCCGGGCGACCCGCGGCCAGGCCGCGCTGCTCGAACTTCGTGCTCGGCCGCCAGGGCGGCGGCACCGGCTCGAGCAGCGGGTGCCGGGCGAGCACGTCGCGGGTCTGCTGTGCGTAGTGCGGCATGTCGGTCGCCACGTGCAGGACACCGCCGTCGGCCAGCCGGTCGGCGACCAGCTCGGCGAACTCGTCATCGACCAGGCGCCGCTTGAGGTGCCGCTGCTTGGGCCACGGGTCCGGGAAGAACACCCGCACGCCGGCCAGCGTCGCCGTACCGACCATCTCGCGGAGCAGCTGCCGGGCGTCGCCGTCCAGGACCCGGACGTTGGTCAGCCCGCGCGCGACGAGCAGCTTGAGCAGGTTGCCCTGGCCGGGGGTGTGGATGTCGACCGCCAGGACGTCGCGACCGGGGTCCGCGGCGGCCAGCTCGGCCGTCGCGTCGCCCATGCCGAACCCGATCTCGAGCAGCACCGGCGCCTGCCTGCCGAACAGCCCGGGCAGGTCCAGCGGCCGGTCGTCGACCTGGCGTCCGAGCCGTGGCCAGAGCTGGTCGAGGGCATCCCGCTGGGTGCTGGTCACCCGGCCGGCCCGGCGCTTGTACGTGCGCACCGGCGGGTGCGGCGCGGCAGGGGTCCGGACGGTCACCGGTCCATCGTCCCTCATCCCAGGGTCTGGATCCCGCGGGCCACGATCCGCCGGGCGACGACGGCCCGGCAGGCCCGGTCGGCCGCGGTCAGGGTCACCGGGTCGCCGGCCCGGCGCCGGCCGATCTGCTCGACCAGCCAGCCCGGCACCCCGAACCGGTCCAGCCGGGTCAGCGCCTCCTGCTTGGTGATCAGCCGGTCCTCGGTCACGGTGGCCTCGACCCGGGCCAGGGTCAGCAGCCCCAGGTCGACGTAGACGTCCTGCAGCCACAGGTGCGGCTTGCGGACGGCGCCGGCCCAGTAGCCGGTCAGCTCGGCGCGGGCAGCCGCCCGCAGGGCTTCGGCGTCGACCGGCGCGAACAGCTCGGTCGGCGGCGGCCCGTGCACGGTGATGCCCCCACGGACCAGCTCGGCCCGGGCCACGACCGTGAACGGCCGCTGGTAGAGCTCGCGATGGGCCCAGTTCAGCTGCGGCGTGCCGGGGTCGTCGTCGAGACCTCCCCGCGGCAGGTAGAAGCAGTGCAGCTTGCCGGCCGCGGCGTCGACGTCGATCAGGGACTCGTGCAGCCGGGTCAGGGCCGCCTGCTGACCGGCGTCCGGAGCGGTGGCCAGCACGGCGGCCAGGTCCAGGTCGCTGATGCCGGGCCGGTAGTCGCCGGCCGCCAGCGACCCGCCGACGTAGAGCGCCACGACGTCGACGACCGGCTGCACCGCCGCGGCGAACGCGGCGACCAGCGGTGCCGGGCCGAGCCGGGGGTCGGTCACCGCTGCCCGCGGGCGCGGGAGACCAGGTCGGCGGCCGCGGCGTTGGCGGCAGCCACCGCGTCGACCGGGGCAAGACCGCCGGCCAGCCCGGCGACGAACGTCCCGAGGTGCACGTCGCCCGCGCCGTTGGTGTCGACGACCCGGTCCACCGGTACGCCGGGCACGGTCACCGATGCGGACCCGGCCAGGCCGAGCAGGGCCCCCCGGGCGCCGAGCCGGACCACGACCCCGGCCAGGCCGGGCGCGCGGTCCAGCAGCACGCCCGCTGCGGCCTCTGCGTCGGCCGCACCGGTGGCCAGCCGGGCCTCCCGGTCGTTCAGGCTCAGCCAGGTAGCCCTGGCCAGGACCGGGTCGAGCAGGCCGGGCTCGACGTCGCCCACCAGCGGTCCGGGGTCGAGCAGCACGACCGTGCCCGCCGGCAGGGCAGCGACCCAGCCGGCCAGCGCCGGGCCGTGCGGGTAGACCAGGTCGTAGCCCGAGACGTAGACCGCGTCACCGGTCTCCGGCCGGACCGTGGCCAGCAGGTCGGCGGTCAGCCGTCCCTCGGCACCGACGGTGGTCGCGAAGGTGCGTTCGCCGGACCCGTCCACCAGCACCACGGAGAAGCCGGTGTCCTCGTCGCCGCTCGGCGCCAGCAGGGCCGGAATCCGGTGCGCCGCGAGGGCCGCGCGCACCAGGTCGCCGAACGGCCCGGTGCCGTGCCCGCCGGCGTACGCAGCCGGCAGCCCGGCAACAGCGGCGGCGCCCAGCGCGTTCAGCCCGCCGCCGACGGCGGTCGCCGACGACCGCGCCAGGACGTCACCCCCCGGCTCCGGCAGCCGGTCGACGTGCAGCACCAGGTCGACCACGATGCTCCCCAGCCCGAGCAGCCGACGCACCGGCGTCACGCCGACCCGCCCCGCTCGCGCAGCGCCAGCAGGTCCTCGACCACGTGCTCCAGCTGCGAGGTCGTTGACCCGGCGGACCTGCTCGACCGCGTCCTCGGGCAGCGCGGCCAGCCCGGTGCAGGCGCCGACCATCGCCCCGGCCATCGCCGCCACGGTGTCGCTGTCCCCACCCAGCCGGGCCGCGAGCAGCGCGGCCCGCCACGGGTCGTCCGGCGCGTGGGACGCGACCGCGAACGCGGCCGGCACCGCCTCCTGGGTGGCGACGCCGGTGCCCACCAGCCCGTCCACCAGGTCGAGAAAGGTGTCGTCGTCGGCGTCCCGCACCAGGTCGAGGGCCCAGACGATCCGCCGGGAGACGTCCGCGCCGGGAACGTACGAGCCGTGCCTCGCTCCCTCGACCGCGGCGTCGACGCCCAGGGTCGCCGCCTCGGCCCAGCCGGCTCCGCCGACCCCGGCGCTGACCACTGCGGCCACCGCGGCGGCACCGGCGTTCGCGACGGTCGTGTCGTGGGTCAGCCGGTTCAGGTCGGCGACCGCGGCGCACAACGCCGCGAGCGGCCGCGGCGCCATCGCGATGCCCAGCGGCGCGACCCGCATCGCCGCGCCGTTGGTGTCGCCCCACCGCCCGGTGC
This sequence comes from uncultured Actinomycetota bacterium, assembly GCA_963846525.1. GTDB lineage: Bacteria > Actinomycetota > Actinomycetes > JACCUZ01 > JACCUZ01 > CAWJWE01. The sequence continues at coordinate 178,450 of CAWJWE010000009.1, forward strand.
TCCCGAGGGGGGCGCCGTCGGCGACCAGCCGCAGGGCCCGCAGCGTGGAAGGCCCCAGCAGGTCGGCCGAGCCGGACGCCGCCATCCGCTGCTGCCAGTCCAGCAGCCGGGTGGCGAGCGTGTCGGGGTCCACCCGGCCGTCGCCCTCCACGAGGCAGCGCGCGACGATCAGGGCCTGGTCGGTGTCGTCGGTGGTGTGCCCGGCGGGCAGGCCGGCGCTGAGCTCGTTCTGCGCCGGCCCATCGCGGAAGCCGTCCAGGTCACCGAACAGGTCGGCCACCGTCGCCCGCGGCAACGCCTGGGTCGGCATGCCCAGCGCGTCGCCCACGGCGAGACCGTAGAGAGCGCCGAGGGCCCGGTCCCGCTCTCCGACGACGCCCCGGCCCACCGGCTCATCATGCCGTGGACGTGGCCCGACCCTTCCCGAACCGCAGGTACAGGGACGGCACGACGAACAGGTTCAGCAGCGTCGAGGTGACCAGACCCGCCCAGGATGACGATGGCCAGCGGGTACTCGATCTCGTGACCCGGACGGTCGCCGAGGACCACGAGCGGCACGAGTGCCAGGCCGGTCGCCAGCGAGGTCATCAGGATCGGCGAGAGCCGCTCCCGCGCGCCGCGGAGGACCAGCGCCGGGCCGAACGTCTCGCCCTCCTCGCGTTCCAGGTGCTGGCAGTGGTTGATCAGCAGGATCCCGTTGCGGGCGGCGATGCCGAACACCGTGAAGAAGCCGACCAGCGCGCCGAGCGAGATGATCGCCGCCGGCGAGGTAGGCCGCGAGGACGCCGCCGACGAGGGCCATCGGCAGGGTGAGGAAGGACAGCAGGGCGAGCCGCCAGCTGCCGAACGACGTCTGCAGCAGGAGCAGGATCAGCCAGCGCCGCGATGCCGGCGGAGTTGAGCAGCCGGCGCTGAGCGGCCTGGCGCTCGGCGTACTCCCCGAGCAGCTCGGCGTGGTAGCCGCGGGCGTACCTGATGCCGCTGATCTTCTCCGACACCTCGTTCGCCGCCGACCCGAGGTCGCGCCCCTCGACGTTGGCCGCGATGTCGATCCGTCGCGAGTCGCCCTCGCCGCTCGATCAGGTTCGGGATCGGCCGGACCTTGACGTCCGCGACGTCGGCCATCCGCACCCGCTGCCCGGTCGGCGTGTCGAGCAGGAGGTTGCCGATGCTCGCGACGCTGTTGCGGGTCTCCGGCGTGCTCCACACCACGACGTCGTACGCCTTGCCGGCCCGGAAGATGTCGCCGACCTCCTCGCCGGCGATCATCGTCGACGCCGCGCGCCGCACGTCGCCGGGCTTGAGGCCGTACCGGGCGGCCTTGTCGAGGTCGACCCGCACCTGGATCTGCGGGCACGTCGACCTGGAAGTCGACGTGGTTGTCCACCAGGCCGTCGATCCCGCCGAGGATCTTGTTGACCTCGTTCGCCTTCTTGCGCAGGGCGTGCAGGTCCGGCCCGTAGATCCGGACCACGATCGGCTCCTTGGACCCGGTGAGGACCTCCTCGATGCGCTCGTTGAGATAGGTCAGCACGTCGCGGTACAGACCGGGGTAGCCGTCGATGACCTCGTGCGATGGACTGCAGCGTGTCGTCGTAGTCGGCCGAGTCGTCGACGCTGATCCAGTCCTCGCCGAAGTTCACGCCGGCGACCTCCTCGCCGAGGAAGGCCTGGCCGATGTGCGAGCCGAAGTTGCGGACCCCCGGGATGGCCCGGAGCTCCCGGCTGACCTGCAGCGTGGTCCGCTGCTCCTCCGCGGCCGAGGTGCCGGGCTAGGCGACCCAGTGCACCAGGAAGTCGCGCTCCTTGAAGGTCGGGAACAGCGACTGACCGAGCCGCAGGCGTGACCGCCAGCCCGACGAGCGTGAGCACCAGGAAAGCCGAGTACGCGCGGAGCGGCCGTCGAGACGATGCCGGACAGCTGTCGCGTGTACGCGGCCTGCAGCCACCGGACGACGGGCGACTCTCGGCGCTCGATCGGGGCCGTTCCGCAGCAGGATCAGTGCCAGGGCCGGCGTCACCGTCAGCGCCACCACCATCGAGGCGACGATCGCCAGCGTGTACGACACCGCCAGCGGCCGGAAGAAGGCCCCGGTCAGCCCACCGAGCAGGAACACGGGCATCGAGCGCCGCGACGATGATCAGCGTCGCGTAGACGATCGGGCTCCGGACCTCGAGCGACGCGTCTGAGGATCACCGTCGGCGGTGGACTTGTCGCTGCCCTCGCGGCGGTGCTGACGCAGCCGTCTGAGGATGTTCTCGACGTCGATGATGGCGTCGTCGACCACCGCCCCCAGGGCGATCACCAGCCCGGCCAGCGTCATGGTGTTGACCGTCTCGCCGCGCCAGTACAGCACCAGCATGCGTCGCCATCAGCGACAGCGGGATCGTGAGGACGCTGATCACCGCGACCCGCCACTCGAAGAGGAACAGGCCGAGGATCACGACGACCAGCAGGAAGCCGAGCACCAGGGCCTGGGTGAGGTTGTGGATCGAGGTCTCGATGAAGCTGGCCTGCTGGAAGATCGTGGTGTCGAACTGGACGCCGGGCAAGACCCGGCTCCAGGCCGGCGATGGCCTCCTCGACGCCATGGGTGAGCTCGACGAGTTCGCCCACGGCAGCTTCTCCACGACGAGGAGCAGCCCTGGCTCGTCGTTGATGACGGCGTCGCCGATCAGCGGCTGGTGGTCCTCCTTGACGGTCGCGACGTCGCCCAGCGCGCACCGTCTCGCCCGCCCCGTTCTCCACCGGGATCTGGGCCAGGTCGGCCGGGCGTGACGATCGGGCAGGACGTGTCGGACGCTCACCCGCTGGTCGCGGTCTGGATCAGGCCGCCGGTCCCGATGACGGAGCCGTTGGAGAAGCGCAGCAGCCCCGAGTCCACCGAGTTCGGCGGTGGCCTCCATGACGTCTTCGAGCGCGACGTCGCGGGTCGCCATCTTGTCCGGGTCGACCTGCACGGTCAGCATCTGCAGCTGCTCGCCCCAGATGGCCACGTTGGCGACGCCGGGCACCCGCAGCAGCCGGGCCCGGATCGTCCAGTACGCCATCATCGACATCGCGATGACGCGAGTGGTCCTTCGACGTCATGCCGATCTGCACCGCCCGGCCGGTCGCGGACACCGGCGCCAGCATCACCGGCGGCGCCGCCCAGGTCGGCAGGTCGAGGTCACCACGGTGTCGAGCCGTTCCTGGACCAGCTGCCGTGACTCGAGCAGGTCCGCACCCTGCTTGAAGATCAGCTGGATCGACGACAGCTGGGGCACCGAGCTTGGACCGCATGTCGTCCAGCCCCTTCACCCCGTTCGAGGGCCTGCTCGAGGGGCACGGTGACGAGCTGCCTCGACGTCCGAGGTGGTCAGGCCGAGGCAGATCGTCTGGATCTCCACCCGCGGCGGTGCGAACTCGGGAAAGACGTCGACCCGCATCGAGGACAGCTGCAGCGACCCCAGGGCCATCATCATCGCGGCGACCGCGACCGCGATGTACTTGTACCGCAGGCTGGTGCTGACGATCCCCCGCATCAATGTCCGTTGCTGGGTCATGGTCATTCCCCCCCGACGCCTTCTTCTGCCCCGAGCAGCTCCGGCACCCCGACCGTGACCACCGTCGTGCCGGCGTCGATCCCCTGGCTGAGGTAGGCGACGTCGCCTGCGACGTGGTCCAGCGTCACCGGGGTGCGCAGGTAGGACCTGGTCCCGGTCAGCCGGTAGACCGAGGTGTCCCCGGTCGTGTCGTACAGCACCGCGGAGTACGGGACGGTGAGCACGCCGGTCGCCGCGGCTCCGGTTCCGGGGCCGGCCTGCGCCGGCTCGGTCTGGATGCCGAGCGCCGCGACGGCCCGGCGCGTCAGCGTCACCCGACTCACGTCCTGGCCGGCGACCGGCTCGACGCGCGCGGCCGCGTCGGACGCCTCGCCGAGGTCCTCGCCGGTGCTGCATCCGAGCAAGGCCAGGGCGCCGAGCAGGAGGATTGCCGTGAGCCGCTCACGAGGTCGGGACATGCCCCGCCTCCTGCGACTCTCGTCCCCGGCTCTCCGGGATCCTGATGGTGCGGTCGTCACCCGGAGCCGGCGGTTCAGACGGGTCCGGCTGGTCCGGCGGCACGAAGCGCACGCAGAGAACGGGGAGGACGAGGAGCGTGAGCAGGGTGGAGCTGAGCAGGCCGCCGAGCAGCACGACCGCTAGGGGGTGGACGACCTCCTCGCCGGCGACGGTCCCGACGACCACGAAGGGCAGGACGGTGACGGCCGTGGCGAGGACGGTGAGCAGGACCGGCGACGAGCGTTCCTCTGCCGCCCGGACGGCCGCCGCCGGCCCGAGCGGCTTGCCGTCGGTGCGCAGCTGCTGGTACCGCCGTACGAGGACGATGTTGTGACGGGTGGCGATGGCGAGGACGGCGAGCAGCCCGGCCAGCGCGCCGGCCGACATGAGACCCCCGGCCAGCCCGGCGGACAGCACGCCGCCGACGGTGGCGAGCGGCAGGGTCAGCAGCAGCAGCAGGGCGGCCCGCCAGCTGCCGGTCGCGGCCTGGAGCAGCAGGAAGATGCCGAGTGCGGCCACCACGGCGATGCCGAGGAGCCGGAGGTCGGCGCGGCGGGCGTCGGAGTAGTCGTCGAACACCTCGGCGTGGTACTCGAGAGGGAACCCGAGCGCCGCGACCTGGTCCCGGACGTCGCCGACGACCCCGTCGACCCCTCGACCGGACACGTCAGCGATGACGGCAAGGCTGCGCGACACGTCGTCGTGCCTGATCGAGGTCGGGTACGGCCGCAGCTGCACCGAGGCCACGTCGCCGAGCCGGATGTGACCGCCGTCGGGCGTGTCGATCAGCAGGTTCTGCACGCCGGCGACGTCGCTGCGGACCGTCGGGTCGCCCCAGACGACGACGTCGAAGATCTTCTGCTGCTCGTACAGGTTCCCGACGAGCAGGCCGGCGAGCAGGGTCGCGGTCTCCCGTCGCACGTCGCCCGGCTTGATGCCGATGCGCTGCGCCGCCGCCAGGTCCACCTTGATCTGCAGCGTGGGCTCGGTGGAGAGCCGCTGCACCCGCGCGTTCACCACGCCGTCAACCGACGAGATCGCCTGCCGCACCTTCTCGGCCGAGGCGCGCAGCTTGGGGAGCTCGGGGCCGTAGACGCGCACGACGACCGGATGGGTGGTGCCGGTGCCGGCTGCCTGCAGCCGCTCGGTGGCGTAGGTGGCGAGCTGGTGGTCGAACTCGGGGTGCTTGTTCAGCCGGCGCCGGATCGCGGCGACGGTCGCGTCGTACGGCGCGTCGTCATCGATGGTGACCCAGAGCTCGCCCGAGGTGGTGGGGACGATCTGGTCGGACATGATCGCGCGACCGACGTGCACGCCCACCTCCGTCACGCCGGGGACGGCGCGCACCTCCTTGGTGGCAGCTGCCGCGATCTCGTCCATCGCGGGCACCGACGCACCGGGAGCCGCCTGGAACGGCACGACGAGCTGACGCTGCTGCGGCGCGGGGATCAAGGCGCCGCCGTCCAGCTGGGGGAGCACGGCGAGAGCGCCGATGACCAGAACGGCGAGTGCTGCATAGGCGACCCACGTCGTCGCGACGAACCGCTGCAGGAGCCGCTGGGTCTGCCTCTCGACCCAGCGGACGGCCGGCGACGGCCCGCTGGCTGCTGCCCGGCCGGACAGCAGCATGAGGGCAAGCGCCGGCGTCACCGTGAGGGCAACCACCACGGAGGCCAGCACGGCCAGCGCGTAGGACACGACGAGCGGCCGGCCGAAGGATCCGGCCACGTCCGTGAGCAGGAAGACCGGTACCGCAGCGAGCAGGATCACGCACGTGGCGTAGAGCAGCGGGCCCCGGTCCTCGAGGGCCGCCTCGGCCACCACCGTGGTCGCCGAGCGGTCGTCGCCGGTCTCGCGCTGCAGGCGCAGGCGGCGTGCGATGGACGACGTGCTCACCACGACGTCGTCGATCACCACGACGAGCGCCACGGCGAGGCCGGCGAGGACCATCGTGTTGAACGTTGCACCGCGGATGCCGAGCACCGTCAACGCGGCCGAGAGCGAGACGATCGTCGCCACGACGCTGATGACCGCTACCCGCCAGGAGAAGAGGGCCAGGGTGAGCAGCGCCAGGAGCAGGACGACGGCGACGACGGCACCGGCGCCGATGTTGTGCAGCGCCTGATCGATGAAGCTCTGCGGGCGGAACACCTTGGTGTCGATCGTGATCCCGCCGAGCCCGGGTGCGAGCGACGCCATCGCGTCCTCGAGGTCTCGCGTGACCTGGCCGGTGTCGGCCTTCGGGAACTTCTGGACGACGAGCATCAGGGCCGGGCTGTCGTCCAGGACGGCGTCACCGATCAGCGGCTGGTGGTCCTGGACGACGTCGGCCACGTCGCCGAGTCGCATCGTCCGGCCGTCGACGTTGTGCAGCGTGACCGAGGCGAGCTGGTCGGGTGTCGTGATCGGGAGGATGTGCTGGACGCCGAACCGCTGGTTCGCGGTGTCGACGAAGCCCCCGGTGCCGGGCGTGGAGGCCTCGAGGAACGTCAGCGGGGACACCCACAGCGCGTTGCCGGTCGTGTCGATGACGGAGTCGAGGGTCACGCCGCGCTCGCGGAGCTTCTCGGGGTCGACCCTGACCTGCAGCTGCCGGTCGCGTAGGCCCCAGATGGCCACGTTGGCGACGCCGGGGATGCCCATCAGCCGCGGCTTGATCTTCCACCGGGCCAGCACCGACATGTCGATCAGCGACAGCTGCTTCGAGCTGAGGCCGATCATCATGACCCGGCTCTCCGAGGCGACCGGCTGGATCATGATCGGCGCGCTGCCCACCGCTGGCAGCGCGTGGGCCTGCGACAGCCGTTCCTGCACGGCCTGCCGGGCCCGCAGCACGTCGGTGCCCCGCTCGAAGACGAGGTCGATCGAGGAGAGCCCGGTCATGGACTCGGAGCGGATGGTGTCCAGCCACGGCACGCCGTTGAGCAGGTCCTGCTCGAGGGGGACGGTGATGAGCTGCTCCACCTCTGCGGCGGACAGCCCCAGCGCCTCCGTCTGGATCTGCACCGTGGTCGGCACGAACTCGGGGTACACGTCCACCGAGGCGTCGTGCAGCTGGACGAACGCCAGGACCGGGATCGCCACGGCGGCTGCCACGACGAGACGCCTGAGTCGGAGGCTGGAGCTGACGATCCATCGCATCATCGCGGCTGACCCCACCCATCGCAGTCGGGCGAGGCCGAAGGACCCCGCGCCTCGACGGTAGGCAGCGGCGGCGCCGGCGTCGTCCGGCAGCGGTCCCCACTTTGACCCACCGTCCGGGGTGGTTGCGGCTCCACCCGCAGGGGGAGCCGGACGCGGGCAGGGCTATGTCGTTCCTGGCTCCACGAGCCCGCTCTCGTACGCAAAGATGACCAGGTGCACGCGGGTGTGCGCCCCCAGCTTGGTGAGCAGGTGCGCGACGTGGGTCTTGACGCTGCTCTCCGCCAGGTGCAGCGCCGCGGCGATCTCGGTGTTCGACGCACCACGCGCCAGCGCCTCGAGGACTGTGCGCTCGCGCCCGGTCAGGCGGTCCAGCGCGTCGGAGTTCCCGCGCGCCGGAGACGGCAGCCGGCTGGCGTAGCGGTCGAGGAGCCGGCGAGTGACCTTCGGTGCCAGCAGTGCGTCGCCGGCGGCGACGACCCGGACCGCGTTCACCAGCTCCTGAGGGGTGGCGTCCTTGAGCAGGAAGCCGCTGGCCCCTGCCCGCAGGGCCTCCACGACGTACTCGTCGAGATCGAAGGTCGTGACGACGAGCACCTTGCTGGACGCTCCGTCGAAGGCTGCGGTCAGGCGGGCCGTCGCGGTGACGCCGTCCATCGTGGGCATCCGGATGTCCATGATCACGACGTCCGGGCGCAGCCGCTCGGCCAGCTCGACGGCCTCGGCCCCGTCGGCTGCTTCGGCGACCACGTCGACGTCGGGCTCGGCGGAGAGGCACATCCGGAGTGCGGCGCGCATCAACGGCTGGTCGTCTGCCACGACCACGCTGATCGTCATGCCGCGCCGCCGTCCACGCGGCAGCGACGCGAGGACACGGAAGCCGCGGCCGGGCATCGGCCGCACGTCGAGGGTGCCGCCGAGGAGCGCTGCCCGCTCCCTCATCCCGACCAGGCCCTGGCCGGGGCGAGGGTTACGGACGCTGCCGCGCCCGTCGTCGCGCACCTCGAGCTCGAGGAGCTCTGGGCGGTACTGGATCACCACGCGGGCGTGCGCGGGGCCGGCGTGCTTGAGGCTGTTCGTCAGCGCCTCCTGGACGATGCGGTAGGCGCTGAGCTCCACGCCCGCGTCCAGCGGGCGCTGGGTGCCCTCGACCGACAGGTCCACGTCCAGGCCGGCGCGTCGGATCTGGGTCAGCAGGCCCGGAAGCTGGTCGAGGCCTGGCTGCGGGAACCGTCCGGCCGAGGTCGGCTGCGTGCTCAGGACTCCGAGCAGCCGCCGCATCTCGGTGAGGGCCTCACGACCCGTCAGCTCGATCGAGCTCAGTGCCTCCCGCGCCTGCGGCGGGTGGGCGTCGAACACCTTCTGCGCACCGCCCGCCGTGGCCACGATCACGCTGACGTGGTGGGCGACGATGTCATGCAGCTCCCGGGCGATCCGGGACTGCTCCTGCTCGACGGCCAGGGCAGTCTTCGCCGCCTGGGTGTCGACCAGCTGGCGCGCCTGCTCTTCGAGAAGCGCCGTCCGGGCCCTGCTGAGCTGCACGCCGTAGCCGATCAGGGAAGCCGCGGCGATCGAGACGAGGTAGTCGAGCGGTGCGTCATCGGTGAGCGGGTCGCCGTGGATGAGCGCTGCGACGATCGTGCAGGTGGCCATGACTGCGGCCGTGACGGCGGCGACAACGGCCGAGCTCCAGGCGGCGACCGTGAAGAGCGCGATGAGGGGAGCGAACGGCAGCGGCGGTCCGCGGTACCCGATCGCCTCGGAGGCGAGGAACGCCGCGGAGACGCAGGCGAACACGAGCACGGGGGAGCGCCGCCGCCAGATGAGCGGCGCGGACTGGCAGAGCAGCAGCACGACACCGAACTCGTCGGCCTCGCGGAGCCGGTCACCCTCCTCCGGCGTGCCGCTGGCGACGATGCTGACCAGGCTGAGCCCGGTGATGAGGAGCGCCAGCAGCCCGTCGGCGAGCAGGGGCGGCATCCTGGCCGACCCGGCCCGCGGCTCGGGTTCGACAGCAGCGACCAAGGACATGCGACACCCCCTCCCCAGCCCGCCCCTCTGTCATAGTCCTCGCCCGTCCCGTTGGCGATCGGGATGATTGGTCCCGAACAGGCACGGATGGGGCACCCACGGGATGGCAGAGTGGGGGGATGAGCGCGTTCACCGTCGCGGCCGTCCAGGTCGCCCCGCTGCCCGGGTCCGCTGACGCGCCGAGTCGGTCAAGGGCAACCTGGCCAAGGCGGCCGACTGGGTGACCCGCTGCGTCGAGGCGACCGGCGCCGAGCTGGTCGTGCTGCCCGAGTCGGTCACCACCGGCTTCACGCCGGGCATCGGCCCGGAGCGAGCTCTGGGACCTGGTGTCCGAGGTCCCCGGGCCCGGTCGTCGAGCCGCTGCAGGAGGCCGCCCGCCGGCTCGGCGTGCACGTCGTCGTCGGCACCTACGAGCGCGGGCCGGAGCGCGGCGTCGTCTACAACGCCTCGGTGCTGCTCGGCCGGGACGGCGACGGTGGCCGGCGTCTACCGCAAGACCCACCCGTTCTGCACCGAGATGCGCTCGCGCGGCGGCTGGGTGACGCCCGGGCGACGAGGTCAGCGTCGTCGAGACCGACCTCGGCCGGATCGGGCAGATCATCTGCTTCGACGGCGACTACCCCGAGCTGTCCCGGATCACCGCGGTCCGCGGCGCCGAGGTGATCGTGCGGCCGTCCGCGCTGCTGCGCTCGGCGGACATCTGGGAGCTCACCAACCGGGCCCGGGCCTACGACAACCACGTCTACGTCGTGGGCGCCAACGCCACCGGCATCGACCCCGGCGGGGTGCTCTACTTCGGCAACTCGATGGTGGTCACCCCGGTCGCCGAGGTGGTCGCGCGGGCAGCGAGCCACGAGTGCTGGGTCAGCGCCCGGCTCGACCCGGCCACCGCGATGTCCGTCGCTCACGCCCGGGTCGAGCGTGCCGCAGGTCTTCGACCACCTGGCCGACCGCAACCTCGACCTGATCCGCCGCTACGCCGACGACCTGGTCCGGCCGGCGGCCACCTCGTTCCCGCACGCCGGCCCCGAACGGCGAGATCGTCGACTGACGACGACCCCGCCGGGCGGGCACGGTTGAATGACGGCCATGACGGTCGCGCATCCGGATCGGCATCGACACCGGCGGCACCTTCACCGACGTCGTCGCGCTCGACGAGGCGACCGGCGAGCTGGTCACCACCAAGACCCCGTCGACGCCGGCGAACCCGGCCGACGGGTTCATGGCCGGGGTCCGCAAGGTGCTCGACCTGATGGGCCGCGACCGGCGCCGACGTGGCAGCCGGTCAGCCACGGCACCACCGTCGCCACCAACCAGCTGCTCGAGGGCAAGGTCGGCGACCTCGGGCTTCATCACCACCGAGGGCTACGAGTTCCTGCTCGAGATCGCGCGGCAGTCGCGTGCCCGACGGCTACGGCAACTCCTACTTCTGGGTGAAGCCGCCGCGGATCGTGCCGGTCGCACCGGGTGCGGACCGTCGGCGGCCGGCTGGACTTCCAGGGCACCGAGGTCCGGCCGTTCGACGAGGCCGAGGCGGTCGCGGCGGCCCGGTGGTTCCGCGACGCCGGCATCGACACGCATCGGCGTCTGCTTCCTGCACTCCTACGCCGACCCGGGGCACGAGCGGCGATGCGCGAGGTGCTGCGCCGGGAGCACCCGGACGCGGTCGTCTCGATCTCCAGCGACGTGCTGCGGGAGTACCGCGAGTACGAGCGGGCGGTGACCACGCTGGTCGACGCCGCGGTGAAGCCGAAGATGGCGTCGTACGTCGCGAACATCACCAGCCGGCTGCACGAGGTGGCGCCGCGACGTGCCGTTCTACGTGATGAAGTCCAACGGCGGCGTGCTGTCGGCCGAGGAGGTCGTGCACCAGCCGATCACCACGGTGCTGTCCGGCCCGGCCGCCGGCGCGCTCGGTGCGGCCCTGGTCGCCCGGGAGGCCGGCTTCGACCGGGTGCTCACCTGCGACGGCGGCGGCACCTCGACCGACGTGTCGGTGGTGCTCGACGGCGAGCCGACGCTGACCACCGAGGGCACCGTCGGCCAGTACCCCAGCAAGATCCCGATGATCGACGTCGTCACGGTCGGGGCCGGCGGCGGCTCGGTCGCCTGGATCTCGCCGGAGGGCACGCTGAAGGTCGGCCCGCGCTCGGCCGGCGCCGACCCCGGGCCCGCTCTGCTACGGCCGCGGCGGCACCGAGCCGACGGTCACCGACGCGCACGTCGTGCTCGGCCGGATCCCGCCGCACCTGCTGGGCGGCGAGATCCCGCTCGACGTCGAGGCGGCCCGGGCCGGGCTGCAGGCCCTCGCCGACCGGCTCGGCCTGACCGTGGAGCGGGCGGCCACCGGCATCCTGGAGATCTCGGCCTGGAACCAGGCCAACGCGCTGCGCCAGGTCACCGTCAAGCGCGGCCTGGACGTGCGCGACTTCACGATGGCGACCTTCGGCGGCTCCGGCTCGCTGCTGCTGTGCCGGCTGGTCGACGTCCTCGGGCTGGCCGGCGTGCTGGTGCCGCGCGACCCGGGCAACCTGTCGGCGTTCGGCCTGCTGACCGTCGACGTCCGCAACGACTACGTGCGGACGGCGGTCAGCCGGCACACCGACCTCGACCTGCGACCTGGTGGCCGGCGTGCTACGACGAGCTGCAGGAGCAGGCCGCGGAGGCGCTGGACCGCGAGGGCTTCGCCCGCGGCGAGCACCGGCTTCCTGCGCACGCGCCGACCTGCGCTACTTCGGGCAGGCGTTCGAGGTGCGGGTGCCGGCGCCGGACGGGCCGGTCGACGACGCGTTCGCCGCCGCGGTCGCCGACGCGTTCCACGACGCGCACGAGCAGCTCTACGGCTACGCGTTCCGGCGACGACCCGCGGCAGCCGGTCGAGTGGGTGAACCTGCGGGTGACCGGCGTCGGCCCGATCGAGCGGCCCCGGCTGCGCGAGCTGCCGCCCGCAGGAGGGCGGGCCGCGAGCGGGCGCGTACCGGCGTACGGCCGGTCTTCTTCGACGACTGGGTGGACACCCCGGTCTACTGGCGGGCCGACCTCGCGCCGGACGACGAGGTCGACCGGGCCGGCGGTCGTCGAGGAGTTCGGCTCGACGGTGCCGCTGCACCCCGGCTTCGCCGCGACGCGTCGACCGGTTCGGCAACCTGCTGGTGACCTCGGGAGGGAGCCGATGAGCACCGATGCGGTCGACGGCGTCGACCCGGTCGTGCTCGAGATCGTCGAGGGCTCGCTGGCGGCGGTCGAGAAGGAGGTCGAGACCGCGATCGGGCGCACCGCGCGGTCGCCGATGATCCGCGACGCGCACGACTTCCGGGCCGGCATCCACGACCGCGAAGCTGCGCAAGCTGACCGGCCGGTCGTACTCCGCGCTGGTGCACCCGGTCGTCCGCGACTTCCCGCTCGAGACGATGCGCCCGGGCGACGTGTTCTTCCACAACGACGTCTACCTGTCCGAGGGCGGCATCGGCCACCTGCCCGACCTGTGCGTCACGGTGCCGGTGTTCGTCGACGAGTCGGCGGGGGACCGGTCGTCGCGTTCGTGCAGGCGTTCGGCCACCACGACGACATCGGCGGCGCGGTGCCCGGCTCGATGCCGTCGCAGCGCCACCTCGGTGTTCGAGGAGGGCCTGATGGTGCCGCCGATCAAGCTGTGGGACCAGGGCGTGCCGCAACGAGGCGGCGCTGCGCATCATGACCCGCAACTCGCGGATGCCCGACTCGCTGGCCGCCGACCTCGACGCCGAGTGCTCGGCCTGCCTGATGGGCTCGCGCCGGCTGGCCGAGCTGTTCGCCCGCTACGGCCGGGAGACCGTCGAGGCCTGCTTCGACGCGATCATCGACAAGACCACCGAGACCTACCGGCGGGAGATCCTGTCGAAGATCCCGGACGGCAGCTACGTGTGGGAGGACTACGCCGAGCACGACGGCGTCGACGAGCCGCGGCTGCACGCCCAGCGGATCACGCTGACCATGGACTCGACCCGCGACGTGCCGCTCGTGCTCGACTTCACCGGCACCTCGCCGCAGGCCAAGGGGCCGATCAACCACTGCGGCGACTACGCCGACGGCAACTTCCTGAAGAAGTGGCTGGCGCCGATCCTGCGCAACCTCGCCGACACGCCCGAGCGGATGGCCGAGCTCGACGTCAACGAGGGCATCGTGCCGCTGATCGAGATGCGGTTCCCGCCGCCGGGCACGCTGCTGACCCCGGTCTTCCCGGCGCCGACCAACGCCCGCACGTTCGTCATCCTGCGGCTGCTCGGCGTGCTCGCCGGCGTGCTGGCCAAGGCGGTCGACGGCCGGATGCCGGCCGACCAGGAGACCATCCGCTACACCGGCGTCTACGGCACCGACCTCGACGGCGAGCCGTACCTGATGCGCGAGGTGCTCGGCGGCGGCTCCGGCGGCCGCTACTACGCCGACGGCGAGGACACCATCCACGTCGTGCCGGACTCGCGGAACCTGCCGACCGAGTTCACCGAGTCGCGCTTCCCGTTCCTGGTCGAGCGGCTCGGGCTGGCCGTCGACTCCGGCGGCGCCGGGCAGTTCCGCGGCGGGCTGGGCTACGAGAAGCACATCCGGATGCTGCGCGGACGCGCACTTCATGTCGATCGCCGACCGCTCGATCCTGGCCTGCTGGGGCGTCAAGGGCGGCCGGGCCGGCCGGTCGTTCCAGGTGACGATCGACCCGGGCGGGCCGGGCGAGCGCGAGGTCGACGCGCTGGCCGACGCCGAGCCGGTGCGCGCCGGGGAGGTGATCCGGATCCGCACGACGGGTGGCGGCGGCTGGGGCGACCCGCTGGACCGCGACGGTGGCCGAGGTCGTCCGCGGACGTCGAGTGGGGCAAGGTCAGCGTCGAGGGGGCGCGCGCGCGACTACGGCGTGGTCGCTCGGCGTACGACGGCACGCTCGCGACGGTCGACGCGCCGGCCACCGATGCGCTGCGCAGCCGGGCTGCGCGACCGGCGTACGGGGGAGCGAGCCGTTCTTCGACCGCGGGCCCGGCTACGCCCGGCTGTCCGGCGGAGCCACCCATGCGGACGTGGACCTGCTCTGAGCCTTCGACCGGCGCACCGATGAGTTTCGGCCGGGCAGGGGGTCCCTTCTGTCGGGCCGGACGAGTAGCGTCGCGGCCAAGCAGCAGGGAGGGATCAGCGCATGGGTGGCACACGTGTCCTCGTCGGGACCCGCAAGGGTGCCTTCGTCCTCACCTCGGACGAGGCGCGCACGGACTGGAAGGTCGACGGCCCGCACTTCCCGGGTATGGGAGATCTACCACCTCAAGGGCTCGCCCGCTGAACCCCGACCGGATCTACGCCTCGCAGACCAGCGGGTGGTTCGGGCAGGTGATCCAGCGCTCCGACGACGGCGGCGTCGACCTGGGAGACGGTGGGCAACGACTTCACCTACGACGGGGTCCCCGGCGAGCACCAGTGGTACGACGGTTCGCTGCGCGCCCTGGGCCTTCACCCGGGTCTGGCACCTCGAGCCGTAGCCTGCACGACGCCGAGACGCGTCTACGCCGGCGTCGAGGACGCCGCGCTGTTCAAGTCGACCGACGGCGGCACGTCGTGGACCGAGCTGTCCGGCCTGCGCAAGCACGACACCGGCCCGCAGTGGCAGCCCGGCGCCGGCGGCATGTGCCTGCACACGATCCTCCAGCACCCGAGCGACGCCGACCGGCTCTACGTCGCGATCTCCGCGGCCGGCGCCTTCCGCACATCCGACGGCGGCGAGACCTGGCAGCCGATCAACAAGGGCCTGCGGTCCGGTGAGATCCCCGACCAGGACTCCGAGGTCGGTCACTGCGTGCACCGCATCGACATGCACCCGAGCCAACCCCGACGTCCTCTACATGCAGAAGCACTGGGACGTCATGCGCAGCAAGGACGGCGGCGACTCCTGGCAGGAGGTCAGCGGCAACCTGCCCACCGACTTCGGCTTCCCGATCGCGGTGCACGCGCACGAGGCGGAGACCATCTACGTCGTCCCGATCCCAGCGACTCCCACCACTACCCGCCGGACGGCAAGCTGCGCGTCTACCGCAGCCGCACCGGCGGCGACGAGTGGGAGGCGCTGACCGAGGGGCTGCCGCAGGCGGACTGCTACGTCAACGTGCTGCGCGACGCGATGGCCGTCGACCAGCACGAGTCCTGCGGCGTCTACTTCGGCACCACCGGCGGCCAGGTCTACGCGTCCAACGACTCCGGCGACTCCTGGGCCCCGATCGTCCGTGACCTGCCGGCGGTGCTGTCCGTCGAGGTCCAGACGCTTCGGTGAGGGCGGGAACATGAGCGACTCGGTGCGGGTGGTCCTGCCGGCCCATCTGCGAGCGATGGCCAAGGTCCAGGGCGAGGTCCTCGTGGACGTCGAGGGGGAGGTCACCCAGCGGTCGGTGCTCGACGCCCTGGAGGCGCGAGTTCCCGATGCTGCTCGGCACGATCCGCGACCGGGCGACGGCGAAGCGGCGTGCCTTCGTGCGCTTCTACGCCTGCGAGGAGGACCTGTCCCACGAGGAGCCGGACGCTCCGCTGCCGGAGCGGGTCGTCCAGGGCGAGGAGCCGTTCATGGTCATCGGCGCGATGGCGGGCGGCTGAGCTGCGGTCGTCAGTGCTGGATGGTCCGTTGAACGATCACAGTGACCAGCCCGGCGAAGGCCCCTAGAGCCGCGCCAACGATCGCGGCTGGTACCGCGACCTCGATCACGGCGAACCACGCCGTGGGCGGGTACGCGCGCCAGCCGAGGACCAGGCCCAGGACACCGCCGAGCACGCCCGCCACCGTTGAGCCGACGACCGCGAACCGCAGAATGACGGGCATGGCCTGCAGCTGCGACCGCGCCGACATCATGGCGTCAGTATGTGTCACGGCGGCGGATCGGCAGGGGTGTCGGCCCGCCACGGCGCCCGCCAGTCCGGCGCCGCCCAGCCTTCCATCACGTAGATGCGCTCGCGCTCCACCTTGTCGCCGCGGAAGTCGAGAAGCTGCACCCCGAACTGCCAGGGGCCGCCGTCGTAGCTGATCGAGCACTCGACGACCACTAGGTTCTCGCTCGCCGTCATGCGTCGGATCCGATAGCGCACGTCGCCGGGGTACTGGCCGCGCCACTCCTTGAAGTTGGCGACACCTTCGAACCGCTCGCCCGACTGCGGGAACTCGAGTACGGCGTCGTCGTGGTAGATCTCGTGGGCGAGCTCGTGGTCGGAGCCGAGGTGGCCATCGGCATAGCCCACCCAAATCTCGAGCGTGGTTGCCTAGCCCGAATGTGGAGGGACCGACCTTCACCTCCGCGCAGCTATTCGTTGAGGTAGCGCTCGGTGAGGCGCGCCGGCGCACACGCCAGCCAGCCGTCGACGATCGCCTCTTGCAGCTCCTTCTCGGTGACTCTCGCCAGTTGCACGAGTACGGCTGCGTAGCCATCGAAGTGCGGAATGGTGAAGAAGGCCCGCGGGTGGGCGGACAGCACAGCTTCCTTCTCGCCCAGGTCGTCCACCCGAAGAGCCAGGATCGGACCCTCAGGTGGTGCTGCGTCACCGAACCGTCTGATGTCGGCCTTGCTGAAGGGACGTTCCCAGGCGAGGGCCTTGCCGCCGACGGACCATGACCGGTTGCCGCGGCTGTTGCCTTCGGTCACCTCGGGCAACGCGGCAGCCAACCTGGCCACGTCATCGAAGGTGGGCACGAGAAAACCGTACTGCGGGCAGTCGAGGCCTCTGGACGATCCGGCCGGGAGGTCCCAGGATCGGACCAGGGCTTGATCTCGGAGGCGCAGATGGGACCCGATCGGCCGCAGATCGATCCTGGTTTCCAGTCGCTGCGCGCGCACCGGGCCGAGTTGTTGGAATCGATGCGCGCGCTGGAACAGGCGTTGGCCGCACCTGCCTCGGGTCGCGCCAGCGCATGGGCGGAACGAGTCAACGTCGCCCTCGTGGAGCTGGAGGCGGACTTCGGAGAGCACGTCGAGCTGACCGAGGGACCCGACGGTCTCTACCAGGCACTGCTGGCGACGGCGCCGCATCTCGCCAGCTCGGTGACCAAGCTCACCGATGAACACACCCGGATCAGGGACTCGATCAACCGCCTTCTCGCCAGCCGCGACGCGCCGGTGGACATCGTCGACGTAGATCCGATCCGCGAATCCGCCACCACGTTCCTCGGCAGCCTCAGCCGCCACCGGCAGAGCGGTGCCGACCTGGTCTACGACGCGTACCAGACCGACATCGGCGGCGAGACCTGATCGCGCCGTCGCTATCGGGTCGCGTCGGTGGCCGCCGACGCGGCGCCCACGACACCCCCGAGCGGGATCGAGGCGCGCAGGGTCGTGCCGGCGCCGGACCGGGAAGCGATCACCAAGCTGCCACCGAGCGCCTCAACGCGGTCTCGCAGTCCCTCGAGGCCCCCGCCGCGTTGGACGACGACGCCGCCGACACCATCGTCACTGATCACGGCCGCCACGGCGTCACCAGCGACCTGGACGGACACCTCAGCGTTCGTCGCCTGCGCATGCTTGGCCATGTTCGTGAGCGACTCGGAGCAGACGAAGTAGGTCGCGGCCTCGACAGCTTCGGGCAGCCGGCCCTCGACCGAGCAGTGCAGCCGCACGGGCACCCCGGCCCTGGCGGCGAGACTGCTCAGCGCGGGGCCGAGGCCGGACCGCGTCAAGGTGCTGGGATGGATGCCTCGCGCCAGTTCCCGGAGCTCCTCGATGGCCTCTTCCAGGTCGCTGACGCCGGCGTCCAGCATCGCTAGTGCAGCGACCGGGTCCTTCTGCGCGCGCTGTTGGACCGCGCGGAGTCGGAGCAGCTGCGCGATCAGCCGCTGCTGAACGCCGTCGTGGAGGTCCCGCTCGATGCGCCGACGTGCCTCGTCACCCGCGGCGACGAGGCGCTGTCGCGACCGCTCCAGCTCCTGCCGGGCCTCGGTCAGGCTGGTCACGTCGACGCCGACACCGCCTACCCAACCGCGGGGCAGGGCGAAGTAGTAGGCCTGGTACCACCCCTCGGTCCCTGGCGATCCTCCGCTGACGGGACCAGGCGCGGTGACGACCTGGGTCTCGCCGGTGGACCGGGCCAGGTGCAGTGCCGCCCGATAGGGCGGTACGTACTGCTCCGGCACGAGGTCCCACATCGAGATCCCCACCTGGTCCGCACGCAACGGGAACGGCGCACTGGAGTACACCAGGCGATCCTCGTGGTCGACTATCCATGCCGTCAGCGGGCTCTGATCCATGAAGGTTCGGAAGAGCCCTTCAACGTCGTCCGGCAACGCCGTCACCACGCAGACTGTGCCATCGCACCGCACGAGCCGCAACGACCTCTGAGGGCGGCCGGAACTCGGCCCGACGCGTGCTCAGCCGGCGCTGAAGGACAGCTGCCCGCTGCGCTGCATCGTCCCGGCGTCACCCGCGATGACCCCGCTGTCGGTGACGGCGTAGACCCGGTCGCCGTCGGTGAGCACCCGCTGCGGCCAGCTGTCGCCGGAGAGGTCCAGCCGGCCGGTCAGGCTCAGCTCGCCGTCGGCGGCCACGGTCACCCCGAGCGCGCTCGGCTGCTCACCCAGCGACTTCGCCGGGTCGTAGCCGGTGAACGGGAAGGTCGCCTGCCGGCGCTGCGGGTCGTAGCCGAAGGCGCGGGAGTCGTCGAGGGCGGGTGACCAGCCGTTGCCGAGCCGCAGCCGGTCGCGCAGCTCGGGGTGGGCCAGGTCGGAGATGTCGAACACCGACGCTTGCATCCCGGTGATCTGGCCGTCCTCGGTGGCGTCCTGGCCGAGCCCGAGAAGGAGTCCGTCACCGAGCGGGTGCAGGTACGTCGAGAAGCCGGGCACCTTCAGCTCGCCGAGCACCCTGGGTTCGCCGGAGAGGTCGAGCAGGTACAGCGGGTCGGTCTGCCGGAAAGTCACGACGGCGGCGATGTCGCCGAAGTACCGCACCGCCCGGATCTGCTCGGTCCGGCCGAGCCCGCCGACCCGGCCGGTCTCGACCAGCGCGCCGTCCCGCTCGACGAGCTTGACGAGCATCGAGGACGTCTCGCCGGTCTGGTCGCCCTCGCCCTGCCACGGCGGCTGCCGGGTGGTGGCCACCCGCAGCGCGCCCTCGTGGCTGGACAGCGCCCACCGACCCAGCACGTAGCCCGGGACGGTGCCGCTGCCGACGTACGTCGTCTCGGAGTCCGAGGTGGTGTCGAAGGCGTGCAGCTCGGTGCTCGACCTCGTCCGCCGGCGCCGTCGTCCGCCCGGGACGTACGTCGGCCATCAGCCGGACCGGGCCGACGGTGCCCCAGCGGCTGGTCGCGACGTAGAGCCGGTCCTCGGAGGCGTAGACCAGGTCGCCGTCGGTGGTGACTGCGGTCCGGTCGGTCGAGGCCAGGCCGTCGGCCGGGCGCAGCGTGGTGACGAGCAGGGTGCTCGCGCCGGACGGTCGGCGGGCGTGGAAGGTCTGGTCGCAGGACACCGCGGCGCCCCGCTCCAGCACCGTCCCGTCAGCGTCGCTGCGGACCACCTGCGGCAGGACCGTGTCGAGTGTGACGCTCGCCGCAGCCCGCTGGTTGGCGATCAGGGACTGCTCCTCGGCGCCCGGACCGGGCTCGGTCGGGTAGAGGATCGGCGGCTGCGGGCGGGTGGTGGTGACCAGTCGGACGGTGCCGTCGACCAGCCGGGCGCTGACGTACTGCCCGTCGTACACAGAGCGCTCGAGCAGCCGTGGCTGGTCGTCGGACAGGTCGACGAGCACGACCTCTGTGGTGGGGGTGCCCGGCCGGTAGGACATCATCTTCCGGTCGCCGGCCGTGTTCGGCATCAGTCGGGTGTCGTTCCGCCAGCCGGGGACCACCACGACGGCACGGTCGTCCACGAGCAGCAGCTCGCCGCCGTACGTCTCGCCGTCGGTGACGCGCAGTGAGCCGAGCAGCCGCGGTTGCGCCTCGGCCGACACGATCCGCAGCCGGTTCCCGGTCAGGACGACCAGTCGGCCGTCGCGCAGCTTGGCCAGGTCCGGCTCGTCGACGCCCTGCTCCTGCAAGTTGGTGCCGGTCGCCCCGCTGCCGACCGCGCTCGCTTCGCCCGACTGCCGGGCCGCCGGACCGGACGCCGCCGACGTCGCGGTGTCGGCGACGGCGAAGCCGCCGCCCCACCCGTACCCGTGGGCAGTGACCGTGCGTCCCAGCTCGGCGCGGTAGCTGCCGAGCAGCTCGTCGCAGCTGGCGTAACCCGCCAGCCCGTCGGCCCGGGCGGCGGGTGTGACGCCGGGCGCCAGCTGGGCAGCGCCGAGACCGGCCACAGCGGCAGCGACCACTCCGACGAGGACGATACGACGGTGCATGGCGGCCTCCAGGTCCCGGTGCAGCTGGTCGGGGGTTGGACGCGCGCCGAGGGCATCCGGTTGCGTCAGTGCGACTCGGCCGCCCGCTGGAGCGCGGCGAGCGTGGCCTCCATGCCGCGCCGGTTGTGCGCGCCCCGGTCGACGACGCCCATCGCGGGCACCGACGCCACCCGGATGAATCCCGGACGCCGGTCGCTCCACGCCTCGACCACCTCGCAGCCGGTGCCGTCCGGGGTGAACGTGTAGGTCCAGTCGGAGATCGGGACACCGGCCCAGGAGACCGCGAACGCGAACCGCCGTCCCGGGTCCGCCGCGGTGACCGTGCAGGTGGTCGTCCAGAGCAGCGGCCCGCGGCGGTTGGTGCCGCGGAACCGGGCGCCGACCTCAGCCGCGGTGACGTCTCCGACCCAGCGGCAGGACGCGGTCTCCGGGCTCCACTCGCCCATCCGGGTGACGTCGCTGACCAGGTCGTAGACCTCGCCGGGTGCCGCGGCGATCCGTCGGCGGACCTCGACGTCGTGCTGGTGCTCGGTGCTGGTCACCGGGCCATCCTCGCGGGTCAGTCGGTCGGGTCGTCGGACAGGCCCCAGAACGGGCCGCGCAGGCCGACCGACCGGAAGTAGGCGGCGGCGGTGGACGGGTCCCGCCGGGTGTAGCCCGGGCTGAGCCGACCGTCGTACCAGTGGCTGGCCAGCCGCCACAGCGTGGCCAGGTCCATGACGTAGCCCCTCGCCTCGCCTGCTCGCGCGAGCCAGGTGTCGACGCATGGTTCGCCGCAGAACAGGCGCTGGTGGCCGCAGGTGTGCACGACGTCGTCCCAGATCCGTCCCGTTGGCACCAGGAAGTGCGCTATCTCGTCCCCGGCGGGAGGCGCGTCGCGCCCGACCACCCAGGACAGCGCGCTGTCGCAGCCGGGGCAGCGGGTCGCCACCAGGACGTCCGGCTCCTCAGGCAGCAGGTGGGGGAGCGCGAACGAGTCCCACGCGCAGCCGCCCCACCACAGCGTCCGGCGACCCATCACCGAGAAGCCGAGCGGAACCGACGCGAACGGGTGAGCCATCACCACCGTGTCGCCGTCGAGCACCACGTGGCGCGCATCGGCGAGCCGGCCCAGCGCCGCACGTGCCTCACCCTCGGTGAGGCCGAGACCGGCGCTGAGGACGGCGAGGCTCGGCGGTCGTCCGTCGGCGGCGAACGACCGGTAGACCGCGAGCCGGACGACCTCGTCGGAGGCAGCCACGTCAGCGGCGGACGGCCAGGTCCTCGAGCAGCTCTCGGGTCGATGCGGCGACCTCGGCGACAGCCCGGTCGAAGGCCTCGGTGTTGGCCCGGCTCGGCGCGCGGAACCCGCTGATCTTCCGCACGTACTGGAGGGCCGCGGCCGTCACGTCGTCGTCGGTGACGTCGTCGGTGTACGGCGGGCGCAGGGTCTTGATGCTCCGACACATGCGGCCAGCCTATGGCGGGGTCGAGGTCTAGGGAGACGCGATCCGGCCGAGGGTGGCCGGCAGCCGGCCCGCGGCGGCCTTGTCGAGCAGCCAGAGCGTGCGGTCCCGGCCGTACGCGGCAGCGGCGGGCACCTGGGTCTGGCCGGCGCCGGAGAGCGCCAGGGCGACGGCCTTCGCCTTGTCCTCGCCGGCGACCACGGCCCAGACCTCCCGGGAGCCTTGGATCACCTCGAAGCCGAGCGTGATGCGGGTCGGCGGTGGCTTGGGGGAGTTGCGGACGGCGAACACCGGGCGGTCGTCGTAGACCCCGGGGTGCTCGGGGAACAGCGAGGCGATGTGCCCGTCGGGTCCGACGCCGAGCAGGCAGATGTCGAACGAGGGGGCCGGACCGTGGTCCTCGGGCCGGGCCGCGCGGCGGAGCTCGTCGGCGTATCGCGACGCGGCTGCGTCCGGGTCGGCACCGTCCGGCCCGTCACTGGGCGGCATGGGGTGCACCCGCGCCGGGTCGACCGGCACCTTGTCGAGCAGCGCCTCGCGGGCCAGGGTCTCGTTGCGCTCCGGGTCGCCCGCAGGCAGGAACCGCTCGTCGCCCCACCACACGTCCAGGTTCGACCAGTCCACCGCGCCGCGTGCCGAGGCCCCCGCGACCGCCTCCAGCGTCGAGCGTGCGATGGAACCGCCGGTGAGCACCAGCGAGGCCACGCCACGGGACGACTGGACGTCCACCAGCCGGGTGATCAGCCGTGCGGCGACCGCGGCCGCCAGCTCGCCAGGGTCGCGGTGGACGATGACGGTCGGCGTGCTCACGAGCTGCGCCTCCGGGCGACGGCCTTGCGCGGTGCGGCCTTCTTCCCGGCGGCCTTGCTCGCCTTGGCGGCGCTCTTCGTGGTGGTGGCTTTCTTGGCCGCCTTCTTGGGGGCCTTCTTCGCAGTCTGGGTGGTGGCCTTCTTCGTGGTGGCAGCCGCCTTGCGGGTCGATCGGGCCGGGTCCTTCCAGACCAGGGTGCGCATCGGCGGGCGGCGGTCGAGGTCCTTCTCGCCGGTGACGACCGAGAGCGCGTCGGCGTAGGGCTGGTCGGCGTCCAGCCGGCGCAGCTCCTCGGAGAGCAGCTCGCCCAGGTCACGCCGCTTGAGCGGCAGCTGACGGTCGGTGATGCCCGGTCGCGAGAGTGTCGCGAGGTAGCCGTCCGGCCGGTCGATCCGCAGCTTGTCGCGGGCCCCGAACGCGACCTCCACCGCGGTGATGCCAGGTCCGTCGGACTCGGCCTGCCGCACCCGGATGCCGAGTCGGGCGGTCAGCCAGCCGGCGACCAGCGGCGGCGCTCGGGTTCCCTCGGGGTGACCGGACCTCGGCCGAGGTCGGCGACGTCGATCATGTCGTCGAACGCGGACGCGAGCAGGGCGCGCCACGGGGTGGTCCGGGTCCAGGCCAGGTCGGTGTCGCCCGGGCCGTAGTCCTTGGCCCGGCGTTTGAGGGCGGCCATCGGGTCGGGGTCGTCGGCGGCGTCGGTGACCCGGCGGCCGGCCAGCACGCCGAGCGCGTCGTAGGCCAGCTTCTCCGGCGTCTGGCCGTGCCACCAGGTGACGACCGGGGCGTCGGAGGCGAGCAGCGGGAGCACGACCGACTCGGCGTGCAGCGTCAGTCGGCCGTACATCCGCATGACCACGGCTTCGTTCGCGCCCAGCCGGCCACCGACCTGCACCTCTGCGTCCAGCCGGTCGTCGGCGTCGACCCGTCGGCGGACGACGACGAGCAGACGGCACGGGTGCGCGGCGGCCGCCGTGGTCGCGGCCCGCTGCGCCTCCTCGGCGTACTCCTCGTGGCGACGACGATCAGGGTCAGCGCCATCCCGGAGGCGAGCGCGCCAGCGGCGCGGCGCTCGGCGGACAGGGTCTTGACGATCTCGGCGCCGTTGGTGTCCCACAGGATCGTGCTCATCTACGGTCGCCTCCAGACCCGGCCGTCGCGGGCCAGCATCTCGTCGGCACCGCGGGGTCCCCACTCGCCGGCGCGGTACAGCTCTGGCTTGCTGCCCTCCCAGAACTCCTCGAGCGGGTCGATGACCCGCCAGGACAGCTCGACCTCCTCGTTGCGCGGGAACAGGGTTGCGTCGCCGATCAGGACGTCCAGCAGCAACCGCTCGTACGCCTCCGGCGACGACTCGGTGAACGCCTCGCCGTACAGGAAGTCCATCGACACGTCCCGGACCTCCATCGCCGAGCCCGGCACCTTGGAGCCGAACCGCAGCGTCACGCCTTCGTCGGGCTGCACCCGGACGACCAGCTGGTTGTGGCCCAGCTCCTCGGTGTCGGTCTTGGCGAACGGCAGGTGCGGCGCCTTCTTGAACACGACCGCGATCTCGGTGACCCGGCGGGGGAGTCGCTTGCCGGTGCGCAGGTAGAACGGGACACCGGCCCACCGGCGGGTCTCGACGTTGAGCCGGACCGCTGCGAAGGTCTCGGTGGTCGAGCTCTTCGGGACCTTCTCCTCGTCCACGTAGGCCACCACCCGCTGGCCGCCGAGCCAGCCCTGGTCGTACTGCCCGCGCACCGCGTACCGCTCGAGGTCGGCGGGCAGCTCGATGGCCCCCAGCACCTTGGTCTTCTCGGTGCGGATCGCCTCGGCGTCGAAGGCGACCGGCTCCTCCATCGCGGTCAGCGCCAGCAGCTGCAGGACGTGGTTCTGCATCACGTCGCGAGCCGCACCGGCGGTGTCGTAGAAGCCGGCGCGGCTGCCGATGCCGACGTCCTCGGCCATCGTGATCTGCACCGAGTCGACGAAGTTCCCGTTCCACACCGGCTCGAACAGCGTGTTGGCGAAGCGCAGCGCCAGCAGGTTCTGCACCGTCTCCTTGCCGAGGTAGTGGTCGATCCGGAAGACGTCCTGCGGGGTGAACACCTCGTCGACGAGACGCGTTGAGGTCGCTTCGCGCTCTGCAGGTCGTTGCCGAACGGCTTCTCGATGACGACCCGGCGCCAGCCGCCGCGCTCGGAGTTGTCGGCCATCCGGGTGCGCTGCATCTGCTTGAGCACGACCGGGAACATGGCCGGCGGGATCGACAGGTAGAACGCGGCGTTGCCCTGGATGCCGTGCGACTCCTCCATCGCGATCAGCGTCGAGGCAAGGGTGTCGAACGCGTCGTCGTCGTCGAACGACCCGGGCACGAAGCGGATGCTGTCGGACAGCCGCTGCCACACGTCCTCGCGGAACCCGGTCCGGGCCCCCTGCTCGGCCGCGGACCTGGCGAGCGCGGCGAAGTCGCCGTCGCCCCAGTCGCGGCGGGCGAAGCCGACCATCGCGAACCCCGGCGGCAGCAGGCCGCGGTTGGCCAGGTCGTAGACCGCAGGGATCAGCTTCTTCCGGGCCAGGTCGCCGGTGACGCCGAAGACGACCAGCGCGCACGGGCCCGGGACCCGCGGCAGCCGCCGGTCCCGGACGTCGCGCAGCGGGTTGCGTCTCGGCACGTGGTACGCCGGGCCCTCCTCCGGCGGGATGTCGGTCAGCGGCGGGTAGCTCGCGGTCATCTGCCAGGCCCTCCCGCTGCGGCGGCGGCCAGGAGCTGGCGGACGCCGGCGGCTCGGTCGGTCAGGTGCAGCCGGACCACCGGGCGACCGCGCTCGGCCAGCGCCCGCTGGTCGCCGAGCGCCTGGGCCATCTGCAGCCGACCGAAGGTGAACGGACGGCCGGGCACGTCGACGTCTTTCGTGACCGCGCCGGTGACCTGCAGGAACACTCCGGTCTGCGGGCCACCCTTGTGGAACTGGCCGGTCGAGTGCAGGAACCTCGGTGCCCAGCCGAAGGTCACCGGGCGGCCGTGGCTGCCCGCCGCGAGCCGGCTGCGGACGCCGGCGGTGTCGCCGTCACCGTGCCGGTCGAGGTAGGCCATCACCGCGAGGTACCCGTCGTCGGCGACCTGGTCGCGCAGCGCCGTGAGCACGCCGGCGAGGTCGGTGGGGGAGCCGAGGGCGGCGAGGTCGGCGTGCACCTCGACCGCCCCGTCGACCAGGGCGGGCTCGCCCTCGGGCAGCGGTCCGTCGCCGGACTCGTCCAGGATCTTGCTGGTGTTCTCCTTCGACTCGGCCACGTTCGGCTGGTCGAAGGGGTTGATCCCGAGGATCACGCCGGCGACGGCGGTGGCGTACTCCCAGAGCAGGAACTGCGCACCGAGCGACCCGCTGACCGCCGCTGCCTCGACACCAGGTCGGCCTGGCCCGAGCACCACGCGGTAGGCGTCGGCTCCGGCGTCGACGAAGCCGGGGGCGTCGATGCCCTCGACGACGACGGGCAGGATCCCGGTGCCCTGCTTGCCGGTCGACTCGGCCACCAGCTGCTCCGCCCAGTCGCCGAAGCCGACGATGCCGGAGCCGGCGTCGGCCAGCACCAGCTTGTCGCGGCCCGCCTTGGCGGCGTTGCCGAGGGCGCGGCCCAGCCGGATGCCGGGGTTGTCGTCGTCCCCGAGCTCGCCGGCGAGCACCCGGGCGTCGGCCAGCAGTCGCTGCAGGTCGGCGCCCGCGAGGTGGCTCGGGGTGAGGCCGAACGCCGAGAGCGCGCTGTAGCGGCCGCCGACGTCGGGGTCGGCGAGCACCACGGTGTAGCCGGCCTCGGTGGCTTCCTCGTGCAGCGGCGAACCCGGGTCGGTGACGACCACGATGCGCTCGGCCAGCTCGGCAGCGGTGAGGCCGGCGTCCCGGAAGGCCTGCTCGTAGGCCCGGCGATGGCTGTCGGTCTCGATCGTGCTGCCGCTCTTGGACGCCACGACCAGCACGGTGCGGTCGATCCGGTCGGCCAGCGCAGCGCCGACCTGGTGCGGGTCGGTGCTGTCGAGGATGGTGAGCTCGGCGCCGGCCGTGCGGGTGATGACCTCGGGAGCCAGCGACGAGCCGCCCATCCCGGCCAGCACAACGTGGTCGATGCCGCGGGCCGACAGCCGCTCCTTCAGCTCGCGCAGCTGGGGCAGCAGCTCCTGCGAGGTCTGCGGCAGGTCGAGCCAGCCGAGCCGGTGCTCCGCCTCGGGCTGCGCCTCGGGACCCCACAGGGTCGGGTCCTTGGCGACCAGGCGGGCCGCCAGGCCGTCCAGGCTGCCCCCGCCGTCGTCGGCGACCTGGACGGTCACGCTCACTGGCTGTCCGCCTTCGCGAGCCGCTCCAGCTCGGCCTTGGTGGACTCGAGGAGCTCGTTCCACGACGTCTCGAACTTCTCGACGGCCTCGACCTCGAGCACGTCGACGACGTCGGCCATGTCGATGCCCACGTCGGCCAGCGCCTTCATCGTCGCGGCCGCGGACGCGTACTCGCCACGGATCGTGTCGCCGCGGATGACGCCGTGGTCGGCCACCGCGTCCAACGTCGCTTCCGGCATCGTGTTGACCACGCCCCGGGTGACCAGGTCGACGACGTACATCGTGTCGTCGTACGCCGGGTCCTTGACGCCGGTGGAGGCCCACAGCGGCCGCTGCGGCTTGGCGCCTGCCTCCGCCAGCGCGGACCACCGCTCGCCGGCGAAGACCTCCTCGTAGGCCTGGAAGGCGAGCCGGGCGTTGGCGATCGCCGCCTTGCCGCGCAACTCGACGGCCTCCGGGGAGCCGAGCTTCTCCAGGCGCTTGTCGACCTCGGTGTCGACCCGGCTGACGAAGAACGACGCCACCGACGCGAGGTGGGTGAGGTCGTGACCGGTGGTCCGGGCCCGCTCGAGGCCGTCGATGAACGCGTCCATGACGGCGCGGTACCGCTCGATGGAGAAGATCAGCGTGACGTTGACGCTGATGCCCTCGGAGAGGCACTGCGAGATCGCCGGCAGGCTGGCCCTGGTGGCGGGGATCTTGATGAACAGGTTCGGCCGGTCGACCAGCCACCACAGCTGCCGGGCCTCGGCCACGGTCCGCTCGGCGTCCTGGGCCAGCCGCGGGTCGACCTCGATGGAGACCCGGCCGTCGACGCCGCCGCTGGCGTCGTACACGGGGCGCAGCACGTCGCAGCCCCAGCGGACGTCCATCGTGGTGATCATGCGGACGCCTTCTTCGACGTCGACGCCGCGGACCGAGAGGTCGCGCAGCTGCCGGTCGTAGAGCTCGCTGTCGCTGATCGCCTTCTGGAAGATCGTCGGGTTGGTGGTGACGCCGACGACGTACTTGTCGCGGATCAGGTCGGCCAGGTTGCCGGTGGTGAGGCGACCTCGGCTCATGTCGTCGAGCCAGATCGCCACGCCCTCGTCGGAGAGCTGGCGCAGGGTGTCTGTCATCGGTCCTGCTCCCTCGTTCGTGTCGGTCGGAGTGCCTGGGTCAGTTGCCGGTGGTGCTGCCCGTGATGACGCCCACCCGCTCGAGCGAGGCATGGGCGGCGGCGACGACCCGGTCGGGCGTGAAGCCGAACTGCTCGAAGAGCACGGTGTGGGCCGCGCTGGCGCCGAAGTGCTCGATGCTCACGATCTCGCCGGCGTCGCCGACGAGGTCGCGCCAGCCCATCGCCACCGCGGCCTCGACGCTGACCCGCGCCTTGACCCCGCTCGGCAGCACCTGCTGCTGGTAGGCGGTGTCCTGCTCGTGGAACCACTCGACGCACGGCATCGACACGACCCGGGTGGGGGTGCCCTCGGCCTCCAGGGTCTCCCGGGCGGCCATCGCCAGCTGCACCTCGGAGCCGGTGCCGACCAGGATCACCTGGGGCTGGCCGTTGGAGGCGTCGGCGAGGACGTAGCCGCCGCGGGCCGTGCCGTCGGCCGAGCCGAACGTCGTCCGGTCCCAGACGGGCAGGTCCTGCCGGCTCAGGCACAGCCCGGCCGGCCGGTCGGTGTGCTCGAGGATCGTGCGCCAGGCGACCACCGTCTCGTTGGCGTCGGCCGGGCGGACCACGTCGAGGCCGGGGATGGCCCGCAGCGCGGCGAGGTGCTCGATCGGCTGGTGGGTCGGGCCGTCCTCGCCGAGGCCGATCGAGTCGTGCGTCCAGACGTAGGTGACCGGCAGCTTCATCAGCGCCGCGAGCCGCACCGCCGGGCGCATGTAGTCGCTGAACACCAGGAAGGTGCCGCCGTAGACGCGGGTGCCCCCGTGCAGCGTGATGCCGTTCATGATCGAGCCCATCGCGTGCTCGCGGATGCCGAAGTGCAGCACCCGGCCGTACGGGCCGCCGGGGAACTCCTTGGACTGGCGGTCCTCGGGCAGGAAGGACGGCTCGCCCTTCGGCGTCGTGTTGTTGGACTCGGCGAGGTCGGCGGACCCGCCCCACAGCTCGGGCAGGACCGGGGCGATCTTCTCCAGCACGTTGCCGGAGGCCTTGCGGGTGGCCATCCCCTTGGCGTCGGCCGGGAACTCGGGAAGCGCCTTGGTCCAGCCCTCCGGCAGGGTGCGGGTCGACATCCGGTCCAGCAGCGCCTTGCGCGTCGCGGATTCTCCGCAGCCCACGCGGCGAACTTCTCGTCCCAGTCGGCATGCGCGGCTCGGCCCCGGTCGACGACCCGGCGGGCGTGCGCCAGCACCTCGGGGTCGACGTCGAAGGTCAGCTCGGGGTTCATGCCCAGAGCCTTCTTGGTCGCCTTGACCTCGTCATCGCCGAGCGCACTGCCATGTGCCTTGCCGGTGTTCTGCGCGTTCGGCGCCGGCCAGCGCGATGATCGTTCGCAGCGAGATGAACGAGGGCCGGTCGGTGACGGTCCGGGCGGCGTCGAAGGCCGCGGCCAGCGCCTGCACGTTCTCGGCGTACTTCCCGCTGCCGGAGAGCCAGTCGACCTCCTGCACGTGCCAGCCGTAGGCCGCGTACCGCGCACCGGTGTCCTCGGACAGCGCGATGACCGTGTCGTCCTCGATCGAGATGTGGTTGCGGTCGTAGATGCAGGGTGAGGTTGCCCAGCCGCTGGGTGCCGGCCAGCGACGAGGCCTCGCCGGAGACACCCTCCTCGATGTCGCCGTCGGAGGCGATGCACCAGACCTGGTGGTCGAACAGGCTCTCGCCGTCCGGTGCGTCCGGGTCGAGCAGCCCGCGCTCGCGCCGGGCGGCCATCGCCATGCCGACCGCGTTGCCGACGCCCTGGCCCGAGCGGGCCGGTGGTGGTCTCGACGCCGGCGGTGTGCCCGTGCTCCGGGTGCCCGGGGGTGAGCGAGCCCCAGGTGCGCAGCTGCTTGAGGTCGTCGAGCTGCAGGCCGTAGCCGGAGAGGTACAGCTGGATGTACAACGTCAGGCTGGAGTGCCCGGCGGACAGCACGAACCGGTCGCGACCGGCCCAGTTCGGGTCGGTGGGGTCGTGCCGCAGGTAGCGCTGGAAGAGCAGGTACGCCGCCGGCGCGAGGCTCATGGCAGTGCCGGGATGTCCGTTGCCGACCTTCTGGACCGCATCCATGGCCAGCGTCCGGACGGTGTCGACCGCCCGCTTGTCGAGGTCGGTCCACTCGAGCTTCGGCGTGCTCACAGGTCTGGGCTCCTTCGACGTGACAACGGCGGCCAACAGGAACCGCGACGCGAGCCTACCCGCGCGACTGCCAGGCGTTTTGGCGACGGATACAGTGGGGCTGCCCGAGGGCCGGAGGCACAAACGCACCGCCCGACCAGCCAGGACGAAGAGGTTCGTGTGACGGCCGTCGACTCACGCCGCGGAGCGGCTGTGCAGGTCGTCAGCAGGCCTCCCGCGCACCATCCGGCAGGCCTTGTCCGGGTATGTCGCCCTGACCAAGCCGCGCATCATCGAGCTGCTTCTCGTCACCACCGTCCCGACCATGCTGCTGGCCGAGGGCGGCGTCCCGTCGCTGACCCTGGTGGCGGCCACCCTGGTCGGCGGCGCGCTGGCAGCGGGCAGCGCCAACACCCTGAACTGCTATCTCGACCGCGACATCGATCAGGTCATGCACCGCACCGAGCGGCGGCCGCTCGCCACCGGGCTGGTCGAGCCCGCGCGAGGCGCTCGTCTTCGGCGGCGTCCTCGGTGTCGTCGCGGTCGCCTGGCTCGCGGTGACGACCGGCTGGCTGCCCGCCGTGCTCGCTTTCGCGGCGATCGCGTTCTACGTGGGCGTCTACACGATGGCCCTCAAGCGGCGCACCCCGCAGAACATCGTGTGGGGCGGCGCTGCCGGCTGCATGCCGGTGCTGATCGGCTGGTCGGCCGTCACCGGCTCGCTGTCCTGGGCGCCGGTCGTGCTCTTCGCGGTCATCTTCTTCTGGACGCCCCCGCACTACTGGCCGCTGTCGATGCGGTTCCGCGACGACTACGCGGCGGCCGGGGTGCCGATGCTGCCGGTCGTCGCGGGCAACGTCACGGTGGGCCGGCAGATCGTGGCCTACAGCTGGGTGATGGTGGCCACCTCGCTGCTGCTGTGGCCGGTGGCCGGCACCGACTCCGTTCTACGGCGCTGCCGCCCTGCTGCTCGGCGCCGCGTTCCTCCGCGAGGCCCACCTGCTGCTGCGCCGGGCCCGCGCCGAGGCCGAGGGGCATCTGCCGGCCGGGCCGTCGGTCGAGGCCGGCGCCATGCGGCTCTTCCACGGCTCGATCACCTACCTCACCCTGCTGTTCCTCGCCGTCGCGATCGACCCGCTGCTGCCCTTCTACGCCGCTCCGCCGCCGGGCCGAGTCGCATCGCCACCCGGGCGCCGCCGCCGGGCGCCCGGCCGATCCGCAGGTCGCCGCCGGACGCAGCAGCCGTCCGCCGGGCGATGTCCAGCCCCAGCCCGGTCGAGCCGGCCCCGCTCACGCCTCGGTCCAGCACGTCGTCGTCGGCGAACCCCGGCCCCTCGTCGGTGACCACCAGCAGCGCGCCACCCTGCGGGTCCGCGGTCAGGGTGACGTCCAGGTCGGTGCCGTCCGGCGTGTGCGAGAGCACGTTGCCGAGCAGCGCGTCCAGGGCGGCCTCCAGGTCCGTCGGCCCGGCCCGCACCGGGCACGGGCCCGGTCGGCACCGACACCGTGACCCGGCGACCCTGGTCCTCGGCCAGCGCCTGCCAGAACTCCACCCGCTCGGCGACCACGGCGCCGGCGTCGCAGCGCGCGTCGACAGCCTTCCCGCACCGGGCGCCGGGCCTCGCGGATCAGCGCGTCGATCTGCCGGGTGAGCTCGTCGACGTCGGCTGAGAGCCGGTCGCGGTCGGCGCCCGGCGGGAGGGCTTCGGCGTCCAGGCGCAGCGCGGTCACCGGGGTGCGCAGCCGGTGGGAGAGGTCGGCGACGGACTCCCGCTCATGGGTGAGCAGCTCGCCGATCCGGGCCGCTAGCGTGTTCAGCGCGTGCCCCACCTCGCGCACCTCGTCCGGGCCGTCGGGCACCACCCGGGCCGAGAGGTCGCCGCGGCCGAGCCGCTCGGCGGTCACCGCCAGGTCGGTGACCGGACGGGTCAGCGACCGGGCCAGCCGGTCGGCCACCACCAGGGCGAGGACGAACAGGGTGACCGCTAGCGCGGCCAGGACGCCCCAGGCGCGCCAGACCCCCGCGTCGAGCACGGCTTCGCTCATCAGGGTGCTGATCACGGCGGTGCCGTCCTCGCGCACCACCGGCTGGTCGAGGATCACCCGGCCGTCGTCCAGCACCCGCACCGCGGTCGCTCGCAGGTCCGCCTCGACCGGCGGGGCCGCCGTGCGGAACGGCCGGCCGACCAGCTTGCCGGACGGCATCCGGACCCGCACCACGTAGTCGCGGTCGGCCACCGTCGCCACCGCCCGCGCGACGTCGGCCTCGTCCGCGGTGGCGACGATGGGCACGATCCGCTGGCTGCGGTCGGTCGCGGTCGTGATCGCCGCGCTGGTCGCGGCCCGGTCGATGAGCATCGCTAGCGGAAGGGTGAAGGCCAGCAGCACCACCGAGGTCGTGGCGGCGACGAGCAGCGCCAGCCGACGCCTCATCCGGGCGCCGCGACCAGCTTGACGCCGACGCCGCGCACCGAGTGCAGCATCCGGGGCTCGGCGGCCGACTCGCCGAGCTTGCGCCGCAGCCAGGACAGGTGGACGTCGACCGTCTTGTCCGCCCCGCCGTAGGGCGACTGCCAGACGTCGGCGAGCAGGGTGCGCTTGGTGACGACCTCGCCGGGCCGGGCCGCCAGGTAGGCGAGCAGGTCGAACTCCCGCGGCCGCAGCTCGAGGGTCCGGCCGGCGAGCACCGCCGTACGGGCCCGGACGTCGACCACCAGGTCACCCACCTCCAGGACCGACGCCTCCGGTGCAGTGCTCCGCCGGAGCACCGCCCGGATCCGGGCGTCCAGCTGCTCGGCGCTGAACGGCTTGACCAGGTAGTCGTCGGCGCCGGCGTCCAGAGCGGCGACCGTCGCGGCGTCGTCGTCCCTGGCGGTGGCCACGATGACCGGGACGGCGCTGACCGGCCGGAGCATGCGCAGCAGCTGGATGCCGTCGACGTCGGGCAGGCCGAGGTCGAGCACGACGAGGTCCGGCGGGTCGTCGACGATCCGCTGCAGGGCCGGCAGCGCCGCTGGCTCGGACGCGACGGCGTGCCCGCGGTCGGTCAGCGCGCGGGTCAGCGCGGTACGGATCCGGAGGTCGTCCTCGACGATCAGCAGCACGGCCACCCGGGTGACGGTAGCGGCGCGCAACGAGGGCGTCCGGCAGCGGGCCCAGTGCTGAGGTGGCGTTAGCCGGGCGTTATCCCGGGTGGGGCAGGATCGGGTGGGTGGACAGACGAGTGGCGCTGGGCGTCCTGTGGGCGCTGTTCGCCGCTGCCTCGGTCGGCGTCGGCTTCGGTGCTGCCGGGCTGGTGAACAACCCGTTCACCGGCAGCGCCGGCGATCTCGCACCGGTGGCCGTCCCGCCGCCGAGCACCGCCGAGCCGACGGACCGGCCGTCGACCGGGTCGCCGGCCCCCGCCGGGAGCGAGACCGCGGTCCGCGGGTTCAGCACCCGCGCCGGCTTCGTCTCCGGCTCCTGCCGCGGTGGGCTGGTGGCGGTAAGCGCCTCGCCGGCCGTCGGCTGGTCGCTCGACGACGTCGACAGCGGCCGGCGGGACGAGGCCCGAGTGCGCTTCGAGCACTCCGACGGCGACGGTCGGGTCGAGGTCACGGCGTGGTGCGAGCGGGGGGTCCCGCGATTCTCCGCCGAGGACCGGGACCGTGGCGGGGACGACGACGGTTCGTCAGGATCGAACAGCGGGCACGGCTAGCCGCTCGTGCCGCTCGCCCGGCCCCACCGGCGAGACCCGGAGGGTCATCGCGAGCACCAGCCGCAGCGCAGCCACCCAGACCAGGCAGGCGCCCAGCACGTGCGCGGCCACCAGGGCGACCGGCAGGTCGGTGGCGTACTGCACGTAGCCGACGAGTCCCTGCGCCAGGACGACGGCCATGAGCACTGCCCAGCGCCGGCGCAGCTCGGTTGGCGCGTCGGTGCCGCGCAGGGCGACGCCGAGCCCCAGTGCCAGCCCGACCAGAAGGAACACCAGGTCGGCGTGCAGCTGGGTGACCTCGACCAGGTCGAACGGCAACCGGTCGGTGGCCTGGCGGTCACCCGAGTGCGGCCCGGTCCCGGTGACCACGGTCCCCGCGAACAGGAGCAGGGCGGTGACGGCCAGCAGTCCGCGGCCACCCAGCAGGACCGCGGGGTGGACCAGCCGCTGGTGCGGCACCGGCTGG
The DNA here is from genome assembly GCA_963846525.1 of uncultured Actinomycetota bacterium. Classification (GTDB taxonomy): domain Bacteria; phylum Actinomycetota; class Actinomycetes; order JACCUZ01; family JACCUZ01; genus CAWJWE01. The sequence goes on from CAWJWE010000009.1 coordinate 212,971, forward strand.
CCGGTCGAGCGCTCGTCCGCCACGCAGGCGACCGCGATGAGGGCGATCGAGAGCAGGAAGTGGGCCATCACGGTGACCGGGTTCAGCCCGGTCAGCACGGTCACGCCGCCGAGCAGGGCCTGGGCGAGGATGCCGCCGAGCAGCAGCAGGCCGGCGGCCCGCAGGTCGCGGCGGCCGGCCCGCCAGGCGACCACCAGCGCGGCCAGCACGGCCGCCGAGAGCGCGAAGGTGAGCAGCCGGTTGCCGAACTCGATGGCGCCGTGCAGCCCCATCTCCCGGGTGGCCACCAGGCTGGAGTCGGTGCATCGGGGGAAGGTCGGGCAGCCCAGCCCGGAGGCGGTGAGCCGGACCGCGCCGCCGGTGACCACGATCGCGACGTTGGCGACCAGCGCGCCGAGGAACACCCGGCGTACGGCGGTCGGACTGGGCGTCCAGCCACGCCAGCGGTCGAGCATGGGACCAGCCTACGGGCGGCCGGGCTACTCCCAGCGGAAGGTGCGGGCGGCCAGGAAGCCGCCGACGACCGCCCAGGCGACCAGCACGCCGACCGAGGTCCAGGGCAGGCCGTCGCCGTCGCGCAGCACCACCCGCAGGCCTTCGGACAGCGCCCCGGCGGGCAGCGCCTCGAGCAACGGCCGGGCGCCGTCGGGGAACCGGTCGAGGGGTACCGCGATGCCGCCGCTGACCAGGAACAGCAGGTAGACGAGGTTCGCGGCGGCCAGCGTCGCCTCGGCCCGCAGGGTGCCAGCCATCAGCAGGGCCAGCGCGCTGAACGCCGCGGTGCCGGCGAGCACCAGCAGCAGGACCGCCGCCCACGACCCGTGCGGGCTCCAGCCCAGCAGCAGCGCGACGGTGCTCAGCAGCAGCACCTGCAGGGCCTCGATGGTCAGGACCGACAGGCCCTTGGCGCCGAGCAGCGCACCCCGCGGCAGCGGTGAGGCGCCGAGCCGCTTGAGCGCGCCGTAACGGCGCTCGAACCCGGTGCCGATCGCCAGCCCGGTGAACGAGGTCGACATCACGGCCAGGGCGAGGACGCCGGGCACCAGGAAGTCGACCCGCGCCGAGCGGTCGCCCAGATCCATCACCTCGACGCTGCCGAAGACGGCGAGGACCAGGACCGGGATCACGACGGTGAGCAGCAGCTGCTCGCCGTTGCGCAGCACCATCCGCACCTCCAGCGCGGTCTGCGCTGCCAGCATCCGGCCCAGCGGTGCGGCCCCCGGGCGGGGCGCGAAGGTCATCTCGCTCATGCTGCGGAGGTCCGAACCGGTGAGCTCGAGGAAGACGTCCTCGAGGGAGCGGCGGCCGACGGTGAGGCCCTCGGGCATGACGTCCCGGTCGGCGCACCAGCGGGTGAGGTCGGCGAGCAGGTGGGCGTCGACGTCCCCATGTACGACGTACCGGCCGGGGGAGACCTCGTCCACCCGGCTCGCGGCCGGCAGCGCCGCGGTGAGCCCGTCGACGTCCAGGCCCGGGGGTCCGGCGAACCGCAGGCTGCCGCCGGCGCCCGCGGATGTGAGCTCGCCGGGGCTGCCCACCGCGATCACCCTGCCGTGGTCGACGACCACCACCTGGTCGGCCAGCCGCTCGGCCTCGTCCATGAAGTGCGTGGTCAACACGACGGTGACGCCGTCGTGGCGCAGCGCCTCGACCAGCTCCCAGGTGGCCCGCCGGGCGTGCGGGTCGAGGCCGGCGGTCGGCTCGTCGAGGAAGACCAGCTCGGGTCGCCCGACGACCGCCATGGCCAGCGAGAGCCGCTGCTGCTGGCCGCCGGAGAGCCGCCGGTAGGTGGTGCGCCCGGCCGACCCGAGGCCCAGCCGGTCGACCAGGGCCGGGACGTCGAGCGGGTGAGCGTGCAGCGAGGCGACGTGCCGCAGCATCTCCTCCGCCTTGACCCCGGGGTAGATGCCGCCCTGCTGGAGCATCACGCCGACCCGCGGCCGCAGCTCCCGGGCGTCCCGCCAGGGGTCCAGGCCGAGGACCCGGACCGTTCCGGAGTCCGGGCGGCGGTAGCCCTCGCAGGTCTCCACGGTGGTGGTCTTGCCGGCGCCGTTCGGGCCGAGGACCGCGGTGATCGACCCCTGCTCGACGGTGAGCGTGAGGCCGTCGACGGCCAGCGTCCCGTCGTACCGCTTGACGAGGTCGACGACCTCGACGGCGGGAGGCGTGGGCACCCGCCGAGTCTAGGGAGGCGCGCCGGTTTGCGATGGTCGGGTAATAACGGCACACTGGTGTTGTGAAATCCGCCCTGGAGGACCGTACGAGGGACCGCATCGCGCGGACCGTCCTCGAGCACGGTCCCACCACTGCCGCCGCGCTGGCCGCCCAGGTCGGGCTCACCCCGGCAGCGGTCCGCCGGCACCTCGACGCCCTGCTGGCCGACGGGCTGATCGAGGAGCGGGTGCCCCGGGCCAGCGCCGTCCGCGGCCGCGGCCGCCCGGCCCGGCTGTTCGCAGTCACCGACGCCGGCCGCGACTCATTCGACCAGGACTACGACGACCTCGCCGCCAGCGCGCTGCGCTTCCTCGCCGAGAGCGGCGGCCGGGAGGCGGTCGCTGCCTTCGCCCGGCAGCGGGTCGCCGAGCTCGAGGCGCGCTACCGCCCGGTGGTCGACGCGGCCGAGCCCGAGGCCCGCACCCAGGCGCTCGCCGAAGCCCTCTCCGGCGACGGCTACGCTGCCTCGACCCGCCCGACCGGGAGCGGCGCCGCTGCGGGGGAGCAGCTGTGCCAGCACCACTGCCCCGTCGCGCACGTCGCCCAGCAGTTCCCTGAGCTGTGCGAGGCCGAGACCGAGGTCTTCGCCCGCCTGCTCGGCACGCACGTCCAACGACTGGCGACCATCGCTCACGGCGACGGCGTCTGCACGACCCACGTCCCGCATGTCCCGAGCAACGACACCAGGAGTGCTCCGTGACCGCCATCCCCGAGACCACGCACGCCGAGGTCGACACCCTCGGCCGCTACGCCTTCGGCTGGTCCGACCCGGATGCCGCCGGCACCGCGGCCAAGCGCGGGCTGTCCGAGGACGTCGTGCGCAACATCTCGAACCTCAAGAGCGAGCCGCAGTGGATGCTCGACCTGCGGCTCAAGGGGCTGCGGCTGTTCGGCAAGAAGCCGATGCCGACCTGGGGCTCGGACCTGTCGGGCATCGACTTCGACAACATCAAGTACTTCGTCCGGTCCACCGAGAAGCAGGCCACCACCTGGGACGAGCTGCCGGCCGACATCAAGAACACCTACGACCGGCTGGGCATCCCGGAGGCCGAGAAGCAGCGACTGATCGCCGGTGTGGCCGCGCAGTACGAGTCGGAGGTCGTCTACCACCAGATCCGTGAGGACCTGGAGGAGAAGGGCGTCCTCTTCCTCGACACCGACACCGCGCTGCGGGAGCACGAGGACCTGTTCCGCGAGTACTTCGGCACGGTCATCCCGGTCGGCGACAACAAGTTCGCCGCGCTCAACACGGCCGTGTGGTCCGGCGGGTCGTTCATCTACGTGCCGCCCGGCGTGAAGGTCGACATCCCGCTGCAGGCCTACTTCCGGATCAACACCGAGAACATGGGCCAGTTCGAGCGGACCCTGATCATCGCCGACGAGGGCTCCTCGGTGCACTACGTCGAGGGCTGCACCGCCCCGATCTACTCCTCCGACTCGCTGCACTCGGCCGTCGTCGAGATCATCGTGAAGAAGGACGCGCACGTCCGCTACACGACGATCCAGAACTGGTCGAACAACGTCTACAACCTGGTCACCAAGCGCACCGCGGTGCAGGCCGGTGGCCGGATGGAGTGGATCGACGGCAACATCGGCTCCAAGGTCACCATGAAGTACCCCGCCTGCTACCTGCTCGGCGAGCACGCCTCGGGCGAGACGCTGTCGGTGGCCTTCGCCGGCGAGGGTCAGCACCAGGACGCCGGCGCGAAGATGGTGCACTCGGCGCCGAACACCTCGTCGACCATCATCTCGAAGTCGGTGGCCCGTGGCGGCGGCCGCACGTCCTACCGCGGACTCGTGCAGGTGCTCGAGGGCGCCCACGGCTCCCGGTCGACGGTGAAGTGCGACGCCTTGCTCATCGACACCGTGAGCCGGAGCGACACCTACCCGTACGTCGACGTCCGCGAGGACGACGTGACGATGGGCCACGAGGCGACCGTCTCCAAGGTCAGTGACGACCAGCTCTTCTACCTGATGAGCCGAGGGCTGACCGAGGACGAGGCGATGGCCATGATCGTGCGCGGCTTCGTCGAGCCGATCGCCAAGGAGCTCCCGATGGAGTACGCGCTCGAGCTCAACCGGCTCATCGAGCTGCAGATGGAAGGGGCTGTCGGTTGAGTTCCGTAGCCTCCGAGATCCTCAGCCCGGAGACCGGCGGGTTCAGCGGCAAGCCGCACTCGCACGGCGCGACACCGGTTCCCGGTGACAGCCGCGGCGAGCGTGGCCGTTCGTTCGACCTCGCCGACTTCGACGTGCCGAACGGGCGCGAGGAGGACTGGCGGTTCACGCCGCTGCACCGCCTGCGCCACCTCCACGAGGACGTCACGGCCGGCGACGGGACGGTCTCGGTCGAGGTCGACGCGGCCCCCGAGGTCGAGGTCGAGACCGTCGGCCGCGGGGACACCCGGCTCGGCAAGGCCGGCGTGCCGGCCGACCGGGTGGCGGCCCGCGCCTGGTCGTCGTTCGAGAAGGCCACCGTCGTCACGGTGCCCAAGGACGTCGTCGCCAGCGCGCCGACCGTGATCACCCTGCGGGGTAACGGCGTCGAGAAGGGCCCGGCGTTCGGTCACCTGCTCGTCGACGTCCAGCAGTTCGGGCAGGCCGTCGTGGTCCTCGACCACGTCGGCAGCGCGACGTACGCCGACAACGTCGAGTTCCTCGTCGGCGACGGCGCCCAGCTCACCGTGGTCGTCATCGACGACTGGGCCGACGACGCGGTCCACACCGCGCAGCACTCGGTCACCGTCGGCCGCGACGCCCGGTTCAAGAGCATCGTGGTGTCCTTCGGCGGCGACCTGGTCCGGGTCGCGTCCGAGGCGCGGTTCGCCGCTACTGGCGGCGACATCGAGATGCTCGGGCTCTACTTCGCCGACGCCGGCCAGCACCTCGAGCACCGGCTGTTCGTCGACCACGGCCAGCCGCACTGCCGCTCGCACGTCGTCTACAAGGGCGCGCTGCAGGGCGAGGAGGCGCACACCGTCTGGATCGGCGACGTCCTGATCCGGGCGGAGGCCGAGGGCACCGAGACCTTCGAGCTCAACCGCAACCTGGTGCTCACCGACGGCGCCCGTGCCGACTCGGTGCCCAACCTGGAGATCGAGACCGGCGAGATCGTCGGCGCCGGGCACGCCAGCGCCACCGGCCGGTTCGACGACGAGCAGCTGTTCTACCTGCAGTCGCGCGGCATCCCGGAGAACGAGGCGCGCCGGCTGGTCGTCCGCGGGTTCTTCGCCGACGTCATCAACCAGATCGGCATCCCCGAGGTCCAGCAGCGCCTGCTCGCGCGGGTCGAGGCTGAGCTCGAGGGGTCGGTGCACTGAGCGTGGCCGAGTTCACCCGCGCCTGCGCCGTCGCGGACGTCGCTGACGGCACCGCCATCCGCGTCGTCATCGGCGGCGTCCCGGTGGCGGTGGTCCGGAGCGACGGTGAGTTCTACGCCATCCACGACGTCTGCTCGCACGCCAACGTCGCCCTGTCCGAGGGTGAGATCGAGGACCAGACCATCGAGTGCTGGCTGCACGGCTCGCGCTTCGACCTCGTCACCGGCCGCCCCACCGGCCTGCCGGCCACCCAACCCGTACCCGTGTACCCCGTGAAGATCGACGGCGACGACATCCTGGTGTCCGTCGCGAAGGAGAGCTGAAGCCCCAGTGAGCACCCTCGAGATCCGTGACCTGCACGTCACCGTCGACACCGAGAACGGTGCCCGCGAGATCCTGCGCGGCGTCGACCTGACCGTGAAGGCCGGCGAGACGCACGCGATCATGGGCCCCAACGGCTCGGGCAAGTCGACCCTGGCGTACTCCATCGCCGGCCACCCGAAGTACACCGTCACCGCCGGCACCGTCACCCTCGACGGCGCCGACGTGCTCGCGATGACCGTCGACCAGCGGGCCCGCGCCGGCCTGTTCCTCGCCATGCAGTACCCCGTCGAGGTGCCGGGCGTCTCGGTGTCGAACTTCCTGCGCAGCGCGAAGACCGCCATCGACGGCGAGGCGCCCAAGCTGCGGACCTGGGTCAAGGACGTCAAGACCGCGATGGAGCGGCTGTCCGTCGACCCGTCGTTCGCCGAGCGCAACGTGAACGAGGGCTTCTCCGGCGGCGAGAAGAAGCGCCACGAGATCCTGCAGCTCGAGCTCCTGCAGCCGAAGATCGCGGTGCTCGACGAGACCGACTCCGGGCTCGACATCGACGCGCTCAAGGTGGTCTCCGAGGGAGTCAACCGGGTGAAGGAGAGCGGCGAGACCGGCGTCCTGCTGATCACGCACTACACCCGCATCCTGCGCTACATCCAGCCTGACTTCGTGCACGTCTTCGTCGGCGGCCGGATCGTCGAGGAGGGCGGCCGGGAGCTGGCCGACACGCTGGAGTCCGAGGGCTACGAGAAGTTCCTCAAGGCGGGTACGCCGGCATGACGCTGCTGTCGGCTGCACCCGCCCTCGACGTCGAGGAGGTCCGCAAGGACTTCCCGGCTCTGGAGCGGCTCGTGCACGACGACAAGCCGCTGGTCTACCTCGACAACGCGGCGACCTCGCAGAAGCCGCGTCAGGTGCTCGACGCGGTCGAGGACTACTACGCGCGGCACAACGCGAACGTCCACCGCGGCATCCATGTGCTCGCCGAGGAGGCGACCGCGCTGTACGAGGGCGCGAGAGACAAGGTCGCCGCGTTCATCAACGCCGCGGACCGCGCCGAGGTCGTGTTCACCAAGAACTCCACCGAGGCGCTCAACCTCGCGGCCAACGTGATCGCGTGGGCCGGCGGAGACCGCGGGCTGCGACCCGGCGACGAGGTCGTCATCACCGAGATGGAGCACCACTCCAACATCGTGCCGTGGCAGATGGTCACCGGCCGGTCCGGTGCGACGCTGCGCTGGTTCGGCCTCACCGACGAGGGCCGGCTCGACCTGTCCGACATCGACTCGGTCATCACCGAGCGCACCAAGGTCGTCTCGTTCGTGCTCGTCTCCAACATCCTCGGCACGGTCAACCCGCCCGAGGAGCTGGTCCGCCGGGCGCATGAGGTCGGTGCCCTGGTCGTCGTCGACGCGTCGCAGGCCGCTCCGCACATGCCGCTGGACGTGCAGGCGCTGGGCGCCGACCTGGTCGCCTTCACCGGGCACAAGATGTGCGGGCCGACCGGCATCGGTGTCCTCTGGGGCCGCACCGAGCTGCTCGAGGAGCTCCCGCCGTTCCTCGGCGGCGGCGAGATGATCGAGGCCGTCACGATGGCCTCCTCGACGTACGCCGGGCTGCCGCACAAGTTCGAGGCCGGCACCCCGCCGATCGCGCAGGCCGTCGGTCTTGGGGCAGCGGTCGACTACCTGTCCGCGCTCGGCATGGACGCCGTGCACGCGCACGAGCAGCAGATCACCGCCTACGCCTTGGACCGGCTGCAGCAGGTCGAAGGTCTGCGCGTCATCGGACCCGCCACCCCCGAGGCCCGCGGCGCAGCGATCTCGTTCGCGCTCGGCGACCTGCACCCCCACGACGTCGGGCAGGTCCTCGACGAGCTCGGCATCGCCGTCCGCGTCGGCCACCACTGCGCCCGGCCGGTCTGCCTGCGCTACGCCGTCCCGGCGACCACCCGCGCGTCGTTCTACCTGTACTCCACGACCGCCGAGGTCGACGCCCTCGTCAGCGGCCTCGAGCACGTCAAGCGCTTCTTCGGGGACCGCGGATGAAGCTCGAGTCGATGTACCAGGAGATCATCCTGGACCACTACCGGAAGCCCCACCACAAAGGCCTGCGGGAGCCGTTCGACGCCGAGGTGCACCACGTCAACCCGACCTGCGGCGACGAGGTGACCCTGCGGGTCAAGCTCGACGGCGACGTGATCGCCGACGTGTCGTACGACTCGCTGGGCTGCTCCATCTCGCAGGCCTCGGTGTCGGTGATGACCGACCTGGTGGTCGGCAAGGACCTTGCCGAGGCGACCAAGGCGTACGACGCCTTCCTTGCCCTGATGCGCACGAAGGGCGACACCGACGCGGTCATCGAGCGCGACGAGGACGTGCTCGAGGACGCCGTGGCGTTCGAGGGCGTGTCGAAGTACCCGGCGCGGATCAAGTGCGCGCTGCTGGGCTGGATGGCCTGGAAGGACGCCACGGCTCGTGCTGTTGGTGACGACGTGACGACGGAGGAGAGCGCATGAGCGAGACCGCGACCCAGACCGGCCCCGGCGGCCCCGGCATCGCCAAGGTCGAGGACATCGAGGAGGCCATGCGCGACGTCGTGGACCCCGAGCTCGGCATCAACGTCGTCGACCTCGGCCTGGTCTACGGCGTGCACGTCGACGACGACAACGCCTGCACGCTGGACATGACGCTGACCTCGGCGGCCTGCCCGCTGACTGACGTCATCGAGGACCAGACGAACAGCGCGCTGTCCGGCCTGGTCAAGGAGACCCGGATCAACTGGGTCTGGATGCCGCCGTGGGGCCCGGACAAGATCACCGACGAGGGCCGCGAGCAGCTGCGCGCCCTCGGCTTCAACGTCTGACCGGCTCGGCTACGGGCGGCGCTCCCGGACGAACGCCGGCGGGCACACCTCGTGCTCGAGCAGGTCGAAGGCGTTGCGCCGGACGAACTCGGTGGGCCCGATCCAGCCCAGGCAGTCGGGGCAGATGGCGTCGGTGTCGACGTGCCAGGACGCGTCGATGACCTCGACGTGCGCCCGGCGGTTGCGCCGACGCAGCCAAGCCCAGCCCATCAGCCGGATCAGCGACATCTGACGCATGAGCGCCACTCTTGCCGGTGGGTGCGACAGTCGACAGGCCCGCTCCGTCACGAAGCCGCAACTATCCGGTCACGGCGGGGCGTCCGGACCGTCAGAGGCCCTTGAAGGTGTCGCAGGCGTTGACGTCGCCGGTGGTGCGCCCCTTGGTGAACCAGGTCTTGCGCTGAGCGGCCGAGCCGTGTGTCCAGGACTCCTTGTCGACCCGGCCCTGGGTCTGCTGCTGGATCCGGTCGTCGCCGACCGCCGCGGCCGCGTCCTGGGCCTGCTGCACCTCGGCATCACCGATCGACACGTTGCCGGCGTCGTCGGCCAGCTTGCTCCACACCCCGGCGTAGCAGTCGGCCTGCAGCTCCATCGCCACCGACAGCTCGTTCTGCTGCCCGGGATTCGCCTGCTGCGCCGAGCGCACCTTGCGCTCGGTGCCGAACAGCGTCTGCAGGTGGTGCCCGGCCTCGTGGGCGAGGATGTAGGCCTGCGCGTAGCGGCCCTGGGCGCCGAACTGCTGCTGGAGCTGCTCGAGGAAGCCGATGTCGATGAAGATGCTCTGGTCCGGCGGGCAGTAGAACGGCCCCACCTGCGAGGACGCCTGGCCGCAGCCGGTGCTCACCGCCTGGGTGAAGAACACCAGGCCGGGCTGCTCGTACGTCTCGCCGGCGCGCTGGAACTCGCCGGTCCAGACCTCGTTGATCTCGTTGTAGACCTTGACCAGGAAGCAGTCGTCGTACTTCTCGATCGCGCCCTCGGTGTTGCACCGGGTCTCGAGGTCGCTGTCGCCGCTGCCCTGCTCCTGGACGCTGCCGTCCTGCGGCACCAGCCCGGTCGTGTCGACGTTGCCGCCACCCAGCACCGAGACCAGGATGTAGATGATCAAGCCGACGACGCCGATGCCGCCGCCGCCGACCGCCAGGCCACCCCGGCCACCCATGCCGCGACGGTCGGAGACGCCCGAGACGTCCACCGACTGGTCGTCGAACTTGATGCCCACAGCGGCCACCGTCCTCTCCCTGGAGCCCGCGTAGACTACGACGCACCGTCCGCGCCGTGCCTGTGAGCTCACCTCGCTGTACCCACCCGCGCGAGGGCCCACCCACCTGCGTCGTCGAAGGACCTCCCATGATCACCGCCACCGGCCTGGAGCTGCGCGTCGGCCCCCGGCTGCTGCTGGGCGACGCGACGTTCCGGATCGCCCCCGGTGACCGGGTCGGCCTGGTCGGGCGCAACGGCGCCGGCAAGACCACGCTGACCCGGGTGCTCTCCGGCGAGAGCCAGCCCGCCGGCCGGTGAGGTGACCCGCTCGGGACAGGTCGGCTACCTGCCGCAGGACCCGCGCACCGGCGACCTCCACGTGCTGGCCCGGGACCGGATCCTGTCCGCCCGCGGCCTGGACGCCGTCATCGCCCGGCTGCGGGTCACCGAGGGCGAGATGGCCAGTGCCGACCCGGAGACCCACGACCGGGCGATGCGCCGCTACGTGCGCCTCGAGGAGGAGTTCCAGGCCGCCGGCGGGTACGCGGCCGAGAGCGAGGCGGCGGCGATCGCGTCCTCCCTCGGCCTGCCGGACCGGGTGCTCGGCCAGCCGCTGCACACGCTCTCCGGCGGCCAGCGGCGCCGGGTCGAGCTGTCCCGGATCCTGTTCTCGAGCACCGGCTCGGACGCGACCCTGCTGCTCGACGAGCCGACCAACCACCTGGACGCCGACTCGATCGTCTGGCTGCGCGACTACCTGAAGACCTACAAGGGCGGTCTGGTGGTCATCAGCCACGACGTCGGCCTGCTGGAGCACGCAGTGACCCGGGTGTTCCACCTGGACGCGAACCGCGCCGAGATGGACGTCTACAACGTCGGCTGGAAGGCCTACCTCACCCAGCGCGAGACCGACGAGCGGCGCCGCAAGCGGGAGCGCGCGAACGTCGAGAAGCAGGCCTCGGTCCTCAAGGCGCAGGCCGACCGGATGCGCTACAAGGCGACCAAGGCGCGCGCCGCGCAGAGCATGGACAAGCGCGCGGCCAAGCTGCTGGGCGGGCTCGAGGAGGTCCGGCGCAACGACCGGGTCGCCAAGCTGCGCTTCCCGGAGCCCGCGCCGTGCGGGAAGACACCGCTGACGGCGGAGGGGCTGTCGAAGTCCTATGGCTCGCTGGAGGTCTTCACCGACGTCGACCTCGCCATCGACCGGGGCAGCCGGGTGGTCATCCTCGGGCTGAACGGCGCCGGCAAGACCACCCTGATGCGGCTGCTCGCCGGGGTGGAGGAGCCGGACACCGGTGAGGTCGTCCCCGGGCACGGGCTCAAGATCGGCTACTACGCGCAGGAGCACGAGACCCTCGACCCGGACCGCACGGTGCTGGAGAACATGCGCAGTGCCGCCCCCGAGCTCGGCGACGCCGAGGTGCGCCGGGTGCTCGGCTCGTTCCTGTTCTCCGGCGACGACGTCAGCAAGCCGGCTGCGGTCCTCTCGGGAGGCGAGAAGACCCGGCTCGCCTTGGCCACCCTGGTGGTGTCGGCCGCCAACGTGCTGATGCTCGACGAGCCGACGAACAACCTCGACCCGGCCAGCCGCGAGGAGATCCTCGGGGCGCTGCGCAACTACGCCGGCGCCGTCGTCCTGGTGACCCACGACGAGGGTGCCGTCGATGCCCTTCAGCCGGAACGGCTGATCCTGCTGCCGGACGGCGTCGAGGACCTCTGGAACGAGGACTACGCCGACCTCGTCGCCCTCGCCTAGACCGGAACGGGACGAACCGGGCAGCCCTACCGGACGCGGAGATCGGCTCTGGCGCTGGGCGGCCCGGACGACGATCATGGGGCCGACCCACCGACTTCAGGAGGCTGGCGTGGCCGAGCTCAAGAAGGGCGCGCGCATCACCGGAGGCGACCGCAGCAAGCTGGCGGGCGACCTCAAGCGCAAGTACACCTCAGGGTCGAGCATTCGTGAGCTGGCCGCCGAGACGGGTCGCTCCTACGGATTCGTGCATCGGATCCTGGCGGAGTCCGGGGTGGCGCTGCGCGGCCGCGGCGGCGCGACCCGCGGCAAGAAGTCCTGACCTCCGCACCGCCGGGGGCGGGCCATGCCGGACCGGCCGAGGGTCCGGCCGGGGGCGTGCAGCTCGAGCTCGAGGGTGCCCTCGCCGTCGTGACACTCGCGAGCCCGGCCAACCGCAACGCCCAGACGCCGGCAACCTGGCGGTCTCTTCTCGCGGCCGGCCAACAGCTGCTCGCCGACGAGAACGTGCGCGTCGTGGTGCTGCGGGCCGAGGGTGCGTCGTTCTCGGCAGGGCTGGACCGCGCGATGTTCACCACCGGCGTCGACGGCGAGCTCGGGATGATCGGCCTCGCGGCGCTGGACGACAAGGCGCTGGACGCCACCATCGCGGAGTTCCAAGAGGCCTTCGCGTGGTGGCGCGACGACCGCATCGTCAGCATCGCCGCGGTGCAGGGACATGCGGTCGGTGCCGGCTTCCAGCTCGCGCTGGCCTGCGACCTGCGGGTGCTCGCCGACGACGCGCAGCTGTCGATGCGGGAGACCAGCCTCGGGCTGGTGCCCGACCTCGGCGGCACCAAGCCGCTGGTCGACCTGGTCGGCTACGCCCGCGCCCTGGAGATCTGCGCCACCGGGCGCTGGGTGGGCGCCGCCGAGGCTGCCGCGACCGGGCTCGCGTCGCTCGTCGTACCGTCCGGTGAGCTCGACGCCGCCACCCGCGACCTCGCTGCCGCTCTGCTCGCCGCTCCGCCGGCAGCGGTCCGGGCCACCAAGGCGTTGCTGCGGGGCGCCGGCGGGCGGACCTACGCCGAGCAGCGGGCCGCCGAGCGGGCGGCGCAGGCCGGCCGGCTGCGCGACCTGGCGAAGGGGACCTGAGTGGATCTCGCGCTCAGCGACGAGCAGCGGGCGGTGCGGGCCGCCGTACGGCAGTGGGTGGACGAGGTCGTCGTCCCGCACGCGCTGCGCAACGACCGCGAGGAACGGTTCCCGCAGGAGGCGCTGGACGGCCTGGTCCAGACCGGCTTCGTCGGGATGTCGATCCCGGAGGAGTACGGCGGCGGAGGCGCCGACCCACTGACCTACTGCCTGTTCATCGAGGAGCTCAGCCGCGGCGACGCGAACGTGCGCTCGATCATGTCGGTGCACCTCGGGCTGGTCGCGGGCTCGGTCGAGCGGTGGGGAAGCGCGGCCCAGAAGAACGAGTGGTTGCCCCGGATGGCCACCGGCGAGGTGCTCGGCTGCTTCGGTCTCACCGAGCCCGACCACGGCTCCAACCCGGCCGACCTGCGGGCCAGCGCCGAGCGGCTGCCGGGCGGCGGCTGGCGGATCACCGGCCGGAAGGTCTTCATCACCAACGGCTCGATCGCGCAGGTCGCCCTGGTGCTGGCCCGCACCGGCGGCCCGGGCGCGAAGGGGCTGTCGGCGTTCCTGGTGCCGACCGACCGGGCCGGCTTCTCCGCGACGCCGCTGCACGGCAAGCTCGGCCTGCGGTCCTGCGACACCGCCGAGCTGGTGCTGGACGGCGTCGAGGTGGGTGCCGACGCGCTGCTCGGCGACGAGGGCGCCGGGCTGAAGGTGGCGCTGTCGGCGCTGGACGACGGGCGGATGTCGATCGCGGCGTCCTGCACCGGGATCGGGCAGTCGGCGCTGGACGTGATGGTGGCCTACGCCGGTCAGCGCGAGCAGTTCGGCAAGCCGATCGCCGGTCACCAGCTGGTGCAGGAGATGCTCGCCGACTCCGCAGTCGACGTCGACGCGTCCCGCCTGCTCACCTGGGCGGTGGCCGACCTCAAGGCCCGCGGAGGGCGCTACTCGCTGGCCGCGTCGAAGGCCAAGCTGTTCGCCACCGAGGCCTCGATCCGGGTGGCCAACAACTGCATCCAGGTGCATGGCGGCTACGGGTACGTCGACGAGTACCCCGCGGCCAAGATGCTCCGCGACGCCCGGGTCACCACGCTCTACGAGGGCACCAGCCAGGTGCAGAAGCTGCTGATCGGCCGGGCGCTCACCGGGATCAGCGCCTTCTGACGACGCTGCTCCACCGACCGTCGGTGGGCCGACGTACCGTCGACGGGAAGCAGTGGCGCCCGGCATGCGTTGCAGCCCACAGGTGTAACAGGAATTACAGGAGGCGCCGGTGTCGATGTCCCACAGTCCGTGGGCGGCCATGAGGTCGCTCACCCGGGACGGCGAGGTCGTCAAGCGGAAGCTCGCGCCCGGGACCATCCCGCGGATCGCGCAGTTCGCCCGGCCCTACCGACGGCAGATCGCCGTCTTCCTCGTCCTGGTGGTGCTCGACGCGTTGCTCGTGGTGGCCCTCCCGCTGCTGTTCAAGGTGATCGTCGACGAGGTGTCCCAGGACGGCGGCGGCAGCAAGTCGGTGGTCGTCACGGTCGCCCTGGCGGTCGCCGGCCTCGCCGTCGTCGATGCCGGGCTGACGCTGTGGCAGCGGTTCCTGTCCTCCCAGGTCGGCGAAGGCCTGATCTACGACCTGCGCACCAAGGTCTTCGCCCACGTGCAGCGGATGCCGGTCGCGTTCTTCACCCGGACCCAGACCGGCGCCCTGGTGAGCCGCCTCAACACCGACGTGATCGGCGCGCAGCAGGCGTTCACCTCGACCCTGTCGTCGGTCGTGTCCAACGTCATCGGCCTGATCCTGGTGCTGGCCACGATGCTCTACCTGTCCTGGCAGATCACCCTCGGCGCGCTCGTGCTGACCCCGCTCTTCCTGCTGCCCGCCCGCTGGGTCGGCCGCCGGCTGCAGGCGATCACCCGCGAGGCGATGCAGCTCAACGCCGGCATGGGCACCACCATGACCGAGCGGTTCAACGTCTCGGGCGCGCTGCTGGTCAAGCTGTTCGGCCGGCTGCCGGACGAGTCCGCGGCGTTCGCCGTGCAAGGCCGGACAGGTGCGCGACATCGGCATCAAGCAGGCGATGTACGGCCGGGTCTTCTTCACCAGCCTCACCCTGGTCGCCTCGCTGGCGACCGCGCTGGTCTACGGCGTCGGTGGTGTGCTCGCCATCGACAAGACGATCACCCTGGGCACCCTGGTGGCGCTCACCGCCCTGCTCGGCCGGCTCTACGGCCCGCTCACCGCGCTGTCCAACGTGCAGGTCGACGTCATGACCGCGCTGGTGAGCTTCGAGCGGGTCTTCGAGGTGCTCGACCTGCCGCCGATGATCGACGAGAAGCCGGACGCCGAACGGCTGCGCCGTGGGCCGACCGAGGTCGAGCTGCGCGACGTGTCGTTCCGCTACCCGAGCGCCGACGAGGTGTCGCTCGCGTCGCTGGAGTCGGTCGCGGTGCTCGACCAGGCACCCAGCCAGCAGGTGCTGCACGACGTCTCGTTCGTCGTGCCGGCCGGCACGATGACCGCACTCGTCGGTCCGTCCGGCGCCGGCAAGACCACCATCACCAGCCTGGTGGGGCGCCTCTACGACACCGTCGAGGGCGAGGTGCGGGTCGGCGGTCACGACGTCCGCGACGTGACGCTCGCATCGCTGCACGAGACGGTCGGGGTGGTCACGCAGGACGCCCACATGTTCCACGAGACGATCCGCACCAACCTGCTCTACGCCCGGCCGGACGCGACCGACGCCGAGCTGCTCCAGGCGCTCGAGTCGGCGCAGATCTGGGACCTGGTCGCCTCGCTGCCTGACGGCCTGGACACCACGGTCGGCGACCGCGGCTACCGGCTCTCCGGCGGCGAGAAGCAGCGGCTGGCGATCGCCCGGCTGCTGCTGAAGGCGCCGGACGTCGTGGTGCTCGACGAGGCGACCGCCCACCTCGACTCCGAGTCGGAGGTCGCGGTGCAGCGGGCTCTGAAGGTCGCGCTCGAGGGCCGCACCTCGCTGGTCATCGCGCACCGGCTGTCCACGGTGCGCGACGCCGACCAGATCCTGGTCGTCGCCGACGGCCGGATCGTGGAGCGCGGCCGGCACGCCGAGCTGCTCGCGGTCCGGCGGTCTGTACTCCGAGCTCTACCGGACGCAGTTCGCCTCCCAGGAGCGCGGCGAGGACGCTCCTGTCGAGGTCGCCTGAGCGTCGACCTTCAGGACACCGCGCGGCGGAGTCCGGCCAGCGACTCGGTGAGCAGCGCCGGGAACCTCTCGATGTCGGCATAGTCGGCCAGCGCCGCGGACAGCCAGACCGCGAGCAGCCGGGCCCGCAGCTCCCGCTGCTCGTCGACCGGCCGGGCATACGCCGTCAGCAGCGCCGCCCGGGCCGGGCCACTGAACGCGCCGTAGGCCAGCGAGAGGTCCAGCGCGGGGTCGGCCAGGCAGCAGTCGCCCCAGTCGATGACCCCGGTGGCCCGCCCGTCGGCGCCGACCAACAGGTGCCGCAGGTGCAGGTCACCGTGCACCAGCACCGGTTCGCCGGTGGGCGCCGGCAGCGGGTCCGCGGCCGCGATCACGTCGTCGATCTGCCGGTCGAGGTCGCCGGTCGAGTCCCAGCTGCCGCGGGCGGCGAGCCGGTCCAGCGCCTCGCGGGCCATCGGGCCACGGGTGCTGGGCGTGCCGCGGCGCATCGGGTCGTGGGGGAGCGGCCCGCCGAGGTCGTGTGCCACCTGCGGGTCGTGCAGGGCCTGGAGGAACCCGCCGACCTGGGTGGCGAGTGGTTCCCTGCTCGCGTCGGGCAGCTGCGCCTCGGCGAGCTCGACGCCGGGCACCAGCCGACCGCCCCAGAACGGCCACGGGTAGCCGTCGGCGGGCACCCCGAGGAGCTCGGGCACCGGGACGGCCAACGGCAGCCGGGCAGCGAGCCCGGGGAGCACGGCCAGCTCCCGGTCGATCAGCGGCACGGCGACCTCGCGACGTGGGAACCGGAACACCCAGGTGCCGTCGACCAGGTAGACCGTGTTGTCGAAGCCGATGCCGAGCGGCAGCACCGAGTCCAGTGCCAGCTCCGGGAACTGCCCGGCGAGCAGGTCCCGCGCGGCGGTCGCGTCGAGGGCGTGCTCGGCGTCCCAGACGTTCATCGGCCGAACGGTACCCGGGCCTGCCGCTCTGCCAGGAACGGCCGCCTCCGTCAGAGGGTGCGCAGCATCCCGCCGTCGACCGGCACCATCGCGCCGGTGAGGTAGGACGCCGCGGGGGACAGGACGAAGGCCGCCACCCGGCCGAACTCCGCGGGGTCGCCGTAGCGCCGCAGCGGGATCCGCTTCTGCGACTCCTCGCGGGCCCGGCGGCCCTTGGCGCCCTCGCCGTCGAGCTCGCGGACCCGGTCGGTGTCCAGCCGGCCGGGCAGCAGCCCGTTGACCCGGATGTTCTGCGGCCCCAGCTCGTCGGCCATCGTCTTCGCGAGCATCGCCAGGCCGGGGCGCAGGCCGTTGGAGGCCGCCAGACCGGGGATCGGCTGCTTGACCGAGGAGGACAGGACGAAGGCCAGCGAGCCGCCCTCGTCGCCGAGGGTCGACGTGACGGCCCGCGCGATCCGCAGCGCGCCGAGGAAGACCGACTCGAAGCCGGCCCGCCAGGCGTCGTCGTCCAGGGCCAGCGTCTCGCCGGCCGGCGGGCCGCCCACGCTGACCAGCGCGCCGTCCAGCCGTCCCCAGCGGCCCTGGGCCGCGGCCACCAGGCGTCCGCCGAGCCGGGCGTCGGTCAGGTCGCCGGGCACGGCCATCACGTGGTCGCCTGCGCCGAGTCCCTCCGCCGCGGCCTGCAGTGTCGCCTCGTCCCGGGCGTTCATCAGCACCCGGGCACCCTCTTCGACCAGCACCGTCGAGGTGGCCAGGCCCAGCCCCTTGCTCGCGCCGGTGACGAGGTACACGCGGTCCTGCAGTCCGAGGTCCATAGCCGGACATCCTGCCGCGAACGGGTTCAGCTGCGCGACTCGGCCTCGGCGTGCCGGGCCAGCAGGCGGGCTCGCACCTCGTCCGGCGTGTACGCCGTGCGCTGCCGAGCGGCGCGCGTCACCACGACACCGGTCGCAGCGACCCCGACGATCCCGGCCAGGCCGAGCAGCTTCCACCAGCGCACCTGCCTAGGCTACGCACCGTGCCGACCGGACGGGGTGCCAGCAGCGGCGGGACCCGACTGACCCTCGAGGCGGCGGTCGACCTGACCCGCACCGGCGACCTGTGGCTGTTCCGCGGCCGCAGCGCAGCCGACCGGGCCATCCAGGTGGGCACGAACAGCCCGGTCAACCACGTCGGCATGGCGGTCGTCATCGAGGACCTGCCGCCGCTGATGTGGCACGCCGAGCTCGGCCGGTCGCTGCCCGACGTCTGGTCCGGCAACCACCAGCGCGGGGTGCAGCTGCACGACCTCGCCGACGCCGTGCGGGTCTGGGCGCACCGTTACGGGCAGCAGGCGTGGCTGCGTCAGCTGGACCGCCCGGTCGGCCGGGAGATGGAGGACGCGCTGCTGCGCACCATCGCCCGGCTGGACGGCACCCCCTTCCCGTCGACGGCCAGGCTGGCGGGGCGATGGCTCGGCGGCCGGCTGCCGAAGGTGGGCCGGGCCCGGGACGTCGCCCTCGAGACCGCCTACTGCGCGGAGGTCGTGGCGCTGAGCTACGAGGCGATGGGCCTGCTGCCCGGCGGCCGCCGACCGAGCTGGTACGACCCGGGCAGCTTCTGGAGCGGTGACGACCTGCTGCTCGCCGGGGGCGCTCGGCTCGGCGGGGAGATCGTCGTCGACGTCCCCGACGCGCAGGGTGTGGTCGAGGTGCCGGAGCAGTGAGCGCCGACGAGGACGCCGTGCGCGAGTGGCTGCTGGCCGCCCGGCAGGTGACCGTGCTGACCGGGGCCGGCATCTCCACCGAGTCCGGGATCCCGGACTTCCGCGGGCCGCAGGGGGTCTGGACCAAGGACCCGTCGGCGGCCGCGCTGTTCACCCTGGAGAACTACCTGCTCGACCCGGAGGTCCGACGGCGTTCCTGGCAGGGCCGCCGGGACCACCCTGCCTGGCGGGCCGAGCCGAACGCCGGTCACCTCGCGCTGGTCGACCTGGAACGGTCCGGCCGGCTGCGCGCCGTGGTCACCCAGAACATCGACGGGCTGCACCTGCGGGCCGGCCACGACCCGGACCGGGTGCTGGAGATCCACGGCACGCTGTACGCCGTGGAGTGCCTGCAGTGCGGCCGGACCACGACGATGCGGGAGAACCTCGACCGGGTCGAGGCCGGCGACCCCGACCCGCACTGCCTGGTCTGCGGCGGCATCCAGAAGGCGGCGACCATCTCGTTCGGCCAGGCGCTCAAGCCCGACGTCCTGGAGCGGAGCCTGGCCGCGGCGCGCGACTGCGACCTGCTGCTGGCCGTCGGCACGACCCTGACGGTGCAGCCGGCGGCCGGCCTCGCCGAGGTCGCGGCCCGGGCCGGCGCGCGGCTGGTCATCGTCAACCGCGACCCCACGCCGTACGACGACCTGGCGTCGGCCACCCTGCGCGAGCCGATCGGCCAGGTGCTGCCCCGGCTGGTCGCTCCGCTGGCCGCATGACCGAGCCCCTGCGTCCGCTGGACCGGGCCCGGCGGCTCACCGCCGGCGACCGGGTCGCGGTGGTCGCCCCCAGCGGCACCCTGGTGCCCGAGCGGCTGGACCGCGGCGTCCGGGTGCTCGAGTCCTGGGGGCTGGACGTCGTCGTCGGCGCGGCACGTGCGGGAACGGCGGCGGCACCTGGCGGGCAGCGACGAGCAGCGTGCCGACGACCTGCAGCGCGCGTGGTGCGACCCCGCGGTGCGCGCCGTCATCTGCGCCCGCGGCGGCTCGGGGGCGGCACGGATCGTCGACCTGCTCGACTGGGCGGCGATGCGGGCGGCCGGGCCACGCGTCCTCGTCGGGTTCAGCGACGTGACCGTGCTGCACCAGGCGGTGGCCAACCGGCTCGGCCTGGCCACCCTGTTCGGACCGATGGCCGCCACGGTGGCCTTCGCCGGCGCCGACTCGGCCGCCGACGCCGACCCGACGTCGGCCGAGATGCTGCGCGCCACCCTGTTCGCACCCGCAGAGCGTCCGGGTGCTCGCCGACGGCGACCTGCGCTGCGAGGTGCCGGGCCGGGCCGGCGGGGTGATCGTCGGCGGGACGCTGGCGCTGCTCGCGAACACCGTGGGTACGCCGGAGCACCGGCCGGCCCGGGGCGGCATCGCGGTGCTCGAGGACATCGCCGAGCCGGCGTACCGGATCGACTCGATGCTCACCCAGCTGCTCCGGACCGGCTGGTTCGACGGCGTCGCCGGGATCGTCCTCGGCTCCTGGACCGACTGCGGGCCGGGCGCGCTGGAGACCGTCGTCGAGCGGCTCGCCCCGCTCGGGGTGCCGTTGGCCTCCGGGCTGCCGTTCGGCCACGCCGTTCCGCAGCTCACCGTGCCGCTGGGACTCGAGGCCGACCTCGACGCGGACGCCGGCACGCTCACCCTCCGGCAGCCGGCCCTCCGTTACGGCGCCGGCCTCGCTGCTCCCCGCGTGGGGACCTGGGCCAGGTGGAGCGCCGAGTTGACCAGCGCCAGGTGGCTGTAGGCCTGCGGCGTGTTGCCGAGCTGGCGGCCGGCCTCGACGTCGTACTCCTCGGCGAGCAGCCCCACGTCGTTGCGCAGCGACAGCAGCCGTTCGAACCGCTGCCGTCCGGCGTCGACCTGGCCGTCCAGCACCAGCGCGTCGGCCAGCCAGAAGCTGCAGGCGAGGAAGGCGCCCTCGTCCCCGGGGACGCCGTCGTCGGTGTCGTCGGTGTCGTACCGGCGGACCATGCCGTCGGTGGCCAGGTCCGCCATCACGGCGCGCAGCGTGCCGCGCACCCGCTCGTCCTCCGGCGGCAGGAACCCGACCTGGGGGATGAGCAGCAGCGAGGCGTCCAGAGCCCGGGACCCGTAGGACTGGGTGAAGGTCTGGCGGTCGGCGTCATAGCCCTTGGCGCAGACGTCGGCGTGGATCTCCTCGCGCGAGCGCGCGGTAGCGGTCGAGCGGGCCGTCGTACCCCGAGTCTGCGACGGTGCGCGCCGCCCGGTCGGCGGCCACCCAGGCCAGGACCTTCGAGTGGGTGAAGTGGCGGCGCGGCCCACGGACCTCCCAGAGGCCCTCGTCGGGCTGCTGCCAGTTGCTCTCCAGCCAGTTCATCAGGCCGCGCTGCATCCGCCAGGCGTCCTCGTCGCGGTCGAGGTCGTAGCGGCGCGCGAGCCACAGGGTGTCCATCACCTCGCCGTACACGTCGAGCTGGAGCTGGTCGACGGCGCCGTTGCCGATCCGGACCGGCGAGGACCCCTCGTACCCGGGCAGCCACCGCAGCTCGCGCTCCGGGACGTGGCGCTCGCCGGCCACCCCGTAGAGGATCTGCAGCCGGTCCGGGCTGCCGGCGATCGCCCGCAGCAGCCACTCCCGCCAGGCGGCGGCCTCCTCGGTGTAGCCGGTCTTCACCAGCGCCTGCAGGGTGAACGCCGCGTCGCGCAGCCAGCAGTACCGGTAGTCCCAGTTGCGCGCGCCGCCCAGCTCCTCCGGCAGCGAGGTCGTCGCGGCCGCGATGATGCCGCCGGTCGGCGCGTAGGTCAGCGCCTTGAGGGTGAGCAGCGACCGCAGGACGGCCTCCCGGTACGGACCGTCGTAGCTGCACTGGTCGGACCAGGTCTGCCAGAACCGCTCGGTCTCGTCCAGCGCGTGCAGCGGGTCGACCGGGAGCGGCCGGGCCCGGTAGGACGGGTTCCAGGTGAGCACGAACGACTCGCGCTGGCCGGCCTCGACGCTGAACTCGGCGTGCGACGCGAAGTCCCGGCCGTGGTGGGCGACGTCGGAGGCCAGCCACACCGCGTCCGGACCGGCGACGGCCGCGAGCATGCCCTCGAGGTGGCGCACCCAGGGGATGACGTCGCCGTAGCCGAACCGCAGCCGCAGCTCGCTGCGCATGGCGACCTGTCCCGAGACGCCCTCGACGATGCGGACGACGTCGGGGGCGTCGTCACGCTCCGGCATGAAGTCGATGACCCGGACGGTCCCGTCCGGCCCGGACCACTCCGTCTCCAGCACCATCGTGTCGCCGCGGTAGCGACGGCTCGAGCAGGTGCCGCCGGACTGCGGCGCCAACCGCCAGTGGCCGTTGTCCTCGGTGCCGAGCAGGGCCGCGAACACTGCTTCCGAGTCGAACCGCGGGAAGCACAGCCAGTCGATCGACCCGTCGCGGCCGACCAGGCCGGCGGCCAGCCGGTCGGAGATGAGCGCGTAGTCCTCGATGCGTGACGCCATGGCGGCCTCCCTACCCCGCGATCCGCACCGGCACCGTGGTCGTCGCCTCGGATGCAGCCGC
This sequence comes from uncultured Actinomycetota bacterium, assembly GCA_963846525.1. Classification (GTDB taxonomy): domain Bacteria; phylum Actinomycetota; class Actinomycetes; order JACCUZ01; family JACCUZ01; genus CAWJWE01. The sequence goes on from CAWJWE010000009.1 coordinate 235,132, forward strand.
CGTGCGGTCGGCAGCCTCGCGACGGGCCAGCACGACGTAGCCGCCGAGGGCGAGGCAGGCGAACAGGAACCACTGGAAGGCGTAGGCCAGGTGCGGGCCCTCGCTGGTCTCCGGTGCGTCGAGTGGCGACCGGTGCGCGTCGGGGAGCAGGTTGTTCGCGCACCAGGTCGGCGTACCCGCCGTACACGTCGTAGGGAAGGTCGCGCTCGATCTGCGGGACGTCGATGCGGGTGACCTGGCCGGGCGGCGGGGTGCCGCCCCTCGTCGAAGCCGGCTCGCTGGGCCGGACCCGGCCGACGACGGTGACGTCCCCGGCGGGCGGTGCCGGTACGTCGGGTACGTCGGCCGCGGACTCGCCCGCGGGCACCCATCCCCGGTTGACGAGCAGTGCCGGTCCCTCGGCGGTGACCAGCGGCAGCACGACGTAGAAGCCCACCTGGCCGTCATGCGGCCGGTTGCGCACCAGCAGTCGGTGGGCGGTGTCGTAGCGCCCGGTGGCGCGGACCTGCGCGTACTGCCGATCGGCCGCCGGCCCGTGGTCGACGCCGAGCAGCTCGCCGGCCGGCACCGGGCGGGCCGACGCGTTGCGGGTGATCAGGTCGTTGGTGGCGTGCCGCGCCTCCAGCCGGTGCAGCTGCCAGCGGCCGAGCTGGACGCAGGTCGCAGCCACCAGCAGGGCGACCGCCAGCAGCCCGAGCCATCGCCTGGTCAGCAGGAAGCGGTACACCGCTCGAAGGTAACTGCCCGGTGTCGGCCAGGCGACGTAGGGTGGTGCCGTGCTGGTAGACACCTTTGGCCGCGTCGCGACCGACCTGCGGGTCTCGCTGACCGACAAGTGCAACCTGCGCTGCTCCTACTGCATGCCGCCCGAGGGCCTGGAGTGGCTGCCGGGGCCCGAGCTGCTGACCGACGACGAGCTGGTCCGGCTGGTCGGCATCGCCGTCTCGCTGGGCGTGACCGAGGTGCGGTTCACCGGCGGCGAGCCGCTGCTCCGCCGCGGGCTGGTCTCGCTGGTCGAGCGGGTCGGCGCGCTGCGCCCGCGGCCGCGGATGTCGGTGACCACCAACGGCATCGGCCTGGCGAAGGTCGCCCCGGCGCTGGCCGCGGCCGGCCTGGACCGGGTCAACGTGTCCCTCGACACCCTCGACCGCGAGCGGTTCGTCACCATCGCGCGCCGCGACCGGCTGGCCGACGTGCTGGCCGGGCTGGCGGCCGCGGCCGACGTCGGCCTCGCGCCGGTGAAGATCAACACTGTTCTGCTGCGGGGGGTCAACGACGACGAGGCCGTGCCGCTGCTGCGCTGGGCCCTCGGCGAGGGCTACCACCTGCGGTTCATCGAGCAGATGCCGCTGGACGCGCAGCACGGCTGGGACCGGGCCACCATGGTCACCGCCGACGAGATCCTGGCGATGCTGGGAGAGTCGTTCGCGCTCAGCCCGGTCGATGGTGCGGAGCGCGGGAGCGCGCCCGCCGAGGAGTGGCTGGTCGACGGCGGTCCCGGCCGGGTCGGCGTGATCGGCTCGGTGACCCGGCCGTTCTGCGGGGCCTGCGACCGGGTCCGGCTCACGGCCGACGGCCAGCTGCGCAACTGCCTGTTCGCCCGCGAGGAGTCGGACCTGCGCACCGCGATGCGGGCCGGCGCCTCCGACGAGGACCTCGCCGCCCGGATGAAGGCGTCGCTGCTGGCGAAGCTGCCCGGGCACGGCATCGACGACCCCGGCTTCCTGCAGCCCGCGCGCCCGATGTCCGCCATCGGCGGCTGACCGCGGGCGGCCGGCGTCCGGTCAGCCGCTCGCGTCGGCCGGCCAGTCGGCGTACGGCACGGTCTGGCGCAGGAAGCCGCGAGTCTCCAGGAAGCCGGTGAGGTTCTCCCGGTGCGTGTCGCACGCCGTCCAGGTCTTCCGCCGGTCGGGGGAGTGCAGCTTCGGGTTGTTCCACGCGAGCACCCAGGTGGCGGGCGCCCGGCAGCCCTTGGCGGAGCAGACCGGGGACGTCGTCTCGTTGGTCACGGGTGGTCCCGGCGGGTGACGACGGTGGAGGGGGGCGATGCCGGGCAGCCACGGGGGGAGCCGCCCGGCATCGCGCTCACTGCGCCGCCAACCTGGGCAGGCTGAAGGGGGCCCCTGCAGCGGCGCTCAGGACGGAGTATTGCACGAATCGGTGTCACGACAGGGGTTATCCCTTGGTCCCGCCGAGTGCCCGTTGGTCACCGGTGAGGCCGCTTTCGGGCATCTCCTCGATGCGCTCCCGGCCGCCATTGGCGAATACCACCGACAGGTAGGGCAGCAGGATGGCGGCCGCGATGAACACCCAGCGGAGCCAGCCGGTGGTGACGACGGCCAGGATGAAGCAGACCGTGCGGACGCCCATCGAGATCAAGTACCGACGGGTCCGGGAGTTGACGTCGTCCCGAACCCCGCGGCGGGCGCCGGTGATCTGGTAGACCGGCTCGCGCGAAGACCTGCGGCCGAGCCTGCCAGGGCGTCGCATCACTCCTTCACAGTAGGTCACCTGTCGAGCCCCCGGAGGACCGCACCATGAGCAACCGCACCTACCGCGTCACCGAGATCGTCGGGACGTCCGAGACCGGCGTCGACGAGGCGATCCGCAACGGGATCGCCCGGGCCGCCCAGACGCTTCGGCACCTCGACTGGTTCGAGGTCACCCAGGTCCGCGGGCAGGTCGTCGACGGCGCGCCGCAGCACTTCCAGGTCGGCATGAAGGTCGGCTTCCGGCTCGAGGACGCCTGACGCCGAGCTGCCTAGGCGAACAGGCCGACGAGCACCACCGCGAACGCGACGATCGCGTAGCCGAGCGCCAACGGGGCCAGTCCGTGCCGGGGCGGGTCGAGTTCAACCATGCCGTCCAGGATGTTCCCGCCTTTGTCACCTGTCAAGGTGTAGTTCACCGTTGCTCCTGGGTGCCATGCCGCTTTTAATGCGCGAGACAGCCCGGTTGTCGACGGTTCGAGACCGCGTGTTCGCTGTGCGTGACGGCGGGATACCGGCCGCCAAGAGACCCCTTGTCGCGATGACCAACCGGGCCTACCTTCGGTGGACTCGGGCTGTTCGTAGGGGGGCACATGAGCCGACACGCGCGTGCACCGATCGAAGTCTCTGTGCTGGCCAACGCGGGCGCCATGCACAAGTACTCGGCTCCCGTCGTGCCCGCTGACCACGCTCGCGCGGCGCACCGCCTAGGACTCGACCTCCAGCTGGTGGCCCAACAGCTTCACCGCGCACACTCCCGCGACTACCGGCTCGGCCGGCAGATCATCCACATGCAGCACGCGGTCTGGTGCTTGGCCTTTGTCGCTGCTCTCCTCGTGGTGATCGACATGGCGCCGTTGGGCGACTGGTGGCAGGCGGTCAAGGACCTGGCCTACGTGGAGAACGACACCGGTCGGTGATCCTCGGGCACGAGTACCCCGGCCGGATCGTGCAGGCGATCGGCCGAACGGGTGACCGAACGTCTGGCCGAAGGGGCGATGGCCTTGTCGGGTCCGCGGGTGCAGGATCTGAGTAGTCCCTCGCTCCGCGAGACCAGAGCAAGCGCAAGCTCACCTCGAGCGGAACGTGCGGGACCGGGGGGACTGGGGGGTTTTGGGGGGCGACGGTCCGCGCCTTGCCCGGGGGGTTGGGCAAGGCGCGGCCTGTACCCCGGGCTACCTGGGGGGGTGGCAACCCGAGGTTGCCGCCACCATCGGCGCTCCCGACCGATGAGTCAAGGGTCCGCCGCCTCTCGGCCGGTTGCCCAGGGGCCGGCTCGCCCACATTCGCCCACAAATGTGAGCCCCGCGGAGCGGGCAGCAGCGGGTCAGAGAGCTAGGACGCCTTGCTGACCGAGGACATGTTGAAGTCGCCGACCCGCCAGGTCGGCATCGCCGTCCGGGTGAAGTAGTCGCCGAACTCCCGGGCCAGGGTGCGCTCGGTCAGGCCCAGCTCGGTGAGCCGGCCCAGCAGGTCGACCGGGCTCTCGTTGAACCGGAAGTTGTTCACCTCGGCGACCACCTCGCCGTCCTCGACGAGGTAGACGCCGTCCCGGGTCAGGCCGGTGAGCAGCAGGGTCTGCGGGTCGACCTCGCGGATGTACCAGAGGCAGGTGAGCAGCAGGCCGCGCGAGGTGTCGGCCACCATCTCGTCCAGCCCACGGGTCGCGTCGGCGGAGCCCATCAGCAGGTTGTCGACACCCGGGGTCATCGGCAGCCCGGTCAGCTCGGCCGAGTGTCGGGTCTGGATCAGGGCCTCGAGCACGCCGTTGGCGATCCAGTCGGTCTCGGCCAGGGGTAGGCCGTTGTCGAAGACCGACTGGGACGAGCCGGACGACGTCGCGAACACCACCGGGTCGCAGGCGATGCCTTCGGCGGCCGGGTCGCTCCAGACGCGCAGCGGCTTGGTGGCAAGCTGCTCGCCCACCCGGGTGCCGCCACCCTGACGGCTGAACACGGTGCGGCCGTCGTTGGCGTCCCGGGCCACCGCCGTCCAGTACAGGTAGGCCATCAGGTCCGCGACGGCGCTCGGCGGCAGCAGGGTCTCGTACCGGCCGGCGTCCAGGTCTATCCGGCGCTTGGCCCAGGCCAGCCGACGAGTCAGCTCGGCGTCGACGGCAGTCATGTCGATGTCGGTGAAGTCGCGGGTGCTGTGGCCGACCCACGACGAGCGGGACCAGTCCGCGGTCTTGCCGGTGACCTCGATCCGCCCGGTGGGCTGGGCGTGCCGCACCCGCACACCGGTCGAGCTGCCGAGGTACGTCGTGTGCACCTGGTGCTCGGCGAACCCGAACAGCTCGCGGCCGGCCGCCCGGGCATCGAGGAACACCGAGCCCAGTGTCGATGCGAGCTCGCCGAAGACGCCGATCGAGGTCTCGGCCGGCGGGTCCGCCCAGCCCTGACCGGACAGCGGCACCTGTTCCGGGGTGATCAGCGGTCGGGCGTCCTCGGCCGAGCGGCCGGTGCGGGCGGCCTCCTCGGCGGCCCGGACCAGCGCCTCGACCTGGTCCAGCCCGACGTTGCTCCGCGACACGACGCCGGTGGCCGTGCCCTCGGAGCCGCCGACGGTGGCGATGACGGTGAGGGTGCGGCCGCGCATCACGCCGTTGGTCGTGAGGGTGTTCGCGGCCCAGCGCAGGTTGGCCTCGCTGGACTCCTCGGCGAGCACCACACAGCCGTCGGTGCCGGAGAGCTCGAGGGCCCGCTCGACGACGTCCTGGGCCGTCACGCTGGTGGTGGTCGTGGTGCTCATCGGCCGGCCTCCGCCTGCGGTGTTGAGGATCCGCACACCGCGGAAGAGTGTCGTCGGGCAGCCGTGGCTCACGGCGGCTACCTGCCCTGGTTGGCCCTTGCCGCAGTTGAACGCACCGCCGAGCACGTAGGTCTGCGGGCCGCCGACGGCCTCCATCGAACCCCAGAAGTCGGTGGTCGTCGCCTGGTAGGCCACGTCGCGCAGCTGGCCGGCGAGCCGGCCGTTCTCGATCTTGAAGAACCGCTGGCCGGTGAACTGGAAGTTGTAGCGCTGCATGTCGATCGACCAGCTCTTGTCGCCGACGATGAAGATGCCGCGGTCGACCCGCGAGATCAGCTCGTCGGTCGACGGCCCGTCGCGGGTCGGGCTGCAGCGAGACGTTGGCCATCCGCTGCATCGGCACGTGACCGGAGGAGTCGGCGAACGCGCAGCCGTTGGACCGCCCGAGGTTCTTCAGCCGGGCCATCGGCCGGTCCAGCTGGTAGCCGACCAGCAACCCGTCCTTGACGATGTCCCACTGCTGGCCGGCGACCCCCTCGTCGTCCCAGCCGATCGACGCCAGGCCGTGCTCCGCCGTCCGGTCACCGGTGACGTTCATGACCGGGGAGCCGTACTTCAGCGAGCCCAGCTGGTCGAACGTCGCGAACGAGGTGCCCGCGTAGTTGGCCTCGTAGCCCAGTGCGCGGTCCAGCTCGGTCGCGTGGCCGATCGACTCGTGGATCGTGAGGAACAGGTTGCTCGGGTCGATGACCAGGTCGTAGTCGCCACCGTCCACGGACGGCGAGCGCAGCTTCTCGGTCAGGTGCTCGGGCAGCTGGTCGAGGTCGGCGGCCCAGTCGTAGCCGGTGCCGGTGAGGTACTCCCAGCCACGTCCGGCCGGGGCAGCCAGCGTGCGCATGGCGTCGAACCGCCCGGACTCCTTGTCGATGCCGACGGCCTCGAGCTCGCAGTTGATCCGCACCCGCTGCTGGGTCGTCGTGGTGCCGGCCAGGTCGCTGTAGAACTTGTTCTCCATCACCGAGTGCACCGACGCGTCGGCGTGCGCGACGATGTCGTGCGCGAGCAGCGCGGAGCTCCAGTCGGCGAGCAGCGAGACCTTCTCCGAGTCCGGGATGCCGAACGGGTCGACCTGGTAGGGCGAGACCCACGAGACGTCGCCGTACGCCGGTTCGTCGGCCAGCTCGATCCGCTGGGTCGACAGCGGGCGGCTCACCTTGGCCACCTCGACGGCCTGCTCGGCGACCCGCTCGGCCGACTCCGGCGTGAGGTCGACGTGCGAGGCGAAGCCCCAGGACCCGTCATGCAGCACCCGCACCGCGAACCCGACGTCCTCACCGTCCCGGGTGCCGTCCAGGCGGGCGTCGTGCAGGCTGAGGTGCGAGTCCCGCACCCGCTCAACCCGGATGTCGGCGTGCTCGACACCGAGGGCCCGGGCCCGGCTCAGTGCGGCGTCGGCGAGCCGGCGCAGGGGCAGGTCGGTGAAGGCCGCGTCGATCTCGGGCACTGGGCGTCTCCTCGTGGACGGACGGTCGTTCGGAAGGTGGGCGGTGTCAGGGCGAGAGCGCCAGGTCGAGGACGAGCTTGCCGTGGGTACGTCGGGAGGCGATGTCCTCGTGCGCCTGCCGCGCGCTCTCCAGCGGGTAGCGGCCGCCGGGCAGCGCCTGCAGCCGACCGGCGGCGTGCAGGTCGAGCAACGACTCCATCGCGGGGCGCAGACCGCCCGGCAGCGAGAGCGCATGGGTGAGCCAGAAGCCGACGACCGCCCGGGAGGTCGCGATCAGCGGACCGGGCTGCACCGGGGTCGGCGGGACCCGGGAAGCCAGCCCGAAGGTCACCAGCCGGCCGAACGGCGCCAGTGCCCGCAGCGACGCGTCGAACACCCGGCCGCCGGTCATCTCCAGCACGATGTCGACCGGCCGGCCCTCGTTGGCCTCGACCATGGCGTCGCGCAGGTCGGTCGAGTCACCGGTCGCCGACCCGGGGTCGAGGGCGACGTCGGCGCCGAGCTCGCAGGCGAGGTCCCGCTTCTCGGCGGTGGACGCGGTCGCGATCACCCGGCGGGCACCCATCTCGCGGGCGAGCTGCACGGCCAGGCAGCCCACGCCACCTGCGGCCGCGTGCACGACCACCGTCTCGCCGGGGGCGATCCGGGCGCTGGTGCGCAGCAGGTGCCAGGCGGTGGTGCCTTGCAGCACCAGGGCCAGCGCGGTCGTGTCGTCGACCGAGTCCGGCAGAGCGAACGTCGTCGCCGGGTGCGCGAGCGCCTGCTCGGCGTACCCGCCGTTGGCCAGCAACGCCACGACCCGACGGCCGTCGGGGCGAGGTCCCGACGACCTCCGCGCCCGGGACGTAAGGGACCTTCTGCGGCGCCAGGTAGTCGTCGGCTGCCTGGTGCGTGTCGGCGTAGTTGACGCCGGCCGCGCTGACGTCGAGCAGCAGCAGCGGGTCGCGTGGTTCCGGCGCAGGCAGGTCGACGAGCTCGAGGACCTCCGGACCCCCGAACGTCGTGACCTGGATGGCGCGCATCGAGAAGACCCTAACGCGGCGCCGCCAGCGGAATAGCGCCGTCCGGCTGCACCAGCCGGGCGGGGCGCCCCGGTTGGGGTACCCGGCGGTAGACCGATAGCGTCGCGCCCGTGAGCGACCAACCCCCTGCGTCCTCGGCGCCGTCCGGCCGCTCGGTCCTGGTGACCGGCGGAAACCGCGGCATCGGCCTGGCCATCGCCCGGGCGTTCGCCGCTGCGGGCGACCGGGTCACCATCACCTACCGGTCCGGCGAGCCACCTGAGGGGCTGGCCGGCGTGCGCTGCGACGTGACCGACCCGGCGTCGGTGGACGCTGCGTTCGACGAGGTCGAGGCCTCCCAGGGACCGGTCGAGGTGCTGGTCGCCAACGCCGGCGTGACCCGGGACCAGCTGGTCATGCGGATGTCCGAGGAGGACTTCGCGCTCGTGGTGGACACCAACCTCGCGGGGTCCTGGCGGGTGGCCAAGCGCGCGTCCAAGGGGATGCTGCGGCTGCGCCGTGGCCGGGTGGTGTTCATCTCGTCGGTCGTCGGCCTGCTCGGCTCGGCCGGGCAGTCCAACTACGCGGCCTCCAAGGCTGGGCTGGTCGGGCTGGCGCGGTCGCTGGCCCGCGAGCTCGGTTCGCGCGGCATCACCTTCAACGTGGTGGCGCCAGGGTTCGTCGAGACCGACATGACCGCCGAGCTGCCCGAGGACCTGCAGAAGACCTACCAGGGCCAGATCCCGCTCGGCCGGTTCGCCTCGGTCGACGAGGTCGCCGGCGTGGTGCGCTGGCTCGCCGGCGACGAGGCGGGGTACATCACCGGTGCTGTCATACCGGTGGACGGCGGACTAGGAATGGGGCACTGAGCATGGGCATCCTGGACGGCAAGCGGATCCTCGTGACCGGCGTGCTGATGGAGTCCTCCATCGCGTTCCACGTCGCGCGCATCGCGCAGCAGGAGGGCGCCGAGCTGGTGCTCACGTCCTTCGGCCGCACGATGCGCATCACCCAGACCATCGCGAAGCGGCTGCCCAAGGCGCCGCCGGTCATCGAGCTGGACGCGAGCAACGCCGAGGACTTCGACGCGCTCGCCGACCGGGTCCGCGAGCACGTCGACGGGCTGGACGGGCTGCTGCACTCGATCGGGTTCGCCCCGGAGTCGGCGCTGGGCGGCAACTTCCTCAAGACCGAGTGGGCCGACGTCGCGACGGCGCTGCAGATCTCGGCGTACTCCCTCAAGGCGCTCGCCGTGGCGGCCCAGCCGCTGATGCCGACCGGGGGCTCGGTGGTCGGCCTGACCTTCGACGCGAGCCAGGCCTGGCCGAAGTACGACTGGATGGGTGTGGCCAAGGCCGCCTTCGAGTCGACCTCGCGCTACCTGGCCCGCGACCTCGGTCCGGACGGCGTCCGGGTGAACCTGGTCGCGGCCGGCCCGCTGCTGAGCACGGCGGCCAAGTCGATCCCGGGCTTCGACGAGCTCAAGGACGTCTGGACCACGAGGGCGCCGTTGGCCTGGGACGTCACCGACTTCGAGCCGGCCGCGCGGGCCTGCGTCGCGCTGCTCTCGGACTGGTTCCCGCGCACCACGGGGGAGATCGTGCACGTCGACGGTGGCGTGCACGCGATGGGCGCGTAACAGGGCCGGGGGGCGGACCGTGGACACCCGTCGCCCGTCGCTGGTGGAGCTGCGGGTGCTGGAGGGGGCGAACCTCTACTTCCCGCGCGCGGCGGTCAAGCTGACCCTGGACATGACCACCCTGCTCGACCTGCCGGACGCCGAGGCCCGCGCGGTCGCGGCGTCGCTCGGTCTGCCCGCCGCGCGACCCGGCTCGCCGGGCACCGGGCTCCGGCAGCGGTTCGCGATGCGCGTCGCGGCGAGCCTGGTACGCCGGGTGGCCCGCGAGTCCGGCACCACCCGGCTGGCGGTGCGCAGCCGTCCGACCGCCGAGCTGCACCGCACGGTGATCGCCTACCCGTGGCGGCACCGGGACCGCGCCCAGGCACTGGGCCACGCGGTCGCGGGAGTCCTGGACGCGCTGCCCTGCGACGACGTCGACCAGGTCGTGTCGGCGGCCGCCCGAGCACGTCCAACGTTCCGGCCTCGGGGAACCGCCGAGCACCCGTCGTCCGCACGTGCCGGTGGTGGCGATCACCGGCACCAACGGCAAGACGACCACCTCCCGGATGGTGGCGCGGATGGGTCGGTGCGCCGGCCTGGTGGTCGGCTGGTCGTCCACCGACGGCGTGTACATCGACGGCGAGCTGGTCGAGCCCGGCGACTACTCCGGGCCGAGCGGAGCCGGTCGTGTGCTCGACGACCCGCGGGTACAGCTGGCGGTGACCGAGACGGCCCGGGGCGGCATCCTGCTGCGCGGCCTCGGCGTGGCCCACAACGACGTCTCGGTCGTGACGAACGTCAGTGCCGACCACCTCGGCATGCAGGGCGTCGACACCGTGGACCAGCTGGCCGAGGTCAAGGCGGTCGTCACCCGGGTCACGCGGCACCGCGGCTGGGTGGTCCTCAACGGCGACGACCCGCGGACCTTCGCGATGCGGCTCGGCGTCGGTGCGCAGGTCTGCGTGTTCTCCCGGGACTCCGACTCACCCGCCCTGCGCCGGGCCCTCGACGAGGGCGGCCGCGCGGTGACCCTGCTCGACGGCGCCATCACGGTGCTGGAGCCGCGTGCCGAGCCGGACCAGCTGCTGGACGTCGCCGACGTGCCGATGACCCTGGCCGGGCTGTCGCACGTCAACGTGGAGAACGCGCTCGCCGCGGTCGGTGCCGGTCTCGGTGTGGGGCTGCGCCGGGCGGCTGTCATCGACGGTCTGCGCTCCTTCCGGCCGGGGCCCGACGACAACCCCGGCCGGATGAACGTCTACGGGCTGGGCGGGGTCACCGTCGTCGTCGACCTGGCGCACAACGAGGCCGGCGTGGCCGCGCTCCTCGAGGTCCTGGTCGGCCTGCGGGCGCCCGGCTGCCAGGTGCGGCTGGTCGTCGGAACTCCCGGGGACCGCACCGACGAGATCATCCGCGGGGTCGGTGAGATCGCCGCACGCGGCGCCGACCAGGTGGTGATCGCGCACAAGGAGCACTACCTGCGGGGCCGCGAGCCGGAGGAGCTCGCGACGCTGCTCCGTGAGGGCGCGGCCGCGGTGGGTGTGCGGGACGTTCCGGTCCACCCGACCGAGCTCGCCGGCCTGCAGGCGCTGGTCGACCGATCCAAGGACGGTGACGTGGTCGGCGTGATGTGCCACGCCGAGCGGACCGAGATCGACGCCTGGCTGCGGTCGGCGGGGGCCACGGTGGACGGCCCGGACGAGATCCGCGCCAAGGTCCTCGCCGCCCGCCCCGCATGACCCGGGCGGCCTTGGCAGGTGTCGCTTTCCGGGTCAGGGTGGGGGGTGACCGTCGAGCAGTGGAGGCAGCCGTGAGCGATGCCCAGGGGCCCGGCGCCCCGGAGCCTGGCGAGGACCTCGAGTACGACCTCGCCCACGAGTGGGTGACCCGACCCGCCGCCGCCGCGCCGACCCCGCCGAGCGTGTACGTCGCGACCCAGACGCCCGACCAGGGCGGCGACTACGGGTACGACATGGCACACGACGTACCCGGTCGCTGACCCCGTCGAGTGGCGCGTTCCGACAGGTTCCGCGACCGGAAACCTGTGCGAACGCGCCACTCGAGAGGGTCGGGCGGTCAGGCGGTTGCGAACCGGGTGGCGGGGTCGAGCGCCCAGGCCAGCACCGCCGGCCACGGTCCGAAGCCGTCATCGATCGTCAGGTGCCCGGCGCCCGGCAGGATCTCGCTGTCGAGGCCCAGCGGACCGCCGTACAACGCGTGCGCCGTGCCCTCGGTGCTGTAGACGTCGTCGTCCGAGGCGACCAGCCGGACGTCGGCCCGGCTGGACGCCCAGACCGAGGCCGGGTCCTGCGGAGCGACGAAACCGGCGACCTCGGGGAGCGAGGCGGTGACCGCCGGGCTGGGCGGCGCCGCGAGCAGCACCCGGTCGGCCGGCGGGTCGACCAGGCCGCGCTCGGCCGCGTGCAGCCAGAGCAGGCAGCCGAGGCTGTGCGCCACCACGATGCGTTCGCCGCCGCCCATCTGCAGCCACTCGGCGGCGAACGCGTCCAGCCACTCCTCGAGCACCGGCTGGTCCGGCGACGGCAGCTGTGGGTAGAGCACCTGCTCGCCGCGGGCCCGGAGCGCGTCGACGAGCTGCCACTCCCAGTGCTCCGGCGGCCGGTGGTTCTCCCAGCCGTGCAGGACGAGGAAGCGCCGGGTCACGTGGCTGCGGTGTCCGGGTCGCCGACGTTCTCGTCGATGTGCGCGCCGGCCTGGGCCTGGTGCGACATCGTCTCCAGCTCGGCGAGCACGGCGCCGTGCTTGTCGACGCAGAGCACGACCAGGTCACCGGGGTTGGCCCGGGCCATCGCGTGGTGAACGGCGGGGATCTCCTCGAGGACGATCTCGACCTGCTTGCAGCGCACGCCGTCCGCCATCCGGTTCTGGGCGCCCTCCGCGACGAGTGCCGCGACGGCACCACGTTCCCGGCCGCGCAGGGCCAGGTCCTCCCGGACGACGAGCACGTCGAAGTGCTCGGCCGCGATCGAGCCGAGCTCGCGCATGTCCTCGTCCCGCCGGTCGCCGGCTGTCGCGATGACCCCGATGCGCTGCGGCTTGGCCAGCTCGGAGGTCTGCTGGGCGCTGTCGGCCATCTGCTCGACGAAGTCGCCGAGAGCACGCATCCCCGGCGCGTTGTGGCAGTAGTCGACGATGACCGTGGTGCCGCCGACCTCGATCTGGTTGAGCCGGCCGGGGGACAGGTAGTAGGACGTGCTGAAGGTGCGCAGGCCCTGCCGGATGTCGTGCAGGTGGGCGCCGGCGGCGAACGCGGCGCCGGCCGCGGCCAGCGAGTTCTGCACGTTCATCTTGGCCCGGCCGCCGAACGTGGCGGGCAGGAGGTGGGTCCAGGCCAGCTGCATGGCCCGCCGGCCGTGCCGGATCACGATCATCTCGCCGAGCTCGCTGCGCTCCAGGTGCACGGCGCGACCGCCGCGCCGGCAGTGGTCGTCGACCATCTCCATGATCTCGCTGCCGGCCTCGGCCATGGTGAACCAGACCACTTCGCCGGAGCATCGCCGGCGCATGCCGCGGACCAGCTCGTCGTCGGCGTTGAGCACGGCGTAGCCGTCGCGGGGCACGGCCTCGACGACGACCTGCTTCACCTCGGCGAGCTGCTCCAGGGTGTCGATGCCGCGCATGCCGAGGTGGTCGGGCGCGACGTTGAGCACCACGGCGACGTCGTTGCGCTGGTAGCCCAGGCCCTCGCGCAGGATGCCGCCGCGGGCCACCTCGAAGACCGCGAAGTCGACGCGCGGGTTCTGCAGCACCATCCGGGCCGACTTGGGTCCGCTCGCGTCGGCCCGGATGAGCAGCCGCTCGTCGATCACGATGCCGTCGGTCGAGGTCATGCCGACCTTGCGGCCCATTCCCTTGAAGACGTGCGCGATCATCCGCGAGGTCGTCGTCTTGCCGTTGGTCCCGGTCACCGCGACGATCGGGATCCGGCTCGGCGAGCCGGGCGGGAACAGCGAGTCGACCACCGGCTTGGCCACGAACTGGGCGTCCCCGATGGTCGGGTGCGTGTGCATCCGGAACCCTGGTGCGGCGTTGACCTCGCAGATCGCCCCGCCGGTCTCGCGGACCGGTTCGGCGATGTCGGGGGAGATGAAGTCGATGCCGGCCACGTCGAGGCCGACGACCCGCGCTGCTTCCTCGGCGATCTCGACGTTGTCGGGGTGCGCCTCCAGGGTGCGGTCGATGGAGATGCCGCCGGTCGACATGTTCCCGGTCAGGGTGAGCTTGACCATCGTGCCCTCGGGCGGGACGTCGTCCATCCCGAAGCCCTGCTCGGCGACCAGCGCGACCGCGGCGTCGTCCGACCTTGATGCGGGTGAGCACCTTCTCGTGGCCGACGCCACGACGCGGGTCGGCGTTGGTCTCCTCGACCAGCTCCCGCACCGTGCGCACGCCGTCGCCGACGACGTGTGCGGGCACCCGCTCGGCCAGCGCCACCATCCGGCCCCCGATCACCAGGACCCGGTAGTCCTTGCCGGTGATGAACGACTCGACGACCACCCAGCCGCGTCGGGACTCCTCCTTCGCGGTGGGGAAGGCCTCGAGGACGTCGTCGCCGTCCTTGAGGTCGAGCATCACGCCGCGGCCGTGGTTGCCGTCGAGCGGCTTGACGACCACCGGGTAGCCGATCCGGTTCGCGGCCCGCACGGCCTGTTCGGCGGTGCGCACCGACTCGGAGCGCGGGACCGGCAGCCCGGCAGCGGCGAGCAACCGGGTGGTGAGCTCCTTGTCGCCGGCGATGTCGACCGCCAGCGCTGCCGTCTTGGAGGTCATCGTCGCCCGGATCCGCTGCTGGTGGACGCCCTGACCGAGCTGCACCAGGGAGTGCTCGTTGAGCCGCAGCCACGGGATGTCGCGCGAGACGGCCTCGTCGAGGATGGCCTGCGTCGAGGGGCCGAACGCGGTGCGCTGCGCCCGCAGCAGGAACCGCTCCAGCTCGGCGTCGAAGTCGAACTCGGGGTCGGCCTGGACGAGGTGGTTCACCAGCCGGACCGCCAGCGAGCCGGCAGCCAGCCCGACCTGCTCGTCGACGTACCCGTAGATGACGTTGTACTGCCCCGGGACACCGGTGCCGCGGGTCTTCCCGCGGCGCATGTCGTGCCCGGCCTCCTGCTGCAGCTGCAGTGCGGTGTGCTCCGCCACGTGGCCCAGCCAGGTGCCCTCCTTGAGCCGCTCGAGGAAGCCGCCGCGGTGCCCGCGCGAGCAGGAGTGCCGGACGACGCCGGGCAGGGCCTCCACCAGCCCGTCGACGAACCCCGGGATGGTGTTGCTCGGGTAGTCCTCCAGCGAGCCGAGGTCGACGACGAGGTGGACCGCCGGCTCGTACGACCACAGGTTCGGACCGCGGTAGACCCGCGACTGCAGGATCGCCAGGTCGGGCTGCGCAGTCAGTGCCGGGGAGGTCACGGTGCGTCGTCCTCCTGCGGCCGGCTGCTGATCTGGTGGGCCAGGTGCTCCTCGTGGAAGTCGACCAGCCGGCGCTGGGCGAGGTCGAACCGGGCGCCGGACGGCAACGTGTGCACCACGACGCCGGACACGAGCAGCGGTGCGCCGAGCTCGGCGATGTGCGCGTCGCTGACGCAGCCGGACCCGTCGGCGACGAAGACGCAGCCGGTGCCCACCACTTCGAGCAGGTGACCGCCGCGGACCACGGCCGCGGTGTCCTCGTCGACACCGAGGCCGAGCAGCCGGGGCGACCGGGCCACCAACGAGAGCAGCCGGCCGTAGCGGTTCCGCTGCGAGAAGTGCTGGTCGACGATCACGTCCGGCAGCAGGCCGAGCCCGGCGGCCGATGCGGTGACACCTTGCCGCGGGGTGTCCGACTCGTCGCCGAAGGCGATCATGTGCTCGCTGATGGCGCTGGCGCCGGCCGACGTGCCGCCTACCAGGGCGCCACGCTGGTACGCCGAGCGCACCGCGTCGGCGAACCTCGTGCCGCCGACGACCTGGGTCAGCTTGAGCTGGTTGCCCCCGGTCATGAACACCGCGTCGACGTCGGCCAGAACCGCCGCGACCTCCGGGTCGTCGGCCTCGGCCCGGCTGGCCGGGCGCGACCGGACCACGCTGCCCGCGCCGAGAGCCAGGAAGGTCTGCTCGTACTCGTCGAGGATCTCGTCCCCGAGCGAGGACGCGGTAGCCACCACGGCGATCCGGGCACCTTCGCCGCCGGCCAGCCGGACGAACTCGCGCAGGACCACCCGCGACCCGGTGCGGTCCTCGCCGCCGCCGATCACGCACAGCGTGCCGGCTGGAACGGGGCTGACGGGTCGCGAGGGCACGGCCCGAGCGTAGAGGGCCGCACGGCTCAGGGCACGATGGGCGCCATGGAGAGCGCGTCGCGGCTGGTCGTCCTGGTCCGGCACGGAAAGGCTGAGAGCGGCGAAGAGGGCAGCGACCACGACCGCCGGCTCACCGGCCGCGGCCGGTCAGCCGCCACCGAAGCCGGCCGGTGGCTGGCCGGGCAGCTCGACCGGGTCGACCACGTCTGGGTGTCGTCGGCCGCCCGCGCCCAGCAGACCTGGTCGGCCGTGGCGTCCTCGTTGCCCGAGGCCGCCGAGGTGGTCGTCGCGCGCGACCTCTACCAGGCCGGAGCGCGCGAGGTAGTCGCTCACGTGACGGCCACCGACGTGCCGGTGCAGGTGGTCGTGGGGCACAACCCGACCCTGGAGCAGGTGGTGATGGTGCTGACCGGCGACCTGCACGGCATGCGGCCCGGTGCCGTGGCCGTGGTCGAGCTCACCGACGGCCAGGGCCGGCTCCGGGAGCTCTGGCAGCCGGCCCGCTGACGGACTCGGGTCCGGTCAGGTCGGCGGGGTCACGACCTGCAGCCCCTCGGCGGCGTCGGCCTCCTCGATCTCCTCGCGGGAGATGCCGAGGAGGAACAGGATCGCGTCCAGGTAGGGCACGTTCAGCGCGGCGTCGGCGGCCACCCGGACCACCGGCTTCGCGTTGTACGCGATCCCCAGCCCGGCCCGCGCCAGCATGTCGAGGTCGTTGGCCCCGTCGCCGATCGCGACCGTCTGGGACACCGGGACCCCGGCCTCCAGGGCGAACCGCTCGAGCGCCTCGGCCTTGCCGGCCCGGTCGACCAGCGGGCCGAGCAGCTCGCCGGTGAGCCGGCCGTCGACGACCTCCAGGGTGTTGGCCGCCGAGTAGTCGATGCCCAGGTCGGCCACCAGCGCGTCGGTGACCTGGGTGAAGCCGCCGCTGACGATCGCGATCCGGTAGTCGAGGCGCTTGAGGGTGCGCACGAAGGTGCGGGCCCCGCGAGCCAGCTGCAGGTCCCGGCGTACGTCGTCGAGCGCCGCCACGTCCAGACCGGCGAGCAGCCGCACCCGGGCCCGCAGCGAGTCGGCGAAGTCCAGGTCGCCGCGCATCGCTGCCTCGGTGATCTCGGCCACCTCCGGGGCGCGGCCCGCGTGCTCGCCGAGCATCTCGATGACCTCGCCCTGCACCAGGGTCGAGTCGACGTCCATCACCACCAGCCGCTTGGCCCGCCGGTGCAGCCCGGAGCGCTCGACCGCCACGTCGACACCGAGGGCCGCGGCGGTCAGCGCGAGCTGCTGACGCAGCAGCACCGGGTCGGCGCCGGACACCTCGAGCTGCACGGCGGTCACCGGGTAGCGCGCGATCCGCACGATCCGGTCGATGTTGCCGCCGTAGTCGGCGATGCAGCCCGCGATGCCGCCCATCGCAGCCGGGCGCAGCGGATGACCCAGGACGGTCACGTGGCTGCGACCGCGTCCGCTGCGGGCCGTCGTCGACCGGCCCGGCCAGCACCTCGACGTCCATGCCCAGCGGCGTCAGTGCCGCCTCCAAGGCCTGCCGCACCCGCGGCTCGACCGACCGGGGGGCGCGGAGCAGCACGCCGAGGACCAGCCGCCCGCGGATCACCACCTGCTCGACGTCGACGACAGTCGCGTCGAGGCCGCCCAGGGCGTCGAACAGGCTCGACGTCACTCCGGGCCGGTCGTGACCGGTCACGGTGACGAGCAGTGCGCCGGCTGAAGGGGGGCTGACCATCAGGGCTACGAGACCCGCTGGCCCTTGCCGACCACGGTGATGCCGCCCTCGGAGACGACGAAGCCACGGGCCTTGTCCTCCTCGGGGTCGACGCCGACCCGCGCGCCCTCGGGCACCACGACGTTCTTGTCGATGATGGCGTTGCGGACCACCGCGTTGCGCCCGACGACGACGTTGTTCATCAGCACGCTGCCGGTCACCTCGGCCCAGGAGTGCACCGTTACCCAGGGCGACAGGATCGACCCGTCGACCCGGGCGCCGGAGACCACGGCACCGCTGGAGACGAACGAGTTGACCGCGTGGCCGACCCGGCCCGCCTCGTCGTGCACGAACTTCGCCGGCGGCAGCGGGTCGTGCGAGGTGTAGATCGGCCAGTCCTTGTTGTAGAGGTTGAAGACCGGGTGCAGCGGCGATCAGGTCGGAGTGCGCGTCGTAGAACGCGTCGAGGGTGCCGACGTCCCGCCAGTAGTCCTTGTCCCGGGGGGTCGAGCCGGCCACGTCGTTGTCGCGGAAGTCGTAGACCTGCGCCTCGCCGCGCTCGACCAGCATCGGGATGATGTTGCCGCCCATGTCGTGCTTGCTGCTCGGGTCCAGCGCGTCCTTGCGCAGCGCGTCGATGAGCACGTCGGTGGAGAAGACGTAGTTGCCCATCGACGCGTAGACCTGCTCGGGGTCGTCGGCCAGCCCCACGGCGTCGGTCGGCTTCTCGCGGAAGGCAGCGATCACCCGGCGGTCGTTGGCGGTCTCGATGACGCCGAACTGGTCGGCGAGGGCGATCGGCTGGCGGATCGCCGCCACGGTCACCCCTGCGCCGGACTCGATGTGCTGGGCCACCATCTGGCTCGGGTCCATGCGGTAGATGTGGTCGGCGCCGAAGACGATCACGTGGCTCGGCTTCTCGTCGCCGATCAGGTTGAGGCTCTGGTAGATCGCGTCGGCCGAGCCGGCGAACCATCGCGGGCCCAGCCGCTGCTGGGCGGGGACCGGCGCGATGTAGTTGCCGAGCATCGTCGACAGCCGCCAGGTGCCGGCGACGTGCCGGTCGAGGCTGTGACTCTTGTACTGGGTGAGCACCACGATCTTGCGATAGCCGCCGTTGACCAGGTTCGACAGCACGAAGTCGATGAGCCGGTAGATCCCCCCGAACGGGACGGCCGGCTTGGCGCGGTCGGCGGTCAGCGGCATCAGGCGCTTGCCCTCGCCGCCGGCGAGCACGATGGACAGGATCCGATCCGGCATGGGCGCACGCTATCCCTGCAGGCCGCGACGGGCCAGAATCCGTCCATGCGCGTCGACCTGCTCACCCGCGAGTACCCGCCCGAGGTCTACGGAGGCGCGGGTGTCCATGTCGAGTACCTCGCCCGGGAGCTGCGGCGGCTGGTCGATGTCCAGGTGCACTGCATGGGGGCACCGCGCGACGAGCCCGGCGTCACGGCGTACGGCGTGCCGGAGGCGCTGACCGCCGCCAACCCGGCGCTGCGCACCCTCGGCACCGACCTGTCCATGGTGCACGGATGTGACGGCTCGGACCTCGTGCACTCGCACACCTGGTACGCCAACACCGCCGGCCACCTGGCCAAGCTGCTGTACGGCATCCCGCACGTGATGAGCGCGCACAGCCTCGAACCACTGCGGCCGTGGAAGGCCGAGCAGCTCGGTGGCGGCTACGCGCTGTCCTCGTGGGCCGAGCAGACCGCGGTCGAGGCGGCCGACGCGGTCATCGCGGTGTCGGCGGGGATGCGCGACGACGTGCTGCGCTGCTACCCCGACGTCGAGCCGGACCGGGTGCACGTGCTGCACAACGGGATCGACACCGAGGAGTACCAGCCCGACCACGGCACCGAGGTGCTGGCTCGGCACGGCATCGACCCGGGCCGGCCGTCGGTCGTGTTCGTCGGCCGGATCACCCGGCAGAAGGGGCTGCCACACCTGCTGCGGGCCGCGCTGGCCCTGGACCCGTCGGCCCAGATCGTCCTGTGCGCGGGCGCGCCGGACACCGACGAGATCCTCGCCGAGGTCACGATGCTCGTCGAGGAGATGCGCCGCGACCGCGACGGGGTGGTGTGGATCCAGGAGATGCTGCCCAAGCCGGACGTCATCCAGATCCTGAGCCACGCCACCGTCTTCGCCTGCCCGTCGGTCTACGAGCCGATGGGCATCGTCAACCTCGAGGCGATGGCCTGCGAGGTGCCGGTGGTCGCGACGGCGACCGGGGGGATCCCCGAGGTCGTCGCCGACGGGGAGACCGGGCTGCTGGTCCCGATCGAGCAGGTCTCGGACGGCAGCGGGACCCCGCTCGACCCGTCGCGGTTCGAGGCCGACCTCGCCGCCGCCCTGTCGAAGGTGCTGGCCGAGCCGGACCGGGCCCGCGAGATGGGGGTGGCCGGCCGGCGCCGCGCGGTCGAGGGATTCTCCTGGCCCGCGGTCGCCACCCGCACCCTGGACCTGTACCGCACGCTGCTCTGAGAGCGTTCGTGGCCTGGCGCGGGGATGTGACCTAGGAGACCCCCCGGGTCGGGACCTTCGGCCCTGCGCAGCGGCGTTGTGCTGGTCGAGGCTTGCTCGAGCACCCCGACCTCCGACCGAGATGGACACCATGCGCCCCGTGACTCGCCGGCTCGCTGCCGCAGCCCCCGTGCTCCTGCTGCCCCTCGTCACTGCCGTCCCCGCGTCCGCGCACGAACGCTGGTTCGTCGAGGACACCCCGGGCGGCGACTGGGGATTCTTCTTCTCCCCGTTGCCGCTGACCCTGGTCACCCTCGTCGTCGCTGCCACGCTGGTGTGGCGGTGGGTCGCGTTCCGGCTTCCGGCGCCCGAGCTGCGGGTGCTCCGGCCGCTGGCCCGGCTCACGCCGTACGTCCCGCGCCTGCTCGCCATCCACCTCGGGGTGAGCCTGCTGGCGCTGGCGGCGACCGGCGACTTCCTGGCGCACTCGCTGCCGTTGAGCAGCGTCCCGGGTGGCGACGCGGTGGGGCTGCTCGAGGCGGCGCTGGGCGTCTGGTTCATCACCGGTGTGCGGCTGCGTCCGGCCGCTGTGGCGCTGGCCTGCCTCGGCCCGCTGGCACTGCTGGCGAGCGGGCCGGTGTCGGTGCTGGAGACCGCGCACCTGCTCGGCGTGGCGGTGTTCCTCGCGGTGCTGCCCCCGTCGGACGGCGCCTTCGGCCGGGTCGAGCTGGACCTGGCCACGCTCCGGCCCGCGTTGCTGGCGCTCCGGCTCGGAGCGGCCGTCGCCCTCGTGACGCTGGCGTTCTCGGAGAAGTTCACCAACCCGGAACTGGCGCACGCGACGCTGGACAAGTACCCGGCGCTGGACGTCTTCGACCTGGTCGGCATCCACCTCTCGCAGAACACGTTCGTCGCGGTGGCCGGCTCGATCGAGCTGCTCTTCGGTCTCCTCGTGCTGTCCGGCGCCCTCCCGCAGGTGGCGGTTCTCGTGGCTGCGGTGCCGTTCAACGCCACCTTGCTGCTGTTCGGCCAGACCGAGCTGGTCGGGCACCTGCCGGTCTACGGCATCTTCCTGGCGCTGCTGGTCTACGGCTCGGACCCGCTGACCGCCGAGGCGGTGCGGTGGCTGCCGTGGTCCTCGCGGTCAGCCCGCCGGAGCGCTGCAGGCAGCCTCGAGGGCTCGCCGGGCGGCCGTGTCCAGGTGGCGCAGGACCTCTGACCGGGCCGCCATCTCGGCGACCGACACCGCCGCACCGTCGCCGGCCCGGGCCACCTCGACGATGGCGGTGACCCGCAGCGCCTGCTCGAGGATCGCGTGGGCGGTCGGGTCGGCCGAGATCGGCAGCACCGGCTGCACCGACCGCGAGCGGGCGGCGAGCACCTCGGCCGCGGCCGGCTCCCAGCGGGCGACGTCGAGCCGTGCCAGCACGTCGGCTGCCTCGCGGGTGACGCCGTGCAGCGCCTTCGCCGCGTCGGACAGCGGGGTCGGCGTCCGCAGGTCGAGCTCGACGGGGTGGACCGACCAGGTGCCGCGGGTCTCGTCGAGCAGCCCGAGGGGCGGCCCGCCGACGGTCAGCACCGCCTCGCCCCGGCCGATGGCCCGCTCGTTGAAGGCCGGTGGCCCGGGCAGGCCCGCGGCGTCGCCGGGCCGGGGGAGCACCAGTCGCAGGCCGGTGGCACCGATCGAGCGCAGCCTGGCCAGTGCGTAGGCGAGGTTGACCGCGGCCTGCTCGCCGGGGAGGCCGACGACCCGGTGCCCCGGGTCGTGCCGCCCGCACACCTGGTCGGCGGCGTCGTCCGGGCTCACGTCGCCGGTGAGGGCGGCGCTGCCCCAGGCCGCCAGCCGGCCGGCGCTCGGGAGCTCTCGCACGCCGGCCAGGGTAGGTCGCTGGCGGCTGGATAGGTTGGCCCGCATGTCAGACGTGCTGCACTTCTCGCAGGTGAGCGTCCTGCGTGAGGGCGCGACGCTGGTCGACCGGGTCGACTGGGACGTCGCCGAAGGGGACCGCTGGGTGGTCCTGGGGCCGAACGGCGCCGGCAAGACCACCCTGCTGCAGCTGGCGGCGGCCAACCTGCACCCGAGCCGCGGCACGGCGACGATCCTCGGCGAGACGCTCGGTGCGGTCGACGTCTTCGAGCTGCGGCCCCGGATCGGGCTGTCCAGTGCCGCCCTCGCCGAGCGGCTGCCGCCAAGCGAGACGGTGCGCGACGTCGTCCTGACCGCGTCGTACGCCGTGGTGGGCCGCTGGCGGGAGCGCTACGAGGAGCTGGACGCCGCCCGGGCCGACGAGCTGCTCGGGGCCCTCGGCGTCGCCCAGCTCGCCGAGCGACGGTTCGGGACGCTGTCCGAGGGCGAGCGCAAGCGGGTGCAGATCGCCCGGGCCCTGATGACCGACCCTGAGCTGATGCTGCTCGACGAGCCGGCCGCCGGCCTCGACCTCGGCGGCCGTGAGGACCTCGTGCGACGGCTGGGCCTGATCGCCGCCGACGAGGATTCCCCCGCCCTGGTGCTGGTGACCCACCACGTCGAGGAGATCCCGCCCGGCTTCACCCACGTGCTGCTGCTGCGGGCCGGCCGGGTGGTCGCGGCCGGCCCGATCGGCAGCACCCTCACCGCGGATGCGCTGGCCGAGACGTTCGGCCTGGCCCTCGAGCTCGGCCGCACCATCGACCGCTGGACCGCCCGCGCCGTCTGACCCTTCGCGTTCGATCAACTGCGCGAGGCGGCGGGGCGGGAACGGTGGGTGCGGGCGGCGCGTTGGGAAGGGTGACAGGTCACCCGCTCAATAGGATGGCGACGTGGACGGGTTCGGGGACTACGACTGGGTCGCGTGGATCGGTCTCGCGGTCCTGCTCGGCATCATCGAGGTGACCACCCTCGACCTGGTCTTCGCGATGCTGGCAGCAGGTGCGCTGGCCGCCGCAGTCACCGCCATGGTGACCGACGCCGTCCTGCTACAGGTGCTCGTCGCGCTGGTCGTGTCTGTCGCGATGCTGGGTGTCGTCCGACCCCTCGCACTGCGCCACCTGCGCACACCGCTCGCGATCCGCACCGGCACCGACGCCCTCGTCGGTCAGCGCGGGCTGGTGCTCGAGCCGGTCGACGGGCACAACGGCCGGATCAAGCTCAAGGGCGAGGTCTGGTCGGCCCGCACCTACGACCCGTCGACGAGCATCGAGGCCGGTCGACACGTGGAGATCGTGCAGATCGACGGCGCCACGGCCATCGTCTACGAATCGGAGATCTAGATGGAATCGGTCGTCGCGCTCGCAGTCATCGCCGTAGTGGTGCTGCTGGTGCTCATCACGCTGGCCAAGACCGTGCGGATCGTGCCGCAGGCCCGGGCCGGGGTGGTCGAGCGGCTGGGTCGTTACTCCCGCACCCTGACGCCGGGCCTGACCATCCTGGTGCCGTTCATCGACCGCCTCCGCCCGCTGCTCGACCTGCGCGAGCAGGTCGTGTCGTTCCCGCCGCAGCCGGTCATCACCGCCGACAACCTGGTCGTCGGCATCGACACCGTCATCTACTTCCAGGTGACCGACGCGAAGGCCGCGACCTACGAGATCGCCAACTACATCCAGGGTGTCGAGCAGCTCACCGTCACGACCCTGCGCAACGTGGTCGGCAACCTCAACCTGGAGGAGACGCTGACCTCGCGGGACCACATCAACGCTGCGCTCCGCGGCGTCCTCGACGAGGCGACCGGCAAGTGGGGCATCCGGGTCAACCGGGTCGAGATCAAGGCCATCGACCCGCCCAGCTCCATCCAGGACTCGATGGAGAAGCAGATGCGCGCCGACCGCGAGAAGCGCGCCACAATCCTCACCGCCGAGGGCTTCAAGCAGTCGCAGATCCTCACTGCCGAGGGCGAGCGGCAGGCCGCCATCCTCAAGGCCGAGGGCGACGCGCAGGCCGCTGTGCTGCGGGCCGACGGCGAGGCCCAGGCGATCCAGAAGGTCTTCGACGCCATCCACGCCGGCGACCCCGACCAGAAGCTGCTCGCCTACCAGTACCTGCAGATGCTCCCGAAGATCGCCCAAGGCGACTCCAACAAGCTCTGGATCGTCCCGAGCGAGCTCGGCGAGGCGCTCAAGGGCATCGGCGGGATGCTCGGCACCATCGAGCAGCGCCCGCCGGTGCCGCCGGCCTGAGCCGGCGATGGCGGAAGGTCGGCTCGCCGGCGCGATGCTGGTCGTCGGGCTGTCGGCGTTCCTGGTCGGGGCGGTGCGCTGGCGGTTCGCCTACGAAGGCCCGCAGGACACCGCACTGCCGGCGATCCACGCCGACCGCAAGCGACGCGCCTGGATCCACTCCTGGATGATCGCCGGCCTCATGGTCAGCTCGGCCGGGTTGGCCGGCGTCGCCACCGTGGTGGACGCCGGGGCGGCCCGCACCCTGGCCGTCATGTGCGCGACCGCCTACAGCCTCGGCGCCGTCTGCTGGGTCGTCTCACTCGCGTTCGCGCTCACCGTGGTGCCGTGGGCCGCTGAACGCGCGGTGGCCGACGGGCGTCCGCCGGAGGCCTTCGCCGCGCTGGACGCCTGGGCCGGCGCCCTCTACCTGGTGCACATGCTCACCTCGTACCTCGCGTTCGCGTTGCTCGGCGCCGCCGTCCTCGCCGACACCGATCTGCCGACGGCACTCGGGTGGACCGGGGTCGCGTGGGGCCTCACCTTCGCGCTCGGACTCGCCGTGCCGGGGCGCCACCAGGTCGCGTTCTATCCGCCCTTCTGGGCGCTCACGTACCCGGCCGTGGTCGGAGTGACGCTGCTGGTCCGCTGAGCCGTACGCCGGTCAGCCGGCGGCGCGCTCGGCGTACTGCCCGGCCAGCTTGAGCACCAGGGCGACGTACCAGTCGGCGTGGTTGTAGTGCCAGACCGCGCGGGCCGTCGCCTCCGCGCTGCGGCCGGCGCCGTTCGCGCACAGGTAGTGCGCCGCGGAGAAGACCGCGTCGGCCGGGTCGTGGATGTCCACGTCGCCGTCGTGGTCGCCGTCGACGCCGTAGGACGCGAAGGTGGCCGGCATGAACTGCATCGGCCCCTGCGCACCGGCGTACGAGGACGAGGTGTTGGCGCCGTGCCCCGACTCGACCTGGCCGACGGCGGCGAGCAGCGTCCAGGACATGCCGCGACAGGTCCGGGCCGCCGTGACGTAGAGGTGCTGGTAGGTCGCCGGCACGCTGTCGCTGGCGTGCGCGGTGTCGACCCTGGCCTGGCCGGAGGCCGCGACGGCGGCGTTCAGTGCGGCGACCTGGGCGGCAGCGGCCTCGGCGGCTGCCAGCCCGCGGGCCCGCTCGCTGAGCCGCGCCAGCTCTGCGCTGGCCTTGGCGAGGGCCGCGACCAGCTCGTCGTACCGGCGCTGCACGTCGGCCGCGGTCGTCGTGCTCGCCTCGGCGGCGCGCTGCAGCGCCACGGCCCGCGCCCGCAGGGCCACCGTCTGGTCGGCGCTGGCGTCGGCGTCGGCGGCGCCGGTCTGCACCAGCCGCTGGACGTAGGCGACCCGGCGCATCGCGTCGGTGGCGCCGGTGGCGCCGAGCACGCTGGCCAGCAGGGCCGACGACCCGCCGGCCATGTAGAGCGCGCGGACCCGCGCGTTGGCCGACCGGCGGTCACCCTCGGACAGCACCGCGGCCTGGTCGGCGGCCTGCTCCGCGCTGATGCTGCGGGTGACACCGCTCGCGAGGTCCGCCAACGCCCGGTCGTAGGCGCGCAGGGCACGCCGGACACCCGGCTGCATCGCCTCGACCCTGGCGGCGGCCGCGGCCGCCTCGGCCTGGGCGTCCGCGGCGGAGCCGGACCGCAGCCCGGCCGTCAGCTCGGCGCGAGCGGAAGCGGCTGGCAGGCCGGCAAGCAGCACGACGCCGGCCACCAGCACGGCCAGGCGGCGCGGGCGGGTCACCCCTGGTACGTCGGCGTACCGCCGCTGCGGCTTGACCTGCTCCCTCGCATAGGGTCGCCCGGTGAGCCGCGCCCGCCCCGCCGCCGTGCGGCCGTGACCGGCTGGGAGGCGCTGGCGGTCGCGCTGGCAGGGCTGGCGGCGGGCACCATCAACACCGTGGTCGGGTCGGGCACCTTGGTGACCTTCCCGGTGCTGCTCGCGGTGGGCTACCCGCCGGTCCTCGCGAACGTCAGCAACACCGTCGGCCTGGTGCCCGGCTCGGTGAGCGGCGCCATCGGCTACCGCGCGGAGCTCTCCGGCCAGCGCGCCAGGCTGCTGCGGCTCGGCTCGGCGTCCACGATCGGTGCCGTGCTCGGTGCCGCCGCGCTGCTGGTGCTGCCGGACGATGCCTTCCGGGCAATCGTGCCGGTGCTCATCGGGCTGGCGTGCGTGCTGGTGGTCGTGCAGCCGAGGCTGTCCGGCTGGCTCGCCCGGCGCGGTCGCACGGCACACCCGCACGGCGGTCCGCTGCTGTACGCCGGCGTGCTCGGTGCCGGGGTCTACGGCGGCTACTTCGGGGCGGCCCAGGGGGTGCTGCTGATCGCGGTCATGGGGCTGCTGCTCGACGAGGACCTGCAGCGCATCAATGCCGCGAAGAACGTGCTCGCCGGCCTAGTGAACCTGGTCGCCGCCCTGGTCTTCATCGCGGTCACCGACGTCGCGTGGCTGGCCGCCGGGCTGATCGCGCTCGGCGCCGTCGTCGGGGGACAGCTCGGTGCGCGGATCGGCCGCAAGGTTCCCCAGTCGGTGCTACGCGCCCTCGTCGTGCTGGTGGGCCTGGTCGCGATCACCGCGATCGTGCTGGACGTGTGAGCTGCTGATGGGCGTCGTACGCCGGGTCACCGCCGCCGACGACGCGGTGCTGCGCGACTACGTCGGCCTCACCGACATGGCGCTGCGCACCCGGCGGGAACCGGCCGAGGGCTTGTTCATCGCCGAGGGCGACAAGGTGATCCGTCGGGCGCTGGACGCGGGCTACGCCATGCGGTCGATGCTGCTCGAGGAGAAGTGGCTGCCATCGATGGCCGACGTCGTGGAGCAGGTCGACGCCCCGGTCTACCTCGCCGACCTGGCGGTCCTCGCGCAGGTGACCGGCTACTCGGTGCACCGAGGGGCGCTGGCCGCGATGGCCCGCCGGCCGCTGCCGGAGGCCCTCGAGCTGGCGGCGGGGGCGCGCCGGCTGGTGGTCCTCGAGGAGGTCAACAACCACACCAACATCGGTGCTGTGCTGCGGTGCGCCGCGGGTCTCGGCGTCGACGCGGTCCTGCTCGACCCGCGGTGTGCGGACCCGCTCTACCGGCGCTCGGTGAAGGTCTCGATGGGTGCCGTGTTCGCGGTGCCGTGGGCCCGGCTGACCCCGTGGCCGTCTGCGCTGGCCGACGTACGGGCTCTGGGGTTCACGGTCCTGGCCCTGACCCCGGAGCCGGCCGCGACCTCGCTGGCCGACCTGACGCCGGAGGTCACCGAGCGCACGGCGCTGCTGCTCGGGGCGGAAGGACCCGGGCTCTCGGCCGCCGCCCTGGCTGCCGCCGACCTGCGGGTCCGCATCCCGATGGCGGCCGGCGTCGACTCGCTGAACGTGGCCGCCGCCGCCGCGGTGGCGTTCTACGCGCTGGGTGCCGGGGCCAGGGGGCGAAGATAGCGCCGTTCTCGCCGTGCGGGCAGGAGCTCAGAGCCGGCGGTAGCGGGCCTCCGCGACGCAGTAGGCGCCGAAGCAGATCAGGCCGAGGCCGGCGAGGACGAGCAGCACCTGGCCGAACGGCGCCCCCGCCAGGCTCCTGAGGGCGACGTCGAAGCCCTGCGCCTTACCGGGCTCGTGGTCGAGGGCCGCCTTGATGACCAGGCCGCCGACCAGCAGGAACACGGCGCCGCGCGCGATGTAGCCGACCTGGCCGAGCCGGCGCACCGCGGTGAACGTGGTGCGGCTCATGCTGCCGGTGTCCAGGTGCTTCTCGAAGTCGGTCGTGAGACCGCGCCAGGTCAGCGCGATGGCGATCGCGACGATCACCAGGCCGCCCGCCACGACCAGGGCCTGGCCGCCTGGCCACTCCAGAACCTTGGCGGTGACGTCGGCACCGCTGCTCGACGACGCCGAGCTCGTCACGGTGCGGAAGGCCAGCACAGCGAACGCGAGGTAGACCAGCCCGTTCGCAGCCGAGCCCAGGCGCTTGGCGGTGCGCTTCTTGTCGTCCGTCTCCTCCTGCCGCCCGAAGGCCGCCTCGCTGAAGCGCCACCCGGCGTACGCGAGGAAGCCGAGCACCATCAGCCAGAGCACGATGCTCCCGCCGGGCTTCTCGGCGATGCTCTGCAGCGCGCCCTTCTGGTCGGTGCGCTCCGAGCCACCGAAGGCGACCTGCAGGGTCAGGATGCCGATCAGGGCGTACACCAGGCCCTTGGCGACGAACCCGAGCCGGGCGGCGCGGTCCAGCCAGTCGCTGTTCGCGGCGTTGCGGGCGTGCCCTTCGACACTGGTCCGGTCGGTACTTGCATCGATCGGCGAGCTCATGGGACCTCCAGGCAGGCGGAGCCGGACCCCAGTGCTGTACCCGCTCTCCTGCTCGGGAAGCCCCCACGGCCCCCTGCGCTCGGCCTAGGCTCGCCGTGTGCGTCGATCTTCTCGGGCAGCGCCGGCACTCCTGGTGTCCCTGATGCTGCTGGTGCCCGGCTGTTCGACGTCCGACCCCGAGCAACCGAAGGCTGCTGCAGTCGAGCGGGACACTCCCGCACCGTCTGCCACCGCCGACGATCACGGCGACGCCGCGGAGGCGCCACCGCCGGCCCCGCTGCGCCCGGGGGAACGGTTCCAGACCCTCGCAGTGCCCGGCGGGCCCTATACGCCCTCGGCGCCGTCGAACGGCAAGGACGACTACCACTGCTTCCTGCTCGACCCGCACCTGTCGACCGACACCTACGTCACCGGCACCGACGTGCTGCCGGGCAACGTGGACGTCGTGCACCACGCGATCCTGTTCACCGTCGCCCCGGAGCAGGTGGCCGATGCCGAGACGTACGACGCGCGGACGCCCGGCCGGGGCTGGACCTGCTTCGGCGGCACCGCGCTGCCGAACGAGACGACGACGGCCGTGCGGGCGCTGGACTCGGCGCCGTGGCTCGCCGCCTGGGCGCCCGGCGGCGGGGAGGCGGTGTTCGGCAAGGGCACCGGCAAGTTCGTCGCGAAGGGCAGCCGGGTGATCCTGCAGGTGCACTACAACCTGCGTGAAGGCACCGGGCCGGACTCGACCGCGCTGCGGCTCCGGCTGGCCCCACCGGGCGCCGACCTCGAGCCGCTGCAGACCATGCTCCTCGTGGCGCCGGTCGAGCTGCCCTGCCTGCCGGAGGAGTCCGGTCCGCTGTGCGACCGCGTGGTCGCGGTCAACGATCTGGTCACCAGGTTCGGGGCCGACGCCGGGCGCACGGTCGCCGGGCTCCAGCTGCTGTGCGGCGGCAGCTTCGTCAACCCCAGGGCCGGCGCCACCCAGCACTGCGACCGGCGGGTGCCGGAGGACCTGCAGGTCCGGGCGGTGGCCGGGCACATGCACCTGCTCGGCCGGTCGATCAGTGTCACGCTGGACCCCGGCGGTCCGCGCGAACGAAGCCTGCTGAAGCGGCCGGTCTGGGACTTCGACGACCAGGGCGCCACCGTGCTGAAGCGACCGGTCCAGGTGCGAGCCGGCGACACGCTCCGGGTCACCTGCCGGCACGACGCGGCGCTGCGCAGCATGATCCCCGAGCTGGAGAACGAGCAGCCCCGCTACGTCGCGTGGGGCGAGGGCACCTCGGACGAGATGTGCCTCGGCATCGTGATGTACACCGCCACCTGAGCCGAGCTGTCGGTCAGGTGCGGGCGTGCCAGGCCGCGAGGAGCTCCTGCTCGCGCTCCGGCGACAGCCCCGGCTCGTCGGGCTGGTCGACCGTCCGGGTCCAGGCCAACGTGTCGCGGACCGTGTCGGCCAGCGGTCGCGGCGACAGCCCGCTGGCGTAGGCCTTGGCCGGGTCGGCGGCCATGCTCCACACGTCCGGGTCGTTGCCGCTCCAGAGCGGCAGCGTCCCGTCGGGGAGGCCGGCATCCAGCACGAACGCGCTGTCCACCCAGGTCAGGCGGGTCCCCGTGGGCGCGACGACGTCGGCGACGGCCTCGATCTGCTGCTGCCAGGTGAAGACCGGGGCCGGGCTCACCGCGTGGAACGCGCCCGACGCGCCCTCCTCGAGCAGCGCGACCATCCAGGACGCCATGTCGCGGACGTCGATCACCTGGGCGGGGGCGTCCTGCGGTCCGGGCACCAGCACCTCGCCGCCGCGGGCCAGCCGGGTGACCCACCACGGGAACCGCCAGGTGTAGTCGTCCGGTCCGACGACGTAGGTCGGCCGGACCAGCAGGGTGTCGGGTCCGTGCCGCTCGACGGCGGCGAGCTCGCAGAGGACCTTGAGGCCGCCGTAGGTCTCGTCGGTGACCTCGTCGGTGTCCGGGTCGTCCAGCTGGGCCAGTGGTGCGTCCTCGGTGAAGCCCGGACCCTCGGGCGAGGCGTACGCCGACACGCTGGACACAAGCAGGTGGTGGCCGCCGCGCCCGCCGAGGGCGTCGGCCAGCGACTGCACCTGCCGGGGCAGGTAGGCGCAGGTGTCGACGGTCGCGTCCCACTCGCCGGTGGCCAGCTCGGACAGATCGGTGTTGCGGTCGCCGAGCCGGTGCTCGACGTCGGGGAACAGGTCGGCACCGGTCCGCCCGCGGTGGAACAGGGTGACGTCGTGGTCGCCGGCCAGGGCCGCTTCGACCACGTGCCGGCCGATGAAGCGGGTGCCGCCGATCATCAGGATGCGCATGGCCGACACCGTAGTAGGGGTACCGCCGGATCGCGGTACCCCGGTGGTCAGCGCAGCAGCGTCGCGGACCCGGCGGCCGCGGCCGCCCAGAGCAGGCTGGCCAGCGTGCCGATGATGAACTCCTCCGGCGCATCAGCACCGCGCCCGCCCTCGCGGCCGGCGTCGCGCAGCTCGGGATAGCGACCCACGCCCTTGACCGCGAGCACGAGCGCGAGTCCCTCGGGGAAGGCGGCAGCAGAGTCGCCGACACCGCGCCGCGTTCGAGGTAGCCGATCCAGGCCCCGCCGCGC
>CAWJWE010000010.1:0-89297 GCA_963846525.1 uncultured Actinomycetota bacterium
CCGCATGGCCGAGGCCGAGTTGGGGCCCGCCTGCCAACAGTTCGGTCTGTCCATCGTGCCCTTTGCCCCGCTGCACGGCGGCTTGCTGGCCGGCATGCACATCGTGGAGCGGGGGGTCTCTCGGGACATGCGCTTCGGGGGACCCGGGTTCTCCGACGCGGCAGCCACACGTCGGCCGCGAGGTCGAGCGGTTGAGCCAGGACTGGGGCCTGCGACCGCATCAGGTTGCGCTTGCTTGGCTGCTGTCTCGCCCAGCCGTCGCATCAGTGATCGTCGGCGCTGAGACGGTGGAGGAGCTCACGGCCAACGCTTCGGCGGCAGAGATCGCCTTGAGCCAAGTGCAACTAGATGAGTTGATGACGTTGCGGGCTGCCAGCTCCACCTGAGCGTGCCGGCCGGATGAGTAGTGGCCCCAGCTGCAGCGATTCGACGAGCGCTGCAAGTCCGTCCGCGAAGCCCGCAAGGTCATCTCCCGCGCAGGTCCGAGGACTGGCCGGCCCCTGGCTCGTCCCAGGGCCCCTACCGTGAACTCGTCGGCCAGCACGCCGACCTACCGTTGCCGGTACGGCCGTCCTCGGCCGCGCCGTGGACAAGGACCAGAGGTGGCCCCGAACCACCCGCTCGTAGGCACTCCAGAGCCCGTCCGCCTCGACAAACTCCACCCCGCAAAACGTAGCCGGGTCGAGCCGATACGTCGCCCTCGCGACCCGGTTTCGGCGAAGATGCGCCATGAGGCGCGCCGCCACGGCCTTGGGTGCGCAGATCACGATGCGTCACTCCGCCGCGTCAGAAGCCCGCGTCTCGTCACACGTACGCTGGGCCGGATGAGTCCGATGGGCGTTGCGGTGGTGTCCGGCGCCTCGCGCGGCCTGGGCGCGTCCATCGCCGTTCGTCTCGCGGCCGATGGGTGGCCGGTGGCGGTCAACTATCGCCGCGGCCGGGCTGCGGCCGAGGCCGTCGTCGGCGAGATCCGCGAGGCCGGCGGCGTCGCGGAGGCGTTCGGAGCGGACGTGGCCGACGAGCAGGGTGTCGCCGACCTGTTCGAGGAGGTCGGGCGGCGTCTCGGACCGGTGACTGCGGTCGTTGCCAACGCGACCGGTCCGCAACCGGAGGTTGCCCTGGAGGAACTGACCTGGCGGACCTACCTCGACCAGCTGGAGTTCTTCGTCAAGAGCCCGACGCTGCTGGTGCAGGCCGCTCTGCCCAGCATGCGCGGGACCGGCGGCGGTCGAGTCATCCTGATCGGCTCCGACCTGGCCGATCGGGCGGCGCCACGGGCGTCGGCCTATGTAGCGGCGAAGAATGCCCAGGTCGGGATCACGAAGGTCTGGGCCAAGGAGCTCGGTGCCGAAGGCATCACGGTGAACCTCGTGCAGCCCGGATGGATCCCGGTCGAGCGACACCACGGGATCGACACCGCGACGTACGTCGCGGAGGTTCCGCTGCGACGGATGGGAACGCCGGACGACGTGGCGGCGATGGTGGCGCACCTGGCCTCGGAGGCAGGCGGATTCATCACCGGCCAGCGGATCACCATCAACGGTGGGCACGTGATGTGAGGCGGCGGCTGACAGGTCCATCGCGGATACGTCCGAGGCGCTGGCAGCGCGGTCTTTCCGCCGCGACAGACCCTGCCGGCCTCATTGCCTGACCCTGTGACCATTGTGTCGCGAGCACCCGCGAGTCGATCAACCTCGACATGACTACTTCACCTCGACGCCGAACAAGTACAGGTACTAGGCGACCGCCGCCATTGGCGATGGTGAGGCCCTCAGCGATTTTCTACCTGGCCATCGAGGCGATCGGTGATGAACCACCACGGACCATTGAAGTGACTGTTCGCTTAGTTTGACATTTGCGACCCGATCCGTTCGCCGGGTGCGTCTACCCGCGAACGTGGTCGCCGGCAAAGTCGTCCGCTTCCATGCGTCGCGCCACTTTGCGACCTGCTCGGGTCTGAGAACGACAGGGCCGGAGACACGCGGTGGGAAAGCGTCTGGCGCGTCTGCCGCCCCCTGCGCGTCGATGATCGAGGACCCGATTGCCACATCGCTTCCGTAGTGCGGGCAAGCCTGTTTACTGCCACATACATGGTCGTGAAATCGTGGCAACAGACGAGGGGAAGGCTTCATGGCGCCGAGGCCGCAGTGGCACCACACGATGCAGGAGGCGTCGTCAGGCGTGCTTGGCAATCGACTTTTACAACCGGCCGGGTGAGCGCCGAAGCTACTTGGACTTCGTCGTCCACATGCACCTGGCTTGGCAGAACCTGCTCCACGCCGACCGGATGCGCCGCAATGAGCCGATCTTCTACCGCGAGAAGAACGGGCGCTACGTGAAGAACCCGGACGGCACTCGCAAGACGTGGGACCTCGCCGAGTGCCTGAGGCAAGAGTTCACCGACGCCGATCCGATCCGGCAGAACATCAGGTTCTTCATCGGGCTCCGGAACAAGATCGAACACCGGTTCCAGGATGCTTTCCTTGCGAGCACCGGACCACACGCGCACGCCTACGTCATCAACTTTGAAGCGGAACTGGTCAAGCGATTCGGAAAAGCGTACAGCTTGGCGGACGAGCTTCGGTTCCCAGTCTTCGTGCATGCCCTGACGCCTGAGAGCGTGGACGCGCACAACAAAGCCCTTAAGAAGCTGCCGCAGGCAGCCCGGAACTACATCGCAAAGTTCGAAGCCGGCCTCGACCCTGCGGTGGCAGGCTCAGAGAGGTTCGTCTATCGGGTGCAACTCACGCCGATCAAGGGGCCGAAGACCGACGCCGACATGGCGGTCACCTTCGTCAGCCAGAACGACCTGACCGAGGCCGAGGTCGAGGAGTTAAAGAAGGAAGGCAAGGCGGGCACTGTATTCGTGACCGAGAAGCAGCGCGAGGTCGGACTGCTCGACAAGATGCTGCCGAAGGCTGCGGCCCAGGCTGTCGAGGAACAAATCGCATTCGAGTTCAGAACTAACCACTTCGCCCGTACCTGGAAGAAGCTCAAGGTCCGCCCTGACGGGAACAGCAATCACCCGGAGAAAACTCTGACGCACTATTGCGTGTACGTCGAAGCGATCAAACAGCACGTGTACACCCCGGCGTACGTGCAGAAACTCGTAGAGCTGCTCTCTACCGAGGACGGCTACAAGGAGACGGTAGGCTCCGCGCCCCGGCCAAGGTCACGAAGCTGTCTTCGGCCACGACGGCGACGCCTGCTTCGAGCGCGTCTCTGACAGCCTGATGCCGGCCCAATCGTCCCCACTCGACGCACGACGGTAGGCGAGCGCGTCACCCGGACGAACTGGCTACTGCTGCTCCCCTGCCGGTGGACAGGTCGCGCCATGCCCCGCGCTTGACGCCTGATGTTGGGACCGAATCGGTGCGCCACGCGTGTTGGCGATGAAGTGCTGGTCACTCCAACGCGCGGCATCCCGCCCGTGGCGCGACCCGTAGGTGCTCGCGGTTGCGTTACGGAAATCATCCCGCGGACGGGATAGTTGCTGAACATCGCAGGGCGTGCCAGAGTGTTACGTGAATCAACCCGTTTCCGGGACAGTTGACGAAAGTTGGTGGGGTTATGGACCTGAGCGTGGAGCAGGCAGCCCAGCGCCTTCGCGTCGATGAGTCCCGCGTCCGGCGGCTGCTGCGCGAGGGACGGCTCGCCGGACACCGGTTCGGTGGTTCCTGGGTGGTGGACGGCGACGACGTCGCCCGCCTGGAATCGCTGTCCCCGAGGAGTGGTGAGCCGCGGCCGGTCGGGCGCCCCATGTCCGCCCAGCGCGCCTGGGGTCTGCTCGAGCTGCTCGACGAGGGACGCGCGCCGTGGCTGTCGCCGGTTGCGCGTAGCCAGGTCCGCGCACAGGCGCGCGCGCTCGCGGGTGCTGATGCCTCGCGCTGGCGCGCCGCACTGCACGCCCGGTCCGACCTGCGGCGCGTCGGCGTGCATCCCGCCGCCATCGCCCGGCTCCAGGCAGAGCCGGGAGTCCTCGTCGCCGGGCCCGGCGAAGCGGCTGCACGGGGGCTTGACCTTGTCGCGCTGGGCGCCCAGCCCGAGCTCTACGTGCGTCGCGACGCCTGGCAGGACCTCGTCGTGCGCTACGCCCTGGACGAGCACTCGAGCCGGCCGTCGCTGATGGTGCGGGTGCCCCGCGGTGGCTGGTGGCCCGCTGACGGCGAGCTCAGCGTCCCGGTGCTGGCTGCAGACCTGCTCGAGAACGCGGAGCCGCGCGCCGTCAACGCGGCCGCGCGGGAGCTGAAGGACCGGGCCAGTGCCCTGCTCGGTGCCAGCGCGAACCAACGACCGGTGAACCGGTGATCGCGCCAACCATCGAACTGCCGCCGCTGGCGGCGCCGGTCGACGAGCTGTGGCACGTGCTGCTCGACCTGGGCGAACAGCTGACGGTTGGGTGGGCTCTCGTCGGCGGGCAGATGGTCCTCCTGCACGCCCTCGAGCACGGGCGGGTGCCTCCGCAGATCAGCCAGGACGGGGACGTCGTCGCCGATGTCCGCAGCAGGCCGTCTGCGGTCCATGATGTCATCGCCGCCCTGGGGGTTGCCGGCTTCGAGCCGAACGTTCCCAGCGCGGACGGCATCGCCCACCGCTACTCGCGGCCGGCCGAGCCGAGGCCTGTCGTCGTCGACGTCCTCGGCCCGGAGGGCCTGCCGGCCGACACGCAGCTTTTGGTGACCGCACCGCCGAACCGCACTATCGAGGTCCCGGGCGGTACCCAGGCCCTGGCCCGCACGGAGATCGTCACCGTGGTCCACGAGGGCCGCGTCGGTCAGCTGCCGCGCCCGACGCTGCTCGCGGCGATCGTCCTCAAGGCAGCCGCCTCGGGCGTAGATCACGACCCGGCCCGGCACCTGCGCGATCTTGCCCTGCTGTGCGCGCTGGTGGAGGACCCGTTCGAGATGCGCGCGCACCTCAGCCGGAAGGACCTGCACCGGCTGCGGCAGGTAGCCGCCCTCCACGACACCGCGCACCCGGCGTGGGCGCTTGTGCCCGAGGACATCCGCAGCAACGGGCAGGCCACGCTCGCGATCCTGACTGGCTGACCGAGGACCTCGAGATGGGCCGCGCGACGCCTCGGGAAGGAGATCAATGTCACCGAGAGTAGGCAACGCCGGGAAACGCCGAGAAATGTGAAAGAAATGCTTGTTAGCAAAATGTTAGCAAGATCGCTAACAGAGAGTGTCCGTGTCGTCACTGCAACGCTGTGACCTGCGGGTTTGTGGTGGCCAGGGGCGGGGTCGAACCGCCGACCTTCCGATTTTCAGTCGGACGCTCGTACCAACTGAGCTACCTGGCCGAGGCCCGGCAACAAGCGCCGGCCCAACGCGGTCCTGACGGGATTTGAACCCGCGGCCTCCACCTTGACAGGGTGGCGAGCACTCCAAACTGCTCCACAGGACCTTGCTGTACTTCCGTGCCCCCAACGGGATTCGAACCCGTGCTACCGCCTTGAAAGGGCAGCGTCCTGGGCCGCTAGACGATGAGGGCGGAGGCCCACGGCGTCCTTTGCCGTCGGGGACCCCGAAAGCATAGGGGACGCCCGCGTCGGCTGCCAAAGCAGCGGCGAAATCAGGACCCGGACGTCTATGGCGGGGCAGTCGCTGCGAGGCACGGGACAATGAGGCCCAGGCGGAGAAGGGCGCCCGACGCCGACGACGCATCGGCAGGCCATGGCAGGCTGACGGAATGCTGGGGCCCGGTACCTACCGCGAGGCCGACGGATCGGCTGTGCCTTTCGCGGCCGCGGTTCCGCTGTGGGCTGTGGCAGCCTTGCCGGTCCTCGCGCGGACGGCGAGCTCGTATAACCGCGTGATCACCTATTCCGAGCTCGGGGAAGAAGTCCAGGCCCAAAGTGGCGTACGAACGCGCATGCTCCTCATGAACTGGATCGGACAGGTGCTGGAACAGGTCGCGGCCGAATGTGAACGGCGGGACGAGTTGCTCCTCACGGCCCTGTGCGTCCGAACCGATGGAACCGTCGGAGATGGCTACGCCGGGGCTGTCGCCAGGCACTTTGGCGGGCTTCCCCTCGACGCCGAGATTCACGCCGCGGAGGTTCGGCTCGAGTGCTATCGCAGGTACGCGACTGACGTGCCGTCAGACGGAGGCCGGGCTCGCCTGACATCGCAAGAGCAGGCGCGGCGGCGAGCAGCGGCTCCTCCTCTGGAGCCACGGATCTGCCCGGTCCACCACACGGCTTTGCCACAGAGCGGACAGTGCGACGACTGCGCCTAGTGCTCCTCGGTCCCCGACTGCGTGGGCAGTTCAAGCGTTTGCGTCGTAGCCGTACTCACGAAGCCTGCGTTCGGCTGCCGTTATCTCGTCTTCCGAGAACAGTGACCGAAACCTGTCCTGCACCACATGGGCTTCGACCGTCAAGTCAAGTCTGTGCCGCTCCCACAGGGCAGTGAAGCCCTCCGAAGGATGTGTGGAGGAGATCAGATGCTTCGCCGTCTCCAGAGGGCCTTCGGTTGCAAGCATCTGAAGGAAGTAGGTGGCGTTGTAGCCAGCCTCGGACTTCGCCCGAAGGTAGATGTCGCGCATCGCGACAGCGAAATCTGAGGAAGGGTCGCTGTGATCGGCTTCTGCCATTCAGCAAGCATGGCACCGTCACTTGTGCCGCCATCGTGCTGCACGGATCACGGGGCTGGCACCGCCGACGTACTGAACCCCGACGGCGACGGCGAGCCACCCGCCGGCGACGGCGATGACTCGGACGGCGACGGCGAGGGCGACACCGTCGGCGCCAGCTCGGGGAACTGCTG
This sequence comes from uncultured Actinomycetota bacterium, assembly GCA_963846525.1. Classification (GTDB taxonomy): domain Bacteria; phylum Actinomycetota; class Actinomycetes; order JACCUZ01; family JACCUZ01; genus CAWJWE01. The sequence goes on from CAWJWE010000010.1 coordinate 6,771, forward strand.
CCCCACGATCCGCCGCTCGATCTTGGCCGACACCAGCCCCAGCCCGCCCAGCGTGATGTCGTCCCACGCCTGCAGGACCCGGGTCGACCGGTCGAAGTACAGCACCGAGGCCCGCACCGGCGTCGGCTTCTCCAGCCGTGGCCCCTCCAGCCCGCGCAGCCCGGACGCCCCGGTCGAGCCCTGGAAGAACGACAGCGTCCCGTCGGGCAGCAGGTGCTGCTCCCGCCGGTGGTAGTGCCCGGACAGCACCAGCGGCACCGTCCCGTCCATCTCGGTCGGCGGCAGCACCGTCGTGCACCACGGCCACGTCGACCGGCGTACCTGCCGCCGTCTGCGCCCGCATCGCGTCGACGCCATCCGCAGCCCCACCTGCGCGACGCTCGCCGGCGGACCCGCGTCGCGGGTGTCCTTGTCCGGCGTGAACCGCGGGTCGCCGACGCCGAGGAACCGCAGCCCGCCCACCAGCGCCGGCTCGGCGTCGTCGAGCACCACCGCGTTCGGCTGCGACGCCACCGCCGCCTGGGTCACCGCCGAGTCGTGGTTGCCGCGCACCCACACGTACGGCACGCCCAGCGTCGCGATCTGCTCGACATACGCGTTCTCCGCCGCGCTGCCGTGGTCGGTGAGGTCGCCGGCGTCGACGATCACCTCGACGTCGAACTGCTTGGTCACCGAGCGGATCACGTCCCACGCCGCCGGGTTCAGGTGCAGGTCGGAGACGAACAGCACCCGCAACGTCGACGGATCGGGCCGGTACGCCGGCAGCGTCGACGTCACGTCGTACAGCCGCGACACGTTGGTCACCAGCTCGGCCCAGCTGGTCCTCGTACCTCCCGAAGTCGGCGACGATGCTGCGCACATCGCCGACCACGCCGGGCGCAGACGCCAGCAGCCCGTCGTACTCCGGCTGGTTGATCGCCTTCGGGTTCCACGTCGCCGCCGCCACCCCGGCCCCGGCGATCACCACCGACGCGCTGACCGCCCCGCTCAGCAGCACCAGCCGCCACCGCCGGCGGAACACCAGCACCCCCAGCAGCAGCCCGCCGAGCACCGCCGCCAGCGAGGCCTTCAGCGCCACCGTGATCACCGCGCCGCGCAGGTCCTTCACGACCTTCTCGCCGATCCCGTTGACCGCGGCCGGGTTGCTGAAGATCCGCCGCGCGTCGGCCGCGTTGATCCGGGTCACCTCGGCGGTGAGCTGCCACGGCCCGGCTTGTGCGTGTGCACCCGCAGCTCGCCCAGCGGCGGGATCGCCAACCGTGCTGCCGCCGCTGCATCGATCGGCGCCACCGACAGCCGGGTCTCGCAGCGGCCCCACCCCGGCATCCAGCTTGCCGCCGGCCAGCAGCCCCAGCCAGCGCCGATCAGCCCGATCACGACGATCTCGGCGATGAGCAGCGCCTTGCGCTCGCCGGGTCCCGCGCCACCACGGCGTGCGCCACCACGGGCGCTGCGGGGCGTCGGTCATGCCCCCTGCCTACCCGATCACCACCGCCGACCCGTCATCGGCGCACCGCAGGACACAATCGACTCGTGCTGGAGATGTCGAAGGACCGCTTCGAGGAGCTCGTGTCGGAGGCGCTCGACGAGATCCCGCCCGAGCTCGCCGCCGTGATGGACAACGTCGTCGTCCTGGTCGAGGACGAGCCGCCGGCCGACGACCCCGACCTGCTCGGCCTCTACGAGGGCACCCCGCTCACCGAGCGCGACTGGGCGTACGGCGGCGCAGCTGCCCGACCGGATCACCGTCTTCCGCGGCCCCACCCTGCGGATGTGCGCCACCGAGGACGAGGTCGTCGACGAGGTGCACATCACCGTCGTGCACGAGGTCGCCCACCACTTCGGCATCGACGACGACCGCCTGCACGCCCTCGGCTACGAGTAGATCTGCACGGCAGCGGGTAGCGCGCTGGCATGACCGAGACCGAGGGCTTCAGCAACGACTCCTCCGACAGCGACTACGCCGGGGCGAACCCGCTCTCCGACGACAAGGAGCTCGAGGACCAGGACGGCCCGGAGGCCTCGACCGTCGACTCCGGCGGCGGGCCGAACGAGTCCGACGACCCGACATCGGACCGGAGCCCGGACGACGAGCGCCCCTAGCCCCGCGCTGCCGTCGCGGCGCGCAGGTCGGCGTCCCAACCCGCGACCAGCTGCGCGAACTCCTCCGGCGCGGCGTGCGGCGAGCTGTGCGGCAGCCCGGCCATGACCACCGGCGGACCGGCCGGCCGTCCCAGCGACGACAGCCACGGCTGCTCGGACAGCGGGTCGTGCTGACCCACCACGACCAGCACCGGCGCCGTCACGGCGGCGACCGTGTCCTCGAGCCGGTCGCGCAGCGACATCCGCAGCACCCGGCTCACCCGGCGCGGCCCGACCCGCAGCCACTCCGGCACCTCCCGCACGGCGAGCGCGAACCGCTCCCGCGGGATGTCCATCGCCCACCGAGCCAGCCCGCGCGGCACCGTGCGGTACGCCGGGTCGAACACCGGTCCCTGCAGCATCACGGCCCGGACCCGGTCCGGCGCCTGGGCCGCCAGGTGCGCGGCGAGCTGCGCGCCGACCGACTGCCCGACCACCAGCACGTCGGTCAGTCCGCGCACCTCGAGCCAGTCGGCCAGCCAGCCCGCCACCCCGGCCAGGTCTTCCGGCTCCGGCTGCGGACGGCCACTGCGCGGCCAGCCGGGCGGCTCGACCAGCTCGACCCGGAAGCCCGCCTCGGCCAGCGCATCGCAGGCCGGCCACAGGTAGGACGACACGCACAGCCCCGGCACCACGACCACGACATCCCCGTCGGCCGGCCCGACGACGTACGACGCCAGCCGCACGCCACGCACCCAGGTGTCCCGCCGCTGTCCTCGCATGCCCGCCGCCTACCCCCACCAGCGCGCCCACACCTCCAGCGCTATGCCGACTCCCACCTCCCCGCGCCCATGATCCACACCGGATCGGTACCACCAGGTGTGACCGATCCGGTGTGGATCACGGAAACCAGGGCGGGCGTACGGCGGTCAGGTGGCCGGCAGCTCGACGCGGCGGTGGTTGATGATGTCCCGCAGGTCGATCAGCGGCGCCGGCGCGCCGGTCAGGTAGCCCTGCACGCTCTCGTAGCCCAGCCCGCGCAGCACCCGCAGCTGGTCCAGCGTTCTCGACCCCGGACGCCAGCGGGTGCCGGCCGGCCGCCCGAGCCGCCGTCGCGACCGCCGCCACCACCGCGCCGTCCTCCGCGTCGTCGACGCAGCCGGCCACGAACGTCCGGTCCACCTTCAGGGTGTCCACCGGCAGCCGGCGCAGCCCGGCCAGCGACGTCCCGCCGGAGCCGAAGTCGTCGATCGCCAGCCCGACGCCGAGCCGCCGCAGCCGGTCCAGCTGGTCGGTCAGCCCCGGCCCGGCCTCCGGCAGGTCCTGCTCGTGCATCTCGAGGTACAGCCCGCGGGCCTGCATCCCGGCCCAGGTCAGCAGCGTCGCCACCGTGTCGGCGAAGCCCGGCCGGGCGACCTCCTCGGCCCACACGTTGACGCTGACCCGCAGCGACGGGTCGTGCCAGCTCGCGGCGTCCCTGATCGCGGCCCGCAGCACCCAGTCGGACAGCGACCGGGCCAGGTCGGTGCCCTCCACCCGGGGCAGGAAGTCCTGCGGCATCAGCATCCCGAGCCGCGGGTGCGGCCAGCGCAGCAGCGCCTCGAGCCCCATCAGGTGACCGTCGACCCGCACCACCGGCTGGTAGTGCAGCTGCAGCAGGTCGGCCTGGATCGCGTGCCGCAGCTCGGCGGCCAGCCCGCGGCCCTCCCGCGGGTCGCCGTTCAGCTCGTCGGCGATCGTGTCGTCGGCCACCACGAACGCCAGCTCCGGGTGCTGCTTGGCGCGCAGCATCGCCAGGTCGGCCAGCCGCAGCAGCGCCTCGCCGGTCTCGGCCGCCCGGGCCGGCCACCGCCACCCCGATGCTCGCCGACACCACCAGCTCACGGTCCGCGTACGGCGACCGGCCGGCCGATCCCGTCGCGCAGCCGGTCGACCAGCCGGGCCAGGTCGTCGTCGTCGCCGAGGTCCTCGCAGACCACGACGAACTCGTCGCCGCCGAGCCGGGCCACCGTGTCCCCGGACCGCAGCGCGCCGAGGATGCCGTTCGCCACCGACACCAGCACGTCGTCGCCGATGTCGTGGCCGAAGGTGTCGTTGACCTCCTTGAACCGGTCCAGGTCGAGGAACAGCACCGCCACCCGGTCCGAGGTGCGGTGCGCCCGGATCAGCGCGGTATCCAGCCGGTCGCGCAGCAGCCGCCGGTTCGGCAGGTTGGTCAGGCTGTCGTGCAGGGCGGCGTGCAGCAGCATCCGCTCGGTGTTGCGCCGGCTGGTCGCGTCGTCCAGGCAGACCAGCGTCGCGCCCGGCCCGGCCTCGGGCATCTCGACGGTCGTGACGACCGCCCACAGGTCGTGGCCGCGGGCGTGCCGCAGCCGGCGCTCGGTGGTGCCGATCCGCAGCCGGCCGATGTCCTCCGGCGCCACGTGGTCGTGCAGCTGGCTGCCGACCAGGTCGGCCGGCGGGTACCCGAGGTAGCGGCCCAGCGCGTCGTTGACCTCGATCACCCGGCCGGCGCCGTCGACCACCGCCATCGACACCGGGTTGCGCCGGAAGATCGGCCCGAACTCGCCGCCCGGCGGCTCCCCGCCGGGCATGCCGGGGGAGGCCGCGGCATCGGCCGGGCCCCCCTGGACGTGGTCGTGGGTCAGCGCCCCTCCCCCCTTGCTGAGACCTATCCTCCCGTCACGGAGCGTAGTAAGAAACCTGACCCGCCCAGAGTCACCCCAACGGCACGCGAGTCACGACCAGGTAAAGTCTGGTCACGCAACGTGATCTAGCCGACGCGGCCGCAGCCAGAGGCTCCCGTACCGCGGCAGCCGGACCTTCAGCCGGCCGCCCTTGTCGGCTGGTCACCGTCCGGGTGCCCAGCGGCTCACAGAGCTCGACCGGCCCCTGCCCGCTCGGCAGCCGGAACGCCGCGGTCACCGCCTGGTCGGCCAGGTTGTGCAGCACCACCAGCGTCCGGTCCTCCCACACCACCTGGTGCGCCAGCACCGACGGCGCCTCGCAGGCCAGCAGGCTGAACGTGCCCCAGCCCAGCTCCGGGCACTCCCGGTAGACCCGGATCAGTGACCGGACGAAGGAGTGCAGCGACCTCGGGTCCGGCCGCTGCGCCTCGACGTTGACGCCCTTCGGCCCGAGCTCGCCGCGCACGACCGGCGAGAAGAGGTCCGCGGCGCGTGCGGTGGAGAAGCCGCCGTTGCGTCCGGCGTTCCACTGCATCGGGGTCCGTACGGCGAGCCGCCCCTCGGCCGCGAGGTTCTCGCCCATCCCGATCTCGTCGCCGTAGAAGATGACCGGCGTCCCCGGCAGGCTGAACAGCAGCGACAGCACCAGCCGCAGCCGGTCCTGGTCGCCGTCCAGCATCGCGGCCAGCCGGCGGCGCAGCCCGCGGTCGTAGACCTGCATCGTCTTCTTCGGCCCGAACGCCGCGAACACCTCGAGCTTCTCTGCACCGGTGAGCCGGTCCAGCGTCAGCTCGTCGTGGTTGCGGACGAAGGTCGCCCACTGGCACTCCGGCGGGATCGCCGGCCGGGCCTCGACGGCGTGCGCCAGCGGTGCGGCGTCGCCGCGGGCCATCGACAGCCACAGGTTCGCCATCGTGATGAAGTCGAACGCGCCGGAGAGCTCCGGCGAGCTGCCGGTGCCGAAGAACTCCTTCTGCTGGTCGTGCGGCAGGTTCGCCTCGCCGAGCAGGAACGTCTCGCCCTTGCGCCGGCCGAGGAACGACCGCAGGTCGCGCAGGAACTCGTGCGGGTCGGGCAGCCGGGCCTTCTCCGCGTCGTCGTCGGTCTGCAGCAGCGCGGGCACGGCGTCCATCCGGAAGCCGTCGATGCCCAGCTCGGTCCAGAAGCCGGCGATCCGGGTGATCTCGTCGCGCACCTCGGGGTTCGACACGTCCAGGTCCGGCTGGAAGTGGTAGAAGCGGTGCAGGTAATAGCGGCCGCACTCCTCGTCGTACTGCCAGATGCTCGTCTCCTCGCCGGGGAACGCGACGTCGGCCGGCGCGACCGGCGGCAGCTCGTCCGACCAGACGTACCAGTCGTGGTACGGCGAGCTCGGGCCCTGCCGCGCGGACTGGAACCACGGGTGCTGCACCGAGGTGTGGTTGGGCACCAGGTCGGCGATCACCCGCATGCCGCGGTCGTGCGCGGTGCGCAGGAACTCGACGACGTCGCCGAGGGTGCCCAGCCGCGGGTCGACGTTGTAGAAGTCGCTGATGTCGTAGCCGTCGTCCTGCAACGGGCTCGGGTAGAACGGCATCAGCCAGATGCAGGTGACGCCGAGGTCGGCCAGGTAGTCGACCTTGCGGGACAGCCCGGCGAAGTCACCCCACCCGTCGCCGTTGCTGTCGGCGTACCGCTTGACGTCCAGGCAGTAGACGACGGCGTTCTTGAACCACAGGTCGCTGGTGTCGGTGATGCGCACGTCGCGGTCCCTACCCCGCGGGGCGGCGGGGCACCCGTCCACAGCCGGCCGCCTTGCGTTCGACCTGTGGACAACTCGGCCGGCGGGCGGTGCCGATTTCTCTAGCGTCGTCGGCATGAGCCTGATCGAGGTCGACCCCCAGCTGCTGCAGCTCACCGGCAGCCGGCTGCGGGACGCCGTGGCCGTCGCCACCGAGGTGGCCGCCGAGAAGGGCACCCTCGCGGTGCTGGCCGACGACGCCGGGCACGCCGGGCTGACCGAGGCGGTGCACACCTTCCTGGCGAAGTGGGCGCACGGCCTGGGCTGCCTGGTCGAGGACGCCGAGACGCTGGCGTCGATGCTCGCCGACTCCGGCGCGGTCTACGTCGACGTCGAGGCCGCGATCGCCGGCGCCGCCTCGCCCGGCGGCTGCCGATGACCGGGCCGGCCGACTTCGAGACCACGACCTTCTACGTCCAGCGGGTGCCGGGGGAGGGCGGCGCTCCGGCGGTCGCCGCTCTCGGCCCGCCGGGCGCCGGCTACCTCGCGCTGTACTCCTCGCTCGAGGCGCTGGCCGACCAGGCCGGCGAGTGCGACTGGGCCGCCGCCCCGGGCGCCGACCTGCTCGAGCTGGTGCCGCCGGGCTACGGCGTCGTGGTCGACCCGGGCGGGCCGCAGCCCGCCGTGCTGGCGGCCTGGGCGATCACCCGCGGCGTGGTGATCTCCGGGGCCGGCCGATGACGAGCTTGTACGTCGGCGCCCGGCCGGACGACCTGGTGCCCGGCAACCCGGCCGACCTCGACCGGCTGGTCGCCCGGTGCCGCAGCGTCGCCGACGGGCTCGGGGGAGCGGCCGCCCGGCTGCGGGCCATCGACGCCGGCGAGTGGGTCGGGCCGGCCGGCGACGCGTTCCGCGGCGTGGTCGACGTCGAGCCCGGCCGGTACGACGACGCGGCGGCGGCGTTCGGCGCGACCGGGTCGGCGGTCCGCGGGTACGCCGAAGTGCTGCGCGACGCGCAGGGCAGCGCCCGCAGCCGCGGTCACGCTGTTCGAGCAGGCCGCGACGGCCACCGCGCGCTGGTCGCAGCAGGACGAGCCGCCCGGCGTACGACCCGGGGACCGACGACCGCGCCCGCGCCGAGGCGCTGCTCGCCGACGCCCGGCAGCGGGTCGCCGACGCCGGCACCGCTGCGGCGCGGACGATCAGTGCGGCCTGGGCCGACGCGCCGCGCGAGCCGCACTGGTGGGAGCAGCGCCGGCCACTTCGTCGCCGAGATCGGCCGGGGGGCGTGGGAGGCGACCGCCGGGATGGTGGAGTTCGCCTGGTCGGTGTCGACGGTGCGGATGCTCGTCGACCCCGACGGCTGGGCGAGCGACATGCAGGCGCTCGGCGACCGGCCTGGTCTACGGCGTCACCCATCCGGTCGAGCTCGGCAAGGCGCTGGTCGACTGGGACACCTGGCAGGAGTCGCCGGGCCGGGCGATCGGCCACCTGCTGCCCGACCTGCTGCTCACCCTGGCCACCGCCGGCGGCGGCGCGGCGGCCCGCGGGCGCCCGCGGCGTGCAGGCGCTGGACGACGTCGCCGACGTGGGCACCACCTTCCAGCGGCTGGACCGGCTCGGCGAGTCGGGGCAGCGGCTGACCTACCTGCAGCGGGCCCGCAACGTGCTGCAGCGGCGAGCACCTGCCGGAGCCGAACCTGGCCCCGGACTCGCCGGCGGGGCTGGCAGCCGCCTGGCAGACCGGCCCGACCTACCCGCACGCCGACCGGTGGTTCAACGCCCGGCTCGGGTGCGGGCGACGAGATCGGCGCCGGGCAGCGTGTCGATGAACCCGGACCTGCAGTTCTCCGGCTTCGCCGTGAGCCGGGACGTGGTCGACGACGTCGGCACCGACGCGCAGCGGCTCTACGAGGGCGTGCAGGCGCAGCCCTATCAAGGCACCTACCGCGACCAGCTGACCGTGTTCCGGGCGACGGACGACGTCGACGTGGCGGTGAGCTACGCGCTGCAGAACACCCAGCACGGCGCGGGCGGCCTGCGCCAGCTGTTCCTGCCGGAGATGCAGCGGCTGGTCGACGACGGCGTGCTCGAGGTGGTCGAGCGGCGGGCGATGGAGAACCTCACCGCCCGGGTCGGCCCGCCGGTGGCGGCACCGTGACGACTCCGGGAAGGATGGCGGCCATGACCGACGACGAGGACGACCGCGAGGTCATCGAGGCGACCGACCGCAAGGGCGAGCCGGCGATGAGCCACCTGGCGCCGGTGATGCTGGCGCTGGTCGAGGCGGGCAACCGGGTGAGCCAGCGCAACGACAACTTCGGGTTCATCCCGCAGCCGCACGGCTGGACGGCGTACCTCGACGAGCCGATCGACTTCGACCTGGTCGAGCGGCGGTTCGTGCTGCCGCCGTCGATCACCCTGGACCGGGAGAAGGACCAGATCCTCGACTACTACAGCCAGGCCTACGTCATCGGCGGCGACGGCCAGCGCCGGATCCGTGCCGAGAACGAGGCCCCTGGCTGACCGTCAGCAGAAGCCGCCGCTGCGCGCCCGCAGGAAGGCGAACCCGGCCGCGTCGCCGGCGCCGTACCGGGCCAGCGGGACGTCGGTGTCCTGCCGCACCGGGTACATCATCTGCTCGACGTCGTTGACGTGGTCCAGCCCGAAGGTGTGCCCGAACTCGTGCATGGCGAGGGCTCGTGCCACCTCGACCGACGAGACGGACATGAAGTCCGCGGACAGGATCGCCCACCCGTAGAAGCCGGTCCTGGACGAGTACTGCGGTCCGGCGACACCGGTGGAGCTGTAGAGCTGGCCCGGGACGTAGCCGACCCGCGCGTTGTCGTACGCCGGGTCGCGCGCGGTGTCGAACGTGACGACGAGCTCGTTGTCGAGGGCAAGCTGCAAGGGGTCGAACGTGGCGGCCGGCGCGGCGATCGGCGCACCCATCACCATCGGGTAGCCGGATGCGGCGGCGGCCTCGTTCATCGCGTAGGTGACGGCGGCGCGCGCCGCGTCGATGGAGTAGCCGGCTCGGGTCGCCCCGGTGTAGTCCACCCGCACCGTGATCTCCCGGGTGTTGCAGTACGAGCCGGTGGCCTTGATCCCCTCGTAGACCCGGTAGCTGGTCGGCGAGCCGGATCGGGACGGGCCCGGCGGGACGGCCGCCAGCGGCGGAGGCGGCGGGATCGGGTGCGCCCGTGGGGGCGAGAGCCGGGACGCGTCCAGCGCGTAGTAGCCCTTGCCTCTCGGCCGCCAGGTGTACGCCGGCATCGACTGGTACGTGCCGTCCGGCTGCCTGACCCGCGCCCCGTTGCTGGCGGTGCGCTTCACCGTGACGCGCATGGTGCGGCCCTGCTGACAGCCGGTCTTCTTCGTGACGGGCGAGTACGTCCAGTAGGTGCACCGGTCCATCCATGACCGGTAGGCGACGCCGACCCGCGGCGGCCGCGTCGTGACCCGGGACCCGTCGAGCATCGCGGTCTGGGTTGCGGCCCGGTAGCGATACGGGCCGGTGCGCCACTCGCCGGTGTCGACATCGCGCACCGCGACATCGAGCACCGTGTTGTTGTACGCCGTCACCAGCAGCTGGGCGGGCGGGTACGTCGCGGAGCTGCGGCAGCGGGTTCCGGACAGCTTGGTGTAGCTCCACCGGCAGCGTTGGACGCGGCCCTGCACGAGGCTCTCGCCGTCCGGCAGAGACGACCGGTGCGGTCGCGCCTCGCCGGAGGTCCGGGTCGCCAGCGCCGTTCCCTCGACCGGCCCGGCCAGCAGCACGCCCGCCAGTACGGCGGTGGCGGCGGCGGTCAGCCGGAGACGCACCGGGACGCGGTGTCCCGGCCGGGCGTGTCCCTGGCGCATCCGCCACTCCCCCCGCGTCCGGCCCGGCCCCTGTGCCGAACCCTAGGCAGGGTGACGGCCGCTGTCAGCCCCCTCCCGGCGGCTCCCCCGGTCCGGTCTCGTGGAGTCGCGCCGAGACGTCACCGTCTGGTCATCACGGCGGACAGGCAGTGTTCACGGTCCGGTTGCCTTCGCCGACGACTGTTCGCCTGTGAGAGTCGTCAGAGTCCTCGGAGTCCTCGAGCCCGGCGGTGCGCAGCTCTCGGTGCTGCGGCTGGCCCGGGCCCAGACGGCTCTCGGCGTACGGACCCACCTGGTCGCCGGGGACGCGACGCCGCAGGGCATCGCGCTGGCCCGGCACTTCGGGTTCGAGGCGGAGGTGCTGCAGGTCCACGACCAGATCGAGGACTCGTCACGGCAGTGGACCCCGGACTCGCTGTTCGCCCGATGGCTGGCCGCGCACCTGGGGGACGCCGACCTGGTGCACGCGCACATGTTCGGCGCCTGGTGGGCCGCCAGCCGGGCGGTGCCCGCGGGCCTGCCGCTGGTGGCCAGCGAGCACAATGCCCTGAGCTGGCCGCTGGGCGACCACAGCCGGGAGGCCGCGGTGCGAGCGGACCGGGTGGACCGGTTCTTCGTCCACGGCCCCGGCCCGCACGCGCACATCCGGGACCTCGGCGTCGACCCGGCCCGGCTGTCTCCGGGCCGGTCCGCGATCGCCGTGCACACCACGGCCCGGCCGGGCCTACTCAGCCCTCGCCTGACGTTCACCGGGCGGCTACGGGTCGATAAGGGTCCGGACCTGCTGCTGCGAGCGCTCGCCGAGATGCACGAGCCGCCGGTGACCTACCTGGTGGGCGACGGACCGATGCACCGGGATCTGCGCCGGATGGTCGACGACCTCGGGCTGCAGGGGAAGGTCCGGATGACCGGCTGGAGCCAGGAGCCGGCGAGGTACGTCGTCGGCGCAACGGTGCACGTGGTGCCCAGTCGTGAAGAGGCGTGGTCGCAGAGCGCCGTCACGGCACTCGCACTCGGCGTACCCGTGGTGGCCACCGGCGTCGACGGCCTGCCGGTCACCCTGGCCGACCGCCGTGGCCTGCTGGTGGCACCGCAGCCCGCCGCGTTGGCAGCCGGCATCCAGACCGTCCTCGACGGCCGGGCCGACCTGGACGTCGAGGCCGGCAAGCGGTACGCCGCGTTGTTCCAGCCGGCGCAGATCGCGTCGTACTACTTCGAGGCCTACCAGCAGCTGCTCCGGCGCCAAGTCTCGGTGTGAGTACGCAGCCGTCACCGAGAACTCACGCGCTGGTCACGTCATCAGGGCGTGCTGGTCATCACGGTGGTCGACGCTGAGACCATGACGCCGTTCGTGGTGACATGGTTCCGGATCAAGCACAGCAAGGGTGGCCGACGCATCTGCCGGTGCTGGATCTGCATCGGCTGAGGGCCGACTGGTTTGGGCGTTGACGGGGCGGCGGTACCGGCCGATCATCACGAGGCCACGTGCGCCACCTGCGATTGCCGAGGCCCCCATGAGCACACAACGACGCCTGATCTCCGTCGCGGTCGCGGCCGCACTGCTGTTTGCCGGACTTGTCGCAAGCCCTGCCGGCCCCGCCGAGGCGGCGCCGAAGGGCAAGGCCGTCTGGAGCTCCTGCTTCAGGGCCAACGGCCCCTTCCAGTGCGCGGCGGTCGGCGTCCCGCTCGACTACGACCGGCCGAACGGCGCGCAGATCTCGATCGCGATGGTCCGGCTCCCGGCGGCGAACCCGGCGCTGCGCCAGGGCTCGATCTTCATCAACCCGGGCGGGCCTGGCGGCTCCGGTGTCGACTTCGCGGTCGACGCCGCCCAGTTCCTCTTCACCCAGGACGTCCGCGACCGGTTCGACATCGTCGGGTTCGACCCCCGAGGCGTCATCCGCAGCAACCCGCTCCGGTGCTTCGGCACCCCGAAGCAGTGGGACGCCGCCTTCGCGCCGTTCCCCTTCCCCACCACGGCCGAGGAGGTCGAGATCTGGAAGGCCGCGGACCGCTACCTCGACGCGGCGTGCGCGCGGCGCGGCGGCGCGATCCTCGAGCACATGTCGACCGCCAACGTCGCGCGGGACATGGACCGGCTGCGGCAGGCGGTCGGGGACCAGAAACTGACCTACTACGGCGTGTCCTACGGGTCGATGCTCGGCCAGACCTACGCCAACATGTTCCCGCACAGCTTCCGGGCCCTCGTCATCGACGGCGTGCTGGACCCGATCGCCTGGACGACCGGGGCGCCCGGCGAGCAGAACCTCCCGTTCTCGACCCGGCTCCGGAGCGACGTCGGCGCGCAGGAGACGCTGGTCGAGTTCTTCCGGCTCTGCGACGCCGGCGGCGCCGCCTGTCCGCTGTCCGGTGGTGCGGGCGCCGCGGCTCGGTACGCCGCCCTGGCCGAGCGGCTGCGGGCCGGGCCGATCCCGATACAGGACCCGGCGACCGGCGAGGTGTTCGACTACCTCTACTCGTACCTCGATCGGCGACACGCTGGGCGCGATGTACAACTCGTTCGCCTGGCCCGACCTCGCGCTGCTGCTGGCCGACCTCGAGTCGCAGGCTGCTCCCGCCACCCTCGGTCGCGCGCTGTCCGCCGTACGCGGGACGTCGTCGCTCGCCCGGTCGTCGAAGGAGCTGTCGCGGACAGCCACCGGCTACGTGACCAAGCGGGGCTTCCCGCACTACCCGAACTTCGTCGAGGCCTTCCCCGGCGTCGCCTGCGCCGACTCCGACAACCCGTCGTCGTACGACGCATGGGTCGCCGCCGGCGCCGCCGCGGACGCGGCACACGGCTACTTCGGCCGGATCTGGACCTGGGTCTCGTCGATCTGCGCCGAGTGGCCGGGCGCGGACGCCGACCGCTACGTGGGCCCGTTCAGCACCCGGACGGACAGCCCGGTGCTCGTCGTCGGCGCCAGGTGGGACCCGGCGACGCGGTACCAGGGCGCCGTGATCGCCCACGACCTGCTGCCGGGCTCGGCGCTGCTCACGGTGAACTCGTGGGGTCACACGTCGCTGTTCACCTCGGCCTGCGCCGACGCGGCGATCGCGGCCTACCTGATCTCGGCCACGACGCCTGCGCCGGGGACGCAGTGCGACCAGGACCTGGTGCCGTGGGTCGACTTCGGTGCCGGCGGCCCGTAGGCCTGACCCTCGTCGCAAGGAGCGGCCGGCACGCAGTCTGAAGGCAGGGCAAGGCCGTCGGCTGCACCGGCCAGCGCAGCGCCGTTACCCTGGCACCGGGTTCGGCCATGAGCGGGCCGGCTCCCAGGGCCTCTAGCTCAATTGGCAGAGCAGCAGACTTTTAATCTGTTGGTTGTGGGTCCGAGTCCCACGGGGCCCACTCGCCACGAATGCAACGTTGTGTCCAGGGTCCTTGGTCGGATGCAGCATGGATGGGCAGAAGCGGTGCTGCACCTGTCATGCGGGTGCTCCCTCGCACGGAGTTCAACCGCCGGGGGGCGGCAGCCGACGGCCTGCAGTCCCGATGCCGAGCTTGCTCGCGGTCTTGGTACGAGCGGAACCGCGCCAGGCACATCGCCAACGTCGCCCGGCGTAACGCCGCTTATCGCCGCGTCCTGGTCGAGCTGCTCGGCGCGCTACCTGGCCAGTCACCCGTGTGTCGACTGCGGCGAGAGCGACATGCGCTGCCTCCAGTTCGCTCACCGCGATCGCTCCACCAAGAGCGCTAACGTCTCGACGCTGCTACGCGGTTTCCGCGTCATGGGAGGTTCTGCTCCTCGAGATCGAGAAGTGCGATGTTCGGTGCGCCAACTGCCACAGCCGCATGACCGCCGAGGAGGTCAACTCGTGGCGGCACCAGTGGTTCTTGTCGGAAGCAGCGGCAGCTTCCTATCCGGCTGCCCCTCGTCCTCGGCGCGAGCAGAAATGATCCCGAGCTGAGCCCTGACGGAACCCCAGCTCCACGCGTTGCGGCCGCTGCAAGTGCGCCGCAAGTGGTTTGCCAGTCGCCGGGAGCACAGTGGGTCCACGAGAAGGAGGACCCCATGTCCCGGTACACGCTGATCTGCCCCGAGTGTCACGCCGAGAACTCGCTCTCCGCGCGCCGCCTGCTGGTGCGGGTCGACGAGGGCACGGCCACCTCCGGTGAGGCGCTGTTCACCTGCCTGTCCTGCCAGGCGACCGTCACCGTCGAGCTCGACCCGACCGCTGTCGCCGTCCTGGCGATGGGCGGCGTGACCTACCTGAGCCTCTCGGCCCCCGCCGTCGAGCACCCCGAGCCGGCGCCCGCCGGGCCGACCCTCACCCACGACGACCTGCTCGACCTGCACAGCGCGCTGGACCGCGACTCGTGGTTCGACCAGCTGGTCCGGCCGGACTGCTGAGACCGCCGATCCGGCCGCACTCGCTGCAGAGAGCGTCAGGGGCGCCGACATCGGCACTTCCGACCCGGTCAGGTCGGCCGGGTCGCTGCTCGCGCCTGGGACACCGCCGTCGAGCAGCTCGCGCTCCCGGGCCGGGAAGTCCGGGACGTCCAGCCCGCGCTCGACCCGGTCGCGCAGGAACGCCAGCTCGGTGGCGGAGTGCTGGAAGTCCCGCAAGGCCTGCGCCTTCCCGCCGCCGTACCGGGCCTCCATCCAGTCCAGCGCCTGCCGTCGCTTCTGCAGCGACGCCAGCATCGGCACGTCCTGCGGGTCCAGCCAGCCGGCGTCGACGTACGTCGGCAGCCGCGCGGCGACCGTCGCCCCCTCGCGCCGCCGCGACCAGGTCGCCAGCGCGATGGTCAGGGCGAAGACCGGCACCATGATCAGGATGTAGCCGGTGAAGAACCCGGACAGCCCGGACAGCGACGACAGGTTCCAGGCCCCGTGCAGCAGGACGGCGAGCAGGTAGCCGCCCAGCGGGGCGAGCAGCCGGGTCGCCGGGTTCGGCGTCCGGGCCGCGATGCCCAGCCCGATCCCGGTCATGGCAGTGAACAGCGGGTGGGCGAACGGCGAGAAGACGCCGCGCAGGACGAAGGTGAGGCCGGCGGCGAAGAACCCGGTCGTCAGGCTCTGCTCCTGGCCGGCCAGGAAGGCCCGGCCGAAGTAGAGGACGTTCTCGGTGAAGGCGAACCCGACCGCGGACAGCCCGGCCAGCACGATGCCGTCGACCACGCCGTCGAACTCGTTGCGGCGGAACAGCAGCACCAGCAGCACCGCGGCGCCCTTGGCCGCCTCCTCCACCCAGGGCGCGACCAGCACGGCGGTGGTGTCCATGCCGCTGCCGCCGCCGGTCCGGGCGATCGCGATCAGGCTCGCCGTGTTGAGGACCGCCGCGACCAGCGCGGCCACCGTCGCCCCCCAGAAGAAGGCGAACAGCAGCACACCGCGCGGCTCCGGCTCGTACCGGTCCAGCCAGCGGAAGCGCGCCGATCACCACCGGCAGCGGCAGCAGGGCCAGCGACAGCCCGATCAGGAAGCCGGTCACCCCGGTGTCGTGGGTCACCGACCCGAGGACGAGCAGCCCGGACGCCCCCATCAGCAGCACCAGGAAACCGATCAGCAGCGCCCGGCGCAGTCGGGACCAGCTGTCGGAGTGGCGCATCGGGCGAGCCTAGCCAGCCGGCCGGCGGCCGCTCGATTTTCCCTCGCCCGGCCGGGATTGCTGAGGGACTATCCGGGCATGCCTGCCGCAGGGTGGGGGTCGGCACACGGCAGGGGACGCCGGCCCCCACCACCTCGTCTGCCGGACGCTACGGTGCGGCTCATGGCTCTGTCCCCCGTCGCCGGGTCCACCCCGGTCGACCCCCGCCGCGTCGCCGAGCTGACCGCGGCCGAGAACGAGCGCTTCGCGAGCAGCCACCCCCGCAGCCGCGAGCTGTTCGAGCGGGCCCGGGCCGTCATGCCCGGCGGCGTGCCGATGAGCTGGATGGCCAAGTGGCCCGGGTCCTTCCCGGTGTTCGTGGCCGAGGCGTCCGGCGCGCACTTCCGGGACGTCGACGGGCACGACTACGTCGACCTCTGCCTGGGCGACACCGGCGCGATGACCGGGCACTCGCCGGCGCCGACCGTCGCCACGGTCCG
The DNA here is from genome assembly GCA_963846525.1 of uncultured Actinomycetota bacterium. Taxonomy (GTDB): domain Bacteria; phylum Actinomycetota; class Actinomycetes; order JACCUZ01; family JACCUZ01; genus CAWJWE01. Next base: position 23,159 of record CAWJWE010000010.1, read on the forward strand.
TGACCAGGTCGGGCGCGGCATCACCGCGATGCTCCCCACCGAGGACTCGGTGGTCGTCGCGGAGGAGCTGCGCCGGCGGTTCGGGCTGCCGCTCTGGCAGTTCACCCTGTCGGCCACCGACGCCAACCGGCACGTGATCCGCTACGCCCGGCACCTCACCGGGCGGCGCAAGATCGTGGTGCACGACTACTGCTACCACGGCAGCGTCGACGAGACCTTCGCGACGCTGGACGCCGACGGGCGCACCATCGCCCGGCGCGGCAACATCGGGCCGCCGGTCGACCCGTCGGAGACGACCTGGGTGGTCGAGTTCAACGACGTCGACGGCCTGGAGCGGGCCCTCGCGAGCGGCGAGGTGGCCGCCGTACTGGCCGAGCCGGCCCTGACCAACGTCGGCATCGTGCTGCCCGACCCGGGCTACCACGACGCGCTGCGCGAGCTGACCCGGCGGTACGACGTGCTGCTGGTCATCGACGAGACGCACACCCTGTCCGCCGGCCCGGGCGGCTACACCGCCGCGCACGGCCTGCAGCCGGACTTCATGACGATGGGCAAGGCGATCGCCGGCGGCATCCCGGCCGGCGCGTTCGGGATGACCGAGGAGGTCGCCGCCCGGATCGCCGCGTCGGTCGACCTGGAGGACATCGACGTCGGCGGCATCGGCGGCACCCTGGCCGGCAACGCGCTGTCGCTGGCCGCGATGCGCACGACGCTGACCGAGGTGCTCACCGAGGAGGCGTTCGCCCGGATGCTGCCGCTGGGTGACCGCTGGGCCGACGGCGTCGACGCCGGCATCTCGGCGTACGGGCTGCCCTGGAACTGCAACCGGCTCGGCGCCCGCGCCGAGTACACGTTCACCCCCACCGCCCCCCGCACCGGCGCCGAGGCCCACGACGCCGGCGACTTCGCGCTCGAGCAGCTGCTGCACCTGTACGCGCTGAACCGGGGGATCCTGCTCACGCCGTTCCACAACATGGCGCTGATGTCCCCGGCGACCACCGAGGCGGACGTCGACCGGCACACCGAGGTCTTCGGCGACCTGCTGGCCCTCCTGGTGGGTCCGGGTACGCCTAATTGAGCAATCCGTCAGCACCCGGTCACCCGTCTAGGCCCCCCAGGAATGACCCGGGCGGGTGATGGTGTGCCAAACCCGGTCATACCTAGGGTGGGGAAGACAGCCCCAGCCCGACGTAGGAGGAGGCCAGCCCCGTGGTCCCCAGCGGCGACGCGCGCCTGCAGGACCCGCAGGTGCTCGACGAGATCGAGCTCTACGGCGAGCTGGTGATCGCTGCCTCAGCCTCCGAGGAGCCGCTGAGTCGCGCTGAGATCGACCTGGTGCTGGGCCTGAACCGTCGCGAGGGCGAGTCGCGCTCCGCCTGATCGCGGGCCGGCCCTGAGTGGTGCCGACGCACCGCCGCATCGCCCCGGATTGCTGTGAGCGCCCTGCGGGGCCCTAGCATCCTCCCGGACGCTGATCACCCCCATTGTTCCTGATCCCCCCTCTCCGGGAGACCCCGTGCGTTTCAGCCCGCGCAACAACTCCTTCTACGCGATGTTCGCCACCTCCGGGCAGAACCTCGTGACCGGCGCTGGTCTGCTCAAGGAGCTGTTGGGCGCCGACCCGGCCGACCGGAAGCAGATCGCCGAGCGGATGCGCGCCGCCGAGCACGCCGGCGACGAGGCCACCCACGCGATCATGCGCGAGCTCAACGAGACCTTCGTGACACCGTTCGACCGGGAGGACATCTACCGGTTGGCGTCCTCGCTGGACGACGTGATGGACGCGATGGAGGCGGCCGTCGACCTCGTCGTGCTCTACCAGATCGGCGAGCTGCCGCCCGAGATCGCCGACCAGGTCGACGTCCTGGAGCGCGCCGCCGAGCTCACCGCGGCGGCGATGCCGCGGCTGCGCGGCATGAAGGACCTGACCGAGTTCTGGATCGAGCTCAACCGGCTGGAGAACCAGGCCGACCAGGTCTACCGACGGCTGCTCGCCCGCCTGTTCAGCGGCGACTACGACGCGCTCACGGTGATGAAGCTCAAGGAGGTCGTCGACCAGCTCGAGGCTGCCGCCGACGCCTTCGAGCACGTGGCGAACACGGTCGAGACGATCGCCGTCAAGGAGTCCTGACCGGTGGAGCTAGCCGCCATCATCGCGGTCATCTCGATCGCGTTGGTCTTCGACTACACCAACGGCTTCCACGACGCGGCCAACGCGATCGCGACGTCGATCTCGACCCGGGCGCTCACGCCGCGGGTGGCCCTGCTGCTCGCCGCGGTGATGAACTTCGTCGGCGCGTTCCTCGGCACCAAGGTCGCCAAGACCGTCTTCTCGGTGCTCGAGCCGCCGTCCGGCGATCACGCGCTGGTGGTGGTGTTCGCGGCACTCGGCGGGGCCATCACCTGGAACCTCATCACCTGGTACTTCGGCCTGCCGTCGTCCTCGTCGCACGCGCTGATCGGCGGTCTGGTCGGCGCCGGCCTCGCCGGTTCGGTCACCGTGCAGTGGGACTCGGTGGTGGAGAAGGTCGTCTACCCGATGCTGCTCTCGCCGCTGGTCGGCGGACTGCTCGCCTTCCTGCTGATGGTCGCGATCCTGTGGGTCTTCAAGGACAAGAAGCCGGGGCCGACGCAACCGCGGCTTCCGGATCGCCCAGACCGTCTCGGCGTCAGCGATGGCGCTCGGCCACGGCCTGCAGGACGCGCAGAAGACGATGGGCGTCATCGTGCTCGCCCTGGTGGCCGGCGGCTACCAGGACGCCGACGACTTCCACATCCCCTGGTGGGTCGTGGTGCTCTCGGCCGGCGCTATCTCGCTCGGCACCTACTCCGGCGGCTGGCGGATCATGCGCACCCTCGGCCGGCGGATCATCCACATCGACCCGCCGCCGGCTTCGCGGCCGAGACGGTCGCGGCCTCGGTGCTCTACACGACGGCGTACGTCTTCGAGGCGCCGATCTCGACCACCCAGACCATCACCGGCTCGATCATGGGCGCCGGTGCCTCGCGTGGCCGCCGGGCGGTCCGCTGGGGCGTCGCCGGCAACATCCTGGTGGCCTGGGTGCTGACCATCCCGATGGCCGCCCTGGTCGCGGCGGTCACCTACGAGGTCGTCCACCTCATCGTCGAGTAGCCGCCGTCCTGACCACGCTCGGCGGCGGACCGCCGTCCGGACCATCCGCGCGGGAGCGGTGGTCGTCAGCCGAAGCGGCCGGTGATGTAGTCCTCGGTGCGCTTGTCGGACGGGGTTGCTGAAGATCTTGGTCGTCTTGTCGAACTCCACCAGCCGGCCGTGCCGGACCGCCTGCTCGTCGACATCGGCGGTGAAGAAGGCGGTGCGGTCCGACACCCGGGCGGCCTGCTGCATGTTGTGGGTGACGATCACGATCGTGTAGTCGCGAACGAGGTCGTGCATCAGGTCCTCGATCTTCGCCGTCGCGATCGGGTCCAGTGCGGAGCACGGCTCGTCCATCAGGATGACCTCGGGCTGCACAGCGATGGTGCGGGCGATGCAGAGCCGCTGCTGCTGGCCGCCGGAGAGCGCCAGGGCGCTGTCCTTGAGCTTGTCCTTGACCTCGTCCCACAGCGCCGCTCCGGTCAGCGCCTGCTCGACGATCTCGTCCAGGCCCTTCTTCACGCCGTTGACCCGCGGACCGTAGGCCACGTTGTCGTAGATCGACTTGGGGAACGGGTTGGGCTTCTGGAACACCATCCCGATGCGCCGACGCACCTCGATCGGGTCGACGTAGTCGGCGTACAGGTCCTCGCCGTGGTAGGTGATCTTCCCGGCCACCCGGGCTCCGGGGACCAGGTCGTTCATCCGGTTGAAGCAGCGCAGGATCGTGCTCTTGCCGCAACCCGAAGGCCCGATCAGCGCGGTGATCTCACGGCGTCGGACATTCAGCGAGACATGGCGAACGGCCTGGTAGTCACCGTAGAACACGCTGACGTCGGTCATTCCGAAGACCGAGCTGATGGATGTGCCGAGCTCGGGTCTGGGGGCGGCTGCTTCAGCCGTCATGGGTCGGGCCTCCTGGCCTGGGGACGTCGTGGCGAGGTTCGGAACGATGGACGACGTCTGTGCGGACGTCTCGGGTGACGATGCCATGCTCACCAGCGCCTCTGGAACTTGTTGCGGAGGTAGATCGCGATCGAGTTCATCGCGAGCAAGATCACCAGCAGCACCACGATCGCGGCGGACGCGAGAGGCACGAACTCCTCACGCGACTGCTTGATGAAGTCGTAGATCTGCACCGGCAGGACGGTGAACTGGCTGAGGACGCCGTCGGGGTTGAACGAGATGTACGCCAGGGCACCGAGGAGCAGCAGCGGCGCCGCCTCCCCGATGGCGCGGGACAGCGCGAGGATCGAGCCGGTCGCCGTGCCCGGCACGGCTGCCGGGAGGATCTGCTTCCAGATGGTCTGCCACTTCGTGGCACCCAGCGCGAGCGAGCCCAGACGGATGGAGTTGGGGACCGCCCGGATGGCCTCCCGGGCCGAGATGATCACGACCGGCAGGACGAGCAGCGACAGGGTGACCGCTGCCGCGAGCACCGTGAGCCCGAGACCCAGGCCGCGAGCGATGACGCCGAGACCGAGGATGCCGTAGACGATGGACGGCACCGCCGCGAGGTTCAGGATGTTGATCTCGATGACCCGGTTCCACCACTTGGTCTGGTCGGCGTACTCCTCGAGATAGATCGCCGACATGACCCCGATGGGAACGGTGAACAGCGCCGTCAGGCTGATGACCCACAGCGTCCCGGTGATGGCCGACTGCGCCCCTGCGGTCTCGGGTCGCAACGTGGACGGCATGTTGCGCAGCAGGTTCATGTCCAGCCGGGGCGCAGCGGTGTAGACGACGTACACCAGCAGTGTCGCGAGGAACGACACCGCGATCAGGAGCGAGGCCTGCAGACAGACCCGGAACACGGTCTCCCGCAACGGCCGCCTGGTGCCGCGCAATGAGTCGCCGGACGCGCTCGGCGGCCTCGACAGTGTGGTGGTCACTCGTACACCTCACGGAACTTGCGGACCAACCGGATGCTGAGCAGGTTCAGGGCGAACGTCATGATGAACAGCAGCGAAGCCACGGCGAAGATGGTCTTGTAGTCGAGCGACCCGACGGGTACGTCGCCGGAGCCGGCCTGGGCGATGAAAGCCGTCATCGTGAGCATGCCTTCGAGCGGGTTCCAGCTGAGGTTGGCCTGACCGCCGGCGGCGATGGTCGACGATCATCGTCTCGCCGATCGCCCGCGAAAAGCCCAGGACGAAGGCGGCGACGATGCCGGAAACAGCTGCAGGCACCACGACCCGCGTCGCCACCAGCATCTTGGAGCTGCCGAGCGCATAGGCGCCGTCGCGCAGGCTGCGCGGGACGGCGGACATGGCGTCCTCGGACAGGGACGCGACGGTGGGGATGATCATGATGCCCATCACGAAGCCTGCCACCAGTGCGTTGAACACCCGGGGTCCCTCACCCAGCGGCCAGATGTCCTGCAGCAGCGGCGTGATGCCCTTGAGGGCGAAGAACCCGTAGACCACGGTGGGCACACCGGCGAGGATCTCCAGCATCGGCTTGAGCACCTTGCGGGTGGTCTCGGCTGCGTACTCGCTCAGGTAGACGGCGGCGCCCAGGCCCAGGGGGATCGCCACCGACCATCGCGATCAGGGTGATGACGATGGTCGCGGACACCAGCGGCAGGACGCCGTACGACGGGTTGGCGAACAGCGGCGTCCAGCGCGTGCCGGTGAAGAACTCGGTGAACGACACCGACCGGAAGAACTCCTCGGTGGGAACGGCCACGGCGATGACGATGCCGACCGTGGTCGCGATCGACACCAGGGCCGCGGCGAACAGCAGGACCTCGATGATGCGTTCGCCGTAGCGCGGCCGTGACCGCCGCAGGGAGGTCCCTGCGGCGGTCACGGTCTTCGTGGGGCTGGTGGACGCCATCGTCACCCGGCGAAGGCGTCGTAGACCGACTGCATGTCGGCCTTCTGCTCGTCGCTGAGCGGGATGAACTGCGCCGCCTCCGCGATGTCGGCGTCGTTCTCGAGGTAGAAGTCGAGGAACGCCTTGACCTGGGGCTTCTCCAGCGCAGCCTTGGACGGGTAGATGAACAGCGGCCGGGACAACGGGGTGTAGCTGCCGTCGCGGGCCGTCTCGACGCTCGGCGCCACGCAGCCGCCACCGGAGTCGATCTTCAGCGCCTTGAGCTTGTCGCTGTTCTCCTCGAAGTAGGTGAAGCCGAAGTACCCGAGGCCACCCTTGCTGCCGGAGACCCCCTGGACGATGACGTTGTCGTCCTCGGACGGCGAGTAGTCCTCGCGACTGGCGCCCTCCTCACCGTTGATCTCGCCGGTGAAGTAGTCGAAGGTGCCGGAGTCGGTGCCGGGGCCGAAGAGCTCGAGCTTCTCGTCCGGGAAGCTCGGGTCGACGTCCTTCCAGGAGTTGACCTTGGAGCCGGGCTCCCAGATCTTCTTCAGCTGCTCGGTCGTGAGGCAGTCGACGAAGTCGTTCTCGGTGCTGACGACGACGGTGAGGGCGTCGTTCGCGACGGGGATCTCGACGTACTCGATGCCCTTGTCCGCACAGATCGGCGCCTCCTCGTCGTCCTTGATCGGGCGGGAGGCGTCGGAGATGTCGGTCTCGCCGGCGCAGAACTTCTCGAAGCCACCGCCGGTGCCCGAGGTGCCGACCGTCACGTTGACCCCGGCCTGCTCCTCCTTGAAGAGCTCGGCGGCGGCGGTGGTGAGCGGGGCCACGGTGCTGGAGCCGTCCACCTTCACGCTGCCGGACAGCTTGCTGTTTCCGTTGCTGCCGGCGTTGGCCGTGTCGGTGTTGTTGTCGCCGCCACAGGCGGTGAGGACGAGCGCGCCGGCGACCAGCGCGGTCGCGAGGCGGGAGTAGCGGGTGACCTTCACGGTGATGTCCTCCAGGACGTCTTTGGTGTCGTCGTGACACAGCGGACGCTAAGGAGGGCAGGTGTCGCGATCCCCCGGCGCCGATGAACGGAAGGTGAACAGCGGATCAGCCTTGACCGCGAACCGGACTGTCCTGAGCGTCAGGCGTGACGCGGGTCACGGCTGAACATGACGTCGGTCTCCCAGCGGGTGAAGCCGAGGCCGGTGTAGAGCCGGATCGCCGCGGCGTTGTCGGCGTCGACGAAGAGCATCGCGTCCGGCAGGCCGCGGTGCCGCAGGTGGCGCAGGCCGACGAGGGTGAGGGCCCGGCCCAGGCCGGTGCCCCGCTCGGCGGGGTCGACCCCGACGACGTACACCTCGCCGATCGGGTCGTGCCCGTGGCCCTCGTGCGCGTGCGGCCCGTCCGGGTGCTCGTGGTGGTCGCCCTCACCGCCGTGCACCTTCGTCCAGTGGAAGCCGACCAGCCGGTCGCCGCGCTCGGCCAGGAAGAAGCCATCCGGGTCGAACCACGGCTCGGCCTCCCGGCGGTGCAGGTCGGACAGCGTCCAGGACCCCTGCTCCGGGTGGTCGCGGAAGGCGGCGGCGTTGAGCCGGACCCAGGCCTCGTCGTCCCGGCCCGGCTCGAAGTTGCGCACCGTGACCCCGGCCGGCAGCTCGGCGGGCGGGAGGGCGGCGTACAGCGACCGGCGCATCTGCCACAGCGACCGGGACTCCCGGAAGCCCATCGAGGCAGCGAGCGCGGCGGCTCCCGGATGGTCGCCGTGCGCCCACAGCCGGAGCCGACCGTCCGGGGTCTCGGCCAGGGTGGCGGACACCAGGGCCCGCCCGATGCCCTTCCCGCGGTGGGCCGGGTGGACGACCAGCTCGGCGCTGGCACCGGCCACCTCGTCGGTGACGTCGAGGTGGCCGTAGGCCAGCAGGGTGTCTCCCGACCAGGCGAGCACGTTGCGCACCCGTTCGTCCCCGCCGTACCGCAGGTGCAGCATCACGTGCTCGGACAGCGGCCGTACGCCGTCGGCCTCGGTGGCGGCCTCGACCAGGGCGCTGACGGCCTGCACCTCGTCGGTGTCGAGGGGGCCGACGACCTCGAAGCTCGTCACCGGCCGAGCCTAGGGGACGGAGCCCGCCCGGATCGGTGCACCCGAATCCCTGTCGCGGCCTGCGCCGCTGCACTAGGTTCCTGCCGACCACAAATCGCCTTCCAAGGAGCCACATGTCCGGACATGGACCCCTACGCCGCCGCATCACGGTGGCGTTCGCCGTCGCCGCAGCCGCGGCGCTCGCCGTGCTGCCCGCCACCAGCGCCAGCGCCGGCACCCCCGAGCTGACCAAGTACAACAAGAACCGCATCCCGGTTCAGCTGCTCTCGTTCAACGACTACCACGGCCACCTCGAGGCCGACTCCGGCAGCGACGGCTCGGTGACCTTCGAGGGCAAGGCGATCGCCGCCAACGGCGCCTCCTACCTGGCGACCCACCTGAAGCAGCTCCGCAAGGGCCACCCCACCAGCTTCACCGTCGCTGCCGGCGACCTGATCGGCGGCTCGACCTTCACCTCGGGTGTCTTCCACGACGAGCCGGCTGTCGAGACCCTGGACGCGATGGGCCTGGACGTCTCCAGCGTGGGCAACCACGAGTTCGACGAGGGCGTCACCGAGCTCCGTCGGATGATGAACGGTGGCTGCCACCCGGTCGAGGGCTGCTTCCAGAAGGACGCCGCGGGCCAGGACATCGTCTTCCCCGGCGCCGACTACAAGTACCTCGGCGCGAACGTGGTCAAGGAGAGCACCGGCAAGCCCGCGCTGCCGCGCTACTGGATCAAGAAGGTCGGCCCGACGAAGATCGGCTTCATCGGCATGACCCTCGAGGGCACCGACGGCCTCGTCTCGCCGGCCGGCATCGCCGGCTACGACTTCACCGACGAGGTGAAGGCAGGCAACCTGGCGGCGAAGGCGCTGAACAAGAAGGGCGTCAAGTCGATCGTCGTGATGCTGCACGAGGGTGGTCTGCAGACCGGCTCCTACAGCGCCTGCGTCGGGATGTCCGGCCCGATCGTCGACATCGCCTCGCGGCTCACCTCCAAGGTGGACGCGATCATCACCGGCCACACCCACGCGGCCTACGTCTGCAACATCCCGGACCCCAAGGGCCTGCCGCGGATGGTCACCAGTGCCATGTCCTTCGGCCGGATCATCACCGAGACCAACTTCAAGATCAACACCAAGACGGACGAGATCGTCCGCTCCAGCGTGTCCTCGCTGAACCACCTCGTCACCCGTGACGTCCCGCAGGACCCGGCGGTGCGCGCGATCGTGGAGAAGTGGGTGGCCAAGGCGGCCGGCCCGGGCAACCGGGTGGTGGGCACGATCAGCTCGGACATCAAGCGCGGCGCGAGCCGTGGCGTCGAGTCCTCGCTGCCCAACAACATCGCCGACGCCCAGAAGGAGTCGACCGGCGCCCAGGTGGCCTTCATGAACCCGGGTGGTGTCCGAGCCGACTTCCTGTTCAACGGGATCTCGTCCGGTGAGGCGCCCGGTCAGGTCACCTACCGGGAGGCCTACAACGTCCAGCCGTTCAGCAACATCATGCAGACCTTCGACATGACCGGCGCGCAGATCGAGCAGCTGCTCGAGCAGCAGTGGGTGCGCGGTCGTGCCGGTGGCGAGGTGCTGCGGCTGGGCATCTCCGACGGGTTCACCTACGCGTGGTCCGCATCGGCACCGTTCGGCAGCAAGGTCGACCCTGCGTCGATCAAGCTGAACGGCGTCACACTCGACCCGACCGCGACCTACAAGGTGGCCGCCAACAACTTCATCGCGGACGGCGGCGACAGCTTCACGGCCTTCGTCAACGGCGCTCCGCGCACCGGCGGCAAGGTCGACCTGGACGCGCTGATCGACTACTTCAAGGCACACCCGGGCGTCGGCCCGGCACCCGCGACGCGGAGCACCCAGCTCCCGTAGCGGTCGCCCAGCACCAGACACGGACGCCCCCGCGGGTCACCGCGGGGGCGTCCGTGTCTGTACGGCGGTGCGTCAGCCGACCGGGGCCGGTGCCGGCGCGGGCGCCGGCGCGCTCGACGGGGCGTCCTGGGGGTCCTTCGGCAGCACGAACCGGTAGCCCACGTTGCGCACCGTGCCGATCAGCGTCTCGTGGTCGGAGCCGAGCTTGGCGCGCAGCCGCCGCACGTGGACGTCGACGGTGCGGGTGCCGCCGTAGTAGTCGTAGCCCCAGACCTCCTGCAGCAGCTGGGCCCGGCTGAACACCCGGCCCGGGTGCTGCGCGAGGAACTTCAGCAGCTCGAACTCCTTGAACGTCAGGTCGAGCACCCGGCCCTTGACCCGCGCCGTGTAGGTCGCCTCGTCGATGGTCACGTCGCCGCGGCGGATCTCGGTGAGCTCGTCCTCGCTGCCGGTCCGGCTGGCCAGCCGGCCGATCGCCAGCCGCAGCCGGGCCTCGACCTCGGCCGGGCCGGCGGTGTCGAGGATGACGTCGTCGACGCCCCAGTCGGCGGTCATCGCGGCCAGGCCGCCCTCGGTCGCCACCAGCAGCACCGGGCAGTCGACCCCGGTGGTGCGCAGGATCCGGCACAGCGAGCGGACGTGCGGCAGGTCGCGGCGCCCGTCGATCAGGAGGGCGTCGGCGGGCGGCGCCTCGAGCAGGGCGGAGACCTCGGCCGGGGCGACGCGCAACGAGTGGGACAGCAGGCCCAGCGCGGGCAGCACCTCGGTCGACGGCTGCAGCGTGTTCGTCAGCAGCAGCAACTGGCTCACGGGCACCTCCCCACGTCTTCCCGGGTCACAGTTCACCATGATGGTGCCCCGGGAGGCGGGATCCGTCCGCACCCCGAGAAGGCTTTACCCAGCGGAAACACGCCCGTCACACGGCGTCTCGAGCGCGGAGGAGGTGCGGCAGTGGCGGCTGGGACGATCCGCTACTGGGCCGGTGCCCGCGCCGCCGCGGGCCTCACCGAGGAGCCGTACGACGGCGACACGCTCGGGTCCGTGCTCGACCAGGCGGCCGCCGCGCACGGTGCCGCGCTCGCCCGGGTGCTCACGGTGGCCAGCTTCCTGGTCGACGGTGTGCGGACCGGCCGGGACGCCGTGCTGCCGGACGGCGCGACCATCGAGGTGCTGCCGCCGTTCGCCGGCGGCAGCCGGTGACCGCCGCCCTCGCTGCCCTGGCGCTGTCCCTCGCCCTCATCCTCGGTGGCCTCACGGCGACCCCGGTGCTGCTCGTCGCCGTGCTGCTCGTGCAGGGCCTGTTCGTCGTCGGCTGGTTCCCGGCGCTGCGCGTCCCCGGAGCGGCCGGGGGTCAGGTGGTGGTCGGCGCGGTCGCGGTCGCGGCCGACATCGCGGTCATGGTCGCGGACGAGACCAGGCCGCTGGAGCACGTCGCGTCCGTGCTGGGCCTGGCCCTGCTGGCCGCGCTGGCCCACCAGCTGGTCCGGCGGGACGGCCGGGTCGAGCTGACGGCCTCGCTGACCGCGACCGGCGCCGCGGCCGTGCTCGCCGGGCTCGCAGCGGCCTGGCTGGCCCTGGACGTCTCGCGGGCCGGCACCGGCCTGCTGGTGCTCGCGGCCGCAGCGGCCGCCGCGGCCCCGCTCGCCGACCTGGCGGCCGGGGCGGCCGGGCTGGGGCGCTGGGTCGGGTTCCTCGGCGCGGCCGCCGCCACCGGGCTGGCTGCGGTCGCGGTGGCCGCCACGACGAGCGTCTCCCTCGCCGCCGCCCTGGCGGCCGGCGCGGGCGGGGCGATCACCGCCCGGCTGGCGGTCCTGCTGGCGAATCGGGCCGTGGCGCCGCACCCGTTGCTCTCCGCGGCGCTGCCCGCGGTCCTCGTCGCGCCGGCGGTCTACCTGCTCGGCCGGGTGCTGGTCGGCTGACCGCCGCGCCCCGCCGGGGAATCGGGCGCCGGTGCGCCGGGTTGGCCCTGTCATGGGAGGACTGCTGGCCGTGGCGGTGACGCTGCTGCTGGCGACCGCGGTGGGCCTGTGGCTGCAGCGGTCCGGACGCCGGCTCGGCCGCGCCCAGCGCCCCGGCCGCTCGGGCCACCGAGAGGTCGTCGCGGCCGGCCGAGCTCGGTGCCGCCCTGGGCGAGCGCGCCACCCTGGTGCAGTTCTCCACGGTGTTCTGCCAGCCGTGCCGCGCCACCCGCCGGGTCCTCGACGAGGTGAGCCGCGCCGTCCCGGGCGTCGCCCACGTCGAGGTCGACGCCGAGAGCAACCTCGAGCTGGTCCGCCGGCTGGACGTCCGCCGGACCCCCACCGTGCTGGTGCTGGACGCCGGCGGCGGCATCGTCCGGCGGGCCAGCGGCCAGCCGCGCAAGGCCGACGTGATCGCCGCCCTGGGCGAGGCCGTCGGATGACCGGTCGTCCCAGTCCGTGGAATGGGTCGTGCCGAAGCGTGGACACGTCTAGCATCGACGGCGTGACCACGGAGCTGACCCGTCGCCGCGCAGTCGACCTGCTGCGCACTGCGACCGCGCTCTGTCCGGCCTCCTGACACCAGACGCCACCCGTCCCGCTCTCGTCAGGAGCACCCCGTCATGTCCAGCCCTTCGCTGCGCGTCCGCCTTGCCGGACCGCCGCTCGTCGACCCCCGCGGCCCCCGGTTCGGTGCCGCCGTCACGACGGTCGTCCTCGCGGTAGCACTGCTCACCGGCTCGGCCTGGCTGCTCGGCGTACAGGCCGTCGTCTTCGCCCTCGGCGCCGCCGGCCGCTCGCCGTACGCGATGTTCTACGCCCGTGTCGTCCGTCCTCGACTCGGCCCACCGGCCGAGCTGGAGGACACCCGTCCGCTCCGGTTCGCCCAGGCCGTCGGCCTCGGCTTCTCGGCCATTGCCCTGGCCGGGCTGGCGATGTCCACTGGAACGGTGACCCTCGTCGCGGCCGCCGCCGCCCTGGCGGCCGCCTTCCTCAACGCCGCGTTCGGCATCTGCCTCGGCTGCGAGGTCTACCTGCTGGCGCGCCGCGCCACGTCCCACGCCATCGTCCGCACGGTCCCGAACGACCGCCCCGCCCACTCCCGCACGGAGGTTGCAGCATGAGCACCAGAGACACCGTCCTGGTCGACGCCGACTGGGTCGAGTCCCACCTCGACGACCCGAAGATCGTCCTCGTCGAGGTCGACGAGGACACCGCCGCGTACGACAAGAACCACATCAAGGGCGCCGTCCGGCTGGACTGGAAGAAGGACCTCCAGGACCCGGTGCGCCGTGACTTCGTCAGCAAGGAGCAGTTCGAGGCCCTGCTGTCCGAGCGCGGCATCGCCAACGACGACACGATCGTGCTGTACGGCGGCAACAACAACTGGTTCGCGGCCTACGCCTACTGGTACTTCAAGCTGTACGGCCACGACGGCGTGAAGCTGCTCGACGGCGGCCGCAAGAAGTGGGAGCTGGACTCCCGCGAGCTCGTCGACGAAGCGGTCTCCCGCCCCGGCACGTCGTACAAGGCGAAGGAGCAGGACCGCTCGATCCGCGCCTTCCGCGACGAGGTCGAGTCGGCCATCGGCCAGAAGAACCTGATCGACGTCCGCTCGCCGGACGAGTTCGCCGGCCGGCTGGCCGCGCCCGCGCACCTGCCGCAGGAGCAGGCCCAGCGCAACGGTCACATCCCGACCGCGGCGAACATCCCGTGGTCGCAGACCGCCAACGACGACGGCACCTTCAAGAGCGACGACGAGCTGAAGAAGCTCTACCAGGACAAGGGCGTCGACTTCGCGAAGGACACCATCGCCTACTGCCGGATCGGCGAGCGGTCGTCGCACACCTGGTTCGTGCTGCACGAGATCCTGGAGCAGCCGAACGTGAAGAACTACGACGGCTCGTGGACCGAGTGGGGCTCGCTGGTCGGCGTGCCGATCGAGCTGGGGGACCAGCCCTGATGTGCGGAGCCAAGAAGGGCGGACCATCGCTCGAGGGCGTCAACGTCGCCGAGGAGGCCGTCGTGCAGGGCATCGTCCTGCGCGGCGGTGAGCCGGTGGCGGACGCGTACGTGCGGCTGCTGGACGGCGGCGGCGAGTTCACCGCCGAGGTGCCGACCTCGGCGACCGGGCAGTTCCGGTTCTTCGCCGCGCCCGGCACCTGGACGCTGCGCACCCTGGCGCCCAAGGCCGAGCCGGTCGACCGCACCGTGGTCGCCGAGCGCGGCGAGGTCGCCGACGTCGAGGTGCTGATCGGCTGAAGTCGGTCCGACCCCTGGCCGATGATCGGGTCATGGGTCGATGGAGCTGGGTCGTGGCAGGCCCCGTGCTCGCGCTGGTCGCGTGCACGGGGCTCTCGACGTCGTACGCCGGGTCGGGCGCCGCGACGGGTGACCCCGCCGCGCCGGCCCGGGCGTTCAGTGCGCGCGTCGAGCGGGTCGTCGACGGCGACACGTTCATCGCGGTACGCCGGGGCGAGCGGATCCGGGTGCGCCTGATCGGGGTGGACGCCCCGGAGTCGGTCAAGCCCGGCGCTCCCGTCGAGTGCTGGGGGCCGGAGGCCTCGCGGGTGCTCACCCGGCTGCTGCCGGTCGGCACAGCGGTGCGTGCGGCGTACCAGGACGGCGGCCGGCGCGACATCTACGGCCGCGACCTGTGGGACGTCTGGCTGCCGGACGGCCGGTTCGTGCAGGCGGTGCTGGTGCGTCGAGGTGCGGCCGACGCGATGGCCTACCGGCCGCAGGTCCGCTTCGCCGACCGGCTGGCCGCTGTCGACGCGGTGGCCACCGCTGCCGGCCGCGGGCTGCACGGCGCCTGCGGCGGCTAGGCCGACGTAGACTCGGCGGGTGTTCGCCACCGTCGTCGTCGCCCTGCTCGTGGCGGCGTTCGTGCTGGTGGCGGGCGTCGCGCTGTGGGTGGTCCGGCGGCTCTGGTCCGCCCCCGGCGACGCCGGTCAGGAGGGTTGAGCGGCCCCGTGGAGATCCGTCCCGACATGCCGCCGCAGGTCATCCCGCTGTCCTGGCTGCTCGGCACCTGGCGCGGCGTGGGTGTCGGCGGCTACCCGACCGTCCCGGAGTTCCGGTTCGGTCAGGAGCTCACCTTCGCCGAGATGCCGGGCAAGCCGTTCGTGCACCACTTCAGCCGCAGCTGGCTGCTGGACGACGAGGGCGCTGAGGTGCGGCCGCTGGCGCAGGAGACCGGCTACTGGCGCCCGGAGGCCGACGGCACCCTGCGAGCTGCTGCTCGCCCACCCGACCGGCTTCGTCGAGATCTGGCTGGGGTCGGCCGACGGCGCGAAGATCGAGCTGCAGACCGACGTGGTCGCGCGGACCGAGACCGCAAAGGACTACACCGCCGGGCACCGGCTGTACGGCCTGGTCGACGGCGACCTGCTGTGGGCCTTCGACATGGCGGCGGTCGGCCAGCCGCTGCAGCCGCACCTCTCGGCCACCCTGAAGCGGGCGTGAGGACCCGATGAGCGCCCCCGACCTGCAGGCCACCCTCAAGGCCAAGGGCTACCGGCTGACCCCGCAGCGCCAGCTGGTGCTGGAGGCCGTGGCCGGGCTCGGGCACGGCACCCCGGACGAGATCTGCGCCGAGGTGCAGCGGTCGGCACCCGCCGTCAACCTCTCGACGGTCTACCGCACCCTCGAGCTGCTCGAGGAGCTCGGCCTGGTCACCCACGCGCACCTCGGTCACGGTGCGCCGACCTACCACGCCGCCGGCGGCGACCACCTGCACCTCGTCTGCCGGGTCTGCGGTGCGGTGATCGAGACCGACGTCGAGCTGGCCGACGCCCTGGTGGGCCGGCTGGCGGAGCAGCACGGCTTCGAGACCGACGTCGCCCACTTCGCGATCTACGGCCGCTGCCAGGGATGTGTCCGATGACCAGTCCGCTGCTGGACCGACCGGGCGCGGTCGCCGCCGACCCGCCGGACGCCGGTGTCGCCGCGCACTACGGCGACCCGTTCCGGGAGCAGCGGGCGCTGGTGGCCGGCGAGGCGTCGGTCGACCTGTCGCACCGTCCGGTGGTACGCGTCTCCGGACCGGACCGGCTGACCTGGCTGCACTCGCTGACCTCCCAGCACCTCGAGCACCTCGCGCCCGGCGTGCCGACCGAGGCGCTGATCCTGTCGCCGCACGGCCACGTCGAGCACGCGCTCTACCTGGTCGACGACGGCGAGGCGACCTGGGCGCACGTCGAGCCCGGCACCGCCGAGGAGCTGGTCGGCTACCTGGACCGGATGCGGTTCTGGTCGAAGGTCGAGGTCGAGGACGTCTCCCCGGCGTACGCCGTGGTGCTCACGCCCTCGGGCGTGCCGGGTGCGCCGTCCCGGGTGACCGCGCACGGGGTGGAGTCCTTCGTGCCGCGAGCCGACCTGGCGACGGTGCTCGCGGGTCCGCTGGCCGGCGTCTGGGCGCTCGAGGCGCTGCGCATCGCCGACGGCCGGCCGCGGGAGGGGTTCGAGACCGACCACCGGACGATCCCGCACGAGATCGGCTTGCTCGAGACCGCCGTGCACCTCGACAAGGGCTGCTACCGCGGCCAGGAGACCGTCGCGCGGGTGCACAACCTCGGCCGGCCGCCGCGCCGGCTGGTGCTGCTGCACCTGGACGGCAGCGACTCGGTGCTGCCCGCGCACGGGCGAGCCGGTGCTGCTCGGCGACAAGGCGGTCGGCCGGGTCACGTCGTCCGCGCGGCACTACGAGCTCGGCCCGGTCGCGCTGGCGGTCGTGAAGCGCTCGACGCCGATCGACGCGGCCCTGGTGGCCGGCGGGGTCGCCGCGGCCCAGGAGGTCGTCGTCCCCGCCTGACGCTCAGACCTCGATCACGAGGGTGACCGGACCGTCGTTGACGAGAGCGAGCTGCATGTCGGCGCCGAACCGGCCGGTCTCGACATGGGCGCCCCGGTGGCGCAGCGTGGCGATAACGCGCTCGACCAGCGGCTCGGCCACCGGGCCGGGCGCGGCGGCGTTCCAGGTGGGGCGCCGGCCCTTGCGGGTGTCGCCGTAGAGGGTGAACTGGCTGATCACCAGCAGCGGCGCCCCGGTCTCGGCCGCGGACCGCTCGCCGTCCAGGATCCGCAGCTCGTGCACCTTGGCGGCCAGCCGCTCGGCGGTCTGCTCGGTGTCGTCGTGGGTCACCCCGACCAGGACGCAGAGCCCGGCTGCCGGCAGCCGGCCGACGACCTCGCCGTCCACCCGCACGCTGGCCTCGCTGACCCGCTGCACCACGGCTCGCACCGGCCCATGATCGCCGCGGAGGTCAGCCGCGGCCGAACAGACCCTTGCGCTTCTTCTTCGGGTCGACGGACGGTGCGGCCGACGGGGCGCGCGGCGCGGGGGCCGGTCCCGGCGGCGGGCTGTCGTCCATGCCGAACCCGAGGCTGGACAGCTCGCGCAGCAGCATCGCGGTGTCGGCGTGGTCGCGGGCCACCATCGGGGCCGGGCCGGAGTCGACCGGCGCAGCCTCGGCCGGGGCCGGCTCCTCGACGGGCTCCGGGACGACCGCGGCCGCCGGGGCCGGGGCCACCGGTGCCTCACGGTTGAGCTCGGTCAGCATGCTGGCCGCGTGGGCGGCGCTGTTGACGTCGTCGTGGGCAGGTACGTCGTCCAGCGCGGCCGCGAGCTCGATGGCGAGCTCGGCGGCCTCCTGGGCTTCGAGCTGCTCGGCCTCGGCCTGCGCGACGGCGGCCCGCTCGATCTCGGCCTGCTCAGCCGCGAGCTGAGCGGCCTGCTGGGCAGCGAGCTGCGCGGCCATCTCGGCGGCGTGCTCGGCCCGGGCAGCCCGCTCGGCCTCGGCCTGAGCCTCCTCGGCGGCTGCCTGCTCATCCGCGGCCTGCTGCGCGGCGGCCTGGGCGGCAACAGCCTGCTCGGCGGCCGCCCGCTCGGCGTCCTCCTCGGCGATCCGGGCCGCCTCGGCAGCGGCGATCGCCTCGGCGGCGTCGGCCGCGGCGCGGTCGGTCTCCTCCCGCTCGGCGCGGGCAGCCTCCTCGCGGGCGATCCGGTCCGCCTCGGCACGCACGGCCGCGGCCTCGGCCTCGCGGGCCCGCCGCTCGGCCTCGGCCGCCAGCTCGCGCTCGGCCTGCTTGCGCGCCTTCCGGAGCTCGGCCTGGTGCTGGGCAGCCTCCTCGGCCGCGCGGGCCGCCAACCACTGCTCGTGGTCGGCCCAGGCCTGCTCCTCGGCGCCGGCGCGCTGGTCGGTCAGCCACTGCTGGTGGTCGGCCCAGGCCTGGTCCTCGGCGGCGCGCGCGCTCGGCGTCCAGCCGCTGCTGGTGGTCGGCCCAGGCGGCCGGCTCGGCGGCCGCCCGCTCGGCGTCCAGCCAGGTCGCGTGGTCGGCCCAGGCCAGCGGCTCGGCATCGGAACGCGCCTGCACGAGCCACCCGGCGTGGTCGGCCCAGGCCTGCTCCTCGGCGGCGGCCCGCTCGGCGGCGAGCCACTCGTGGTGGTCGGACCAGGCGGCTGCCTCGGCAACCGCACGCTTGTCGGCGAGCCACGCGGCGTGGTCGGCCCAGGCGGCTTCCTCGGCGGCCACACGCTCGGCGGCTTCCTGCTCGCGGCGGGCCACCTCCTCGGCAGCAGCAGCCTCCGCGGCGGCAGCCTCGGCGAGCGCCTTCTCCTCCTCGCGGGCACGGCGGCGCGCCTCGGCGCGCTCGGCCCGGGCGGCAGCCTCCTTGGCGGCCAGCGCCTCCAGCTCACGGTGCAGGATCTCGGCTTCTTCCAGCCGCTTGGCATCCGAGGCTGCCCGGCGCTCCTCGCGCTCGCGAGCCTCGGCCTCGACGCGCTCGCGCTCCTCCTGCTCGGCGCGCTCCTGCGCCTCGCGGGCTTCCCGAGCCTCCAGCTCGGCGCGCTGCTGCGCCTCGACGCGCTCGCGCTCCTCCTGCTCGGCCCGCTCGCGCTCCTCCTGCTCGGCCCGCTCGCGCTCCTCCTGCTCGGCCCGCTCGCGCTCCTCCTGCTCGGCGCGCTCCTGCGCCTCGCGGGCCTCGGCCTCGGCCCGCTCGCGCTCCTCCTCGGCGGCCCGGGCCAGCGCCTCGGCGCGGTCCCGCTCCTCTTGCTCGGCGCGCTGCTGGGCCTCGCGGGCCTCCTGGGCTGCGGCCTCGGCGCGCTCCTGGGCCTCGTCGGCGGCGGCGCGCTCCAGCGCCTCGGCCTCGGCCCGCTCGCGCTCGGCGCGCTCTGCCTGCTCGGCGCGCTCCTGCGCCTCCTGGGCGGCCTGTGCCTCCACAGCCTCGCGGGCCTCGAGCTCCGCGAGCGCGACGACCGGCAGCACCAGCTCGACGCCGCCGTCGTCGGCGGGCTCGACCTCGGCCACCTCGACCGGCTGCCGCTGGACGGCCACCAGCCCGGCATCGACCAGGCGCATGACGACCTGGCCGGCCTCGAACAGCGTGAACCCGCACTCGGCGGCCAGCTCGGCCACGCTGCGGGTGCTGTCGACCTTGCAGAGCAGGGCCCACTCGTTCGGACCGAGGGCGACCTCGTCGGACGGCGAGGACGCGGCCAGCGTTGGCACGGCCTCCGGGCCGCCGGTCGCGTCGAGGATGGTCTCCCAGGTCGTGGCGCGGTGCCGGAGGTCGTCGAACAGCTCGGCCACCGGCGTCGGCGGGGCGACGTCCTGGCGGGTCTTCTTGTTCTTGCGGAACTTCCAGGCGGCCACCGGCCAGCCCAGCAGGTCGGTCAGGGCGTCCTTGAGGTGCTCGACGACGAACTCCTCGACCACCGAGAGCTCCACGTAGCCCAGGTGCACCAGCAGCTCGCCCAGCCGCCAGCCCTGCAGCTCGGTGCGCTGGATCTCCAGCGCCTCGGCGAGAGCCTCCGGGGTGAGCGCGCCGCGGGACATCAGCCGGACGCCGAGCATCACCCGTCGGCCGGGCACGGTGACGGCGTAGACCTGGCCGTCCCGGAGGTAGACCTCGGCCTCGTCGCCCTCCTGGTCGCGAACGAGCAGGCAGCCGGTAGCGCCGGAGTCCGCCAGTTCGTGCAGCACGGCCTCGACGGTGTGGGTGAGGAGGGCACCCTCAGGCACGAGCTACCTCCTTCCCCGAGGTCTGGTCACACGCGTGACGGGTCCACCCGGGTGCGTCGCGCGTGCCGACGCTCCCGGTTCCTCTCTTCGCATCGGCAGGACCGGCCGGAGTGTTGAGCGCGCTCCGGGCACCAGTTCGTGCTAGCCAGGACGCTCGATCGCCCGAGTCGCCTCCGGCGTACGGCCGGGACGTGACACGATGCCGGGCGTGGCACCTGCTCGCACGCTGATCACGGTCGCCCCGACCGGGGCCGAGACCGCGAAGGCGGACGCTCCGGCGCTGCCGGTCACGCTCGACGAGCTGGTCGGCGACCGCGCAGGCCTGCGAGGCGGCCGGCGCCGGCCTGGTGCACGTCCACATCCGGGACGACGACGCGCGGCCCACGCTCGACCTCGGCCGGCTGCGGGCGACCGTGGAGGCGCTGCGCGAGGCGACCTCGCTGGTCGTCCAGCTGAGCACCGGCGGGGCGGTCACCGACCCGCTGGAGGACCGGCTGCGGGTGCTCGACGCCGAGCCGGACTCCTGCTCGCTGACCTGCGGCACGGTCAACTTCGGCGACGACGTCTTCTCCAACCCCTGGCCGTTCATGGCCGAGCTGTACCAGCGCACCCAGGCCGCCGAGGTGGTCCCGGAGTTCGAGCTGTTCGACCTCGGGCCACGTGGCCTCGATGCACCGCCTGCTCGACACCTACGGGGCGCCGTACGGCGGCCAGGTCCACTGCGACCTGGTGATGGGCGTCCCGGGCGGCATGCCGGGCACCGCCGAGGCCCTCGTCGCGGCGGTGGCCGCGCTGCCGGCCGGCTGCTCCTGGTCGGCGACCGGCATCGGCCGTACGTCGTTGCCGGTGGCCCTGGCTGCGCTCGCGGCCGGCGGCCACCTGCGGGTCGGCATGGAGGACACGCTGACCTTCGCCAAGGGCCGCCCGGTGACCGGCAACGAGGAGCTGGTGGCCCGGGCCGCCGAGCTCGCCCGGCTGGCCCAGCGGCCGCCGATGACCACCGACGAGGCGCGCGCACTGCTGCGCGTCAAGGACCGCACGTCCGTGACCGCAGGGGAGTCCCGATGACCCAGCACGAGCCCTACCCGAACGGCCGCCGCCGCATCGACAAGGTGCTGGCCGAGGGCTTCGCCGACGGCCTCGCCGACCTCGACCTCGACGAGCTGCGGGCCCGCCGCCGCGAGGCCGAGCAGGAGGAGGCCGACCTCTCCTACCTGCGCCGGATGCTGCAGGGCCGGATGGACATCCTGCGGGCCGAGCTGGCCCGCCGGGCCGGCGGCGGCGACAAGATCTTCGAGCACCTGTCCGCCGTCCTGGCCGACTCCGCGCGCAGCGACCACGGTCTGGGTCGCTACCTGCGGGTCGAGCCGTCCCGGGTCGACGAGCACCGGCGGTCGGTCGAGCAGCTCATCGCCGACGTCGGGGTCTCCGACGTCGAGGGCCACTCCGACAGCGAGGTGCGCGAGTCGCTGGGCCGGATCGAGGAGTTCGAGCAGGCCGTCTCCGACGACCGCCGCGCCGTGCAGGTCGTGATGGACGCGTTGACCGCCGAGGTCGCCGCGCGCTACAAGAGCGGCGCCGCCTCCGTCGACGACCTCCTGGCAGAACGCTGATCCCCACGAGATCGCTCGCAAGCTCACGATCCCGCGGGGGCCCCGAAATGCAAGACGGTTCCGCCCTGCTCGCCGAGGTCGTCCGGTCCGGCTTCGTCGAGGGCCACCACCGCGGCAGCCTGCTGGCGCTGGCCGCCGACGGCAGCCGGGTCATCTCGCTCGGCGACCCGGACGCCCCGATCTTCCCGCGGTCGTCGAACAAGCCGATGCAGGCCGTCGGCATGCTCGAGGCCGGTCTCGACCTGGACGGCGAGCTGCTCGCGCTGGCCTGCGCGAGCCACTCCGGCGAGCCGTTCCACATCGACGGCGTACGCCGGGTGCTCGCCGCCGCGGGTCTGGACGAGGCCGCGCTGCAGACCCCGCCGGACTGGCCGGTCGACGAGACCGAGAAGCACGCCCTGATCGCCGCCGGCGGCCAGCCGGCACCGGTCCTGATGAACTGCTCGGGCAAGCACGCCGCGATGCTGGCCACCTGCGTCGCCAACGGGTGGCCGACCGGCAGCTACCTCGACCCCGACCACCCGCTCCAGCAGCAGCTGCGGGCGACCGTCCAGCGGCTGGCCGGCGAGACGATCCCGGCCACCGGTGTGGACGGCTGCGGGGCGCCGCTGTTCGCGATGTCGCTGGCCGGGCTGGCCCGCGCGTTCGTCACGATCGCCACCGCCAGCGCGGGTACCCCGGAGCACCGGGTCGCCGAGGCCATCCGGGCCCACCCCGAGTGGCTCGGCGGCACCCGCCGTGACGTGACGGCGCTGGTTGCCGGGATCCCCGGGCTGCGTCGCCAAGGACGGCGCCGAGGGCGTCTACGCCGCTGCGCTGCCGGACGGCCGGGTGGTCGCGCTCAAGGTCGACGACGGCCAGCAGCGGGCCCGGCCGCCGGTGATGGTCGCCGCGCTGCGCGCCCTCGGCGTCGACGCCCCGGTGCTGGCCGAGCTGGCCGAGACGCCGTTGCTCGGCGGCGGTCATCCGGTCGGGTCGGTCCGCGCGGCCTTCGACGCCTAGGGTCGACTCGACGTGAGCACCCCCACCCTGCGCGACGACCAGGTCCGCCTGCCCGGCGGGCCGCGGCTCGCGTTGCGCCGGGCCGACGGTCCCGGCCGCCCGTACCTGC
Organism: uncultured Actinomycetota bacterium; assembly: GCA_963846525.1. Lineage (GTDB taxonomy): Bacteria > Actinomycetota > Actinomycetes > JACCUZ01 > JACCUZ01 > CAWJWE01. The sequence goes on from CAWJWE010000010.1 coordinate 45,755, forward strand.
TGGTGCACGGCTTGTCGTCCAACGCCCGGCTCTGGGACGGTGCGGCCCGCCTGCTGGCCGCCGCCGGGCACCAGGTCGTCGCGGTCGACCAGCGCGGCCACGGCCGGTCCGAGCAGGTCGCCGACGGGTACACGACGGCGCAGTGCGCGGCCGACCTCGCGGCGCTGTGCATCGAGCTCGGTCTCACCGGCGAGCGGGCACCCGTCGTGGCCGGGCAGTCCTGGGGCGCCAACGTGGTGCTCACCCTCGCCGCCGATCACGGTGGGGTGGCCGCCCTGGCGCTGGTCGACGGCGGCTGGATCTGGCTCGGCCAGCGGTACCCGACCTTCGAGCAGTGCTGGGCCGAGCTGGCGCCCCAGGTGCCGGCCGGGCTGACCCTCGGCGAGCTGCGGGACCGCTTCCGCACCTGGCTGCCGGACTTCCCGGCCGAGGGCATCGACGCGCAGGTCGCCAACCTGGTCGAGGGCTCGGACGGCTACGCGGTCGCCCGGCTGACCCGCGAGCACCACCGCGAGATCCTCCGGTCGTTGTGGGCCGACGACCCGCGCCCGCTGTTCGCCCGGGTGCCGGTGCCCACGCTGATCGCCGTCGCGGTGGCCGCCGCGGACGACGCGCACGAGGGGGTCGAGACTGCTGCGTCGCTGCTGCCCGACTCGACGACCTCGTTGTACGTCGGCGCGCACCACGACCTGCACGCGCAGCACCCCGACCGGATGGCCGCCGACCTGCTCGCCCTCGCCGCCCGCGCCGACGAGGTGCTCAGGTGAGCCGGCTGGTGGTGATGGGGTCCGGCGAGACCGCGCCGACCATGGTGCGGGTGCACCGGGAGGTGTTCGCCGCCTGCCCGCCCGGGCCCGCGGTGATGCTGGACACCCCGTTCGCGTTCCAGACCAACCGGGCCGAGCTGGTCACCCGCACCCAGGGCTACTTCGCCCAGAGCCTCGGCCGCGACGTCGAGGTCGCCGTCTGGTCCGGGTCCGACGGCTCGGCGCAGGAGGAGAAGTCGCTGGCCCTGCTCGACCGGGCGTCCTGGGCTTTCGCCGGGCCGGGCAGCCCGACGTACGCCCTGCGTCGTTGGCGCGGCACACCGGTGCCCGCCGCCCTCACCGGTGTCGTACGCCGCGGCGGCACCGTCGTGCTGGGCAGTGCCGCCGCGCTGACGATGGGCAGCCACGCCGTGCCGGTCTACGAGATCTACAAGGTCGGCCAGGACCCGGAGTGGGTCGAGGGCCTCGACCTGCTCGGCACGCTGACCGGTGTCGCCGCGGCCGTGGTGCCGCACTACGACAACAAGGAGGGCGCGACCCACGACACCCGGTTCTGCTACCTCGGCGAGGACCGGCTGGCGGCACTCGAGGCCCAGCTGCCCGACGACGTCGGCGTCCTCGGCGTCGACGAGCACACGGCAGTCGTCGTCGACGTCGAGGCGCGCACGATCACGGTTTCCGGCAACGGCGTCATGAGCGTCCGCCGCCGCGGCGAGACCCGCACCTTCGCCGCCGGCGAGTCGTTGGGGCTGGACGTGCTGTCCGCGATGCTGCGCGGCGAGCAGGTGCGTGACGTCGCCGCGGCCGCGCCGCCGGTCCGGTCGGCCGCCGCCGGGACGGACGCCGACGAGCCCGGGCCGGCGCTGTCGTTGCGGTCCGAGGCCGACCGGGCGCGCACCGCCTTCGACGCGGCGCTGGCGCGACGCGACGTCGACGGCTGCGTCGCGGCCGTGCTCGGGCTGGAGAAGGCGCTGGCCGACTGGCAGGCCGACACCCTGCAGAGCGACGACGCCGACGAGGCGCGCCGGGTGCTGCGCGCCCTGGTGGTCCGGCTGGGTGAGCTGGCCGAGCGCGGCGCCGCCGACCCGGCCGAACAGGTGGCGCCGTTCGTGGACGCGCTGCTCGCGGTCCGGGCCGCGGCCCGCGACGCGAAGGACTTCGCGACCTCCGACCTGGTCCGCGACCGGCTGGTCGGGGCCGGCGTCGAGGTCCGGGACGCGGCCGACGGCACCTCGTGGAGCCTGACGACCTAGACGGCGCGGATCCGGTTGTTGCGCGCGTCGTGGGTGAGCTCGGCGAGCCCGAGCGCCTCGAGCAGCGGCGGCAGGTACATGCCGAACCGGCCCCGGTAGCCCTTGCGCAGCCCGTACCACCCGCCGACCGGGTTCTTCTCGTCACGAGCCCAGGCCTCGACGGTGCCCGGTGCCGCGTCCTTCTTCTCGTCGGCCGCGCCGAGCGGCACCCAGTCGCCCTGCTCGCGCAGCCAGGCGTGCAGGTCGTCGATGGCCCGCAGCTGGTAGGTCAGCTTGGTGCCGCCGACCTGGCAGACCAGCGCCGGCGGGTCGGCCTCCTCGTCCCGGTACATCGTGTACTCCCCGGCACCGGGCGGGGTCCGCAGGATCCATGGGTCACTCTTCGTACCGTTGCCGTTCGCCATGCGTCGCTCCCTCTGCCGGTCCGCAGAGTCTGCCAGGTGTGACGCGCACCACGTGTGAGCGGGCTCACGCCAGAAATGTGCTTGCTGAGTGCTTGCCACAGTTAGCACTTGGGGTATTAATGAGTCATGGCAACGTTGAAGGTCGGCTCGTTGGGTGACTACATCCGCGAGCAGCGCGAGTCGGCGCAGGTGTCTCTGCGCCAGCTGGCGAAGTCGGCCGGGGTGTCCAACCCCTATCTGAGCCAGATCGAGCGGGGCCTCAAGAAGCCCAGCGCCGAGATCCTGTCGCAGATCGCGAAGGGCCTGCGGATCTCCGCGGAGACCCTGTACGTCCGGGCAGGCATCCTCGACGAGCGCGAGTCCGGCAACGTCGTCGGCGCGGTGCTGGCGGACCCGACGATCGGCGAGCGGCACAAGCGCGTGCTGATCGACGTGTACGAGTCGTTCCGCGCCGAGCACGCCGCCGAGGTCCTGCACACCACGAGGACCACGGCCAAGAAGACCGCACCGAAGGCCACCAGGAAGACCGCGAAGAAGACCACGCAGACCACCAAGACCACGAAGACCGCCAAGAAGAGGAGCACAGCATGACCCTCACCACCACGATCACCCGCAGCAAGCCGTTCTACGTCGCGGCCGGTGCCACCGACCTCGCCGTCAAGACCCTCCGGACGGCCCCGAGCCGGATCCCGTCGGTGAAGATCAAGTTCGAGCGCCGTGACCTGGAGAAGGCCGTCGCGACCATCGGCCAGCAGACCGTCACCCTGCCGCTGCGCGCGCAGGACACCGCCGTCGGTGTCGTCGGCGGGGTCGTCGGCCGTACCGACGCTGTCTACGGTGAGCTGCTCGGTCGCGGCCGTTCGGTCGTCGGCCGGATCCGCCGCCAGAAGTCCACCCAGGACCTTCAGCAGCAGCTGGCCACCACGGTGCGCCGCACCAAGGCCACCCGCACCGTCGCCACCGAGTCGATCGCACAGACCACCGCCGCCGCCAAGCGGGCCGCCACCATGGCCCGCCGGACGACCGGCACCGCGCTGCACGCCACCAAGGCCGGCGCCGAGAAGGTCGGCACCGAGACCGCGGAGACCAGCGCCTCCACGACCGCCGCGCGCAAGACGGCGGGCCGCAAGGCCACCACGGCCCGCAAGACCACCGCGCGCAAGGCCACCACGGCCCGCAAGACCACCGCGCGCAAGGCGACCACGGCCCGCAAGGCCACGACGGCCCGCAAGACCACGGCCCGCAAGACCACGGCGCGCAAGTCCACCGCCAGCTGACGGCGCACCCGCCACGCACCACCGACCGGGCCCCGGTCGCGGACTTCACATCCGCGACCGGGGCCCGTCGTCGTCCCCTAGTCTGTGGCAGGTGGACATCGTCGGCAGCGTGCAGAACCTCGTCCTGCTCCTGCTCGGGATCGGCTCCCTGCTCCTCACCGGCTTCGCGTTGTTCGACGCGCTGCGCCGGAAGGCCCAGCTGTTCCCGCACGTCGGACGGCTCACCAAGCCGGTCTGGCTGGGCATCCTCGGCGCCGCGTTCCTGATCAGCGTCGTGTCGTTCGGCTACAGCTCGACCCTGGGCCTGCTCAACGTGATCGGCGTGGTCGCCGCCGGCGTCTACCTGGCCGACGTCCGGCCGAAGCTGAAGCAGATCAGCGGCGGCGGCGGATCGCAGCAGGGGCCTTACGGCGGCTGGTGAGATGACCGAGGAGCGGCACGGCCGCACCAGCCGGCTGGAGCTGGCCGACCAGACGCTGCGCGAGTGGGACGCGACGGTCCTCGACGCCTCGCCCGAGGCGATCGTGCTGGACCGCTCGGCGTTCTACCCGGGCGGCGGCGGTCAGCCGCCGGACCACGGCGTGCTGCTGTGGGGCGGCGTGCAGACCCGCATCGTCGGCGTGCGCAAGGGCGACGACCTCGAGCTGGTGCCGGCCGAGGGCGACCCGGTCCCGCCGGTGGGTACGCCGGTCCGGGGCGCCGTCGAGGACACCCGGCGTACCGCCCTGATGCGCACCCACTCCGGCCTGCACCTGCTCTCCGGCGTGGTGCTGCGCGACTTCGGCTCCCTGGTCACCGGCGGCAACATGGAGCCGCTCGAGGCGCGGATGGACTTCAACCTGCCCGAGGTGCCGGAAGGCTTCAAGGACCGGGTCGCCGCAGGCCTGCGCGGCCGAGGTGGCCGCCGACCGTGCGATCGAGGTCAGCGTGCTGCCCCGGGACGAGGCGTTCAGCGACCCACCCGGACCTGATCCGCACCGCGACCAACCTGCTGCCGCCCGAGATCGAGATGGTCCGCATCGTCGACATCGTCGGGCTGGACACCCAGGCCGACGGCGGCACCCACGTCGCCTCCACCTCGCAGATCGGCCGGATCGAGGTCGTGAAGGTCGAGAGCAAGGGCAAGGGCTTCCGCCGGCTGCGCATCCGCCTGGTCAGCGACGGCTGACCCAGACCATCAACGGCTTGCCGTAGAAGTCCTCGGAGACGCCGCGCAGCTCGAGCCCGAGCCGGCGGCAGACCGCCTGCGACGCGGTGTTCGCCTCGTCGGTGAGCGCGAGCACCTCGGCCACCCCGGCGGCGTGCGCCCGGTCCAGCGTGCCGCGGGCCGCCTCGGTGGCGTAGCCGTGGCCCTGGGAGTCCGGGTGCAGGTGCCAGGCCACCTCGACCGGAGCGCCCGGCTCCTCGGAGCCGTCGACGGGCACCAGCGCGACCGTGCCGACCACCTGGCCGGTGTCGCGGACCTCGACGGCCCACCAGCCGCACGGCCCGGACTGCTCGGCGTTCCGCCGACGTCCGCGGGCGATCCGCTCGTGGGCCTGCTCCAGCGGTGCCATCGGTGTCGGCACCGAGCCGAGGAAGCGCACCACGTCGTCGCGGGAGTACATGTCGAGCATCCGGGCGGCGTCCTCGTCGCGCCAGTCGCGCACGAGCAGCCGGGCGGTCTCGAACGCAGCAGGCGACTGCGGCAGGCTGGTCACGTGGACATCGTGGCAGTGCAGGGTGACATCACCGATCAGGACGTCGACGCGGTGGTGAACGCCGCCAACTCCTCGCTGCTCGGCGGCGGTGGCGTCGACGGCGCGATCCATCGGCGCGGCGGTCCGGCGGTCCTGGCCGCCTGCCGCGAGCTGCGCGGCACGTCGCTGCCGGACGGCCTGCCGGCCGGGCAGGCGGTCGCCACCACGGCCGGTGACCTGCCGGCCCGCTGGGTGATCCACACGGTCGGGCCGGTCCACTCGACGTCCGAGGACCGGAGCGAGGTCCTCGCGTCGGCGTACCGCGAGTCGCTGCGGGTCGCCGAGCAGCTCGGCGCCGCCACGGTCGCCTTCCCGGCGGTCTCGGCCGGCGTGTACGGCTGGCCGATGGACGACGCCGCGCGGATCGCGGTCGAGACGGCCCGCGCGCACCAGCCGCAGACCGTGCGCGAGGTCCGGTTCGTGCTGTTCGGCCCGGACGCCTACGCCGCCTTCACCGCCGCCCTCGCCCGCTGACCGGTCAGCCGGTGCGGTGGACCTTGTGCTGGGCGGCCTGGGCGAGCGGCTTGACCACGAGCAGGTCGATGTCGACGTGCGGCGGCCGGGTGACGCACCACGAGACGCAGTCGGCGATGTCGTCGGCCGTCAGCGGTGCGTCGACGCCCTGGTAGACCTTCGCCGCCCGCTCGGCGTCACCACCGAACCGCTTCACCGCGAACTCGTCGGTGGCTACCATCCCCGGCGCGATCTCGGTGACCCGGACCGGCTGACCGTTCAGCTCGAGCCGGAGGGTCTCGGTGAGCGCGGCCGCGCCGTGCTTGGCCGCGGTGTAGCCGCCGCCACCCTCGTAGACGATCCGTCCGGCCGTCGACCCCATCACCACGACGTGGCCCTGCCCGCTGGCCACCAGGGCCGGCAGCAGCGCCTGGGTCACCTGCAGCGCCCCGATCACGTTGACCTCGAACATGGCTCGCCAGTCGTCGGGGTCGGCGTCGGCGACCGGGTCCATCCCGAAGGCGCCGCCGGCGTTGTTGACCAGGACGTTCAGCTCGCCGCCGACCTCCCGGGCCAGCGCGGCCACCGAGTCGGCCGAGGTGACGTCCAGGGTCACCGGCCGCAGCCGGTCACCGAGCTCGTCGTACAGCGCATCCAGCCGCTCTCGGCGCCTGGCCGCCGCCACGACCTGAAAGCCGTCCTGCACCAGGCGCCGCGCGGTGGCCGCTCCGATCCCGCTGCTGGCCCCCGTCACGACCGCGGTCCCGCTGCTCATCCCGGCATCCTGCCAGCCCACGCCGGGGTGCCCGATTCTCGGCCCGGGGAATCGGGAAGGATCGTTGCGGGTTGAAGCATCTCGGCGGGCCTCTGCGCCCGAAGAGGTCCGCAGGCGAGCGCATGGAGGTGTTCCGGACGTGACGATGGCGGTGATGCCCACGCGTGGGCGCAAGCCCCAGCGAGTGGCCATGGTCAGCGTCCACACCTCCCCCCTCGACCAGCCGGGCACCGGTGACGCCGGCGGCATGAACGTCTACGTCGTCGAGCTGTCCCGCCGGCTGGCAGCGCTGAACGTCGAGGTCGACGTGATCACCCGGGCCACCAGCTCCGACCTCCCACCGACCGTCGAGCTCACCCCCGGCGTCACCGTCCGGCACGTCACCGCCGGCCCGTTCGAGGGCCTGGCCAAGGAGGACCTGCCGGCCCAGCTGTGCGCCTTCACCTCCGGGCTGATGCGGATCGAGGCGGCCCGCCCGCCCGGCTGGTACGACCTGGTGCACTCCCACTACTGGCTCTCCGGCCAGGTGGCCTGGCTCGCCGCCGAGCGGTGGGACGTGCCGCTGGTGCACTCGATGCACACGATGGCCAAGGTCAAGAACCTCACGCTGGCGGATGGCGACGACCCCGAGCCGGCGGCCCGCGCCATCGGCGAGGCCCAGGTCGTCGAGGCCGCCGACCGGCTGGTCGCGAACACCGACGAGGAGGGCCGGCAGCTCGTCGGCCTCTACGACGCCGACCCCGAGCGGGTCGCCGTGGTGCCCCCGGGCGTCGACCTCGACCTCTTCTCGCCAGGCCCGCGATCCGCCGCCCGCCGGGCCCTCGGGGTACCGGAAGACGCCTACCTCCTGCTGTTCGTCGGCCGGATCCAGCCGCTCAAGGCGCCCGACGTGCTGCTGCGGGCCGCCGCTCGGCTCGTCGAGCTCGACCCCTCGCTGCGCGACCGGCTGGTGGTGGCGGTCGTCGGCGGTCCGTCCGGCAGCGGGCTGGCCCGGCCGGAGTCGCTGCAGTCGCTGGCCGCCGAGCTCGGCCTCACCGACGTGGTGCGCTTCGTGCCGCCGGTTCCGCAGGAGCTCCTGCCGCAGTGGTACCGCGCCGCAGACGTCACCGTCGTCCCGTCGTACAGCGAGTCGTTCGGCCTGGTGGCCATCGAGTCGCAGGCCTGCGGCACCCCGGTCGTCGCGGCGTCGGTCGGCGGGCTGCGCACCGCCGTCGCCGACGGCTTCTCCGGCGTGCTGGTCGACGGGCACGACCCGAGGGAGTACGCCGGGGTGCTGGCCGACCTGGCTCTCGACCCGGCCCGCCGCGCGGCCCTGAGTCGCGGTGCGCTGCTGCACGCCGGCCGGTTCGGCTGGGCGGCCACGGCGGCCGGGATGCTCGAGGTCTACTCCGACGCGCTGCTCGAGCGCGAGGTGCGCCCGGCGCTCGCGGTCGGCCGGTGACCGCAGAGCAGGACAGCGCTGCCGAGGTGCTCCGGGCGGCGCTGGCCGAGCTCGAGCACGAGGAGCCGACGCCGGGCACCTTCGTCGTCACGCTGCCCGGCGAGAAGAAGCTGAAGACCACGGTGAGCCTGGTCGTGGGTGCGCACAGCCTGTCGGTCAACGCGTTCGTCTGTCGCCGCCCGGACGAGAACGTCGACGGCGTCCACCGCTGGCTGCTCGAGCGCAACACCAAGCTGTACGCCGTGGCGTACGCCGTCGACCACCTGGGCGACATCTACCTCAGCGGCCGCCTCCCGCTGCACGCCGTCACCGCCGACGAGGTCGACCGGCTGCTCGGCTCGGTCCTCGAAGCCTCCGACGCCCCGTTCAACGTGATCCTGGAGATGGGCTTCGCGTCGGCGATCCGCAAGGAGTGGGCCTGGCGCACCTCGCGCGGCGAGCCGACCTGGAACCTCGAGGCCTTCCGCAACCTCGCACCGGACGACGCGCCCCCGCCGCGAGAGGGTTAGCGAGCCGGTGCCCGGCGGACGTGGTAGGCGCGCGCCGTAGAGTTCCGAGCCAGCCCCACCGGAGGAGCTCATCGCCATGTCGGCACCGGAGAGCAATCCATTGCCTGGCTTCGTCCTGGAGCTGCGGCAGAAGTTCACCGTCCTACAGAACCGTTACGACCTGATGCGGGTGGACGCCTCCGGGGCAGCCACGCCGTTGGCATACGCCGAGCAGAAGCGGCTCTCGTTGCGCGAGAAGGTGACCTTCTGGGCGGGCAACGAGAAGTCGGCGGTGGCGTTCACGATCGCGGCTCGCAACATCATCGAGCTCGTCGGGACGTACGACGTTCGTGGGCCCAGCGACGAGGTGCTCGCCACCATCCGCAAGAATGCGCGCACATCGTTGCTCCGCTCGACGTACCACATCGACCTGCCTGACGGCCGCACTGTCACCGGCCAGGAGCGGGGCCAGGTGAAGGCTGTGCTCCGCAGAGTGGTGGGTCTCGCCTCCGACTTCCCGTGGCCGTTCCCGATCCACTTCGACTTCGTCGACCAGCTCGGCCGGCCTGTGCTCCGGGTGGAGCGGCGGATGCGGCTGCGCGACGTCTACCACGTCCCCGTCGCCGACGGGGGGCTCGACTGGCGGGTTGCCGCTGCGACCGCCGTTGCGGTCGACGCCTTCATGAACCGCTAGGGCACCTCGGCCAGCAGACCCTGCGCCTCGACCTCCGCGGCGCGCAGCTCGCGCAGCCGACGCCCCCGGGCCGGGCCGACCGCGAGATGCCCGGCCCCCGCGCCGATCGACAGGACCGCGCAGCCCAGCCACAGCGTCGTGCCGCCGAGGTGCTGGTAGGTCCAGCCGCCGGCCAGCGGCGCGACCAGCGACGCGGTGGCGAACGAGAAGCCGAACACTCCTTGGTAGCGGCCGCGCAGCCGGACCGGCGCGAGGTCGGCCACCACCGACGGACCCACCGCCGCTCCGATCACCTCGCCGATCGTCCAGACCACGACCGTCGCGGCGTACGCCGGCACGCTGGACGCCCAGGCCGTCGCACCGAAGCCGAGCCCGATGAACAAGCTGCTGACCGCCAGCACGCGGGACCTCGGGTAGGCCTGCAGCACCCGGGTCAGCGGAACCGTGACGAACACGATCAGCAGGCCGTTGAGGGCGATGATGCCGCCGTACTGCGAGGGGCTCAGCCCGTCGGCGTCCATCTGCACCGGCAGCGACGACAGGTGCTGCATGAACACGACCGCGAAGCAGAACGTGAGCAGCACGAACGCGAGGAACACCCGGTCGCGCAGGACGTCGGCCATCGATCCGGGCCTCTCGCCCTCGGCGACACGGACGTCCGGCCGGGACTCCGGCACCTTGAGGAACACGAGGAGCGCGAAGACCAGGGTGGTGCACGCGTCGACGAGGAACAGCGTGAGGTAGCCGGAGGCTGCGAGCAGGCCGCCCAGCACCGGCGCGATGGCGAAGCCGAGGTTGATGGCCCAGTAGTTCAGCGAGAACGCCCGCACCCGGTCCTCCGGCGGGACGATGTCGGTCATCATCGCCGAGAACGCGGGCCGCGCGGTGTTGCTGGTGAGGCCGAGCAGCGTGACCAGGACCAGCACCGCGGGCGACTCGGTGGTCAGCCCCAGGGCGACCAGTACGGCGGCGGTGCTGAGCTGGCTGGCGAGCAGCACCGGCCGGCGCCCCAGCCGGTCGGACAGCACCCCGCCGACCAGGGCGGCGATCGTGCTGCCGAGGCCGAAGGCGCCGAGCACCAGCCCGACGAACGACGGCGTGAGGTCGAGCTCGTCGGTCAGGTAGAAGGCCAGGAACGGCAGCACGAACGCGCCGGCCCGGTTGACCAGGGTCCCGGTCCAGAGCCACCAGAACGTGCTCGGCAGACCCGACACCGTCGGGCCGAGCACTCCTCGTAGCCAGGTCACTCGAGGACCGTACGTGGACACCCCGACAACGCACGAACGAAAATCTGGCAGGCTCGGCGGCATGAGCGCGCCGACGTACCCGCTGGTCCTGCTCCGCCATGGGCAGAGCGACTGGAACGAGAAGAACCTGTTCACCGGGTGGGTCGACGTCGGCCTCACCGCCCAGGGCGAGGCCGAGGCGCGCCGCGGTGGCGAGCTGCTGCGCGACCGCGGCTTGCTGCCCGACGTCGTGCACACCTCGGTGATGCGCCGCGCGATCCAGACGGCGAACATCTCGCTGGAGGCCGCCGACCGGATGTGGCTCCCGGTGCGCCGCAGCTGGCGGCTCAACGAGCGGCACTACGGCGCCCTGCAAGGCAAGGACAAGAAGCAGACGCTCGAGGAGTTCGGCGATGAGCAGTTCATGCTCTGGCGCCGGTCCTACGACACCCCGCCGCCGCCGCTGCCCGACGACGACCAGTGGTCGCAGGTGGGCGACGACACCTACGCCGGGCTGCCCGACGAGGTGGTGCCGCGAACCGAGTGCCTCAAGGACGTCGTGGTGCGGATGCTGCCCTACTGGTACGACGCGATCGTGCCCGACCTGCAGGCCGGACACACGGTGCTGGTCGCCGCGCACGGCAACTCGCTGCGGGCGCTGGTCAAGCACCTGGACGGCATCTCGGACGAGGACATCGCCGGGCTGAACATCCCCACCGGCATCCCGCTGCTCTACCGGCTGGACGCCGACCTGCACCCGACGGTGCCGGGTGGGGAGTACCTCGACCCGGAGGCCGCCGCGGCCTCGATCGAGGCCGTCAAGAACCAGGGCCGCTGATCAGGCCGGCTCGACGACCTCCTGCGGCAGCTGGCCGGTGACCAGGTAGACGACCCGCCGGGCGACCGAGACGGCGTGGTCGGCGAACCGCTCGTAGTAGCGGCCGATCGAGGTGACGTCGACCGCCTGCTCGACGCCGAACGGTGACCGCTTGTCCAGCAGCTCGGTGAACAGCTGCCGGTGCAGGGTGTCCATCTCGTCGTCGTCCCGCTCGAGCTCGAGGGCCGCGTCGACGTCCTGGCGGGCGATCACGCTGCCGGTCTTGGCCACCAGCCGCTCGGCGATCTGGCTCATCTCGACGATCGTGGAGCGCAGCTCGGGCGGCACCGCCGACTCCGGGAACCGGCGCCGCGCGACCCGGGCGACATGCCGGGCGAGGTCACCCATCCGCTCCAGGTCGCCGCTCATCCGCAGGCTGGTGACGATGGTGCGCAGGTCGCTGGCCACCGGCTGCTGACGGGCCAGCAGGTCGAAGGCCCGGGCGTCCAGGTCGTCGCGCAGGGCGTCGACCGCGTTGTCGGCCGCGATCACGCTCTCGGCCAGCGTGAGGTCGGCGTCCAGCAGCGCCGTGGAGGCGCGGCTGATCGCCGATCCCACCAGCCGGGTCATCTCGACCAGCTGGCCGGTGAGGGCGTCCAGCTCCTCGTGGTACGCGTCGCGCATAGATCACCCTTCGTCGTCACCCGGGAGGGCAAGCGTGTGGTCGACGGCCGCAGCGTGCCAGCCGGGTGTGAACCGATGCCTTCCCGCAGGTGAACAGCAGCCCAACCCTGGCACGAGTCCGCGTTCGGCGCGCCGATCGGGGGCAGCCCGCACCTACCATCGGAAGCGTGGACGCGTTGCTCACCGGGCTCGTGGCCGTCGTCGGCGTCCTCGTCGGCGCCGGCGCGGTGCTGGCGTTCCGGGCCAGCGAGCGGGCTGAGCAGGCGCTCGACGTGGCCCCGCCGCCGCCGACGCTGCCGTCCGGCGCGTCCGACGTGCTCTCGCTGCTGCGCTCGTCGACTGTCGTGCTGGACGCCGCGGACCGGGTGATCCGCGCCAGCCCGACGGCGTACGCCATGGGCCTGGTCCGCGAGGAGCGGCTGCTGGTGGACGACCTGCTCGACCTGGTCCAGGCGGTCCGGCGGGACGGCGAGATCCGGGAGACCGAGCTGGAGCTGCCGCGCGGGCCGTTCGGCTCGTCGACCCTCAGCGTCCTGGCCCGGGTCGCGCCCCTCGGCTCGACCCTGGTGCTGGCGCTGGTCGAGGACCGCACCGAGGCCCGGCGGGTGGACGCCGTCCGGCGGGACTTCGTCGCGAACGTCAGCCACGAGCTCAAGACGCCGGTCGGCGCGATGTCGCTGCTCGCGGAGGCGCTGACCGACGCCGCCGACGACCCTGAGGCGGTACGCCGGTTCGCCGGCCGGATGCAGCACGAGTCCGAGCGGCTGGTCCGGCTGGTCCAGGACGTCATCGAGCTGTCCCGGCTGCAGGGCCACGACCCGCTCGAGGCCCCCACCCTGGTCAGCCTGGACGACGTCGTGGCCGACGCGGTCGACCGCAGCCGGCTGACCGCCGAGGCGCGCGGGGTCGCGCTGGTCTGCGGCGGGGCGAGCGGGCTGAAGGTGATGGGCGACTCCCGGCAGCTGGTGACCGCGCTGGGGAACCTGGTCGACAACGCCGTCCGGTACGGCCCCGAGGGCAGCCGGGTCGCGGTCTCGATCGCGGATTCGGTGCGGGACCGACGGCCACGTCGCCGAGATCAGCGTGACCGACGAGGGCCCCGGCATCGCCGAGACGGAGCGGGCCCGGATCTTCGAGCGGTTCTACCGGGTCGACTCGGCCCGGTCGCGGGACACCGGTGGCACGGGTCTCGGGCTGTCGATCGTCAAGCACGTGGCCGCCGGCCACGGCGGCGAGGCGACGGTGTGGAGTGCCGAGGGCACCGGCTCCACGTTCACGCTGCGGCTCCCTGTCGCAGCCGGGTCGGAAGGGCGCACGTGACGAGGATCCTGGTGGTCGAGGACGAGGAGTCGTTCCGCGACGCGCTGTCCTACATGCTCAGCCGGGAGGGGTTCGAGGTCGACCTGGCCGAGACCGGGCCGGCCGCGCTGGAGCAGTTCGACCGGCACGGCGCCGACCTGGTGCTGCTCGACCTGATGCTGCCGGGACTGTCCGGCACCGAGGTGTTCCGCAGCCTGCGGGCCCGGTCCGGCGTACCGGTGATCATGCTGACCGCCAAGGACAGCGAGGTCGACAAGGTCGTCGGGCTCGAGCTGGGCGCCGACGACTACGTCACCAAGCCGTACTCCGCGCGTGAGCTGGTCGCGCGGATCCGGGCGGTGCTGCGCCGGCTGCGCCGAGCCGGAGGACCTGTCCCCGGCGACCCTGGAGGCCGGCCCGGTCCGGATGGACGTCGACCGGCACGTGGTCAGCGTCAGCGGCGAGCCGGTGCCGATGCCGCTCAAGGAGTTCGAGCTGCTCGAGCTGCTGCTGCGCAACGCCGGCCGGGTGCTCACCCGCGGGCAGCTCATCGACCGGGTCTGGGGGTCGGACTACGTCGGCGACACCAAGACCCTCGACGTGCACGTGAAGCGGCTGCGGGCCAAGGTCGAGCCGGACCCGGGCAACCCGCGGCACATCGTCACGGTGCGCGGGCTGGGCTACAAGCTCGAACCCTGAGTGCGTACGCCGGTCAGCTCGCGGTCGGCTACTCGACCAGCGTCGTGGGCCCCGGCGTGATCGACTCGTAGGGGCCCTCGGCCGGGACCACGATGGTCCTGATCCTCAGCGGCTCGGCCCGGGCGAAGGTCAGCCGCAGGGTGATCGTCTCGCCGGGCAGCGCGGTCAGGGCGCTGATCGTGGCCGAAAGGTCGGTGTCCGCGCCGAGCCGGACCGCCGAGCCGGCCGGCAGGGCACCGTCGCCGGTGAGGTCGACGGTGCCGTCCGGGCTGGTCAGACCGGTCAGCTCGTCGTCGGTGTCCCCCCGGTTGGCGATCGTTGCGCTGATGACACCGCTGGAGATGCTGTCGCTGGCCACGACCAGGGCGTTCTGCACCCGCAGCTCGCCGGAGTCCGCGAGGACGCCGTCGGCGGGGGCGTAGGGCTGGGCAGCGGTCGCGTCGAAGCCGGCGGCGCAGCCCGCGAGCAGCGCGGCGACGGCGACGGCGCTGACGGCGGTGGCGGCCGCAGTGCGGGCTCGGGCTCGGCGAGTGTGCTCCACGGTGGGGAGCGTAGCGACTCTCAGCCCAGGTCCGGTGCCTGGGCGACGAGCAGGCCGACCGCGAGCACCGCGGTGCCCACCGCGAGCAGGAACGGGGCGCGCCCCGAGCTGCCGCGCACCCCCAGGACGGCGGCCCCGGCCGCGCAGCAGCTCGCGGCGCCGAACCCCACCCAGCCCCACCACGGCGGCTGCCCCGGGCCGACGGTCACGACCAGCACGGCCGCGGTCAGCAGCACCGCACCGACCACGGCCGCGCGGGCTGCCCCGAGCCGCTGCGGCAGCCCGCGCACCCCGGCGGCCAGATCGGCGTCGACGTCCGGCACGACGTTGAGGAAGTGCGCGCCGGTGCCGAGCAGGGCGCCTGCGAGCAGCAGCCAGGCCGGCGGGGCCGGGTGCCCGGGCAGCCCGAGGGTGAGGAACGCGGTGAGCAGCGCGAAGCTCACGGCGTACGGCAGCCACGACCACACGGTGCGCTTGACGCCGAGGTCGTAGGCCCAGCCGCCGGCCACCCCGGCCAGGTGGGCGACGCCGGCCCGCCACCCGCTGGCCAGCGACAGCGGGACGCAGGCCGCGGCGGACAGGGTGCAGGCGATGGCGACGACGCGCGGCGGAACCGCTCCGGTTACCAGCGGTTTGTCCCGCCGGCCGGCCGCGCGGTCGCGCCCGCGGTCGACCAGGTCGTTGCACCAGCCGATCGACAGCTGGCCGGTCAGCACCGCCGCCGCGACCAGCACACAGCCACCTGGTGAGCGCCCGGCGGCGGCCGAGACGGTCGTGGCCAGCGCGGTCACGGCCAGGCTCGGCAGCGGGTGGGCAGAGCCCAGCAGGCCCTTCGACAGCACGCTGACGCGTCCGCTGTCAAGCCCATGACCTGCGCAAACGGGTCTGGGATCGGGCGGAGTGATGCGTGTCACCGTGTTATTCTGGGGTCCGCGAAAGGGGTCTGACACATATGACGTTCAAGGTCGGCGAAACGGTCGTCTATCCCCACCACGGGGCCGCTCTCATCGAGTCCATCGAGACTCGAACCATCAAGGGTGAAGACAAGCTCTACCTGGTTCTCAAGGTCGCTCAGGGCGACCTGACCGTCCGGGTCCCTGCCGAGAACTGCGACCTGGTGGGCGTCCGTGACGTCGTCGGCCAGGAGGGTCTCGACAAGGTCTTCGAGGTGCTCCGGGCTCCGCACACCGAGGAGCCGACCAACTGGTCGCGCCGCTACAAGGCGAACCTCGAGAAGCTCGCGTCCGGTGACGTGATCAAGGTCGCCGAGGTCGTCCGCGACCTGTGGCGCCGCGACAAGGACCGTGGCTTGTCAGCCGGCGAGAAGCGGATGCTGGCCAAGGCCCGGCAGATCCTGGTGAGCGAGCTGGCGCTGGCCGAGCACACCAACGAGGACAAGGCCGAGGCCATCCTCGACGAGGTTCTCGCCTCCTGAGGCTCCGCCGCAGCGGCCCCACCCGCCACAGCGCCCGCGCCGTCGACCCCCTAGGGTCGGCGGCGCGAGTCGTTTCACGCCCCGCCTGAGAGGTTCCGCCATGCCCCGCCTGCGCCGCGTGCCGAGCGCCGTCGTCGAGCTGCTGCGGCTGTGCGTGGTGGTCTTCTTCGCCGGCCTCGGCTACTACGTCGCCGGGCTGGTCGACGACGACGGCGAGCCCGTCCTCGGCGCGCTCAGCGTCCTGGGCGTCGGGGTGGTGCTGGGCTCGGCCCTCGGCTACGTGCTCGGCGGCGTCCTTGGCCGGGGAACCGTCACCGCGGTCAAGGCCGCCGAGGTCGGCCTGCGGGACAAGTCCGCCGAGCAGATCGTGGCCGGCGTGGTGGGCGCTGTCATCGGCGTCCTGGTGGGCACCGGCGTCACCTGGCCGGTGCTGCTGATCAACCGCCCCCTGCTGACCTATCCGGTCTTCGCCTTCGTCGTGGTCAGCCTCGGGATGCTCGGCTACCGGCTGGGCACCGCGCGGCGGGAGGCGGTCCTCGGCATGTTCGGGGAACGGGTCGGGCTGGCCGACCGGCCGGTCCCGGCCGTGGCGCTGCCGCGGGTGCTGGACACCTCGGTCGCCATCGACGGCCGCATCGTCGATGTCGTCCGGGCCGGCTTCCTGCACGGGCTGATGCTCGTGCCGAACCCGGTGCTCGGCGAGCTGCAGGGCCTGGCCGACGCCGGCGACGACCAGCGCCGGGCGAAGGGCCGCCGTGGCCTCGAGGTGCTGGACACCCTGCGCCGCGAGGCCGGCGTGGACGTCGAGGTGCTCGACGACGAGGTGCCCGCGGTGGCCGAGGTCGACGCCAAGCTGGTGCGTATCTGCCTGGACCGCGGCGCCGCTCTGCTCACCCTGGACACCAACCTGGCGCGGGTGGCGGCGCTGGCCGGCGTCCGGGTGATGAACCTGCACGCGCTGGCGATGGCGCTGCGCCCGCCCGTCGTGGCCGGCGACGAGGTCGGCGTACTGCTCATCAAGGCCGGCAAGGAGCAGGCCCAGGCCGTGGGCTACCTCGACGACGGGACCATGGTGGTCGTCGAGCAGGCCCGCGACCGGATCGGCCACGAGGCGCAGGTGCGGGTCACCAGCGTCCTGACCACGGCCAACGGACGGATGGTGTTCGCCAGACCCGCGGCGGAGGCCCCGTGACGGCACCGGTCGTCGCGGCCGTGGTGCCGGCGGCGGGGCGCGGTGAGCGGCTGGGGTCGGGCATCGCCAAGGCGCTGCACCTGCTCGGCGGCGAGCCGATGCTGGCCCACTCGGTGCGCACCCTGGCCGCCTCGCCGGTCGACCTCGTGGTGGTCGCCGTGCCGCCGGGACGCGCCGAGGAGGTGCGGGCCGTGCTCGCCTCGACGCACGACGGTGCCGAGCTGGCGGTCGTCGAAGGCGGCGACAGCCGGAGCGAGTCGGTACGCCGGGCGCTGGCGGCGCTGCCCGACTCGGTGCAGGTGGTGCTCGTGCACGACGCGGCCCGGCCCCTGGTGCCGGGCCCACTGGTCGACGCGGTGGTCGCAGCCGTCCAGGCCGGTGCGGACGCCGTGGTGCCCGGGCTGCCGGTGGTCGACACCGTCAAGCAGGTCGATTCCGAGGGCGCCGTGGTGGCCACCGTCGACCGGTCGGCGCTGCGCGCGGTGCAGACCCCGCAGGGGTTCCGCCGGGCGGTCCTCGACGCGGCGTACGGCGTCCCGGATGCCGGCGAGGCGACCGACGACGCCGGGCACGTCGAGCGTGCCGGCGGCCGGGTCGTCGTCGTCCCCGGCGCCGAGGAGGCGTTCAAGGTGACCCGGCCGCTGGACCTGCTGCTCGCCGAGGCCGTGCTCGCCCGCCGGGAGGCCGACCGTGGCTGAGCTGCCCCGGGTCGGCACCGGCGTCGACGTCCACCCGCTGGAGACCGGCCGGCCGATGCACCTGGCCGGCCTGCACTTCCCCGACGAGCCGGCCGGCTGCGCGGGCCACAGCGACGGCGACGTCGCCGCGCACGCCGCCTGCGACGCCTTGCTCGCCGCCGCCGGCCTCGGCGACCTCGGGTCGGTGTTCGGCACCGACGACCCGCGCTGGGCCGGCGCCAGCGGTACCGACCTGCTCGCCGAGGCGGCCCGGCTGGTCCGCGCGGCCGGCTTCGACATCGGCAACGTGTCGGTGCAGGTGGTGGGCAACCGGCCAAGGCTCGGCCCGCGCCGGGACGAGGCCGAGGCGGTGCTGACGGCAGCGGCGGGCGCTCCCGTCTCCGTGTCCGCGACGACCACCGACGGCCTGGGCCTCACCGGCCGCGGCGAGGGCGTCGCCGCGATCGCGTCCGCGCTGGTGGTCAGCGCCGCATGGCCCCGCCAGTAACCTTCCTCAGGTGACATTCCGCCTGTACGACACCGCCACCCGGTCGGTGCGCGACTTCGTGCCGCTCGTCGAGGGCAAGGTCGGCGTCTACCACTGCGGGCTCACAGTGCAGGGTGCCCCGCACATCGGGCACATCCGCAAGGAGGTCGTGTTCGACGTCCTGCGCCGGTGGCTGGAGCGCTCCGGGCTGCAGGTGTCGATCATCGCGAACGTCACGGACATCGACGACAAGATCCTGGTCAAGGCGGCCGAGGCGGGCACCGACTGGTTCGCGCTGGCCTATGCCAACGAGCGGGAGCTGCACGCGGCGTACGACGTGCTGGGGTGCGTGCCGCCGACGTACGAGCCGCGGGCCACCGGCCACATCACCGAGATGGTCGAGCTGATGGGCGAGCTGATCGAGCGCGGCCACGCCTACCCGGCCGACGACGGCTCCGGCGACGTGTACTTCGACGTGCGGTCGTGGCCGGAGTACGGCGCGCTGTCCAACCAGCGGATCGACGACATGGCGGCCGCCGAGGACGCCGACCCGCGCGGCAAGCGGGACCCGCGCGACTTCGCCCTCTGGAAGGGCCACAAGCCGGGCGAGCCGGAGACCGCGTCCTGGCCCACGCCGTGGGGCCGCGGCCGGCCCGGCTGGCACCTGGAGTGCTCGGCGATGGTCGGCAAGTACCTCGGGCCGGAGTTCGACATCCACGGCGGCGGCCTGGACCTGCGCTTCCCGCACCACGAGAACGAGCTGGCCCAGTCGACCGCGGCCGGCCGGCCGTTCGCGCGCTGGTGGATGCACAACGCGATGCTCAACCTCGGCGGCTCGAAGATGAGCAAGTCGGTGGGCAACACGATGCTGGTGTCCGAGGTTGTGAAGCGGGTGCGGCCGATCGACCTGCGCTACTACCTGGTCGCGTCGCACTACCGCTCGATCGTCGAGTTCTCGTGGGAGGCGCTCGAGGAGGCCGCGGCCGCGTTCGGTCGCATCGAGGGCTTCGTCCGCCGCGCGCACGAGGTGCTCGGCGGCGAGGCCGGGCCGGCGGACGGTGCGCTCTGCGCCGAGTTCACCGAGGCGATGGACGACGACCTCGCCGTGCCTGCCGCGCTGGCGGTGCTGCAGGGCGTGATCCGGGAGGGCAACAAGCTGCTCGCCGACGGACCGTCGGAGGCGCTGCGCGGCGCGTGGTCCTCCACCCGCGCGATGCTCGACGTCCTCGGCCTCGACCCGCTGTCGCCGACCTGGGCCGGCTCCGGCGCGACCTCGGACCTGCACGGCGTCGTCGGCCGGCTGGTCGCGCTCGCTCTGCAGGAGCGGGCCGAGGCCCGGGCCCGCAAGGACTGGGCCGCCGCCGACCGGGTGCGCGACGCCCTGGCCGCGGCCGGCGTCGCGGTCGAGGACACCCCGAATGGTCCGCGCTGGACGCTGGCCGACACCACGATCGAGGAGATCCCCTGATGGCCGGCAACAGCGAACGCCGCGGCGCGAAGCGGACCGGGGCGTCGAAGAAGGGCCAGACCGTCGGCTCCGGCGGCCAGCGGCGCAAGCAGCTCAAGGGCAAGGGACCGACGCCGAAGGCCACCGACCGGCCCAGCCACCCGGCGCACCGCAAGGCCCGGTCGGCGGCCAAGCGCGCCGCCAAGCCGACCGGCCGGTCCGGCGGGTCCCGGCCGACCGGCGGCAGTCGCTCGCGGGACGCCGGCACCGGACCCGAGTGGGTCGCCGGCCGCAACCCGGTGGTCGAGGCGTTGCGCGCACACGTGCCGGCCACCGCGTTGTGGGTCGCCGAGCGGATCGACTCCGATGACCGGGTCCGCGAGTCGATGAAGATCGCCAGCCAGCTCGGCGTACCGCTGATGGAGGCATCGCGGACCGAGCTCGACCGGGTCGCCGGTGCGAACCACCAGGGTCTGGCGCTGCAGGTGCCGGCGTACGAGTACGCGCATCCCGACGACCTGCTGGCCCGGGCCCAGGAGGCGGCCGAGGCTCCGCTGCTGGTCGCACTGGACGGCGTGACCGACCCGCGCAACCTGGGCGCCGTGCTGCGGTCGTCGGCGGCGTTCGGCGCGCACGGGGTCGTGGTGCCGGCCCGACGGGCGGCCGGCGTCACGGCGACTGCCTGGAAGGTGTCGGCCGGCGCGGCGGCGCGGGTGCCGGTCGCGCGGGCGACGAACCTCACCCGCACGCTGCAGGCCTACCGGGACGCCGGGCTGTACGTCGTGGGGCTGGACGGCGAGGCGACGGTCGACCTCAGCGATGTCGAGGTCACCAGCGAGCCGGTGGTGCTGGTGGTCGGGTCCGAGGGCAAGGGGCTGTCCCGGCTGGTGCGGGAGAACTGCGACGTGGTCGCCGCGATCCCGATCGGGTCCGCCGCCGAGTCGCTCAACGCCGCCGTCGCGGCCGGCATCGCCCTCTACGAGATCTCCCGCCGCCGCTCCTGACCCTCCACTCGACAGCGTGTTGACCCTGACCTGACGTGAGGTCCTAGCGTCACCAGCGTGAGCGAGCAGACCTACACCGTGGGGCAGGTGGCCCGGCTGGCCGGAGTCACCGTCCGCACGCTGCACCACTACGACGAGATCGGCCTGCTGCCGCCGAGCGGCCGGGCAGCCAACGGCTACCGCACCTACACGGCGGTGGACGTGGCTCGGCTGCAACGTGTCCTGAGCTGGCGCGAGCTGGGTTTCGACCTCGAGCAGGTCGCGCAGCTGGTCGCGACCGACGGCTCGACTGACGACGCACTCGTCCAGCTGCGCGCGCAGCACACTCAGCTGCTCTCGCGGATCGAGAGGCTGCAGGCAGTGGCCGGGACCGTCGCGAAGACCTTGGAGGCACACGAGATGGGGATCAAGCCTGACGCCGGAGGAGATGCTCGAGGTGTTCGGCGACCACGACCCGACCGAGCACGTCGCGGAGGCCGAGCGACGGTGGGGCGACACGGACGCGTACCGCGAGTCGCAGCGTCGCGCGTCGTCGTACGGCAAGCAGGACTGGCTCGACATCAAGCGTGAGGGGGAGCGGGTGAACGCCGCGTTCGTCGCGGCCCTCGATGCGGGGCTGGCACCGGACTCGCCGGAGGCCGCTGCGGCGGCGATGGCTCACCGGACCCACATCAGCTCGCGGTTCTACGAGGTCAGCGACGAGCTGCACCAGGGGCTGGCCCGGATGTACGTCGCCGACGACCGGTTCATGCGGAACTACGACGACCAGCGACCGGGTCTGGCGCAGTACGTCTGCGAGGCCATCCTGGCCCTGTACCGCTAGTCCTCGACGTCCTCGATCTCCTCGACGTAGGGGTCGGCCTCGACCGTCGGGCTGCCGATCCGGGACCCGAGCACGGCTCTCTCGTCCGGCTTGTGGGTCAGGACGTCGGCGACGTACGAGCGTGCCGCAGCCAGCAGGCCGACGTCGCGACCCTCGCGCTCGGACAGGAACCACCGGTGCTCCAGCACCTCGTGGAAGATCTCGGCGGGCTCCAGCTTGCCGCGCAGGTCCTTCGGCACCGCCCGCACGACCGGCTCGAACGAGTCGTCGACCCATCGGTGGGCGACGATCTCCTCCGACTCGCCCTGCACGTCCTTGGCGGCGCGGTACGCGTCCAGGTCGTTGAGCAGCCGGCGGGCCTGGTTCTCCTCGACGTCGAGCCCGGTGAGCCGCAGCAACCGGCGGCTGTGGTGCCCGGCGTCGACGACCTTCGGCTCGAGATGGACGGTCCGGCCGTCGATGTCGGTGACGATGTTGAGCTCCGCGACGTCGAAGCCGAGCTCGTTCAGCCGGCGGATCCGCTGGTCGATGCGGTAGCGCTCGCCGGCGTCGAACGTCTCGGATCCCAGCAGCTCCTGCCACAGGTCGCCGTAGCGCGAGGCCACCAGGTTCGCGGTCTCGACCGGGTCGATGGAGGCGTGCAGGAGGCCGCCGGCTTCCAGGTCGAGCAGCTCACCGGCGATGTTGGTGCGGGCCAGCTCGACGTCGTACCCACGCTGACCGTCCGACAGCGAGCCGTGCAGCTCGCCGGTCTCGGCATCGACGAGGTACGCCGCGAACGCACCGGCATCGCGCCGGAACAGCGTGTTGGAGAACGAGCAGTCGCCCCAGTAGAACCCTGCGGTGTGAAGGCGCACGAGCAGCGCGGCGAGGGCGTCGAGCAGCCGGTTGGCCGTGTCACCGCGCAGCGTCGAGGAGAACAGCGCCCGGTAGGGCAGCGAGAACTGCAGGTGCCGGGTGACGAGGGCAGGGTCCAGTGGATGGCCCAGGTCGTCGACCCGGCCGGACACCACCGCCACCGCCTCGACGGCCGGCATCTCCCGGCGCTCGAGCTGGCGGAGCAGGCCGTACTCGCGCAGCGCGGCGTTCTCGGCGATCTCCTTGACGGCGTAGACCGCCTCGCCCAGCCGGACGAAGCGCACCACGTGCCGGGACAGGCCACGCGGCAGGGCCACCAGCTGGTCCGGCGGCCAGTCCTCGAGCGGGGTGCCCCAGGGCAGGTCGAGCAGCGCGTGGTCACTGGGTGCGGCGAGCAGCTGCAGGGCCATGGGGACCATGGTGCCCGCAGCTGCTCGCCGGCGACTCAGGCGGGCGGGTGGCTCAGCTCGGGAGCCGCTCGCCGCTGGTGGTGGAGAACAGGTGCAGGTGGCCGGCCTTCGGAGCGAAGTTGACCGTCGCGCCCTTCTCCGGCGGCTTGCGACCGTCGACCCGGGCGATGACGTCGAGGGCCTGGCCGTTGACGTCTGCCGTGCCGTAGACGTAGGCGTCCGCGCCGAGCTCCTCGACGAGGTTGACCGTCGTCTTCAGACCCTGGCCGTCGCCGACCAGCTCCATGTCCTCGGGGCGGACCCCGATGGTGACCTCGCGGCCGCCCTCGCCCGCCTTCTCCACGGTCTCGCGCGGTACGTCGATGTGTCCGTCGCCGAACTTCACCGAGTTGCCCTCGACCGGCACGGTGAGCAGGTTCATGGCCGGCGAGCCGATGAACCCGGCCACGAAGACGTTGTTCGGGTGGTCGTACATCCGCCGCGGGGTGTCGACCTGCTGGAGCAGGCCGTCCTTGAGCACCGCGACCCGGTCGCCCATCGTCATGGCCTCGACCTGGTCGTGGGTGACGTAGACGGTCGTGACGCCCAGCCGGCGCTGCAGCGCGGCGATCTGGCTGCGGGTCTGGACGCGGAGCTTGGCGTCGAGGTTGGACAGCGGCTCGTCCATCAGGAAGACCTGCGGCGACCGGACGATGGCCCGGCCCATGGCAACGCGCTGCCGCTGGCCACCCGAGAGCGCCTTCGGCTTGCGGTCGATGTACTCCTCGAGGTCGAGGATCTTGGCGGCTTCCCTGACCCGCTCGGCGATCTTGTCCTTGGGCTCACCGGCGATCTTCAGCGCGAAGCCCATGTTCTCGCCGACGGTCATGTGCGGGTACAGCGCGTAGTTCTGGAACACCATCGCGATGTCGCGGTCCTTGGGAGCGAGGTTGGTGACGTCGCGATCGCCGATGCGGATCGCACCGCCGTTGACGTCCTCGAGCCCGGCGAGCATCCGCAGGGAGGTCGACTTGCCGCAGCCGGAGGGGCCGACGAGGACGAGGAACTCACCGTCGCCGATCTCGATGTCGAGCTTGTCGACCGCGGGGCGCTCAGACCCCGGGAACAGCCGGGTGGCCTTGTCGAAGGTCACAGTTGCCATGAGAGAAGTCCTTCCACCGGCAGGTACGTGCCGGACGATCCGTAGTGGAGGGTGGTGTGACGCAGGGTGACCGTAACCCGGGGGCAATCTCCTGTCCACGGTTCGGTCGTCGCGATCTCTCGTGACCCAATCGTTACCGCGTCACCTGTTGCCGGACCGTTGCGTAAACGTTTACATCGGGTTTACCCGGGACGCGGGCGCGCCAACCCTTGGCAGCGCCCGGACCGGACCTGGTCGAGAGAGGGAGCAGTGCGCATGGGATCAACGAAGGCACGTCGCGGCGTAGCCGCGTTCGCCGTCGTTCTGAGTGCCAGCCTCGTCCTTGCCGCCTGCGGCGGCGACGACGAAGGCGGAGGCGGGACGAGTTCTGCTGGCGGCACCTCGCCGGGCAAGGGCAAGGCGGAGTGTGCAGGTCTGACGTCGTTCGGTGACCTGACCGGCAAGGAGGTGTCGATCTACACCTCGATCGTGGCGCCCGAGGACGTGACGCAGAAGGACTCCTACAAGCTCTTCGAGTCGTGCACCGGCGCGACCGTGAAGTACGAGGGCTCCAAGGAGTTCGAGGCCCAGCTCGTCGTCCGCGTCAAGAGCGGCAACCCGCCCGACCTCGCAATCGTGCCTCAGCCCGGCCTGCTCAACACCCTGGTGAAGGACACCGGCAAGGTGAAGGAAGCCCCCGAGGCGGTCGCGGCCAACGTCGACAAGTGGTGGGGCGAGGACTGGAAGGCCTACGGCACCGTCGACGGCAAGTTCTACGCCGCCCCGCTGGGTGCGAACGTGAAGTCCTTCGTCTGGTACTCCCCTTCGCTGTTCGAGGAGAAGGGCTGGACCGTCCCGACGACCTGGGACGAGATGACTGCGCTCTCCGACACGATCGCCGGAACGGGCATGAAGCCCTGGTGCGCCGGCATCGGCTCCGGCGAGGCCACCGGCTGGCCGGTCACCGACTGGCTCGAGGACGTCATGCTCCGCGACGTGGGTCCGGACGGCTACGACCAGTGGGTCGCGCACGAGATCCCGTTCAACGACCCGCAGGTCGTCTCCGCGCTGGACCGGGTCGGCGACATCCTCAAGAACGACAAGTACGTCAACGCCGGTATCGGTGACGTCAAGAGCATCGCCACCACCACATTCCAGGACGGCGGTCTCCCCGTCGCCAGTGGTGAGTGCGCCATGCACCGCCAGGCCAGCTTCTACGCCAACTTCTTCCCCAAGGGCACCAAGGTGGAAGAGGGCGGCAAGGTGTTCGCCTTCTACCTGCCCACGACCAACGAGGACAACGGCAAGCCCGTCCTCGGTGGTGGCGAGTTCATCGCCGCGTTCAACGACAGCCCCGAGGTGCAGGCGTTCCAGACCTACCTCTCCTCGGACACCTGGGCCAACGAGAAGGCCAAGGCCACTCCGAGCGGCGGCTGGGTCAGCGCCAACAAGGGTCTCGACGTCAACAACCTGGTAAGCCCGGTCGACAAGCTGGCCGGCGAGATCCTCCAGGACCCGGACGCCGTGTTCCGGTTCGACGGGTCGGACATGATGCCCGGCGCGGTCGGCGCCGGCTCGTTCTGGAAGGAGTCGACGGCCTGGATCACCGGGCAGAGCACGAAGGAGACCCTCGACAAGATCGAGGAGTCCTGGCCCGCTTCCTAGGCCGGATCGCCGGGGGTCTCGACAGCGGGACCCCGGACGTGAGGTAGTAGCCCTGGGGGAGGGGGTGCGACGGAGACGTCGCACTCCCTCGCCTGGTGGCGCGCAGCCCCGCTGCTCCTGCACCACCACTCCCACGCTCGGCCATCGAGGAGGCACTCCGGATGTCGGCAGGTGGAAAGTTCGTTCAGATGATCTTCGCCATCGCAGCCT
The DNA here is from genome assembly GCA_963846525.1 of uncultured Actinomycetota bacterium. Classification (GTDB taxonomy): domain Bacteria; phylum Actinomycetota; class Actinomycetes; order JACCUZ01; family JACCUZ01; genus CAWJWE01. The sequence continues at coordinate 71,640 of CAWJWE010000010.1, forward strand.
TCGTGGCGGTGATGGGCGTCGTACTCTTCCTCGCCGACCGGGTGCGTTCCCGGCGCGGCGAGACGCTCCAGACCATCGCCTTCGTGCTGCCGGCGACGGTCATGATCGCCTTCGGCCTGCTCTACCCGGCCGTCAAGACGGTCTACCAGTCGTTCAAGGACAGTGGCGGCAACTCCTTCGTCGGCTTCGACAACTACAAGACGATCTTCACCAGCTCCGACCAACTCACGGTGCTGCGCAACACCGCGATCTGGGTGATCGTCACACCGATCGTCGCCACGCTCATCGGTCTCGTCTACGCCGTCCTGATCGACCGGGCCAAGGTCGAGAAAGTCGCCAAGGCTCTGATCTTCCTGCCGATGGCCATCTCACTGGTCGGCGCGTCGATCATCTGGAAGTTCGTCTACGACTACCGGGCCTCGGAGAACGAGCAGATCGGTCTGCTCAACCAGATCCTCAAGTCCATCGGGCTCGACACCTACCGGTTCCTCCTCGAGGACCCGTGGAACACGCTGTTCCTCATCGTCATCATGATCTGGGTGCAGGCCGGCTTCGCGATGACCGTGCTCTCCGCGTCGATCAAGGCCATCCCTGACGACATCGTGGAGGCGGCCCGGCTCGACGGCGTGAGCGGCTTCCGGATGTTCCGCTACATCACGGTGCCGAGCATCCGGCCGTCCCTGATCGTCGTCCTGACGACGATCAGCATCACGACGCTGAAGGTCTTCGACATCGTCCGGACCGCGACTGGCGGCAACTTCAACACCAGCGTCCTGGCGAACGAGTTCTACACGCAGAGCTTCCGGGCGTTCAACACCGGGCTCGGGGCGGCACTGGCGTCGCTGCTGTTCGTCCTGGTCATCCCGATCGTCGTCTACAACATCCGCCAGATGCGACAGCTGGAGGCACGATGACCGCGCCCACCGCCGAGGTCGGCACGACCACCTCGGCCAAGAAGCCGGCCACCACCGCATCGGAGGAGGCCAAGAAGCGCCTCACGTCGCCCTGGGCGTCGCTCGCGGCGGCTGTCATCGCGTTCCTGTGGACCGTCCCGACCGCCGGGCTGCTCGTCTCGTCGTTCCGGCCGGAGAACGACGTCAAGAGCAGCGGCTGGTGGACCTGGTTCACCGACCCCAACGTGACGCTCGACAACTACGACGCGGTGCTCAACGGCAGCGACACCAAGCTCGCCACCTACTTCGTCAACTCGATCGTCATCACGCTGCCCGCAGTCATCATCCCGATCACCCTGGCAACGCTGGCGGCGTACGCCTTCGCCTGGATGAAGTTCCCCGGGCGGGACACCTTGTTCGTGGCGGTCTTCGCGATGCAGATCGTGCCGATCCAGGTGACGATGATCCCGCTGCTCACCCTGTACGTGAACCCGCCGTTGGGGCTGCCGAGCCTGGCCGGCTCGGACGCACCCGGTGGCGGCTTCTACACCATCTGGCTGTCGCACTCGATCTTCGCGCTACCACTGGCGATCTTCCTGCTGCACAACTTCATGAAGGAAGTCCCGAACGAGCTGATCGAGGCCGCCCGGGTCGACGGCGCCGGTCACGTCAAGATCTTCACCAAGATCATGCTGCCATTGATGACCCCGGCCATCGCGGCGTTCGGGATATTCCAGTTCCTCTGGGTCTGGAACGACCTGCTGGTGGCCCTGGTCTTCGCCGGTGGCAACCCGGACACGTCACCGTTGACGGTGCGGCTGGCCGAGCTGTCCGGCACCAAGGATCAGGCCTGGCACCTGCTCTCGGCCGGCGCGTTCGTCTCGCTGATCGTCCCGCTGATCGTGTTCCTCAGCCTGCAGCGCTACTTCGTCCGGGGCCTTCTCGCGGGCAGCGTCAAGGGCTAGGGCGTGAGTCCGGGCCGGCCGGTATGCACGAGGTCCGAGAACCACCGGTACGACGACTTGGGGGTGCGGTGCTGGTCGGCACGGTCGACCTCGACCAGCCCGAACTTCTTCGTGTAGCCCTCGGCCCACTCGAAGTTGTCGAGCAGGGTCCAGGCGACGTAGGTGCGCACGTCGGCGCCAGCCGCCCGGGCCCGCTCGACAGCGGCGATGTGCTCGCGCAGGTAGGCGATCCGGTCCGGGTCGTCGACCGAACCGTCCGCGGCGCGCGCGGTGTCGTCGTAGGCGGCGCCGTTCTCGGTGACGACGAGGGGGAGGCCGGTACGACGGTGCACGTCGACGAGCAGCTCCTCGAGGCCGCGCGGCTGGACCTCCCAGCCCATCGCGGTGAGGGGCGGGCGGGGTGCGAACCGAAGACCCTCGACCCCTGGGTACGCCGAGGTGTCCAGCCCGACGCCGCCCTCGTTGGCACCGCCGATGTCGGCCCGGGCCGGGGTGTAGTAGTTGACGCCCAGCCAGTCGACCGAGCCCCGGACGAGGGCGAGGTCGCCGTCGCGCACGACCGCGCTGTCGTCCAGCGGCGGCGCCAGGGCGCGCAGTCGCTCGTCGTACGCGCCGTCGACCAGCGGGCCGAGCCAGATCCGGTTCTGGATCGCGTCCACGCCGTCGGCCGCGACAGCGGCCTCCGCACGCTCCGGCCACACCGGCATGAGGTTCAGCACGATCCCGACACCGTCGCTGCCGGCCTCGTGCAGGCGTTTCGCGGCCAGCCCGTGGCCGAGCAGCAGGTGGTGCGCGGCGCGATGGGCGGCAGCCGGCTCGTGGCGGCCGGGGGCGTGGATGCCGGCGGCGTAGCCGAGGAAGGCCGAGCACCAGGGCTCGTTGAACGTGGCCCAGATGTTCACCCGGTCGCCGAGGTGGTCGAGCACGATGGCCGCGTAGTCGGCGAACCGCTCCGCGGTGGCCCGCTCGGGCCAGCCGCCGGCGTCCTCGAGGGGTTGCGGCAGGTCCCAGTGGTAGAGCGTGGCCATCGGCGCGATGTCCCGCTCGAGCAGCCCGTCGACCAGCCGGTCGTAGTAGGCCAGCCCGCGCGGCTCGACCGCTCCGCTGCCAGTCGGTTGCACCCTCGGCCAGGCCACCGAGAACCGGTAGTGGCCGACGCCCAGCCCGGCGAGCAGGTCGAGGTCCTCGTCGAGCCGTTCGTAGGACGCGCAGGCCACCGAACCGTCGCTGCGGTCGCGGACGGTGCCCTCGCGGGCGGTGAACGTGTCCCAGATGGACGGGCCGCGACCGTCCGCCGTCGCCGCGCCCTCCACCTGGTAGGCGGCGGTCGCCGCGCCGAAGGTCAGGTGCGCCCCGTCGGGCAGGTGGCTGCTCATGGAGGTCACCGTACGACGGGCGCCGAACGCGGTACGAGGCGATCCAGGTGACGAGCATCAAGGACGTCGCTCGTGAGGTCGGGGTCTCGACGGCCACCGTGTCGCGCGCGTTGCGTGGACTGCCGCGGGTGTCCGACGAGACCCGGGTCCGGGTGCTGCAGGTCGCCGCCGAGCTGGACTACGTCGCGTCCCCGAGCGCCGCCGGGCTGGCCAGCGGCCAGACCCGCGCGGTCGGTGTCATCGTGCCCTTCGTGACGCGGTGGTTCTACGCCTCCGTGGTGCAGGGCGCCGAGCAGTTGCTGCGTGAGGCCGGCTACGACCTGCTGCTCTACAACCTGGGCGGGGACAAGGACGCCCGGCACCGGGTGTTCCGCACCCACCTGCTGCGCAAGCGGGTCGACGCGGTGCTGGTGCTGAGCCTCACTCCCACGGAAGACGAGGTCGCGGCGCTGATGAGGCTGGACCGGCCGGTGGCCGTGGTCGGCGCCACGGTGAACGGCTGGGCGAGCGTCCGGATCGACGACGGCGCGACGGCCCGGATCGCGATGCGTCACCTGATCGACCTCGGGCACCGCAGGATCGGCTACGTCGGGGGCTCCCTCGAGGAGCAGCTGGACTTCGCCGCACCGCTGGACCGGCTCAACGGCTATCGCGCCGCGATGGCAGAGGCCGGGTTGCCGGCGGACCCGTCCTGGGAGGTGATCGGCGACTTCACCGTCCGGGGTGGGCTCGCTGCGACCAGGCTGCTGCTGGCCGCCGACCCGCGGCCCACCGCGGTGTTCGCGGCCTCCGACGAGATGGCGGTCGGGGCGGTGCACGCGGTGCGCGAGACGGGGCTGCGGGTGCCGGAGGACGTGTCGGTCATCGGCATCGACGACCACGAGATGGCCGAGTTCTTCGAGCTGACCACCGTCGCCCAACCGGTCCACGAGCAGGGTCAGCTGGCCGCGACCCTGCTGCTGGAGGCCCTCGACCCGGACCTCGACCGGCCGGCGCACCCCCAGGCGATCACGGTGCCCACCCGGCTCATCGTCCGCTGCACGACCGGACCTCCACCGCCCGAGTGACGGTCCCGGCTCAGTCCTCCATCACCACCCAGGCGTAGGACCACGCCGGCAGCAACAGCTCGTGCTCGGCGAGCTCCACGCCGGGACTGCTCAGCACCAGTCGGGCACCGGCACCCGAGCCGGGCAGCGCCGCCGAGCGCGGGAGCCGCACCGGGTCGTCGGCGAAGGCCGCGAGCGCCACCAGCCGGGCACCGCGGGGGTGGCGCCGGACGTAGCCGAGCACCCGGTCGTCGCCGACGTCCAGCAGAGTGGCTGCCTCGCCTCCGCGCAGGGAGATCTGGGCGGCCCGCACCCGGGCCATCTCCGCGAGGCCGCCGAAGACCCGGCCCTCGATCGTGCCGGGATCGGTGCGCCGGGACGCTGCCGGCCAGTCCATCGGCGGTCGGTGCAGCCAGCGGTTGTCGCCGGCATGCTCCGGGTCGTCGGCCCAGTGCGGGTCGTTGCGCTGCGCCAGCTCGTCGCCCATGTACAGCAACGGGATGCCGCCGAACGAGTAGACGATGCTGTAGAGCATCAGCAGCCGGGACACGGCCACCGCGGACTGCACGTCGTCGCCGTCGGCCAGCGCCGCCTCCAGGCCGCACAGCGAGGCGGCGCTGCCGGAGATCCGCCGGTCGCCGGTCCGCGGGTTCGCCTGGAACACGGCTCCGCGGGCGAACGAGCCGGGGTGACTGCCGGCGTAGAAGTCGCTGAGGAAGGTCCGGTGGGCGTGCGGGTCGATGCCGCAGGCCCAGGCGTCCTCGTCGGAGACGGCCCAGCCGATGTCGTCGTGGCACCGCAGGTAGGTGACCCAGGACGTCGATGGCGGTGCGGGCCGCATCCGGGACAACGCCGTGCGCGCCAACCGCACGTCCCGGGTGGCCAGCGACGACCAGAGCAGCACCATCAGCTGGTTGTGGTACGCCATGTCGCACTCGGGGTGGAACCGCTCGTGCGCGCCGAGGTACTGCACGAGCTGCTGGGGAGCCACGATCGCCTCGGCCTTGAACGCGACCCCGGGCGCCGCCACGGTGACCAACGCGCGCAACGACCGCAGCAGCAGGTGCACCTCGGGCTGGTTCTGGCAGTCGGTGCCCATCCGCTTCCACAAGAAGGGTGCGGCGTCCAGCCGGAGCACGTCGACACCGCGGTCGGCCAGGCCCAGCATGGTGCCGAGCATCGCCGCGAACACGTCGGGGTTCGACCAGTCCAGGTCCCACTGGAAGCTGTTGAACGTGGTCCACACCCAGCCGACGCCGTCGACCTCGGTGAAGCTGCCCGGCGCCTGGTCGGGGAACACCTCGGGCAGCGTCGCCTCGAAGCGGTCCGGCTCCGAGCGGTCCGGGTAGATCCGGTAGAAGGCGCGGTACGTCGGGTCGCCGGCCGCCGCAGCCCGGGCCCAGGGGTGCTCGGCCGCGGTGTGGTTGAGCACCAGGTCGACGCACAGCGCCATGCCGCGCTCGTGCAGGTCCTCCGCGAGCGACTGCAGGTCGGCCATGCTGCCCAGCCTCGGGTCGACCGCGTCGTAGTCGACCACCGCATAACCGCCGTCGTTGTCGCCGTCGCGGGCCTGGAGCAGGGGCATCAGGTGCAGGTAGGTGATTCCGAGCTCGGCCAGGTAGTCCAGCCGCCGGCGTACGCCGGCGAGGTCGGTCGCGAATCGGTCGGCGTAGGCGACGTAGCCGAGCATCCGGGCCCGCTGGAACCAGCCCGGGTCGACCTCGCGGCGCCGGTCCAGGGTGCGCAGTGCGACCGGCCGTGCCAGCGCGGACTCGACGACCTGGTCTACGAGCGGCCGCACCAGCGAGATGAGCGCATCGAGATCGGTGTCGCCGCCGTACAGCCGGTCGAGCGGCTCGACCAGGTCGAGGTGGTGCTGCTCGAGTCGAGCCACCAGCCCCTCGCCCTCCACCTGTCCCAGAGCGGCGACGGCGCGGGCGCGGACGCCGGGGAGCAGGGCGGCGAGGACCGCGTGGGCGCGGGACCGGCGTACGGGACCGGACGGCTGGGCAGGCATCACCGAAGATCGTAGGGCGGTAGGTTCGGCCGCGTGGACTCCGTCGTCGCGGTCGCCGGTGAGGTCATCACGGACCTGGTGCCGGCCGGTGCGGACGGCCTCTTCCGGGCGGCGCCGGGCGGCAGCCCGGGCAACGTGGCGGTCGGGCTGGCCAGGCTCGACGTCCCGGCGCGGATGCTCGCCCGGCTCTCGGACGACGTTCTCGGCCGGCGGCTGAGAGCCCACCTGCGGGCCAACGGTGTCGACCTGTCGTACTGCGTCGCCGCGGCCGAGGCGTCGTCGCTGGCGATCGTCGCGCTGCAGGACGACGGCTCGGCGGCCTACGACTTCAGGGTCGACGGCACCGCCGACTGGCAGTGGACCGACGACGAGGTCGCGACCGCACTCGACGGTGTCTCGGCGCTGCACGTCGGGTCGCTGGCGCTGACGACTCCCCCGGGTGGCGCCGTCCTCCGACGGCTGGCGGCCCGCGCCGCTGACTCGGCGACGGTGTCGTTCGACCCGAACGTGCGACAGCTGCTGATGGGCCCGGCCGAGGAGGTTCTCGGCATCGTGCACGAGCTGCTCGCCGTCGCTGACGTCGTCAAGGCCAGCGAGGAGGACGTGGCGTGGCTCGAGCCCGGCCGGACACCCGAAGGGGTGGCGGCGGACTGGCTGTCGCACGGACCAGCGTTGGTAGTGGTGACCCGTGGTGGCGACGGCGCGGTGGCCGTCGGCGCGGCGAGCGGCACGGTGCGTCGTCCGGGCGTACGGGTCGACGTCGTGGACACCGTCGGCGCAGGGGACTCCTTCATGAGCGCACTGCTGGCTGGGCTGGCCCGTCGCGACCTGCTGGGTGCTGCCCGACGCCACGCGCTCCGGGCCCTGCCGGCCGATGACGTGGGTGCCGTGCTGGGCGAGGCGATCGCGGCCTCGGCGATCACCTGCTCACGGCCGGGCGCCGACCCGCCGCGAAGCGCGGAGCTGACCCGTGTCTGAGCTGACACCCGAGCGACTGATGGCATGGGTCGACGGGTACGAGCGGGCCTGGCGGGCAGCCGGGACCGAGAGCCTCGGCGAGCTCTTCACCGACCAGGCCGAGTACCTCGTCACGCCGTACGACGAACCGGTCCGTGGTCTGGACGCCATCCGGCGGCTCTGGGACGAGGACCGCGACGGGCCGGACGAGGTGTTCACCATGAGCTCGGAGGTGGTGGCCTGCTCCGGCAGCACCGGGGTGGTCCGCGTCCTGGTGCGGTACGGCGACCCGCTGAGGCAGGAGTACCTCGACCTGTGGGTGGTGCGCTTCGACGCCGACGGGCGAGCCGAGCGGTTCGAGGAGTGGCCGTTCTGGCCGACCCACGGCCGGACGCCGACGTCTACGTCCTGACGGCCAGCCCAGCGGGCTAGAAGGTCAGCCGGCCGACGCAGAGCTGACCGCTGGAAAGGTCGCGGGCCCGGGCGACGAGGCTGTCGCTGCCGGCCCGGTTCGCGACCCTGCGCTCGACGCTGAAGGAGCCGCTGCGACCGCCGGTGGTCGCGGTGGTCGCCACGACGCGGACACCGTCGTCGAAGACCCGGACCCGCCAGGTCTGGCCGGACCGGTTGGAGTCGACCTCGTACTCGACCTCGATGCGACCGTCGTCGTGCTTGGCCTTGAGCTTCCAGTCGGCCGTGCCGCTGCACGAGCCGGTACGGATGATGCGGCCGTCGTCACCACCGCTGGCCTGGGCCAAGGGGGCGCCGGTGACGACGAGGGCGGTGCTGAGTGCGGCGACGGCGAGCGTGGTGCGCATGAGGTCCTCCGTGATGGGTTCTCGGTGCTGACGTCGACGACTGTGCCCCGCATACCGGAGGTGATGGCCGGGGTTAGGACTGCGTTAGGGGACGGGTGGGTGAGACTTATCCGCCGCAGCGGGTGTCGACCGCATGCCGGTGCTGGTGCCGGGCGGCTCGGACCCTGACAATGGTCGTCGGACAAAGGCGATCCATCTGGACCTCCGGTCACGATGTGTTCTCAGGAGGACGTTTGTCGGGACCAGGGCACCAAGCGAAGGCCGGCGAGCTGACCTGCCTTGTCCTGGATGATCGGCCGGAAGCGGTGGGCGTCGGTCGCAGGTTCGTCGAGCAGCAGACGGTCGCCCGGAGTGGCAGCCGGTTCGTGGACGCGGCGGTGCTGGTCGCCGGCGAGCTGCTGGCCAACGCCCGACAGCACGGGCTCGCCCCGGTCGCGGTCTGCGTCAGCGGTGACGGCGAGAACCTGCGCATCGAGGTCCGCGACGGAAGCTCACGCATACCGGTGCGCGCAGCGCGCAGCATGAGCAATATGACCGGGCGCGGACTCGCACTGGTGGAGGCGTTGGCTTCACGGTGGGGCGTCGTGCGCGGCCCAGAAGCAGGCAAGACCGTGTGGGCTGAGTTCGTCGGCGACCAGGGAGCGGTTTCCGACCAGGATCAGGACGCCGCCGACCCTGCGGACTGGGAGGACGACGAGGCCCAGGGCTCCGAGGAACGCTTCACGGTGATCCTGGGCGATGTCCCGACCGACCTTCTGATCGAGGCGAAGGCGCACATGGACAACCTGGTGCGCGAGTTCTCCCTCACGAAGCCGTCCGGCGAGACGGCCGAGCTGCCCGAGCACTTCAGGCAGCTGATCGAGACCGTCGTCCACAGCTTCAGCGACGCCCGGGACGCCATCAAGCGACAGGCGTTGGCTGCTGCTGCCCTGGGCCAGCCACGGACCCGCCTGACACTGCGCCTCCCGGCATCGGCGGCGGACGCAGGTGAGGCCTATCTCGCAGCCCTCGACGAGGCCGACACGTACTCACGTGCCGCCCGGCTGCTGACTCTGGAGACGCAGCCGGACCATCGACTGTTCCGCCGGTGGTACGTCGAGGCTGTTATCTGGCAACTTCGTGAGCTCGCCGCGGGCGGGGCACCACGTCCACCTGCGCCGTTCGAGGATCGGCTGGTCGAGGAGATCCGTCGCCTCACTCTGGCGCACCGGACCGGTGAGCCGGCCTTGCGGCTGCAACGGGTGACCGCGGCCCTGGTGCAGGCGAGGACGCCCGAGGACGTTGCCGCGGTGGTGGTCTCGGCCGGGGTCGACGCCCTTGGTGCGTCCGGGGGAGGACTCCTCGTGCCGTCGGAAGACGGAGAGCACCTCACCGTCCCGGGAGCGGTCGGGTACGAAGGGGTCTTGGTCGACGCACTCCGCGGGGAGCCGATCGACGCGCCCCTGCCGGCCGCGAAAGCCCTGCGAACCGGCGAGGCGGTGTGGTTGGAGTCACGCGAGGAGCGGGACCGTGAGTTCCCGGCCTTGCGGGGGCTCGAAGCCTCGACGCTGGCGATGTGCGCCGTGCCGCTGATCGTCGCCGACCGAGTTCTCGGGGCACTGCGCTTCAGCTTCACCATCCAGAAGCTTTTCGACGCGGACGAGCGCAACTTCGTCCTCGCGCTGGCGGCACAGACCGCGCAGGCCTTGCTACGGGGTGAGCTGTACCAGGCCGAGCGCACGGCTGCCCTGGAGCTGCAACGGGCGCTGCTTCCGGAACATCTGCCGTCGATCGACGGGTGGAGCATCGCCACGTACTACAGCCCCGCTGGCGACGAGGAGGTCGGAGGCGACTTCTACGACGTCCTCCCGGTGGGCGGCGGCCGGATCGCCGCGATCGTCGGGGATGTGATGGGCCGCGGACTCGAGGCGGCCGCATCGATGGCGCAGGTCCGGTCCACCATCCGGGCCTACGCCATCCAGGATCCCGACCCGGTCTCGGTCTTCCAGCGGGTGGATGACTACTTCGAGGCGCTGGACCTGCCGCAGCTCGTCACGGCGGTGTACCTGCTGGTCGAGCCCGGAACCGGTGAGGTCGCCATCGCCAGCGCCGGTCACCTCCCACCCCTGCTGATCGACAATGACGGCAACCGCATCCTCCCGACTCTGGGCGGTACGCCGTTCGGTGTCGGCGGCAGCGAACGGCGAGCCGTCACCGTGCAGCTGCCCCGAGGTGCGGCCCTGGTGGCGATCACCGACGGCCTGGTCGAGCGGCGCGGCGAGGACATCGACGAGGGCGTCGACCGCATCCTCCAGGCAGCGGGCCGGGAATGGCAGCACGATGCGCAGAAGCTGCTGAACCGCATCGTCTCGGCGGCCGCCGCGCAGCGGACCCATGACGACGACGTGACCGTCCTGGTCCTTCGCCGGCACTAGTCAACGTCGGGTGCCGTGCCAGAATGAGGGCGGACCGGCACTCTCGTCCTTAACAGCGTTCGTACGAGAGCTGCCTTCCTGCCGGCGTGGCGCAATTGGCAGCGCACCCGACTTGTAATCGGGCGGTTCCCGGTTCAAATCCGGGCGTCGGCTCTAGAAAAACGGCAGGTCGCGGGGGAGGAAGCCAGCCCCGGAGGTCCGGTAGTGGATGTTCGACTTGTCGAGCCGATTGAGGAAGTCCAGTCGCCGCCCGAAGCGATCACCGTCATGTTCCTGGTAGAAGCGCGAATCTTCGTGCTGGCTCATCCGCGCATCATGCCGGTTTCAACTCGGCCGTGGCAGCCACCGAGCGAATGCAGGGTAGACGTCGTTTCGGGTGATCGGGCGACGGCTGCGTCGTTCGGACGCCACGATCCAGCAGTACGTCGGGTTGACCGGTGGGGTCCAGCCGAGGGAGCGGACCCGGGCGGCGAACCAGCTCTCGCTGTGTGAGCGTGAGGAGATCTCGCGAGGGATGGCCGCGGGCGAGTCGATGCGGGCGGTCGCTCGGCGGTTGGGCCGGTCGCCCTCGACGGTGTCGCGGGAACTGGTCCGTAACGGAGGTCGCCGCCGTTACCGGGCCGCGGCTGCCGATCACGCGGCGTGGGCCCGGGCGCGCCGGCCGAAGCACTGCAAGCTGGCGACCAACGCGCGGCTTCGGGAGGCGGTGGCGGTCAAACTGGGTGAGGACTGGTCACCACAGCAGATCGCCGGCTGGCTGGTCCGGACCTTCCCCGACGAGCCGGAGATGTGGGTGTCGCACGAGACGATCTATCTGACGCTGTTCGTGCAGGCCCGCGGTGCGCTCAAGCGTGAGCTGGCGACGCATCTGCGGACCCGCCGGATGAAGCGCCGGCCGCGGGCGCACACCTCGCGCGGGCATGGCCGGGGGCAGATCGTGGACGCCGTCGCGATCAGCCAGCGACCCGCCGAGGTCGAGGACCGGGCGGTCCCGGGACACTGGGAAGGCGACCTGCTGATCGGGTCCGGCCGGTCGCAGATCGCGACCCTGGTCGAGCGTTCCACCCGGTTCGTGATGCTGGTCCGACTGCCCGAGGGCCGGTCCACCGAGCACGTGGTCACTGCCCTGGCCAGCCACGTCCAGACGCTTCCGGTCCAGCTGCGCCGGTCGCTGACCTGGGACCGCGGACTCGAGCTCGCCGACCACAAAAGGTTCACCGTCGATACCGGCGTGCAGGTCTACTTCTGCGACCCCAAGAGTCCCTGGCAGCGCGGCTCGAACGAGAACACCAACGGGCTGCTGCGCCAGTACTTCCCGAAGGGCACCAGCATCGCCGCCTTCACCCAGGAACAACTCGATGAAATCGCCGCGAAGCTCAACGGTCGACCTCGACAGACCTTGGACTGGATGACACCGTCGGAGAAACTTCACGAGGCGTTGCGCTGACCAGTTGAGGTCGCAGCACTTACCGAGCGCTCTTGTCGCGGCATGTGCGGAGGTTCCTCATCGCTGGAACGTGTCATTGACTCGGTAGCCTCGAGGGCGCAGGCTGGCATGGCCGGCACGCCTTGGTTTCCTGTCATCCGACCACCTCTCGGGTCCGCATCGGGACCGGGCGTCCTACGTCGGTGCCACGACCGACGACGACTTCATCCAAGTGAAGAGGTCGACATGAAGCGTCTTCTAACCCTTGTGGTTGCACTGGCGTCGTTGATCCTGGTTTTGGTGAGCCCGGCCGCAGGGGCGCAAGCCCAACCCTGCTCGAAGGGTGACGTCCAGATAATCGCCAACGCAGGTATTCAAGCAGTTCAGCAGCGTTCTGGAGTGACGCACGGGCCCGGCTCGTCCTGGCAGGACTGCCAGTTTCGGTTCTACGACGACAACGACGAAGACGACCCAGAGGTGCCACACGTCTTCTCGGACAAGGACTACTTCATCGGGGCCATCGCGCTGTTCGAGTTCTATGACGCATTCCAGCGACCGGAGTTCGACCGAGCCGCAGCCGTCGCGAGCCTGCAGGCCACCACAACCAGAGTGTTCTTCGGACCGGCCAGTATCCCGGATGCGGCTCTTCCGGAGCTTGCCCTGACGGAAACCCACTACAGGGACGGTGTCTTCATCGAGGACGGAGTCCATGTTGTGATTGGCTATCGCTACAAGATCTTCACGCCGGGTTCTCTGGCTCCGGGCCAGTACAAGTGGCGCTACGAAGCCGAGGACGCCTTCAGCGCGTTTGTGGCACGTGGTTCAGTCACGATCGTGGGTGGATAGCCCCAACATTTCGACATCACAACCGTCCAGCCGGTCACTGCAACGGGGTCAGGGTGCTCAAATGCGACGACTCGGAACGCTCTTCCTGACCACAGTCCTCCTCGCGAGCTTCCTCCCGGGTGTCGCGGCGTACGCCGGGACCACAACTGCCGCGGATTCTGGCCACCACGGGAACCGAGGCCATGACCACGGCGGAGCGCTGTCGTGGAGGGAGACCGTGATCGACGCCGACCAGAGCTTCCGTGGCCTCGACGCCGTCGACCGGCGTACAGCGTGGGTGACTGGCGGCAGCGCGACCGAGGGTGGTCCGGGCCGGGTGTTCCGCACGACCGATGGCGGCCGGACCTGGGAAGACGTGAGTCCCCCTGGCACGGAGGGCCTTCTGTTCCGTGACGTCGAGGCACGCAGTGCGGAGAAGGCCGTGATCCTTGCCATCGGGCCCGGCGACGCGTCGCGGATCTACCGCACCACCGATGGTGGGGCGACCTGGGACGCGGCTTTCGTCAACGACGACCCCGCGGCGTTCTACGACTGCATGGCGTTCTACCCCGGCGGCCGGCGAGGGCTGGTGATGGCAGACCCGGTCGACGGGAGGTTCCGGATCCTCGCCACTCACGACTTTGGCCGCTCGTGGACCGTCCTCCCGGACGACGGCATGCCGGAGGCCCCGACGGAGTACGGCTTCGCAGCCAGCGGCGACTGCCTCGTCACGGCTGGCCACACGGCGTACTTCGGCTCTGGCGGCGGCGGCTCGCGCGTCTTCCGTTCCGACGACTACGGCCTGACCTGGACCGCCAGCGACTCCACGATCCCGGCAGGCGAGGCAGCGGGCGTGTTCGCCCTGGCATTCCGTACACCGTGGCAGGGCATCGCCGTCGGCGGTGACTTCGCGGACCCGACCGACGGTGTCGACGCCGTCGCGACGACCCGCAACGGCGACACCTGGCGCAACGCGGGCGACCTGTCACATCTGGGCGAGGACGTCGCCTACCTGCCGGCTCACGAGAACCGGCTGATCGTCACCGGCGAGTCCGGTGACGTGATGGGTACCAGCCTCAGCGCCGACGGCGGGCGCAACTGGACCCAGGTCAGCGAGGCGGGCTACCACGCGCTCGACTGCACGCGCGACGGCTCCTGCTGGGCCGCCGGCGGCAACGGCCGCGTGGCACGCCTCGCCCGCTGACCCACGATCGGTTGCCGCCAATCGGCCAGGCGTGAACATCGATCAGGCGGAGCCGGTGGCGAGCGCCCGCGCAACGCGCGCCTCCAGCGGATGCGGGTAGCGCTGTACGCCATTCGGCAGACCTGCGGTCTGCCCGCTCAGGATGGCATCGAGTCCCAGCAGCATGATCGCCGCGAACGGATCGAACAGCTGGGGAGCACCGATCCCGAGACCGGCTGCGAGGTTGACCAGGCTGCCCCGATTGAGCAGGTACACCCGCCGACCGCCGAGCTCATAGCGCTCGAGATGTCGTCGAATCGGGGTGCTCGGATGACGGTCGAGCCAGTCGACGTCGATCTCGCGGTCGCTGTGGCCGACGTTGACGAGGATCGCGCCGTCAGCGACCTGCGACAGCTGCCGCTCGCCCAGCACCCCGTCGAACCCCGTGGCGGTGACGACCACGCTCGCTGTGCGGAGGGCGGCGGCCATCTCGGCAACTCGGCACCCGTCGTGCTGTGCCTGGACGAGCCGCACCGGATCGAGATCGACGACGGTCACGACGGCGCCGAGATCGCGGGCGCGAGCAGCGACGCCCTGGCCCACCGGCCCGAACCCGACCACGACGACCTCGCGCCCGTACAACGCCAGACCCGTGATCGCCGTGAAGGCGGGCCAGGTCTCGACGCCGACGTGGTGACGGTTGTGGATCAGGTCCTTGAGCGCGATCCCGTTCCAGTCGAGCACCGGGAACGGGATCTCCAGTCCGGCGAGTCGGTGCAGCCCGGTGGTCGTCGCCTCAAGCGCTCCGGCCGGCCGGTGGCCGGCAGCTGCAGCGGCGGCGATCAGGTCGCCGCCCATGTCGCACAGGGCATCGGCCGGTTCGCTGACGAGCCACGCCAGCGACTCGTCGAGCTCGCCGGCGCTCATCCCGGCATGCGCCCGGACCTCGACGCCGATCGATGTCAGATGGGCGACGGTGCGATCGTCGGTGCTGTCGGGGTTGCACGGCGCCAGCCGCACCCGGGCGCCGGCCTCGAGGAAGGGAGCCACGATGCAGATCGTGTCGGCCAGGATGTGCTGGCGGCACGCCACGGTGCGGCCGCTGAAGTCGGAAGCTGCCAGCGCCGTACCCAACGAGGTAGTGATTGGCGTCGTCCACGCGATCCACTCGAGCTCGGCAGCGTCCACCACTCCAGTACACCAGTGGCGCGATCTGTGGGGAGGTTGTCGTAGACGACATGTCATCCCGGCGGCATGGTGGAGCCATGCAGTCTCGCGCAGTCACCTTCGTGATCTTCGATGGCTTCGACGCTCTCGATGTGGCCGGCCCGTTCGAGGTGTTCGGTGAAGCCGGATACGAGCTCACGGTCGTGGCCCCGAAGGCCGGTCCGGTCCGCTCGGACACGGGGCTGACGATCCACGCGGAAAGCTCGGTGGCGAGCCTGGATCCGAGCCGTCCCGGGACGCTGCTGGTCGTGGGTGGTGAGGGCGTGGATGCGGCGAGGTCCGACCGCAGCCTGGTCGACTGGGTGGCCGCAGCCGCCACCAAGACCGACCGGGTCGCGTCTGTCTGCTGCGGCGCGTTCATCCTCGCCGAGGCCGGGCTGCTCGACGGGCGTCGCGTGACCACTCACTGGAGGGAAGCGGACCGGCTGGCGCGGGAGTATGCCGCAGTCATCGTCGACAGCGACCCCATCTTCATCCAGGACGGGCCGATCTGGACCTCCGCAGGCGTGGCAGCGGGCATGGACTTGGCGCTTGCGCTGGTCGAGGCAGACCTCGGACCCCAGACTGCCCTCGGCGTCGCCCGGGAGCTGGTGCTGTTCCTGCGCCGACCGGGGAACCAATCGCAGTTCAGCGTCCCACTGTGGTCCGCACAGCCCGCAAGCGACGTGATGCGCGAAGTCGTCGAAGCCATCCACCTCGATCCCGGTGCGCCACACGGGATCGACGACTTGGCGTCGCTCGCCGGGCTGAGTCCACGACATCTCCAGCGGCGATTCACCCAGGAGACAGGCCTGCCACCAACCGTGTACGTCGAACGGGTCCGCGTCGAGGCGGCGCAACAGGCCCTCGCAGAACGCGACGACCCACTGGAGACCATCGCGCGACGCTACGGCTTCGGCACCGCCGAGACACTGCGCAGGACATTCCACCGACTCGTAGGAATCGCACCCTCAGAGTATCGAGACAGATTTCGCACGGCGCACGCCGCCGCGGCCTGGCACGAAGCCTCAGAAGTGTCACGACCGGCGCAGCCGGTCCACCTCAAGGGAGTCAGTTCATGAACTACGCAATTCAAGGCACGGCTCCGCAGCTCAAGCCTGGCCGCGAGGAGCCCCTGAAGCGCTCTGGCGGCATCCCGATGCGACCGGAAGCCGGCAGGCCATCGATCGCATCCGAGACCCGACATCACTCACTGTCCAGAATCCGGGCGGCCTTGTCATACCGTCGCCGTACGGGCGGCCTGCCGGGCCCAGACTCGCGGGAATCCGTCGGCAGCGGCGTCAGCCCGATCGCCAGCGGAGCGTCGCGTGGCGTCGCCCTCTTCATCAGCCGGTGAGCTATGCGGCCACGCCGTGCCCGCTCTTACCTTGTCCCACCTGAACACTGCACCTCGGTCCACGAGGAGTCGGTCAGCGGCCGAGTCATATCGCCGCGATTGACGCCGGCGACACCGCCACACTCGACGATGGGTCAACTTCCCGGCTCGCACTCGCCGGGGTTCTCCGAACATTCCCCCTGGTCCAGCCCTTCCGGCCCGTCCGGCTCCTCCGGCCCGTCCGGCTCCTCCCGCCCGTCCGGCTCCTCCGGCCCGTCCTGCCCTTCCGGCTCGTCCGGGCCGTCCGACCCTTCCGGTTCGTCTGGCCCGCCCGTTCGTCCTCGCCGTCCTGCTGCTCCCCCGGCTCGTTCTCGTTCTCGCCGCCCTCGTTCTCGCCGCCCTCGTTCTCGCCGGGCTCGTTCTGTCTCGCCGCCCTCGTTCTCGCCGGGCTCGATCTCACCGCCCTCGTTCTCGTCCGGCTCGTTCTCGTCCGGCTCGACCCGGAAGGTAGGGCCCGGCTGCTGCTCGTGGATCCCGGACCCGTCGGCGAAATTGCAGGCCGACGCAAACGCGAAAACGGCCACCAGGGCGACCAGCAGCCTGATGGCCCGGTAGGCGAGAGAGGGCGTCGGGGACATCGGTGCTCCATTGCGCTCGGGAAGCGGCCGCCGGTCGGCCAGCGGTCACGCCCGAGTCTGAGCGGGTCGGCGCTCGTCCGCCTCCCTGCTAGCACCACTTCCCGCCGAACGTCCGGGATGCGCCCTACCGTCGAACTCCGCACCGCCAGAGTGCCTAGATTGCCGTCATCGAATCAGGAGCCAAAGATGGCCGAAGTCGTGCTGTTCCACCCGGTGCGTTGTGGGCGGTCCGCATGAGCGAACAGGGGTGGCGGGAGTTCCTTGCCGCGGAGGGGGTTGACGACTGGGTGGTGTTGCACGGCGGAGCGACGGCTGTGTTCCGCGTTCCGTCGCTTGCCGAAGCGGCGCAGCTTGCCGAGGCGGTCGCGCACATCCCCGGCCTCGAGGGTCGGGAGCTCTGCTGACGATCGCCGACGACCGTCTCACCGTGCGGCTCAGCCGGGGTGTGTTTCGGCTGGAGGAGCGGCACGTCGACCTGGCCCGGGCAGTCCCGGCGGCTGCGCTGGCGCGTGGTGCGGTCGCCGACCGCTCGGGTGTGCACGAGGTCCAGCTGGCGAT
>CAWJWE010000011.1:0-113757 GCA_963846525.1 uncultured Actinomycetota bacterium
AGGCCGCCAGCGCCTGCTCGTGCCGCTCGGCGGAGGGCTCGACGCCGACGGACCGGAAGATCTCGTCGAGGGTCGCCGCTCGCGGTGGTCGCGGGCCCGCTCCAGCCCGTCCTCGGCCGCCCACAGGACCGGGCCGACAGCTCGTCCGCGCGGCCCGGGTCGTAGACCCGGCGTAGGCACCACTGCTCCCGCGGGTCGATCGTGTGCCACGGCGTCAGGGTGCCGCCCCAGTCGAAGATGACCGCGTCGACCGCCGTCACGGGCGACGACCGCGAGCAACTGCGCCACGACGTCGGCGACGGCCATCCTCGCGCTCGCCGCTGCGCCGGTCCTTCACCTCGACCACGCCCGGCCAGGCCCCTCCGACCACGACGATCGTGGGCATGCCGAGCAGCTCGGAGTCCTTGAACTTCACCCCCGGCGACACCCCGCGCCGGTCGTCGAGAAGGACGCGTCCGGCCCCGCGCCACCAGCTCGAGCGCCAGCCGCTCGGCGCCCGCGAACACCTCCTCGTCCCGCCCGGCCGCGACGACGTGCACGTCGGCCGGGCTCAGCTCACGCGGCCAGCCAGGCCCATGTCGTCCAGCGTGGCCTCGGCGATCGCCGCCACCGCACGGGATGGTCCGATCCCGTAGGAACCCATGGTCACGACGACCTGCTTGCCGTTCTCGTCGAGGACCTTGAGGTCGAGCGCGTCGGCGAACTTCCGGCCAAGCTGGAAGATGTGGCCCATCTCGATGCCCCGAGCAGTCACCAGGGTGCCGCCGTCGCCGTTCGGGCACGGGTCGCCCTCGAAGACCGACGCCGCCTCGATCGTGCCGTCACCAGTGAAGTCGCGGCCGGCGACCAGGTCGAAGACGTGCCGACCGGGCTCGTTCGCGCCGGTGATCCAGCGGGTGCCGTCGACCACCCGGGGGTCGAGCAGGAAGCGGATCGCCGAGGACTTGTCGGTGCCGAGCGCCGCCGGGCCGATGTAGCCACGGACCAGGCCGGGGGTGGCCGCGAAGTCCTCCTCGGTGAACGGCTGGACGACGGAGGGGTGCACGACCGCCTCGAGCCGCTTCGCGTCGACCTCGCGGTCGCCGGGCAGGCCGATGGCGAGCAGCTCGGTCTTGCCCTCCGGCGTCCGCAGCTTCACGACGACGTTCTTCAGCGTGTCTCCGGCGGTCCACTCCCGGTCGTCACGGCGAAGGTCCGCGCGGCTGTTGGCCAGCGCCACGAGGGTCTCGATGGTCGGGGTGTCGGGGGTGTCCTCGACGTGCGCCGCCGGCACGTCGTCGTACGGCTGGGTGTCAGGCACCAGGGTGCGCAGCGCCTCGACGTTGGCCGCGTAGTCGCAGGCCGTGCACCGGACGTAGGTGTCCTCGCCGACCTCGGCCGGCGTGAGGAACTCCTCGCTCTTCGAGCCGCCCATCGCACCGGAGAGCGCGGACACGATGACGTAGTCGAGGCCGAGCCGGTCGAAGATGCGCACGTAGGCGTCGCGGTGCGCGGCGTACGACCGGTCGAGGCCGGCGTCGTCGACGTCGAAGGAGTAGGAGTCCTTCATCACGAACTCGCGGCCGCGCAGCAGGCCGGCGCGTGGCCGCTGCTCGTCACGGAACTTTGTCTGGATCTGGTAGATCCACAGCGGCAGGTCCTTGTACGACGAGTACAGGTCCTTCACGAGCAGGGTGAAGAACTCCTCGTGGGTCGGGCCGAGCATGTAGTCGGCGCCTTTGCGGTCCTTGACCCGGAACACGTCGTCGCCGTACTCGGTCCACCGGTTGCTCTTGTCGTAGGGCTCCTTGGGCAGCAGCGCCGGGAAGTGCACCTCCTGGGCGCCCATCGTGTCCATCTCGTCGCGGATGATCGCCTCGATGTTGCGCAGCACCCGCCAGCCCAGAGGCAGGTAGGTGTACCCGCCGGGAGCCGCCCGGCGGATGTAACCGGCGCGGACGAGCAGCCGGTGGCTCGGGACCTCAGCGTCGGCCGGGTCCTCGCGAAGGGTGCGGAGGAACAGGGTCGACATGCGGAGCAGCACTGGTGATCCCCTCGAAGGTCTGGTGTCGCCCGAAGGATAACGACGGGTACGCCGGGCGGCCGACCCGGTTTCGCTCCGGCCGGCTCACCGGAAGGCGGTGGCCTGGATGCCGTAGAGCTCGGCGTACCGGCCGCCGAGCGCCATCAGCTCGGCGTGGCTGCCGACCTCGGCCACCCGGGCTCCGTCGAGGACCACGATCAGGTCGGCCATCCGGACGGTGGAGAAGCGGTGCGACACCAGCACCGTGACCCGGCCGTTGGACACCTGCTCGCGAGCCGCCGCGGCGAACCGCTCGAACAGCGCGTGCTCGGTCTCCGCGTCCAGCGCGGCCGTGGGCTCGTCCAGCACGAGCAGCAGCGGCTCGTCCCGCATGAAGCCGCGGGCCAGCGCGAGCTTCTGCCACTGGCCGAAGGAGACCTCGACGCCGTCGTCCCAGCTGGGCCCGAGCTGGGTGTCGAGGCCGGCGGGCAGCCGCTCGACCACGTCGTGCGCTCCGGCCCGGCCGACGGCCGTCGAGGCGGCGGCCCGGTCGCCCAGGCGCCCGAGCTCGCCGAGCCCGATGCCGTCCAGGGCGCGCAGCTCGAACCGGAAGAAGTCCTGGAACGCCCCTGCCAGGCGGCCGCGCCACTCGGGCACCGACATCGAGGCCAGGTCGACGCCGTCGACCTCGATCCGGCCGGAGTCCGGGTCGTAGAGCCGGGCCAACAGCTTGACCAGGGTGGTCTTGCCCGCACCGTTGTCGCCGACCACCGCGACCACGGCCCCGGCGGGCAGCTCGACGCTGACGTCGTCGAGCACCAGCCGGTCGGTGCCCGGGTACCGGAAGGACACGTGGTCGAAGCTGATGCCCTGCGTCAACCGGGCCGGCGGTGTCCCGTCGGACCGGGCGTCGACCGCCGCGGCGTAGTCCTCGAGCCAGATCAGCCGGCGCGAGATGTCCAGCCAGATGCTGCGCAGGAAGCCGAGCTCGCCGACCGCCGCGCCGACGAACTGCGAGAGCTGGCTGCCGACCACCAGCACGAGCACGACCGACCCGGCGGAGGCGTCGACGACGCTCGCCGTGAACACCACGGCGCCGACGTAGCCCAGCCCGAACACCGCCCAGGCCAGGCTGCTCCACAGGGCGGTGCCCCACTTGGCCCGCCGCATCGGCCGGTACAGCGCCCGCCACTCGGCCCGGCGGCGCTCGGCGAGGTCGAGGCCGTTGCCGGTGACCCGCAGCTCCTTGCCCGGCGGGGCAGTCGTCCCGAGCACGAACAGGTGCCGCACCCGCCGCTGGTGCTGGGCCTCCCGCCGCAGCACGGCCTGCTCCACCCCCGGCCGCCAGGTCGCGGCGACCACGGTGGGCACCGCGAACAGCACCAGCAGCCCGAGCGCCGGGTGCACCCGGGTGACCAGCAGCACCTCGACGATGGCCAGTCGCAGGATCCAGCCGAGAGTGGAGAACAACGACATGAACAGGTGGTCGAGCCCGAAGGTGTGCCGGCGCAGCACCTCCAGCCGGTCCAGGTGCTCCCGCCGTTCCTGGTGGGCGATGGTGGCGACGGTGGCGTGCAGCTCGGCGACGTGGGCCTCCATCGCGATCGAGATCCGGTCGCGGAACCGACGGCTGAGCCGGTCGAAGACGACCTGCAGCCACCACAGCAGGGTCGCGGACACCGCCAGGCCGATCGCGGCCACCATCACCTTGTTGCGGGCGTCGTCGTTCACACCGTCGACGAGCAGCGCCAGCCACAGCCCGACCAGTGACTGCGGCAGGGCGACCGCCAGGGTCATCACCAGCGACACGACGAGGAGGCGTGGCTCGATCGTGTAGGCGAGCTTGACCATCCGCCACAGCGACTCCATCGCCGGCGGCAGGTCGGCGTCGCGTGCCTTCTCGTCCTCAGTCGAGCGACTCAACGACGACCTCCTCCCCCAGCTCGTCGTACTCGGTGAACCGGCGAGGCCTGCAGCTCGAACATCGTCCGGTAGCGGCCGCCGAGCGCCATCAGCTCGTCGTGGGTGCCCAGCTCGACGACCCGGCCGTGCTCGAGCACGCAGATCCGGTCGGCCTTGCGCACCGTGGAGAACCGGTGCGAGATCAGGATCGTGGTGCACGCCGCGGGTCGCGGCGAGGATCCGGTCGAAGATCTCGGCCTCACCCCGGACGTCCAGCGGCGGCGGTCGGCTCGTCGAGGAGCACCACCCGGGCGCCTTGTCGTACGGCGGCCAGCGCGCGGGCCAGCGCGATCCGCTGCCACTGCCCGCCGGACAGGTCGGTGCCGCCCTCGTACCCGCGAGCGAGCACGGTGTCCAGCGCCGCCAGCTGCTCGGCGCCGGCGGCAGCGAGCGAGTCGGTGACGACGTCGTCGGGCGCGCCCAGCGGCGCGACGTTGTCGCGCAGCGGCAGCTCGTAGCGGACGAAGTCCTGGAAGACGGCGGTGACCTGCGACGCGGTACTCGGCGAGCGCGAGGTCGCGCAGGTCGACACCGTCGACCTCGACGGCACCGCCCTGGGGGTCGTAGAGCCGGCAGAGCAGCTTGGCCAGCGTGGTCTTGCCGGCCCCGTTGACTCCGACGACCGCCATCGAGGTGCCGGCCGGGACGGTGAGGTCGACCCCGTCGAGCACCGACCGGACCACCGGGGTAGCCGAAGGTCACGTCGCGGAACCGCACCTCGGGCGCTGTCGTGCCCAGCGCGCTGCCCCCGGCACCGCCGGGCAGGGCTCCGGCCGCCGCCATCAGCGGCGGCAGCCGCAGGGTGGCCGCGGCGGGCGCGGCGGCGGTGTCGAGAGCCCAGCTCAGGCCACCGAACGCGATCGCGCTGGCGCCGACGGCCGCCTGCAGGTACGTCGTGGCGGCACCGAGCCCGACCCGGCCGTCGAGCACCGCGTCGGCCAGCGCCCAGAACACCACCGCGTTGCCGGCGAGCACGACCAGCAGGGCGCCCGCCAGCGGCCGCTCGCGGAGCCGGGTGGCCTCCCACTGCAGCTCGTAGAGCCGGGTCCGCCGGGTGGTGAACCGGTCGATCACCCAGCCCGCCAGCCCGAACAGCCGCAGCTCCTTGGCGGCCGGCGGCTCGACCGCGAGGTCGTAGGCGTAGGCCGCGTGCCGGTGCGCGGCGCGGACCTCCGCCGTGTTGCGGTCCCGCCAGACACCGCTCTCGCGCAGCAGCCAGTGGGTGGCACCCCATGCCGCGAGCAGCACGAGCGGCGCCCACCAGGCGAAACCGACGAGGACCGCCGCCGACGCCACCCCGGACAGCAGCAGGACGAGGCCGCCGGCGATGAAGTCCATCCCGACCACGAGAGGCGGACCGTTCATCCCGAGGTCGAAGTCGCGGGCCATCGAGAGGTCCTCGGCAAGCTCGTTGCTCTCCAGGTGACCCATCCCCGGCGGGGTCACCGACGCCACCATCAGCCGGTCGTGCAGCCAGTCGGCCGTGGTCGCCCCGAGGATCGCGCTGACCGCCTGCTGCAGCGGCGTGAGCACCTGCATCGCGACGAA
Source organism: uncultured Actinomycetota bacterium (assembly GCA_963846525.1). Classification (GTDB taxonomy): domain Bacteria; phylum Actinomycetota; class Actinomycetes; order JACCUZ01; family JACCUZ01; genus CAWJWE01. Next base: position 5,513 of record CAWJWE010000011.1, read on the forward strand.
GACGATGCCCACGAAAGTGAGCGGACCGGCCAGCGTCGAACCGTCGCGCACCGCACCGACGAGCACCCCGGTCGAGATCGCGAGCAGCGCAGGCATCGCCGCGCGCAGCAGGAGGAGCGCCCACCACCCGGCCGCCAACCGCGGCGCCGCCCGGAACAGCACCCGGAAGAACGTCGTCGGTGTCGTGCGTGCGCAGCCGTTGGAGCATCAGAACAGCACGGACATGAACGTGCCGACGTCGGTGAACCCGACCCGCCGGTAGGTCGCGCGGGCCGGCGTCGTTGAAGTCGTTGACGTAGAGGCTGACGACCGGGGCGATCTCGCGGCGGGCGACCTCGGCCACGGCCGCCATCCCCGGCGCCGACAGGCCGCGGCCGCGCAGGTCGGGCGGCACCCACACGCCCTGCACCTGGCAGGCGGCCGAGCTGACCGAGCCGATCTCGGCCTTGAACACCACCCGGCCGTCCTCGATCCGGGCGAAGGCGCGGCCGGCGCGCGACCAGCTCGGCGACCCGGCGCGCGGTAGGACGCGCCGCCGTCCGGCCCGAGCGGGCGAGACGCCGACCTCCTCGGTGAACATCGCGACGCAGGCCGGCAGCAGGATGTCGAGCTCGTCCGGCCGCACCCGGCGTACCAGCGGGTCGACCGGCGATCGGCGGCCGGCCCGCTGATGGCCATCAGCGGCTGGCGGGTCGCGCACCTCGCGGGCCGGTCCCCAGGAGGACGCCAGCTCGCGCCACAGCTCGCCGACCGCGGCGCGGTCACCGACGATGGAGGCGCACCGGCGGCCCTGCCGGCGGGCCCGCTCGGCGAAGGCCCGGACGGCGTCCGAGGCCGGCCTGCACCGGCACCAGGTTCGCGCCGGCGTGGCAGAGCGCCTCGAGCCGGCCGTCGACGACGTAGCCCCACATCTCGCCGCCGAGCCGAGCGCGGGTCGAGGCCGACGGCCTCGCACCCGCGAGGCGACGAACACGTCGGCGACCGGGTCGCGCTGCGAGGACCTGCTGGACGTCGGGCGAGGTCCTCAGGGCGCAGCACGCGCAGCGACGTGCTGCGCAGCATCGCCCGACCCCCTCCCGTCTCGTGCTCGGCGGCGCCTAGGAGACGCTCACCGCAGGCTCGCCCGAGGCTACGCCCTCGGCCTCCATCTGCTCGGCGATCCGCATGGCTTCCTCGATCAGCGTCTCGACGATCTGCGACTCGGGGACCGTCTTGATGACCTCGCCCTTGACGAAGATCTGGCCCTTGCCGTTGCCCGACGCCACGCCGAGGTCGGCCTCGCGGGCCTCGCCCGGGCCGTTGACGACGCAGCCCATCACGGCGACCCGCAGCGGGACGGTCAGCCCCTCGAGCCCGGCGGTGACCTGGTCGGCGAGGGTGTAGACGTCGACCTGGGCCCGGCCGCAGGACGGGCAGGAGACGATCTCCAGCCCGCGCTGCCTGAGCCCGAGCGACTCGAGGATCTGGTTGCCGACCTTGACCTCCTCGACGGGCGGGGCCGACAGCGAGACCCGGATCGTGTCGCCGATGCCCTCGGCGAGCAGCGCGCCGAAGGCGACCGCGGACTTGATGGTGCCCTGGAACGCCGGCCCGGCCTCGGTGACGCCGAGGTGCAGCGGGTAGTCGCACTGCTCGGCGAGCAGCCGGTAGGCGTTGACCATCACGACCGGGTCGTTGTGCTTGACCGAGATCTTGATGTCGCGGAAGCCGTGCTCCTCGAACAGCGAGCACTCCCAGAGCGCCGACTCGACCAGCGCCTCCGGCGTGGCCTTGCCGTACTTCTCCATCAGCCGCTTGTCGAGGGACCCGGCGTTGACGCCGATCCGGATCGGGATGCCGGCGTCGCCGGCGCGGCCTTGGCGATCTCCTTCGACCTTGTCGTCGAACGCCTTGATGTTGCCGGGGTTGACCCGGACCGCCGCGCAGCCGGCGTCGATGGCGGCGAAGACGTACTTCGGCTGGAAGTGGATGTCGGCGATCACCGGGATCTGCGACTTCTCGCGATCGCGGGCAGCGCGTCGGCGTCGTCCTGGCGTCGGGCACGGCGACCCGCACGATCTGGCAGCCGGTGGCGGTCAGCTCGGCGATCTGCTGGAGGGTGGCGTTGATGTCGGTGGTCGGCGTGGTCGTCATCGACTGCACCGACACGGGCGCGTCGCCGCCGACCAGCACGCCCCCGACGTCGATCTGGCGGGACACCCGGCGGGTGGCGAGCGGCCGGGGCGGCGTCTCGGGCATGCCGAGGGAGACGGTCATGCGGTCCAGTATCGCTCGCTGCGACGGACGCGCTGCTACTGGAGGGTGATCGGGTTGACGATGTCGGCGGTCAGGGTGAGCAGGGTCAGCCCGCCGAACAGCAGGATCACGACGTAGGTGACCGGCAGCAGCTTGTTGTAGTCGACCCGGCCCGGGTCGGGCCGGCCGCGCCGGGCGGCCAGCCAGGACCGGGCCCGCTCGTACCAGGCGATCGCGACGTGGCCGCCGTCCAGCGGCAGCAGCGGGAACAGGTTGAAGACGCCGATGAACACGTTCAGCCCGCCGAGCAGCACCAGGAAGATGATCGGCGGCGCCGAGCTCGACCGCCTCGCCGCCGATCCGGCTGGCGCCGACGACGCTGATCGGCGTCTCGGGGTCACGCTCCTCGCCGCCGATCGCGTCGAACAGCTTGGGGATCTTCGACGGGAACTTCGCGACGGCCTGGAAGGTCTGCTCGACGCTGGTGCCCGAGGAACGAGACCGGCGCCGCCGACGGCTCGCCGCCGGGCTGTAGTGCAGGATCGAGCGCGGCGTGGCGGACCGAGAGCGCCGATCGCCGAGACGGTCTGCAGCGGGCCCTTGCCGTCCGTGGCGTCCAGCGCCGGGCGCTGGGTCGCGACCAGGTCGGCCGTCGTGGTGCGCTCGCCGCCGTCGCGGCGGTAGGTGACCTCGACCGGGCCCGGCGGCGCGGCCCGGACCGCCTCGGACCAGGTCGCCGTACGTCGTGATCGTGCGTCGCCGCCGACGGACAGGATCCGGTCGCCGGGCTGCAGGCCGGCGCGCCTTGCGCCGGCGCCGACCGGGTCGCTCGCGCGGCAGGCGCGCAGGTCGCCTGGTCCTTGGTCACGTCGTAGCCTGGCACGACGCACTCGGACACCTGACCGACGACCGGCTTCGCCGTCGATCGGCGTCGAAGGTCGGGCGGCCGGGTTGGGCAGGCCGGTGGTGATCGCCGCGGCGAAGAAGATGAGCAGCGGCGAGCAGGAAGTGCGTCGCCGAGCCGGCGACCAGCACGACGGTGCGCTGCCAGAGCGGGAACCGCCAGAAGGCCCGGTCGCGGTCCTCGGGGCGACCGTCCTCGAGCGGGGTCATCCCGACGATCTTCACGAAGCCGCCGGCGGGGATCGCCTTGAGGCCGTACTCGGTCTCGCCGCGGCGGAACGAGAACACGGTCGGCCCGAAGCCGGCGAAGTACTGCGTCGCCTTCATGCCGAACCGCTTGGCGGTGAGCAGGTGGCCGGCCTCGTGCAGGCAGACCGACACCAGGATGCCGACCGCGAAGATCAGCACGCCGATCCAGAAGCTCATGCAGTGCGATCTTCCCCTGACGTCAGCTCGGTCGGCGCGATCGGCGCGCCCAGGCCTCTGCTTCGACAACATCGGCAACGGTCAAGAGGTTCCTGACCTCGTGCTCGTCGAGCACCCGCGCGACGGTGTCGACGATACCCGGGAACGGCAGCCGGCCGGCGAGGAACGCCGCCGACGCAGACCTCGTTGGCGGCGTTGTAGACAGCGGGAGCCGTGCCGCCGGCGTGGCCGGCAGTCCGGGCCAGCCGGACGGCGGGGAACGCGTCGTCGTCGAGCGGCAGGAACTCCCAGCGTGGCCGCCGTGGTCCAGTCGCAGCCGGCTGGCCGCGCCGGGCACCCGGTCCGGCCAGCCCAGGCCGAGCGCGATCGGCAGCCGCATGTCCGGCGGGCTGGCCTGGGCGAGCGTCGAGCCGTCGACGAACTCGACCATCGAGTGCACGATCGACTGCGGGTGCACGACGACGTCGATCCGGTCGTAGCGGGACGTCGAAGAGCAGGTGCGCCTCGATCAGCTCGAGGCCCTTGTTCACCAGGGTCGCCGAGTTGATCGTGACGACCGGCCCCATGTCCCAGGTCGGGTGCGCCAGCGCCTGCTGCGACCGTGACGTCGTGCAGCTCGTCGCGGCGTCCGGCCGCGGAACGGGCCGCCGCTGGCGGTCAGCACCAGCCGGCGTACCTCCTGCGGCGACCCGCCGCGCAGGCACTGGGCCAGCGCCGAGTGCTCGGAGTCGACCGGCACGATCTGCCCGGGCGCGGCCGCGGCCTTGACCAGCGGGCCGCCGGCGACCAGCGACTCCTTGTTGGCCAGGGCGAGGGTCCGGCCCGCCTCGAGCGCGGCGAGGGTCGGGCCCAGGCCGATCGAGCCGGTGATGCCGTTGAGGACGACGTCGCAGGGCCACCGGGCCAGCTCGGTCGCGGCGTCCGGGCCGGCCAGGATCTTGGGCACCGGGTGCTCGCCCGCGGCGTACCCGCCGGCCTTCGCCGCGGCGTAGAACGCGAGCTGCAGGTCCTGCGCTGCGCTCGCCCGCGCCACCGCGACGGCCTCCACCCCGAGCTCCAGCGCCTGCGCGGCCAGCAGCGTCGACGTCGGCACCGCCGGCGGCGAGCCCGACGACCCGGAACCGGTCCGGGTTGGCGCCGGACGACGTCGAGGGCCTGGGTGCCGATCGACCCGGTCGACCCCAGCACGACGACGTCCGCGACGAGCGCTCACCGCTCCAGTGTCCGGCACGCGCGGCCGCTACCCGACGTCGGGCCGAAAGCACAAGGGGTGACGAAGCAGACATTTCCGTCATCGACTGCCTACCGTGGCGGCAGATCCTCGCCCGACGTCTCCCGTGGAGGAACCTGCCCATGCGCAGAACTCGAAGCACCGTGCTCGGTACCGCTCTCGCCCTGCTCGGCGGCGCGCTCGCCGTCGGCGCCGCACCCACGGCTGCGACCGGGGCCAGCGGTCCCGAGCGGGGTGTCGAGACGCGCTGCGGCCGCGACCACCGCTGACTCCGCCGAGCGGGTGGCCGACTACTGGACCCCCAGCCGGATGCGCGACGCTCGGCCGGCCCAGGAGCCCGCAGCCTCGACGGCGTCGACCAGCACGGTGGACCGCGGGTCGGCGACCAAGGTCGCCGCCAGGAAGCCGCCGAGCGGCACCCCGACGCCGGCCGCGTCGACGGTGGCCACCACGGGCAAGGTGTTCTTCACCCTCGGTGGCGTGAACTACGTCTGCTCCGGCGCCGCGACCTCCAGCAGCAACCGTGACGTCGTCACCACCGCCGGCCACTGCGTCAACGAGGGTCCGGGCGCGTTCGCCACGAACTGGGCCTTCGTCCCGGCCTACAACAACGGCAGCCGGCCCTACGGCACGTGGACCGCACGCAGCCTGGTGACCACCAGCGCCTGGGCGAACCAGGGCGACATCAACTACGACGGCGGCTTCGCGGTGATGAACACGCTGAACGGCGCGCACCTCACCGACGTCGTCGGCGGCCAGGGCATCGGTTTCAACCTGGCGCGCGGGCTGAGCTACAACGCCTACGGCTACCCGGCGGCGCCGCCGTTCAACGGCGAGACGCTCAAGTCGTGCTCGGGCACCGCCTCGGACGACGTGTGGGGCGGGACCCAGAGCCAGGCCATCACCTGCGACATGACCGGCGGCTCCAGCGGCGGCCCGTGGCTCACCGGTAACTCGACGATCAACTCGGTGAACAGCTTCGGCTACAACGGGCTGAAGAACAAGATGTTCGGGCCGTACTTCGGCAGCCAGATCCAGTCGGCGTACAGCACGGCGGCGACCCGGTAGTGCAGAAGGCTGCTGGAGCTGGCTGCTCCGGCGGCAGGGGCGGGGTGGTCACCTCCGAGGTGACCACCCCGCCCGAGCAGGTCGAGGAGTACTGGACCGACGAGCGGATCCGTGACGCGCAGCCCCGCGAGCAGCGGCTGGACTCACCCGAGCGCTAGCTAGACCCGCACCGCGTCCTCCGTCGTGTGCCGCGCGTCCGGCAGCGACACGACGTCGTCGCCCTCGCGGATCCCGTGCCGCGTCCAGAACCGGGCCAGCGGCGCCGGCGCCCACCAGTTCCAGCGCCCGAGCAGCCGCATCGTCGCGGGCACGAGCAGCGCCCGCACGACCGTCGCGTCGACCAGGATCGCGATGACCATGCCGACCCCGATCATCTTGATGAACACGATGCCCGACGTCGCGAAGGCGCCGATCACCACGACGAGCAGCAGCGCTGCGCTGGTGATGATCCGGCCGGTGCGCTGCAGGCCGGTCGCGACCGCCGCGGTGTTGTCGCCGGTGCGGTCCCACTGCTCCCGGATGCGGGACAGCAGGAACACCTCGTAGTCCATCGACAGGCCGAACGCCATGGCCAGCATGAGGATCGGCTGGGTCGCCTCGATCGACCCGGTGCTGGTGAAGCCGAGCAGCGACGACAGGTGGCCGTCCTGGAAGATCCACACCAGCGCGCCGAAGGACGCCGAGAGCGACAGCACGTTCATCACGACCGCCTTGAGCGGCAGCACCACCGAGCCGAACGCCAGGAACAGCAGCACCAGGGTCACCCCGACCACGAACAGCCCCATCCAGGGCAGCGTCGAGCCGAGGCTCGCCAGCAGGTCGCGCAGGTCGGCGGCCCGGCCGCCGACCAGCACCTCGGCACCGGCCGGCGCCGGGCACGGCGCGGACCTCGCCGACCAGGTCGCGCGCCTCGCGCGGAGAGGCCCTCGAAGCCGTGCCGCACCGAGACCAGCGCGGTGCCGCCCTCGGTCGGCCGGTCACCTCGGCGGACCGGACGCCGGGCAGCGCGCGCCAGCCGGTCGACGTACGCCGTCGAGCGCCGGCCGGTCGGCACCGGACACCGTGCCGTCGGCGAAGGTGACGACCGGGTCGATCGTCGTCGTGCCGCCGCCCGGGAAGTCGGTCAGCAGCGCCTCGGAGACGACCCGGCTCTCGGTGCCCTCGGGCAGCGCGCGGTGGTCGACGCCGCCGAACTCCACCCGCAGGAACGGGCAGCCCAGCGACGCAGCAGCAGCGGCACGATGACCGCGACGTAGGCGACCGGCCGGCGCATCACGCTGTGGGCCAGGCGGTACCACGCGCCGTGCGGCTCCGACGTCGCGTCCGGGCCGGAGCGTCGCCGGCGCAGGAACGGGATCCGCAGCGAGTCGACCTGCGGGCCCGAGGACCGCGAGCAGCGCCGGCAGCACGGTCAGCGCGCCGACCATCGCGACCAGCACCGCGGCCATGCCGCCGAAGCCCATCGACCGCAGGAACACCTGCGGGAAGAACAGCAGCGACGCCAGCGAGATCGCGACGGTGAGGCCGGAGAACGCCACGGTGCGGCCGGCGGTCGCCATCGTGCGTGCGCAGCGCGTGCCTCGGTGTCCTTGCCCGGCCGTGATCTCCTCGCGGAACCGGCTGACGACGAACAGCGCGTAGTCGATCGCCAGCCCGAGCCCGAGCATCGTCACGATGTTGACCGCGAAGATCGACACGTCGGTGACCAGGCTGAGCAGCCGCAGCATCGTGAACGCACCGAGGATCGCCAGGCCACCGACGGCCAGCGGCAGGCTCGCCGCGGTCAGCCCGCCGAAGATGACCACGAGCAGCACCAGCACGATCGGCAGCGAGATCTGCTCGGCCCGCGCGATGTCCTCGCTGACCTGGGTGGTGATGTCGCTGGCGATCGCCTCGTTGCCGCCGAGCTGGACGTCGAGCCCGGCCGGCGCGTCGCGCAGCGCGCGGCTCGAGCTCCTCGTAGGCGTCCATCAGGGCGTCCTCGTCGTCGCCGGCCAGCTGCAGCGACGGCGTAGGTCGACCGGCCGGTCGTCGGACACGAACCGGTCGGCCGCCGGACCCGCCGCTCCAGTACGTCGTGGTCGACGGCCACCAGGTCGGTCGGCAGCTCGGCCAGGTGCTGCTCGACGGCGGCCCGGAACGGCCGGGTCGTCGACGGTGCGGCCGCTCGTCGCGGTAGAGCACGACGACGTCGGCGCCGCCCCGGCCCGACGGTCTGCCTCGATCCGCGTCAGCGCCCGGGCCGACTCGCTGCCCGGGGTGTCGAAGCCGCTGGAGACCATCGCGCCGAAGACGCCGGTGCCCCAGCAGCGCGCCGACGGCCAGGAAGACGCCGGCCAGCGCGAGGACCAGACGGCGGTGGCGGAAGGTGAGGTGTCCCAGCCGGTCGAACATGGTGGCTCCCGTACTCTTCGTGAACGGCGGTTGTCTGCGTGAACGATGTTTACTATGCTGACACTGTTCACACATGTCAAGGGCGTTCATCCACTCGTGACCTGAGACCGGAGGATCGGATGGCAGCGCAGCAGCCGGGGCCGCGGGCACCCGGCGCGACCGGGTCCGGACGCCACCACCGCCGAGATCAAGGCCACCGCGCGACGGCTGCTGGTGGAGCAGGGTCCGGATGCGCTGACCCTGCGCGCCATCGCCCGGTCGATGGGCATGACCGCCCCCGCGCTCTACCGCTACTTCGGCAGCCACGAGGAGCTGGTGGCCGCCTGCACCTCGGACCTGCTCGACGAGATCACCACCACCCTCGAGCGGGCCCGCGACGGCGTGGGTCCGCAGGACCCGGTGGGCCGGCTGATGGCCGCCTGCCGGGCGTTCCGCGACTGGTCGCTCGGGCACCCCCGCGAGTTCCAGCTGGTGTTCGCCTCGGCCGGCGAGGGGCGCCCGGCCGGGCACGACACGGTCGACGAGGACCTGTCGTTCGGTGGCGTCTTCCTCGGCATCTTCGTCGAGATCTGGCAGTCGCAGCCGTTCGCGGTGCCCGCCGAGGCCGACCTGCCCGAGCGGCTGGTCGAGCAGCTCACCGCCTTCTCAGCAGCAGTCGGGGGCGTGCTCCCGCTCGGGGCGCTGGCCGCCTACCTCTCCGGCTGGGTCCGGCTGTACGGCGGCGTGACCATCGAGGTCTTCGGTCACCTCGGCTTCGCCCTCTCCGACGCCGAGCCGATGTTCGAGGCGATGCTGGCCGACATGCGCCGCCAGCTCACCACCCCGCCGGCCTAGCGCCCGCCAGGTCAAGCCGGAGCCCTTCGCTGCCGAGACTGAGAAGGTGTCGGACTTCGCGCGTCACCCTGCAAGCAAGATGCTGACGATCGACGAGGTGGCCGCGATGGCCCGGGTCGATCCGCAGATCGTCACGGAGGCCGTGCGTGACCGCAAGCTGAAGGGCGCGCAGGTCCGCGGCGCCTGGCAGGTCTCGGTCGGCGAGGTCCGCCGCTGGCTCTCCCGTCGCTGACCGTCACCTCGCAGTCGGGCCGCAACCGTGCCGGAGCCGGGCCCCGGCTTGCCCGGTGCCCGGCTCCAGCAGATCGGTTCAGCGCCGCCGGTGCTTCCCTATCCGGACCATGCCGGCCCCAGCTGCCGTGGTGAACAGCCCGATCAGGGCGAGACCGGCCGGGTCGTCGCCGCCGGTCCGGGGCAGGACACCCGCGCTGGCACCGCCAACGGCCCCGCCCGCCTCGGCGCCGGCACCGAGCACATCAGTGCCGCCCGCGGCCTCGGCGCCACCGGCAGCGACGCCGGAGCCGACGCTGCCGGGGTTACCGACAGCGAGGAAGGTCGGGGTGCCCGTGCCAGCGGCGCCTGCCGCGATACCCGGGGCACTGGTCCCACCGGGGCCGCCCGTACCGCCAGGCCCGCCGGTGCCGCCCGGGAGCGGGAAGCACAGCGACAGGCCTATCGCCGGCAGGGTGATGCCGGTCGCGGAGACCGCCACGGCGGAGCTGCAGGACAGCGCCGCCCCGGTGTTGCCACCGATGCCCACGGCCCTCGCAGACGCGTTGCCCGTGTTGCCCGTGGTCGCCGAGCCCACCCCGGCGGCGGTGGCGCCGCCCGACGCGCCACCCGTGGCCGTCTGGGTGACGATGCCCGAGCCACCTGAGGTCGCACCGATCGCGATGGAGCCACCGAACCGGGTGTCACCGCTCGACGCATCCACCTCACCGGAGTCGCCCGAGTTCCCTGACACGTGTGCCCAGCCACCGTCGCCGGTGTAGGCGAGGACGTACGGCGAGGCGTCCGCGTCGCCGGATCCGCCGGTACCGGCAGTCGCGCTGGTTCCGGTGCTCGAGTCACCCGAGCCGGCGTCACTGGCCGAGTGCGCGTCCGCGTCCGCGTCACCGGACCCGGTGTCCCCGGCCGGACCGCTCGCGGCCACAGCCAGCGCCCCGCTGCCGGAGGTGGCAGCGCCCGAGTCGCCACCCGTGCCGGACGCGTTGGCCCCGGCGTCACCGGTCCGCCCAGACGTCGCGGACCCGGTCCCGGTCGCGGTCGCGTTCCCGCTGGCACCACCAACAGCGGTCCCGTTGACGTCTCCGGTGTCCCCGGAGGTCGCGTCGACCGCGATGCCACCGCTGCCACCGGACCCGGTGTCACCGGTGTCACCCGAGTCCGCGTCGACCTCTCCGGTGTCCCCGGACTCGCCGTCGACATCGGCGCCGCCACCGTTCCCGCTGCTGGCTTCGGCCGACGGCTCTGCCTCGGCGTCCCCGGAGTCGCCGGAGCGGGCCACCGCGTCGGTCGTCGTGGTCGAGCCACCGGAGCCCGCTTCGCTGAGCGACCCGGCGAACGACTCGGCGTCGCCCGACCCGTCGCCGGCTCCGCTGGTCGCGGTCCCGATCGCGGCACTGCCGGACAGGGCCGCACCGGTGTCGCCGCCGACCGAGGTGGCTGCACCGTTGGCCGCACCGGTGGCACCGGTCACTGCGGTCCCCGACGAGGTCGCCGTGGCGGTGCCGCTGGCCCCGCCGGTCGCCTCACCGGTCACCGCACCGCTGTCGCCCGAGGTCCCGCCGACCGCGATGCCACCGCTGCCACCAGAAGCGGTGTCACCGGTGTCACCCGAGTCCACGTCGACCTCTCCGGTGTCCCCGGACTCGCCGTCGACATCGGCGGACCCTCCGTCACCGCTGTGCGCCACGGCCTCGGGCTCGCTCTCCGCCTCACCGGAGTCCCCCGAGGCCCCCGTCGCATAGGCGTCGGTGTAGCTGTCACCGGACCACGCGCCGCTGGCCGAGCCGGCCAGGACTTCCGCGTCACCCGAGACGCCGACGTCGCCGGAGTCCCCGGTCGTGGAGGTCTCGGTCGCCGGCGCGGCGGCTCCTGACCCACCGCTGCCGGTGCCGCCGGTGCTGCCGGAGGTAGAGCTGGCGTCCGCGGTCGCGTCGCCGGTCGGGCCGGAGGCCCCGCCAGCACCGCTGGTCGCGGTGCCGGTCGCCGCGCTCGAGGAGGTCGCCGCCCCGGTGTTCGCCACCGGCCGCGGTCGCACTACCCGACGCCGCGCCGGTGGTCCCGCTGGTCGCCGTGCCGGACGCGGTCGCCGACGCCGGCCCGGAGGCCCCGCCGGTCGCCGCACCGGTCACGTCACCGGTCGCGCCACTGGTCCCGGCCACCGAGATCCCGCCGCTGCCACCAGCCGCGGTGTCCCCGGTGTCATCGGACTCGACCGAGACATCGCCGGACTCACCCGAGCCGCCGAGCACCGCCGCGCCACCACCGTCACCGGACCAGGCGCCCGCCTCCGGCTCGGCCGAGGCCTCACCGGACCAGCCGGACGCCGCGTCCCCCGACGCGGACGTGTAGCTGCCACCGGACCAGGCGCCGCTCAACGACCCGGCATCCACATCCGCCTCGCCGGACTCGCCACCGGCACCGGAGTTCCCGGAGGTCGCCGTCGCATCCGCGTCACCACCGGCACCGGACCCGCCGGTGCCCGTCCCCGGCCCGGTGTTCCCGCTGGCCGAGGCCGCGGTCGCGGCCGCGTCACCGGTCGCTCCCGACGCTCCGCCCGGGCCGCTGGTCGCGGTCCCGGTCGCCGAGCTCGTCGAGGTCGCCGCCCCGGTGTCCCCACCGGTCGCGCTGGCCGACCCGGCCGCGGTGCCGGTGCCACCCGAGGTCGCCGTCCCGGTCGCCCCGGCCGAGGCCCCACCACTGGCCCCACCGGTCGCCGTCCCGTCCACCGCCCCGGTGTCACCCGAGGTCCCGGCCACCGCGATGCCACCACTGGCACCGCCACCGGCGGTGTCCCCGGTCTCACCCGAGTCCACCGACACGTCCCCGGACTCACCCGACCCGCCCAGCACCAGCGCGCCGCCACCATCACCCGAACCCGCCACAGCGCTCGGGCTCGCTCTCCGCCGCACCGGAGTCCCCCGAGGTCCCCGTCGCATAGGCGTCGGTGTAGCTGTCACCGGACCACGCGCCGCTGGCCGACCCGACATCGGCCGACGCCTCGCCGGACTCGCCGCCCGCACCGCTGTCCCCGGAGGTCGCCGACGCAGTCGCGTCACCACCGGCACCGGAACCGCCGGTTCCCGTCCCGGGCCCGGTGTTCCCACTGGCCGAGCTGGCGTCCGCGGTCGCGTCGCCGGTCGGCCCGGAGGCCCCGCCAGCACCGCTGGTCGCGGTGCCGGTCGCGGTGCTCGTCGAGGTCGCCGCCCCGGTGTCGCCACCGGCCGCGGTCGCACTACCCGACGCCGCGCCGGTGGTCCCGCTGGTCGCCGTGCCGGACGCGGTCGCCGACGCCGGCCCGGAGGCCCCGCCGGTCGCCGCACCGGTCACGTCACCGGTCGCGCCACTGGTCCCGGCCACCGAGATCCCGCCGCTGCCACCAGCCGCGGTGTCCCCGGTGTCATCGGACTCGACCGAGACATCGCCGGACTCACCCGAGCCGCCGAGCACCGCCGCGCCACCACCGTCACCGGACCAGGCGCCCGCCTCCGGCTCGGCCGAGGCCTCACCGGACCAGCCGGACGCCGCGTCCCCCGACGCGGACGTGTAGCTGCCACCGGACCAGGCACCGCTCAACGACCCGGCATCCACATCCGCCTCGCCGGACTCGCCACCGGCACCGGAGTTCCCGGAGGTCGCCGTCGCATCCGCGTCACCACCGGCACCGGACCCGCCGGTGCCCGTCCCCGGCCCGGTGTTCCCGCTGGCCGAGGCCGCGGTCGCGGCCGCGTCACCGGTCGCTCCCGACGCTCCGCCCGGGCCGCTGGTCGCGGTCCCGGTCGCCGAGCTCGTCGAGGTCGCCGCCCCGGTGTCCCCACCGGTCGCGCTGGCCGACCCGGCCGCGGTGCCGGTGCCACCCGAGGTCGCCGTCCCGGTCGCCCCGGCCGAGGCCCCACCACTGGCCCCACCGGTCGCCGTCCCGTCCACCGCCCCGGTGTCACCCGAGGTCCCGGCCACCGCGATGCCACCACTGGCACCGCCACCGGCGGTGTCCCCGGTCTCACCCGAGTCCACCGACACATCCCCGGACTCACCCGACCCGCCCAGCACCAGCGCGCCGCCACCATCACCCGAACCCGCCACAGCCTCGGGCTCGCTCTCCGCCGCACCGGAGTCCCCGGACACCCCGAGGCCGAACGCGTCGGTCGCCGAGTCACCGGACCACGCGCCGCTGGCCGACCCGACATCGGCCGACGCCTCGCCGGACTCGCCGCCCGCACCGCTGTCCCCGGAGGTCGCCGACGCAGTCGCCGGACCACCCAGGCCGGAGCCACCAGTGCCGGCACTGACAGTGCCGCCGGTGCTGCCGGAGGTGGAGCTGGCGTCCGCGGTCGCGTCGCCGGTCGGGCCGGAGGCCCCGCCAGCACCGCTGGTCGCGGTGCCGGTCGCCGTGCTCGAGGAGGTCGCCGCCCCGGTGTTCCCACCGGCCGCGGTCGCACTGCCCGACGCCGCGCCGGTGGTGCCGCTGGTCGCCGTGCCGGACGCGGTCGCCGACGCCGGCCCGGAGGCCCCGCCGGTCGCCGCACCGGTCACGTCACCGGTCGCGCCACTGGTCCCGGTCACCGAGATCCCGCCGCTGCCACCAGCCGCGGTGTCCCCGGTGTCATCGGACTCGACCGACACATCGCCGGACTCACCCGAGCCGCCGAGCACCGCCGCGCCACCACCGTCACCGGACCAGGCGCCCGCCTCCGGCTCGGCCGAGGCCGCACCGGACCAGCCGGACGCACCGATACCCACCGCGCCGGCCCAGGAGCTACCGGACGAGGCGCCGCTCAACGACCCGGCATCCACGTCCGCCTCGCCGGACTCGCCACCGGCACCGGAGTCCCCGGAGGTCGCCGACGCAGTCGGGTAGCCGGCCTCGCCGGTGCCACCTGTGGCAGCGCCGATGAAAGTGCTGCCTGATGTGGAGCTCGCCGTACCGGTCGCGTCGCCGGTGGTCCCGGACGCTCCGCCTGGGCCGCTGGTCGCGGTCCCGGTCGCCGAGCTCGTCGAGGTCGCCGCCCCGGTGTCCCCACCGGTCGCGCTGGCCGACCCGGCCGCGGTGCCGGTGCCACCCGAGGTCGCCGTCCCGGTCGCCCCGGCCGAGGCCCCACCACTGGCCCCACCGGTCGCCGTCCCGTCCACCGCCCCGGTGTCACCCGAGGTCCCGGCCACCGCGATGCCACCACTGGCACCGCCACCGGCGGTGTCCCCGGTCTCACCCGAGTCCACCGACACGTCCCCGGACTCACCCGACCCGCCCAGCACCAGCGCGCCGCCACCATCACCCGAACCCGCCACAGCCTCGGGCTCGCTCTCCGCCGCACCGGAGTCCCCGGACACCCCGAGGCCGAACGCGTCGGTCGCCGAGTCACCGGACCACGCGCCGCTGGCCGACCCGACATCGGCCGACGCCTCGCCGGACTCGCCGCCCGCACCGGAGTTCCCGGAGGTCGCCGACGCAGTCGCCGGACCACCCAGGCCGGAGCCACCAGTGCCGGCACTGACAGTGCCGCCGGTGCTGCCCGAGGTGGAGCTGGCGTCCGCGGTCGCGTCGCCGGTCGGGCCGGAGGCCCCGCCAGCACCGCTGGTCGCGGTGCCGGTCGCCGTGCTCGTCGAGGTCGCCGCCCCGGTGTCGCCACCGGCCGCGGTCGCACTACCCGACGCCGCGCCGGTGGTCCCGCTGGTCGCCGTGCCGGACGCGGTCGCCGACGCCGGCCCGGAGGCCCCGCCGGTCGCCGCACCGGTCACGTCACCGGTCGCGCCACTGGTCCCGGCCACCGAGATCCCGCCGCTGCCACCAGCCGCGGTGTCCCCGGTGTCATCGGACTCGACCGACACATCGCCGGACTCACCCGAGCCGCCGAGCACCGCCGCGCCACCACCGTCACCGGACCAGGCGCCCGCCTCCGGCTCGGCCGAGGCCTCACCGGACCAGCCGGACGCCGCGTCCCCCGACGCGGACGTGTAGCTGCCACCCGACCAGGCACCGCTCAACGACCCGGCATCCACATCCGCCTCGCCGGACTCGCCACCGGCACCGGAGTTCCCGGAGGTCGCCGTCGCATCCGCGTCACCACCGGCACCGGACCCGCCGGTGCCCGTCCCCGGCCCGGTGTTCCCGCTGGCCGAGGCCGCGGTCGCGGCCGCGTCACCGGTCGCTCCCGACGCTCCGCCTGGGCCGCTGGTCGCGGTCCCGGTCGCCGAGCTCGTCGAGGTCGCCGCCCCGGTGTCCCCACCGGTCGCGCTGGCCGACCCGGCCGCGGTGCCGGTGCCACCCGAGGTCGCCGTCCCGGTCGCCCCGGCCGAGGCCCCACCACTGGCCCCACCGGTCGCCGTCCCGTCCACCGCCCCGGTGTCACCCGAGGTCCCGGCCACCGCGATGCCACCACTGGCACCGCCACCGGCGGTGTCCCCGGTCTCACCCGAGTCCACCGACACGTCCCCGGACTCACCCGACCCGCCCAGCACCAGCGCGCCGCCACCATCACCCGAACCCGCCACAGCCTCGGGCTCGCTCTCCGCCGCACCGGAGTCCCCCGAGGTCCCCGTCGCATAGGCGTCGGTGTAGCTGTCACCGGACCACGCGCCGCTGGCCGACCCGACATCGGCCGACGCCTCGCCGGACTCGCCGCCCGCACCGCTGTCCCCGGAGGTCGCCGACGCAGTCGCGTCACCACCGGCACCGGAACCGCCGGTTCCCGTCCCGGGCCCGGTGTTCCCACTGGCCGAGCTGGCGTCCGCGGTCGCGTCGCCGGTCGGCCCGGAGGCCCCGCCAGCACCGCTGGTCGCGGTGCCGGTCGCCGTGCTCGTCGAGGTCGCCGCCCCGGTGTCGCCACCGACCGCGGTCGCACTACCCGACGCCGCGCCGGTGGTCCCGCTGGTCGCCGTGCCGGACGCGGTCGCCGACGCCGGCCCGGAGGCCCCGCCGGTCGCCTCACCGGTCACCGCACCGGTCGCGCCGCTCGCCGCGACGATCGCGATCCCGCCGCTGCCGCCACCGCCGGAGGTGTCCCCGGTGTCCCCGGTGTCGGCATCCACCGACCCGCTGCGGCCGGAGGCGCCGATGACCACGGCGCCTCCACCGTCACCGGTGTAGGCGTTGGCGGTCGGCGAGGTCTCGGCCTCACCGGAGCCGCCGGAGGTTGCCTCGCCGGAGGCGTAGGTCGAGGTGTTCCCGCTGTAGGCAGTGCTGTCGCCGAACACATCGACCGACGCCTCACCCGACGAGCCGCCAGGCCCGGTCGTTCCGCTGACCGCAGCGGCGTCAGCGTCGCCCCCCGCCCCGGAGCCGCCGGTGCCGACGCCACCGGTGGTCGAGCCGCTGGCGGACGATGCGTCCGCCGTCGCGTCGCCGCTCGCTCCCGAGGCACCGCCCGCCCCACTGACGGCACTGCCGGTCGAGGTGCTCGTCGACGTAGCCGGGCCGGAGGCCCCGCCGGTGGCGCTCGCCGATCCGGTCGCAGCGCCGGTCGAGCCGGACGTGGCCGTGCCTGCGGCCGTGGCCGACGCGCCGCCGGAGTCGCCTGCCGCGGCTGTCCCCGACACGTCGCCGGTCGAGCCGGAACGCACCGTCAGGGCGATCCCACCTGAGCCGCCGCCGCCGCTGGTGGTCCCGGTGTCACCCGTGGTCCCGCTGACGTCGCCGCTGTCGCCGGAGTGGCCGATCACCGTGGCGTGCCCGCCGTCCCCGGTCTCGGCGGTCGCGGAGGGGCTGGACTCGGCGTCGCCCGAGGAGCCGGAGTGGGCGCTCGCCGTGCTGGAGGTGTCGGTGCTGCCCGAGACGGCACTGCTGCTGGACCCCACGTCCGCGTCCGCGTCACCGCTGTCGCCGCCGTAGCCGGTGTCGCCGCTGGTCGCCGAGGCAGCGGCGTCCCCTGCTGCACCCGTGCCGCCGCTGCCGGGGCCACCCGGGGTTCCGGAGGTCGCGGCGTCCGACGCGGTGGCAGCCCCCGATGCGCCGCTGCTCCCGCCAGGACCGCTCGTGGCCGTGCCGGTCGCGGTGCTGGACGAGAGTGCTGCGCCGCTGTTTCCACCGGTGGAGTTGGACGTGGCCGTGGAGGGCCCGGTGTTCCCGGACACCGCCGAACCGGTTGCCTGTGCCGAGGCGGGCCCGGAGTCGCCGGCCGTCGCCTCACCGGTGACGTCGCCCGTGTCGCCGGACACGAGCGTGACGGCGATGCCGCCCGACCCGCCGCCGCCGCTGCTGTCCCCGGTGTCCCCGGTGCTCCCGCGCACCGAACCGCTGTCGCCGCTGCGGCCGTGCACGGTGGCGTTGCCCCCGTCGCCGCTCTCGGCGGACGCCTCCGGGCTGCTCTCGGCTTCTCCCGACGAGCCGGAGTACGACGTGGCGGTGCTGGCGGTCGTGGTGTCCCCGCTCACAGCTGAGCTGGTCGAGTAGACGTCGGCGTCGGCGTCCCCGGAGGCGCCGCCCGCGCCGGTGGTACCGCTCACCGCGTTCGTGCCGTCGGCCGGCCCGGACGCGGCGGAGCTGCCACCTGCGCCCGTGGTCGCGGTTCCGGTGGCCGAGCTGGTGGAGGTGGCGGGCCCGGTGTCACCGCCGGCGCCGTTCGCCGTGGCGGACGACGCACCGGTGCCACCGGAGACGGCGTTGCCGGCCGCGATCGCGTCGGCACTTCCCGAGCTGCCGCCGTTGCTCGTCCCGCGGACCGCACCAGACGTTCCCGACATGACGATGAGCGCGATGCCGCCCGTCCCGCCGCCGCCGCTGGACGTGCCAGTATCTCCGGTCGTCCCATATGCGTCACCGGTGTCGCCGGAACGCCCGTCGACCGACGCGTCACCGCCGTTGCCCGACGTCGCGTTGGCCTCGGGGCTGGACTCGGCGTCCCCGGAGTCACCGGAGGTCGACGACGCGCCCGTGGTGGTGGTGCTCGACCCGGACGTCGCCGAGCTCTCGGACGACGACTCCGCGTCGGCGTCGCCTGATGTCGCAGCCGCCCCTGCAGCAGCGGCGCTGCCGGAGACCGCACCCGACCCGGCGACCAGGGGCGCCCCTATTGACGTGCCGGTCACCGCCGCTGCGCCGGAACCGCTGTCGGCCGAGGTCGCGCCGGACCCGCCCGGCCCGGACGTGGCGGTGCTGGTCGAGTCGCTTGTCGACGTGGCGGGGCCGGTGTCGCCACCGTTCCCGGTCGCGGTCGACGACGAGGACCCGGAGGAGCCTGAGTTGGCCGATCCGGACGACGACGAACTGGCCGGCCCGGAGTCGCCTCCGGTCGAGTCGCCGGTGACGTCGCCGGAGTCTCCGGTGGTCACGTCGACCTTGATTCCGCCGGTCCCACCACCGGAACCGCCCCCGGAACCGCCGCTGCTCGCGCCGGCGTCGCCGCTGGTGCCGGACGTTCCGTCGGCACTGGCCCCGCCGCCGTCGCCGGTACCCGCGGTGGCACTGCCGTCCGAGGTGGCGTCGCCGGTGCCGCCGCTCGTGGCGTCCGACGACGTGGTGGTCGTCGACGACCCCGAGCTCGCGCCCGATCCCGACGACGAGGTGGACGACGAGTCGCCGCTGCCTTCCGGCGCATCAAGGGTCCTGATCACGCTCGCCGAGTTGTGCGGAGTCTCCTGCGGCTCCATCGAAGCGATGAGGGCGGCGAAGGCGATCTTCTCGAACATGACGCTTCCGTTCTGTCAGCGGTGACGAGCGGGGCCGGATGCGGCGGGCAGCGGTTGCTTGCGCCGGTGCTTCGGAGTGTGAGCGGGGACGTGCGCAGCACGCTTGCGACGACTGGTCATGAACATGGCGAGCAGGGACAGGAGAGCGAGCAGCGGGACCGCGGCGTTGACGAGCAGGACCACGAGGCTGACTCCGGCCTCCGACTCACGTTGCCGCGCTGAGCCGCTGGACGACCCGGCCGGCTGCATCTGGTCACTGTTTGTGGTCGAGGCGGCCCCGACCACCGACAACACGGTGACCGGGCTCGGCTGCCGGGTTGCGGCACTCGTCCCCGCCGTGGCCGCGACCGGAGCGGTGTCGCCGCTCCGGCAGACCCCGCGCTCCCGACGGACGACGCAGGAGACATCGGCGGAGCCGCGGGACTGCGCCTCGACGCGAACGCCGCCCGCCGGCTCCCCAGCCGCCGGGTCGGTCGCAACCGGCTTTCGGGCAGCCGCGGGCTTGGGGGCCGCCCGGGTCGTGCCCTGCCGCGGCGCCGCGGCGACGGTCGGGAGCGATCCGGCGGCCGACGATGCCGACCCGTCCGTCGCCTGGGCCTGGGCCGGCTGCGGGTTCTCGAGCGCCTCGGCCCGGCAGGCCTTCTCCGCCGCGACTCCGAGACGACGTGCAGCCGGCGTCGCCGCCGCGAGCGAACGACCTCACCTGGCCGGACCGGCCGGACGTGCCCGATGCCGAACCGTCGTACGGCGTCACGAGCACCGCGACGGCGTTCCCGGTGTCACCGGACTCGCCGGCGGTGCTCGCCGACCCGCCGTCACCCGCCTGCGGGCGGGCGGTCCCGGCGGCGGCCACGTGGGTGTCGCCGCCGCGTCCACCGGACGCGGCGGCCGAGCTGTCGCCGGTGGGTCCGCTGGTCGCGGTCGCAGCGGCGCTGCCTCCTGAGATGACCACGGACATGCTGCTGCCGGTGCGCCCGGAAGACGCGGTGGCGGCGGCGGCGCCGCCGGCCCCGCCGGTGACTCCGGCTGCGGGGGCGGAGAGGACGCTCCAGTCGCGGCCGGCGGAACCGTTCGTCGCCGTCGCCGTGGCATCTCCGGTGTCGCCGCTGCGCGACTCGCCGAGTGCGCCGCTCCCGCCCGAGCTGAGCGACCAGGCGCTACCACTGTCTCCGCTGCTCGAGAACGCGCTCGCCGCGCCCCCGGGTCCCGGGGTGACACCGAAGACCGACGTGCCCGGCCGCGACCCGGAACCCGGGCTGACAAGGCTGAGCGCGCTGCCGGTGTCCCCCGACCGGGCGGTCGTCGCCGAGGCTCCCCGCACGGTCACCGCCACGGCCACCGAGTTCCCGGAGCTGCCTGACCGAGCGGACGAGGCGACGTTGTCGCCGGTCGCATCGCTGCGTCCCGGATCGACCACGGCAGCGTGCGGCGCCCGCGCGCCGGCGTCTCCCGAACGGGCTGCGGACACGGCCGAGCCCGAGACCGCGACGGAGACCGCCGTGGCCATGCCGGGGGTTCCGACCGATGACCCGCTGGGCATCGCGACCCTGCCCACGACCGGTGGGAGCACCGTGGCCTGGGCGCCGTCCCCGGCACTCAGGGCCACCGCGAGGCCGCAGCTCGGCACCGTGGCGGTACCGTCGTCCACGGTGCAGTGCAGGAGGTCGGCACCGGACGACGAGCCCCCGGCTTCCCGGTCCCAGCTCGCGACGTCCACCGTGACCGAGCCGCGTGCCTCGGCGCGGGTGCTGCCCAGCCCGGCGAGCAGGTCGGCGACGTGAGCGTCGGTGTCCGCATCGGCCGCCGTCGCCATCTCGGCGCCGAGCCCGGTCACGAGGTGGCGCAGGGACGACGTGATCGCACCGACGTCGATGACCGTGCTGCGGGTCCGCGCCCCGGCCGACCGCAGCGGCGTCGACATCGTCGACATCGTCGACACGGCGCCGGTGCTACCGCTCGTCGCGGACGCCGTCGCGCTGCCGCCACCCGTGATGCTGACCGCGGTCGCGTCGCCACTGCGTCCGGACCTGCCGCTCGCTCCGGAACCGACATCGGAGGCCGGCTCGCTCAGCCGACCCAAGGCCGCCACGGCGTTGGTCGGCCCGTCGAGACTCACCGAGATGGCGACGGCGCAGATGCACGGCGATGCGAGGCCGTTCGCGTCCACGACCGCGGCCCGGACCACGGACTCCACATAGCTGGAGATGAGTCCTTCCACCGCATCACTGCGGGCGGTATCGCTCGTGGCGGAGCCGGTGGCGCTACCGGTCACCGCATCATCGTCGGGAACCGAGGAGGAGTCGTTCGGCGCGGTGACATCCGGCACGGTGGCAGCCGGCACGATGACCGCTGCTGAGGGATCGATGCTGCGATCTGTTGCGACGGCTGACTGGGCGACGGCCGGCGTGTCGGCGGCTGCCTCGGCGACGGGAGTCTCGGCGACGGCTGCCGTCGGCGTCGACACCGACTCGCCCGCACCAGGGGTCGGCGACTCGGTCGACGGGACCGGCTCGGTCGGCTGGGGAACGGCCGAGATCTCCGAGGACGCCGAGGACGACGGGACGGCGCTCGCATCGTCCGGCGAGGGGTTCGCGTCCGGCGTGGGATCGTCCGCGGCCGCCCGGGTGGCACCGCAGACGACGAGCAGGAGGACGAGCACGACGAACAGGGCGTGGATGCCGTGGCGTCGCCGCCGGCTGATCCCCACCCACGCGCCATCCACTGAAACCACCGCCCCCCGGGCACCCGGGTGTCCTTCGCGCGTACGCAAACGTAGGGACGGTGTTACTTGTGCGCAAGCAATCTTGCGGCAAAGAAATCCTGCGCTACGTCAGACGTGCGAGGGGTTACCTGGACCGATCAGCCGGAACCGGACAGGGTGTTTCCGTCGTCCACAGCCGTAGCGGTCCGGGTCGGTCTCCGAGCCTTCGCAACGGCGAGCATCGCGTCGTACTGCAGCTCGAGCAGGTGCCGGAGCTCGGCATCGAGCTCGCGGTCCTGGCTGATCGCGTCCCGCGTCCCGTGGATCACCCGCGCGGGCACGGTGAAGGTGGTGACCCCCGCCTCGGCGGCCGTGAGGTGTCCGGCCGCCACCAGGAGCTCGACGAGGGACACCTGCAACGCCGACTGGAGGCGGCGGAGCTGACCGATCGACGGAGTCGTCCCGGTGGTACGCCAGCGGGAGATCACCGAGTCGGGGACACCGGTGGCCCGGGCAAGGTCGCTGTTCGCGTCGAACCCGAGGGCGCACATGCGCTGGCCGAGCCAGTCGGCCCAGCTCACGTCCACGCGCTCCGCCACGGCTGACAGTCTAGGACCCGGTCGATCGAGAAACCCTCGAGGGAACCGCTGCGTTCCGGTGGCACATTCGCCGGGACGGGCGCACACTCGGGCGGGGCAGGGGACCGCGGAGGGGCCGCATGACGACGGAGCTCGCGACCGGGACAACGGTGGAATCCGTTCGTCCGCCGCTGGTCGCCGCCAGCGCCCGACTTGAGGCGGAGTGGCGGACGGCCGCCGAGTGCCTGATGCGCAGCGCTCCCGGGTCCGCGGAGCGCCACCGGTGGGCCACGGCCGTCCGGCAGCTGACCGATGCGCTGACCTGCCTCGAGAGCTACGCAGGCCGGCTGGACGGCGGCCTGGGCCGGCGCGACTGGGCCGCTCGACGCCCGGGTCTGTACGGCGTGCCAGCCCCCCGATCGTCATCATCAGCCAGTGACGATGACGAAATCCGTCGTCAGGACGCACTTTCACCGAGGATTCCGTCGCAGTATCGTCACACTCTATGACGGACTTCGGTGGTCCCGGCCTCCCCCAAGAACGACGCCTCGTCACCACGATCCCCGGCCCACGGTCGGCGGCGCTGATGAGCCGCCGCGACTCCGTGGTCGCCCGCGGGATCGGCACGACGCTCCCGGTGTTCGTCGACCGCGCGGGCGGCGGCGTGCTCGTCGACGTCGACGGCAACTCGCTGATCGACTTCGGGTCGGGTATCGCGGTCGCCAGCGTGGGTAACGCCGCGGACGCAGTGGTGGCCCGGGTGCAGGAGCAGGTCGCGCGGTTCACCCACACCTGCTTCATGGTGACGCCGTACGCCGGGTACATCGAGGTGTGCGAGGCCCTGCACCGGCTGACTCCCGGCGACCACGAGAAGCGCTCGGCGCTGTTCAACTCCGGCGCCGAGGCCGTCGAGAACGCCGTGAAGATCGCCCGGGCGCACACCAAGCGGCAAGCCGTGGTCGTGTTCGACCACGGCTACCACGGGCGTACCAACCTCACGATGGCCCTGACCGCCAAGAACATGCCGTACAAGCAGTCGTTCGGCCCGTTCGCGCCGGAGGTCTACCGGGTCCCGATGTCCTACCCGTTCCGCGACCCGGCTGGCATGACCGGCGAGCAGGCCGCCGCGCGCGCCCTCGACCTCGTGGAGAAGCAGGTGGGCGCCGACAACGTCGCCTGCATGGTGATCGAGCCGATCCAGGGCGAGGGCGGGTTCGTCGTACCGGCTCCGGGGTTCCTCCCCGCGCTGGCCCGTTGGTGCACCGACCACGGCGCGGTGTTCGTCGCCGACGAGATCCAGTCCGGCTTCGCGCGCACCGGCGACTGGTTCGCCTGCGACGCCGAAGGTGTCGTGCCGGACCTGGTCACCACCGCGAAGGGCATCGCCGGCGGCCTTCCCCTGGCCGCGGTCACCGGCCGCGCCGACATCATGGACGCGCCGCACGTCGGCGGTCTCGGCGGCACGTACGGCGGCAACCCGGTCGCCTGCGCAGCCGCGCTCGGCTCGATCGAGACGATGGAGAGCCAGGACCTCCCAGCCCGGGCACGGCACATCGGCGAGGTGATGACCGCCAGGCTGCAAGACCTAGCGGCGACCTACGACGTCATCGGTGACGTCCGCGGCCGGGGCGCGATGGTCGCGATCGAGCTCACGAGTCCCGGCACCCTGGAGCCGGCCGCGGCCGAGACCGCGGCGGTCGCGAAGGCCTGCCACGCCGACGGTCTGGTGGTGCTGACCTGTGGCACGTACGGCAACGTGCTGCGCTTCCTGCCACCGCTGGTGATGCCCGACCACCTGCTCGACGAGGGCCTGGGGGTCCTCGAGAAGGCGTTCGCCGGCTTGGGCTGAGCCTGCTTGCGCGTGCCCTCGCACGGGACGAGAGTGGTCTCCGTCAGGGGATGCATGAGAGTACGGACGACATCGGTGTCCCGGTACAGCGTCCTGGTGCTGGGTGGGGAGGTCACGGCCGCGGACGCCGACGAGCTGCGCCACGAGCTCGGAACCCTGCTGAGCGAGGACAGCAGGGAGATGGTGATCTGCGACCTCAGCCAGGTCCGCTCCGCCGACCCGGACGCGCTGACGGTCTTCGCGTCGCACCATGGCACAGGGGAAGGCCCCGGGCCCGCAGTCTGCCTCGCCGGCGCCCGCGGCACGGTGTCGCTGGCCCTGAAGCAGATGGGCATCCCGCGCTTCGTCGCGGTCGCTCCGACCGTTGCCGCGGCCGTCGAGCTGGCCCGCGCCCGACCGCCGAGGCTGAGCGCCGTGCGCTCGCTGGCCTGCGGTCCGTCGGCGCCCCGGCTGGCCCGCAAGTTCGCCCGCGACACCTGCGGGCAGTGGAAGCTCGACGGCGTCGCCGAGGACGTCGAGCTGCTGGTGGCCGAGCTGGTCACCAACGCGGTCGACCATGCCGGCACCGATGTCGTGCTGCGGATCGAGCGGACGACCGAACAGGTGACGGTCGCCGTGCGCGACGGGAAGGGCGGGCACTTCGCGTCCTGGTGGCGTGGCGAGCCGGAGGGGGACGACGGGTTCGAGGGCGATCTCGATGTCCCGGTCTGGGGGCAAGGACTGACCATCGTGCGCGCACTGGCCCTGTCGGCCGGTGTGCAGTCCGACGCGGCCGGCGGCAAGGTGGTCTGGGCCGTGCTGCCGGTCCGGCAGAGTCCGGCGGGGGCCGGGCCGAAGCGGCCGGTCCGCTGGCGGCTCACCGTCAACGCCGGCCGGGGCGGGTCGCACGAGAGCAGTCGTTGGGTGGTGCGACTGGGGCTGGCCTGGCTGCCGGACCGGCCGGACGAGGTGTGGCTGTCGCTCTCCTACCGGCCGAACCATCCGTCGCTGCCGCGCGGCCGGTGGCGGGTGTCCAGGTCGGCGCTGCGCGACGGCCTGCTCGGCCCGGTCCAGCACAGCGGTCTGCGGCTGTGGCCGGACCGCTCGGGACGGCAGCTGGTGCTCGAGCTGCCGGGGGACCCGCCGAAGGTGCTGCGGGTCTCCGCCGCCCGGGTGCGGCAGTTCCTGACGGCCACCGGGATGGCCGGGCCGGAGTAGCCCGCCAGGATGCCCGCGCTCAGCCGTCCAACGGGTGCACCATGACGACGGCGCTCACCGGGAGCGGGCCGTAGATGTGCGGGAACGCCTCGTCGGCGCCGTCCGGCGCCTCCACGACCACCGGGACGTCGAGCCGCTCGGGGTCGATCTCGAGCAGGACCAGCGGCTCGTCGACACCGGCGTAGAACGCCGCCCGCACGCCGGCCCACTGGTGGCCGAAGGACGCGTGCAGGAACCCCTCCTCGTCGAGGGTCCGGCCGAGGGTCGACACTCGGTAGTCCCCCGTCGCCTGGGCTGCCTCCCACTCCCGGCGAAGCGCCAGGTGGAAGATCGCCTCAGTGGCCACGGGCGACCCACTCGGCCAGGTGCGGCGCCTCGCGGCCCACGACGGTGTCGTCGCCGTGACCGGTGTGGACCACGGTGTCCGGCGGGAGGGTGAGCAGCCGGTCGCGGATCGAGGCGATGATCTGGCCGAAGTCGCTGAAGGACCGCCCGGTCGCACCCGGCCCGCCCTCGAACAGGGTGTCGCCGGAGAACAGCACTCCCAGGTCCGGGGCGTACAGGCAGACGCCACCCGGTGAGTGACCCGGGGTGTGCAGGACGGCGAGCCGGGTGCCGGCGACCTCCCAGGAGCCGCCCTCGGCCAGCTCGACGTCGGGCTCCAGGTCGCCGTACTCCTGTCGCCAGAGCATCAGGTCGGCCGGGTGCAGAGCGATCTCGGCATCCTTGGCGGCGGCGACCTCGACGGCGGCGTTGACGTGGTCGTTGTGCCCGTGGGTGCAGACGACGGCGACGACCCGCCGGTCGCCGACGACGCCGAGGATCGTCGCGGCGTCGTGCGCCGCGTCGATCACGAGCACCTCGTCGTCGTCACCGACCAGCCAGACGTTGTTGTCGACCTCCCACTCGCCACCGTCGAGGGCGAACGTCCCGGACGTCACGACCTGCTCGACCGCGAGCGGCCATCAGAGCACCACCACCGAGCGCAGCACCTCGCCGCGGTGCATCTTCTCGAAGGCCTCCTCCACGTCGCCGAGCCCGATCGTCTCGGACACGAACGCGTCGAGGTCGAAGCGCCCCTGCCGGTAGAGGTCGACGAGCATCGGGAAGTCGCGGCTGGGCAGGCAGTCGCCGTACCAGCTGGACTTCAGCGCGCCGCCGCGGCCGAAGACCTCGATCATCGGCAGCTCCAGCGTCAGCTCCGGTGTCGGGCACGCCGACGAGCACCACGGTGCCGGCCAGGTCGCGTGCGTAGAAGGCCTGCTCGTAGGTCTCGGGTCGCCCGACGGCCTCGATGACGACGTCGGCGCCGAAGCCGCCGGTCAGCTCGCGGATCCGTCTCGACGACGTCTTCGGTCGCGGCCGTTGACGAGTGTGGGTCGCACCGAAGCCACGCGCCCACTCCAGCTTCCGGTCGTCGACGTCGACGGCGATGATCGTCGTCGCACCGGCCACCCGCGCGCCCGCGATCGCGGCGTTGCCGACGCCGCCGCAGCCGATGACCGCAACACTGTCCCCGCGGCCCACGTCGCCGGTGTTGACCGCAGCGCCGAAGCCGGCCATCACGCCGCAGCCGAGCAGGCCCGCGGCAGTCGCCGGCGTCGCCGGGTCGACCTTCGTGCACTGCCCGGCGGCGACCAGGGTCTTCTCCACGAACGCCCCGATCCCCAGCGCCGGGCTGAAGCAGCGGTGCCGTCGGCCAGGGTCATCTTCTGGGTCGCGTTGTGGGTGGCGAAGCAGTACCACGGCCGTCCCCGCCGGCAGGCCCGGCACTGACCGCACACCGCCCGCCAGTTGAGGATCACGAAGTCGCCCGGCGCGACGTCGGTGACGTCCGTCGACCGACGGCCTCCACGACACCGGCTGCCTCGTGGCCGAGCAGGAAGGGGAAGTCGTCGTTGATGCCGCCCTCGCGGTAGTGCAGGTCGGTGTGGCACACGCCGCAGGCCTGCACCTGCACCAGCGCCTCACCGGGCCCGGGTCCGGGACGAGCACCGTCTCCAGCGACACCGCGGCGCCCTTGCCCGCGGGCGACGACCCCCTGCACCTCGTGCGGCATCGGATGCTCCGTCCTGGTCGGCATCGACCCGCTGACCCTAGGTCAGCCGCCCTCGCGCATCCCCCACGGGGAGCCGTACGCCGTCAGCAGGTCGAGGAACGGCACCGCGTCGAACGCCTCCGGCCCGAGGACCCCGCTGCCCGACCAGACGCCGCCGGCGAGCAGCTCGAGGGCCACGACCGGGTTGACCGCCGTCTGCCACACCACGGCCTGCGACCCGTACTCCGCCATCGACCACTCGTTGTCGACCACGTGGTACAGGTACACCTGCCGGTCGGCACCGTCCTTCTGCGGCCGCGTCACCCAGGTGCCGGCGCAGGTCTTGCCGCGCATCCGGTCGCCGAGGGTCGCCGGGTCGGGCAGGCAGGCCGCCACGACGTCGCGCGGCGACACCTCGACGCCGCCGACCCTGATCCGGCTCGGTGCGGTCCAGCCCGACCTTGTGCAGCACCTCGAGCACGTTGATGAACTCCTCGCCGAGGCCGTACTTGAAGGTGACCCGCTTCGCGTCGACCCAGCGCGGGATCAGCAGCACCTCCTCGTGCTCGACGTTCACGCACTCGACCGGGCCGATGCCCTCCGGGAAGTCGAAGACCTCGGGCTCGCTGAACGGCGCGGTCGTGAACCAGCCGCGGTCCTTCTCCCACACCACCGGCGGGTTGAGGCACTCCTCGATGGTGGTCCAGATGCGAGAACGACGGCGCGAAGTCGTAGCCCGTCGACCTCGAGGTTGGCGCCGTCACGGACGCCGATCTCGTCGATCTCGTCGAACAGGTGGTCGGCGGCGTACCGGGCGAACACGTCGGAGAGCCCCGGCTCGACCCCGATGCCGGCCAGCGCGAGCCGACCCGCGGCCTCCCACTCCCCGGCCTTGGCGAACTGCTCGTCGCCGAGCTTCACGCCGGTCTTCTCGTACGGCGACTCCGGGTGCGGCCGGGACAGCGACATCGCCATGTCGAGGTAGTCGGCGCCGGCGGCGAACGCGCCATCGAAGATCGGCATGACGAACCGCGGGTCGACGGCGTTGAGCACGTGGGTGACGCCGTGCTCGCGGCACCAGGGCGGCGACCGCGTCGGCCGACGGAGGCGTCGACCTGCGCCGCACTGAACCGGCCGTCGCCGGCGTGCGGCGCGACCGCGCTGCTCGGCCCGGCGCAGGTCGTAGTCGGCGACCACCATCGCGTCGAAGAAGTCGCGCCGAGCAGCGATGCCGACCACAGCCGAGCCGACACCGCCTGCACCCACCACCAGGATCCGCATAGGCGGGCAGGCTACTTGAGGGCGGCGAGCACCTCGTCGGCCGCACGGTAGCCCGTCTCCACGGCTCCGTTGAGATATCCCTGGAAGTCCTGCGAGGTGTGCTCACCGGCGAAGTGGCAGCTGCCGACCGCCTCCTTCTCGACGCCGCTGAACTTCGTGTACTGGCCGACCTTCCAGTACGAGTACGAGCCCTGCGCCCAGGGCTGGGTCTTCCAGAAGTCGAGCGTCGCCTTGCCGTTCCACTTGCCGGTGATGCCCGGGAACAGCGGCTCGATCTGGGCCAGGAAACGCTGCGCGTAGGCCGTGGTCGACAGGCTGCCGAAACCCGCGCCGATGGTGCCGCCGGTGTAGTCGACCAGGATGCCGCTCCGGCCAGCCTGCCCGCGGGTGACCTCCCAGGTGCTCTGGTAGCCGGTGTCGGCGAAGCTGTCGCCGTTGCCGCCCAGGCTGCGCCAGTGGCGGTCGGTGAACTGCAGCTGCAGCTTGCTGTTGGTGCCCATCGACAGCTCGCTGATCGCGGTCTTCTTCAGCGCCGGGAAGCCGGCCTTCGAGAGGTCGACCGTGGCGCAGCAGCGAGAAGGGCAGCGTGAGGACGACGTGGTCGGCGACCTGGCTGCTGGTCTTGCTGCCCGTCTTCGTGGTCACGGTCCAGCTGCCGTCACCGTTGCGAGCCAGGGCACCAACGCCGTACCGAGCTTGATCTGGCCGGGCAGCAGCGATGCCAGCCGCGCAGGGACCTGGTCGTTCCCGCCGACGACGTGGTACTTCTCGTTACTCGGGCCGAAGATGCGCAGCTGGCCCTGTCCGCGGTAGGCCAGCAGGTAGAGCATGTTGAGCGAGCTCTGCACCGAGCTCTCGCCGCCGTACTCGATGTTGTAGGCCACGTCGAGCAGCTGGCCGAGCCGGGACTTCAGACCGCCTGGGACGTAGGCCTTGATCCAGTCGGTGATGGACATGTGGTCGAGCTCCCACCCGCGCGGGGTGTAGAGGTTGTACAGGGTCGGGTAGCTTGCCGCGCTGACGTCGCTGTGCAGCTGCTGCCAGATGGTCTTCATGTCGTCGGTCGCTTGCGCGAAGGTGTAGGGGGCGCCGTCGAACCAGTAGATCGGCTCGGTGCCGTTCTGCTCCGTCGCGAGCAGGTTGTCCAGCTTGAGGCCGAGCTCCTGGGCGAGCTGGCGCATCGCGGTGTGGCCCTGGTCGATGAGCTCGCCGCCGTGCTCGGCCACCTGCCCCTCGGCGAAGAAGCCCTTGATCGACCAGCACCTCCCACCGACCCGCGCGTCGGCCTCGACCACTGTGGCTGTGACCCCGGCTCGCTTCAGCCGGTGGGCCGCGGACAGCCCGGCCAGGCCGGCTCCGACCACGACGACCCGGGGCGGCGAGCCGCCGCCGGGTGCCGCGACGGCCGGGGCTGCCAGGCCGATCGGAGCGGCCACGGCGGCCCCGAGAGCGGCCGCGCCCTGCAGGACGCGGCGCCGGCTGGGCCCGGGGCGACCGTCGGCGACCTCGTCCGCGGCGATCTGGGCGGTGATCGCCCGCAGCGTGCGGGCGAGCGGTGTGCGTGCCATGACGACCCCCCACGAGAACCGTCGCTTGGACGGGCTGGGGTCAACGTACTCGTGGGTGATCAGTCGCGGAACCCAGGAAATCCGTCGCGTCGAGGATGTATCACGACGAGATCCGCAACGCTGACTACCGGCCGTCCAGCAGCGGTCGCCGTGGGTCGACGCCGTCACCCGTTCGTCGGGCCGCGATGCCGGAGAGCGCCTCCAGCACGACCCGGTTCGCGAGCGCGGCCGTGACGTCGGCGTGGTCGTACGGCGGCGAGACCTCGACGACGTCCACGCCCGACGACCGGCAGCTCCAGGCAGACCCGGCGGACGGCGTCGAGCAGCTGGCGGGCGGTGAGCCCGCCCGGCTCCGGCGTGCCCGGTTCCCGGCGCGTGGCCCGGGTCGACGACGTCGATGTCGACGGAGAGGAAGACGCCGTCGCAGTCGTCGATCGGCGATGACGAACGCCTCGTCCAGGCACGTCGTCCAGGCCGCGGCGCGCCGATCTCGGTCATCTCGTAGGACCGCATCCGCTGCGCGGCCATCCAGTCCAGCGTCTCGGGGCCGGGCCAGTAGCCGCGCAGCCCGATCTGCAGGAACCGGTCGCCGCGCGCGGCGCCCGACTCGATCAGCCGGCGCATCGGCTGGCCGTGCCCGTACAGCGAGCCGAACTCGATGTCGCCGGTGTCGGCGTGGGCGTCGAAGTGCACGACGGAGACCCGGCCCGTCGCCGTGCTGCCGGGCGACGCCGGTGACGTCGGCCAGGGTGATCGAGTGGTCGCCGCCCAGCACCACCGGGATCGCGCCGGCTGGTCGGCGACGGTGGCCACCGCCTCGGTCAGCGCCGCGCAGCGACCGTTCGATGTCGCCCGGCGGCATCTCGACGTCGCCGGCGTCGAGGACGCGCAGGTCGCGCAGCGGGTCGACGCGCAGCGCGAGGTGCGGCCGGGACCCGTCGTGGGGCGAGGTAGTCGGTGGACCGGATCGCCTGCGGGCCGAACCGGGTGCCGGGCCGGTGCGACGTCCCGCCGTCGAACGGGGCGCCGACGACCACGACGTCGGCGTCCGCGATACGACGCCGGGTCGCCCAGGTCGCACGCGGTCGACGCCGAGGAAGGTGATGTCCGGCCCGAACATCGGTCCGTAGCGTGTCATCGCGGTGCTCCTCGGTGCGTCCGGGGCGGGGTGGGATTCACGAGTCGAAGCCCAGGCCGACGGCGTCCAGGGTGCGCAGCCACGGGCCGCGGCGGCCGTCGCGGGCGTCGGCCCTGGCGACCGCCCGCCGGGTGAGCTCGATCCCGGCCCAGCGACCGGCTCGGGCGGGAACGGGCAGCGGCTTGCGGCGCACCATCTGCAGCGCGGTGCGCTCGGTGTCGGTCGCCCGGCCGAGCAGGTCGAGCACCACCTGGGCGCCGAACCGGCGTGGCGCCCACCCCGAGCCCGGTGTAGCCGGCCGCGTAGGCGACCCGGCCGCCGTACGCCGTGCCCCAGAACGCGGAGAACCGCGAGCAGGTGTCGATGACGCCGCCCCAGGCATGGGTGAACCGCAGCCCCTCGAGCTGCGGGAACGTCGTCGAAGAAGTGCTCGGCGAGGCGCAGGAACGTCTCCGGGTTGCGCTCGAGCCGCGTCGTCGGTGCGGCCGCCGAAGTGGTAGACCGCGTCGTAGCCGCCCCAGAGGATGCGGTCGTCGTCGGTGAGCCGGTAGTAGTGGAACAGGTTGCCGGCGTCGGCCATGCCGTGCCGGTCGGCTCCAGCCGATCGCCGCGCGCTGCGCGGCGGTCAGCGGCTCGGTGACCAGCGCGTAGTCCCAGACCGGCACGACGTAGGACGCGCAGCCGGCGCAGCAGCGGCGGGAAGGCGTTGGTGCCGAGCGCGACCTGGCGGGCGGTGCACGCCGCCGTACGGCGTCGTGCAGCGCGACGCCGGCGCCGTCGCCGACGCAGCTCGATGCACGGGCGTGTTCTCGTAGATCCGCACGCCGAGCCGCAGGCACGGCTGCGCGCAGGCCCCAGGCCAGCCGGGCCGGGTCGACCATCGCGACACCGTCGCGGTCGAGCACCCCGCCGAGGTAGGTCGGCGAGTCGACCCGCGTCGCGCACCTCGTCCGCGTCCAGCAGCTCCAGCGTCGCCCCCGACCGGCGCGGCCAGTGCCGGCAGCTCGCGCAGGTCGTCGAGCTGCCAGGGCGCGGTCGCGACGGTGAGCTCGCCGGTGCGCTCCGAAGCAGCAGTCGATGCCGTGCTCGGCCGACCGTCTCCTCGATGGCGTCGAGGTTCTCCCGGCCCAGCCGCTCCAGCGTCGGCCATCTCGGCCGGGAAGCGGTCGAGGCCGTTGCGCAGGCCGTGGGTGAGGCTGGCGGAGCAGAAGCCGCCGTTGCGCCCGGAGGCCGCCCAGCCCGACGCGTCGCGCGCCTCCAGGAGCACGACGTCCGCGGCCGGGGTCGCGCTCCTTGGCCGAGCAGCGCGGTCCACAGCCCGGTGTAGCCCGCCGCCGACCACGGCGAGGTCGGCCGTGGTCGGCCCGGCCAGCGGCCGGGCACGGCGTCGGGCGCCGGGCGCGTCCAGCCAGTACGGCGTGTGGCGCACGTCGGCGAGCGCCGCGGCCGCCGCGGTCCGGCGCCGGAGGCGCGGCACGGGCTCAGGCCTCTGCTTCGTCGGCGCCGACGACGAGCTGGCCGAGGAGCACGGCGAGCAGCGCGAGGAAGAACATCGCCGAGCCGATCACGTTGGCCTGGGCCGGGATGCCGCGCAGCGAGGACACCCAGACGAACTTGGGGAAGGTGTTGACGTCGCCGGAGTTGAAGTTGGTGATGATGAAGTCGTCGAACGACAGCGAGAACGCCAGCAGCGCGCCGGCCGACGATGCCCGGGCGCGACCAGCGGCAGCGTGACCCGCCGGAACGTCTGCAACTCGTCGGCGTAGAGGTCCATCGCCGCCTGCTCGAGCCGCGGGTCGAGGCTCGGCGATCCGCGCCTTGACCGTGACGACGACGAAGCTGATGCAGAACATGACGTGGGCGATGACGATGGTGCCGGAAGCCCGAGCGGGACGCCCAGGTTGAGGAACAGCGCCAGCAGCGAGGCGCCGAGCACGACCTCCGGCGTCGCCATCGGCAGGAAGATCAGTCAGGTTGGTCGCGGTGCGGCCGCGGAACCGGTGCCGGGCCAGCGCGAACGCGATCATCGTGCCGAGGACGGTCGCGATCAGCGTCGCGAGCAGCGCCGATCTTGAGGCTGTTGGCCAGCGCGGGGCAGACGTCGGGCGCGCCGCACGGGTTCGTCCAGTTGTCGAGCGTGAAGCCGCGCCAGTTGAGGTTCGACTTGCCCGAGTCGTTGAACGAGAACACGAACGTGTAGGCGACCGGGACGAACAGGTAGGCGAACGCCGAGCACGGCGTAGATGCGGATGGCGTTGCGGCGAGCAACCACGCTGCAGCCGCGGCCGCCGTCGATCCGGCGGCGCGCGCGGGGCGAGGCTCGTCGGTGGCCTCATACCAGCTCCTCGGTCCCGGCCCGGCGGATGTAGAGCGCGACGAGCACCAGGATCGACGACCATCAGCGCGACCGAGAGCACCGCCGCCGTCGGGTAGTCGACGACCCGGAGGAACCGGCTGTCGATGACGTTGCCCGACCATCGTGGTGTCGCGGTTGCCGAGCAGCGCCGCGTTGACGTAGTCGCCGGCCGCCGGGATGAAGGTCAGCAGCGTGCCGGCGACGACCCCGGGCATCGACAGCGGGAAGGTCACCTTGCGGAACGTCGTGAGCGCGCTGGCGTAGAGGTCGCCGGCCGGCCTCCATGCAGCCGCGGGTCGACCCGCTCCAGGCTGGCGTAGATCGGCAGGATCATGAACGGCAGGAAGTTGTAGGTGATGCCGATGCACCACGGCGGGCGCCGTGTTGATGATGTGGTCCTGCGGGCCGATGCACGTGCAGGAACCGCAGCGCGTCGGCGACCCAGGCCTCGTCGGCGAGGATCTGCTTCCAGGCGATCGTGCGCAGCAGGAAGCTGGTGAAGAACGGCGCGACGACCAGCACCAGCAGCAGGTTGCGCCAGCGGCCGGCCTTGAACGCGATCGCGTAGGCCAGCGGGTAGGAGATGGCCAGCGCGAGCAGCGGTGGCGATGCAGCGCGTAGAGGAACGACCGGCCGAACGCGGCGGCGTACTCCGCGAGCGCGTCGGCGTAGTTGGCGAACCGGAAGGTCTGCGTGTAGACGCCGATCTCGGCGCCCGCGGGCCGGGTCTGGGTCGAGGTCGAGAGCAGCGTGACGAGCGGGACGACGAAGAAGACCGCCAGCCAGGCCATGCCCGGCAGCAGCAGGAGGTAGGGCGTGCATGCGCCGGCCGCGCCGGCTGCGTCGCCGGTGCGGCCGCGCGGTCGGCCGCGGCCTCCGGCGCTGGCGCTCGCCGACGCCGATGCCCTGGGCTGCGCTCATCGGCTCAGCCCACCGGGACCGGCGCGACGCCCTCGTCGTGCTCGACGCCGGCGTCGCGTCGTCGCTGCCGTCGAGCGCGAAGGTGTGCGCCGGGTCCCAGTGCAGGTCACCGTGGTGCCGGGCGCAGCACGACCCCGCCGCCCCGAGGTTCTGGGCGAAGACCATCAGCTCCTGGCCCCACGGCATCCGGACGAGGTACTGCGTGCTGACGCCGGTGAAGCTGGCGTCGGTGACGACGCCGCCGGGCAGGACGTTGCGCCGCTCGCGCCGTCGACCGCGCCGTCCTCGGCGACGAGCTGGATCTTCTCCGGCCGGACGCCGATCAGCAGGTCGGTCGTCGCCGCTGCCGCGCCGGGCCGTCGGGCATGCGCGAGCCTGCTGCCCTGGACGTCGAGGACGCAGGTCGTCGCCCGGCGCTGCCGGTCACCGGCGGCCCGGACGAGGTTGGACTGGCCGAGGAAGTTGGCGACGAACGTCGTGCGCCGGCGACTCGTAGAGCTCGGCCGGGCTGCCCAGCTGCTCGATCCGCCCGGCGTTCATGACCGCGATGGTGTCGGCCATCGTCATGGCCTCCTCCTGGTCGTGGGTGACGTGCACGAACGTGAGGCCGACCTCGGTCTGGATGCGCTTGAGCTCGATCTGCATCTGCCGCCGCAGCTTGAGGTCGAGCGCGCCGAGCGGCTCGTCGAGCAGCAGCACCGCGGGCCGGTTGACGATCGCCCGGGCCAGGGCGACCCGCTGCTGCTGGCCGCCGGAGAGCTGGGCCGGCTTGCGCCGGGCCAGGTGCGCCGAGCTCGACCAGCTCGAGGGCCTCCTCGACCTGCCGCTTGACGTCCTTGGACCCCGCGCCGGCGCAGCCCGAACGCGACGTTCTCGAAGATGTCGAGGTGCGGGAACAGCGCGTAGCTCTGGAAGACGGTGTTGACCGGCCGCTTGTAGGGCTTGGCGTAGGTGACGTCGTCGTCGCCGATGTGGATCGTGCCCGTCGGTCGGCTCCTCGAGGCCGGCGACCATCCGCAGCGTCGTCGTCTTGCCGCAGCCGGACGGCCCGAGCAGCGCGAAGAACGAGCCCTGACGGGATCGTCAGCGACAGGTCGTCGACGGCGACGAACGACGCCGAAGCGCTTGGTGACGCGTTCGAGCCGCAGGTCGCGGCCCGCCGTCTCGGCCGGTCAGCCATCAGTTGCCGATCACCTTCTGGAACTGCCTCGGTGAACGTGGTCTCCTCGTCCGGGCTCAGGCTGCGGAACACCTTGACGTTGGCGAGGTCCTCCTCGGTCGGGAAGATCAGCGGGCTGTCGGCCAGCGACGGGTCGAGCTTCTCCATCTCCTCCTTGCGCGCCCTCGACCGGGCAGATGTAGTTGACGTAGGCCGCGACCTCGGCCGCGATCGCCGGGTCGTAGTAGAAGTCGATGAGCTTCTCGGCGTTCGTCTTGTGCGGCGAGGCGATCGGCACCATCAGGTTGTCCGACCACAGCGTGCCGCCCGACTCCGGGCAGGGTGAACGTGTAGTTGTCGTCCTCCTCCTCGAACTGCGCGAGCAGGATGTCGCCGGACCAGCCGATGCAGGCGATCGCGTTGCCGCTGCGCAGGTCCTCCAGGTAGGAGTTGCCCTTCACCTGGCGGATCTGGCCGGAGTCGACCTGCTTCTGCAGCTCGTCGAGGCGCCGTCATGAAGTCGTCCTCGGTGAAGTCGCCGGAGATGTCGACGCCCTGCGCCGAGCATGATCAGCCCGACGCGTGTCGCGCATCTCGCAGAGCACCACGACCTTGCCCTTGAGGTCCGGCGCCCACAGGTCCTCGATGGTCTTGCAGCTCCCGGCCGACCTTGTCCTTGCGGTAGCCGATGCCGGCGTAGCCGCTCTGCCAGGTCAGGGAGTGGTTGCGGCCCGGGTCGAAGTCGACGTCCTGCAGCTTGGCGTTGAGGTTCTTGGCGTTCGGGATGTTGCGCCTTGTCCAGCTTCTGCGACGTAGCCCTGGCGGATCAGCCGGCCGGCCATCCAGTCGGTGAGGACGATGACGTCCTTGCCGATGTCGTGGCCGTTCTTCAGCTGGCCCTGGACCTTGCCGTAGTAGGAGTCGTTGTCGTCGATGTCCTCGGCGTAGGTCGCCTTGATCCCGGTCTGCCTCCTGGAACTTCTCCAGCGTCGGGTACTTCTTGGTCTCCTCGTCGTAGTCGAGGTACGCCGGGCCAGTTCGCCCAGCGGACGACCTTGTCGGTGCCGACTTGTCCTCGACGGTCGCTCTGGCTTGTGCCGGTCGTGTCGGCGTCGCCGCCGGTGCCGCAGGCGGCGAGGGCCGCGGCGACGCCGACGCCGCCGGCGCCGCGCAGCAGCGAGCGCCGGGAGAGCTGGGACCGCACGACGCTGCGGAACCGCGGGTCCTGTCGGAGGTCAGCTCATCGTGGCTCTTCTCCTCGGCTGGTGGTCGCAGGGCTCGGTCCGGTGAACACGGTGCGGTGCCAGTCCTTGCGGACCGCGGCCGTTCCGTCGTACATGACATGCTTGACCGTCGTGTACTCCTCGAAGGAGTACATCGACATGTCCTTGCCGAACCCCGAGTCCTTGTAGCCGCCGTGCGGCATCTCGCTGATGATCGGGATGTGGTCGTTGACCCACACGCAGCCGGCCCGGATCTCGCGGGTGGCGCGCAGGGCGCGGAACACGTCGCGGGTCCACGCCGAGGCGGCCAGGCCGTACGGCGAGTCGTTGGCGAGCCGCGAGCCCCTCGTCGTCGCCGTCGAAGGGCAGGACGACCAGGACCGGCCCGAAGATCTCGTCCTGCACGATCTCGGAGCCCTGGGCGCGTCGACCACCAGTGTCGGCTCGTAGTAGGCGCCGCGCGCCAGCGCCCCACCCGGCACCGCACCTCCTCTCACGACCTTCGCCCCGTCGCGGCGGGCCCGGTCGACGAAGCCGGCCACCCGTTCCTGCTGGCGACGGGACACCAGCGGGCCCTGGTCGGTCCGCTCGTCCAACGGCTCGCCGAGCACGACCGTGCCCATCAGGTCGGCGACACCGGCGACGAACGCGTCGTAGAGCGGGCGCTGCACGTAGGCCCGGGTGGCGGCGGTGCAGTCCTGACCGGTGTTGATCAGCGCACCGGCCACCGCGCCCTGCACGGCGGCCTCCAGGTCGGCGTCGTCGAAGACCAGGAACGGCGCCTTGCCGCCGAGCTCGAGGTGCACCCGCTTCGGCCCACGGCGACGCGAGGCTCCATCACCCGGCTGCCCACCGCCGAGGACCCGGTGAACGAGACCATGTCGACGTCGGGTGGCCCATCAGCGCCTCGCCGGCCACCCGTCCGGTGCCGGTGACCACGTTGACGACGCCGCCGGGCATGCCGGCCTCGGTGGCCGCCTCGGCGAACATCAGGGCGGTGAGCGGGGTCAGCTCGGCGGGCTTGAGCACGATCGTGTTGCCGGCGGCGACGGCCGGCAGGACCTTCCAGGCCGCCATCTGCAGCGGGTAGTTCCACGGCGCGACCGACCCGACGACGCCGATCGCCTCGCGCCGGACGTAGGAGGTGTGGTCGCCGGAGTACTCCCCGGCCGCCTTGCCTTCGAGACTCGGGCCGCGCCGGCGAAGAACGCGACGTTGTCGAGGTGCCGGGGACGTCGAACCCGGTGGAGAGCCGGATCGGCTTGCCGGTCTGCCGTGTCTCGGTGCGGGCCAGGTCGCCGGCGCGCTCGCCAGGATGGCGGCCAGCCGCGTGAGCGCGGCCGACCGCTCGACCGGCGGCGCGCCCGACCAGGCGGGGAAGGCGGCACGCGCGGCAGCGACGGCTGAGTCCACGTCCGAGCCGTCGGCCAGCACGACCCGCTCGACGGTCTCGCCGGTGGCCGGGTCGGTGACCTCGAAGGGCTCACCCGAGCGCGCCGGTGCGCCGGCTGCCGGCGATGAACTGGTGCACGCTCCTCGAGACCCTTCGTTCTGCGTGGTCCCGGGCTGGCTGTCCACCCGGCGGGGCCGATCCTGACAGAGG
Source organism: uncultured Actinomycetota bacterium (assembly GCA_963846525.1). Classification (GTDB taxonomy): domain Bacteria; phylum Actinomycetota; class Actinomycetes; order JACCUZ01; family JACCUZ01; genus CAWJWE01. The sequence goes on from CAWJWE010000011.1 coordinate 44,062, forward strand.
GTGTCGTCCCGGACAAGCGATTCCGTTGCGTCACGGATCGTTACCACGAAATCAGGGGCCGAGACGCGATTCGGGTGCCCATCGGGTTCAGTGCCCCCAGGTCCGGCTCGCCGCCCAGCCAGGTGCCGCGCACCGCGATGCCGCGGCCAGCCGGCCGGGTCGGTGACGTACGGGTCGCTGCCCAGCCAGACCAGGTCGGCCCGGCGTCCCACGGTGACCGAGCCCCACCGGTCCTCCTCGAAGGCCTGGTAGGCCACCCCCTGCGGTGTAGGCCGACAGCGCGGTGCCGACCGGGAGCCGCTCGTGCGGCAGCCAGCCGCCCGGCCGGCACGCCGGCCGTCGTCTGCCGGGTGACGGCGACCGCAGCCCGTCGAGCGGCCGGTAGCGAGCTGACCGGCCAGTCGCTGCCCATCGACAGCACGGCGCCGGTGCGCGAGCAGGGAGGCCATCGGGTACTGCCAGGCGGCCGCGGACCGGGCCGAGTCGGGGCAGCGGTGAGCTCGAGCTGCAGCGGGTCGAGCTGGGCCCACAGCGGCTCGAAGTTCGCGACGACGCCGAGGGCGGCGAACCGCGGCAGGTCGGCCGGGTCGACGACCTGGGTGTGCGCGATCACCGGGCGCCGGTCCCGGGGACCGTTGACCGCGGCCACGTGCTCGACGGCGTCCAGCGCCGCCCGCACCCCGGCGTCACCGATGGCGTGGATGTGCAGCTGGAAGCCGTCGGCGTCGAAGGCCGCGGCCGCCTGCGGCCAGCTCGTCCGGCGGCCACACGGGCAGGCCGCAGGTGTGCGGCGCGTCGTCGTACGGCGACGAGCATCGCCGCCGTGCCCGCCTCGACGACGCCGTCGGCGAACAACTTCACGGTGCGCGCCGACGACCTGGCCGGCGACCGGGGACCCGGCGGCCGCGCGGCGGGCCTGCGACGAACTCGGCGCGCTGGTCCGGCCAGCGGTCCGGCTCCGCGCGCAGCGCGATGTTGGCCCGGACGGCCAGCGTGCCGGCGGCCGCGGCGGCGAGGTAGACCGCCACGTCGTCCGGGCGACAGGGCGGCCTCCTGCACCCAGGTCATGCCGGCGGCGGCGAGCAGCCGGCTCGCCGCCGCGCAGCCGCGACCTGCTCGCTCGACGGCAGTCGGCGCGCGGGGCGTGGCGCAGCACGAGGTCCATCGCGGTCCACTCGACGAGCGTGCCCAGCGGGGTGCCGTCCGGCGCGGCGGGCCACCGTCGCCGGTCGGCGGGTCGGGGGTGGTCGCGTCGATGCCGGCCCGGCGCAGCGCCTCGCGTGTTGCACCCAGGCGCAGTGGTGGTCGGTCGACTGCAGCACGACCGGCCGGTCCGGCACGGCCGCGTCCAGCCAGGCGGCGTCGAAGCGGCCGCCCGGCGCCAGGCGTCGGGTCGTAGGGCCCGCCCAGCGACCCAGGTCCTCGTCCGGGTGCGCGTCGGCCGCGACCGGCGTACGGCCTCGGCGACCTCGGCGACCGAGGTCGCGTCGCGGACCTGCGGCCCGGCCAGCTCGACGCCGCCCCAGAGCGGGTGCGACGTGCCCGTCGCCGAAGCCGGCAGCAGCGCACCGCCCGCCAGGTCGACGACCTCGCGCGCCGTCGGCGACCAGGCTCAGCGCGTCCTCGTCGAGCGCCACCACGCGCGCCGTCGCGGACAGCCACGGCCCGGACCCGCGGCGCTGCCGGGTCGCCGGTGACCACCACCCCGCCGTGCAGGACCAGGTCGACGCTCGACCGCCGGTCCGCTGCCGGTCAGGCCTCGATGTTGGACATCACGTGCTTGACCCGGGTGTAGTCCTCGAAGCCGTACATCGAGAGGTCCTTGCCGTAGCCGGAGTGCTTGAAGCCGCCGTGCGGCATCTCGGCGACCAGCGGGATGTGCGTGTTGATCCAGACGCAGCCGAAGTCGAGCCGCTTGGCCATCCGCATCGCCCGGCCGTGGTCCTTGGTCCACACCGAGGACGCCAGGCCGTACTCGCACGCCGTTGGCCCAGCGGACCGCCTCGTCCTCGTCGGTGAACCGCTGCACCGTGATGACCGGGCCGAACACCTCGTCCTGGACCATCTCGTCGTCCTGGCGCAGCCCGGACACGACGGTCGCCTCGTGGAAGAAGCCGCTCGCCAGGTCGCCACCGACCCGGCTGCCGCCCGCGGCCACCGACGCGTGCTCCGGGCGCGCGGGCAGAGCATGCCCATCACCCGGTCGAGCTGGTTGGCGTTGTTGAGCGGGCCGAAGAGCACGTCCTCGTCGTCGGGCAGGCCGGTCTTGGCGCTGTCCTTGGCCTGCTCGGCGAGCGCGGCGACGAAGTCGTCGTGGATGCCCGGCGCGGCGAGCACCCGGGTCGCCGCGGTGCAGTCCTGGCCGGCGTTGAAGTAGCCCGCGACGGCGATCGCCTCGGCCGCCGCCTCGAGGTCGGCGTCGTCGAAGACGACGACCGGCGCCTTGCCGCCGAGCTCGAGGTGCACCTTCTTGAGGTCGGCGCGCGGCGCTGCCCGGCGACCTCCATGCCGGCCCGCACCGAGCCGGTGATCGAGACCATCTGCGGGATCGGGTGCTCGACGAGCGCCCGGCCGGTGTCGCGGTCGCCGCAGACCACGTTGAAGACGCCGGCGCGGCAGGAACTCGGCCATGATCTCGGCCATCAGCAGCGTCGACACCGGCGTCGTGTCGGACGGCTTGAGGACCACCGTGTTGCCGGCGGCGATCGCCGGCGCCCACTTCCAGACCGCCATCATCATCGGGTAGTTCCACGGCGTCACCTGGGCGCAGACCCCGATCGGCTCGCGCCGGACGAACGACGTGTGGCCGGCCATGTACTCCCCGGCCGACCGGCCCTCGAGCATCCGGGCCGCACCGGCGAAGAACCGGATCTGGTCGACCATCGGCGGGATCTCCTCGGACATGGTCAGCCCGATCGGCTTGCCGGTGTTCTCGCACTCGGCCGCGACCAGCTCGTCGGCCCGCGCCTCGATCGCGTCGGCGATCCGCAGCAGCGCCAGCTGCCGCTCGCTCGGCGTGGCTGTCCCGCCAGCCCTCGAACGCCGCCGCGGCCGCGGACATGGCCGCGTCGACGTCGGCCGGCCCGGACACCGGCGCCTGGGCGAACACCTGGCCGGTGCCGGGTTCGACCAGGTCGGAGGTGCGGCCGTCGGCGGCGTCGACGTAGCTCGCCGTTGACGAAGTTGCGCAGGGTACGGGGCTGGGTGCTCACGGCAGGCTCCTTCGGGGTCAGGCGGGCGGTACGACGGCGAGCGTAACCGCCAGGACACCGTTCTCAACAGTGAGCAGCCCTTGCTAACGACAGATTCAGCAAATTTGGCAGCGCTTCGACCACGGATTCACTTGCCAAGAGCGGCTGCCCAACGGTCAGGATCGCCGTCCATGGCGGACCAGGGACCGGGGCGGCGCCGTGGTGCTCGACGACGTCTCGAAGGCGATCATCGAGCAGCTGCAGGAGGACGGCCGGCGGCCCTACGCGGCGATCGGCAAGGCCGTCGGCCTGTCCGAGGCGGCGGTCCGGCAGCGGGTCCAGCGGCTGCTCGACGCCGGCGTCATGCAGATCGTGGCGGTCACCGATCCGCTCCAGGTCGGCTTCCCGCGCCAGGCGATGATCGGCATCCGCTGCGAGGGCGACGTCGAGGCGGTCGCCGAGAAGATCGCCGACATGGCCGAGGTCGACTACGTCGTCATCACCGCCGGCGGCTTCGACCTGCTGGTCGAGGTCGTCTGCGAGGACGACGACCACCTGCTCGAGCTCGGTCAGCAAGCGCATCCGCGCGGTTCCCCGGTGCGCAGCACCGAGACCTTCGTCTACCTCAAGCTGCGCAAGCAGCTCTACAACTGGGGAACCAGATGACCCTCGACCTCACAGGACGTGTCCGAGCAGTCGACCGCCGAGCGCCGCGCACCTCGGTGGCAGCCGCGGCGCGCGACCACCTGTGGATGCACTTCACCCGGATGTCGGCCTACGCCGCAGGCCGACGTGCCCGTGATCATCGCGCGGGGAGGGCCCCTACATCTGGGACGACAAGGGCAAGCGCTACCTCGACGGCCTCGCCGGGCTGTTCGTCGTGCAGGCCGGGCACGGCCGCACCGAGCTGGCCGAGGCCGCCGCCAAGCAGGCCAGCGAGCTGGCGTTCTTCCCGCTGTGGTCCTACGCGCACCCCAAGGCGGTCGAGCTGGCCGAGCGGCTGGCCGACCTCGCGCCCGGCGACCTCAACCGGGTCTTCTTCACCACCGGCGGCGGCGAGGCGGTCGAGAGCGCCTGGAAGGTGGCCAAGCAGTACTTCAAGCTGACCGGCAAGCCGATGAAGCACAAGGTGATCAGCCGCAACATCGCCTACCACGGCACCCCGCACGGGCGCGCTGTCGCATCACCGGCATCCCGGCCGCGAAGGCGATGTTCGAGCCGCTGGTGCCGGGCGCGCACAAGGTGCCCAACACCAACTTCTACCGCGCACCCGAGCACGGCGACGACCTCGAGGCGTTCGGCCGGTGGGCCGCCGACCGGATCGAGGAGGCCATCGAGTTCGAGGGTCCGGAGACCGTCGCCGCGGTGTTCCTGGAGCCGGTGCAGAACTCCGGCGGCTGCTTCCCGCCGCCGCCCGGCTACTTCCAGCGGGTCCGCGAGATCTGCGACAAGTACGACGTGCTGCTGGTGTCCGACGAGGTCATCTGCGCGTTCGGCCGGCTCGGCCACTACTTCGGCTGCGACGCGGTTCGGCTACCAGCCCGACATCATCACCTGCGCCAAGGGCATGACCTCGGGCTACTCCCCGATCGGCGCGATGATCGCCACCGACCGGATCATGGAGCCGTTCCTGCAGGGCAACAACATCGTTCGCCCACGGCTACACCTTCGGCGGCCACCCGGTCTCGGCGGCGGTGGCGCTGGCCAACCTCGACATCTTCGAGCGCGAGGGGCTCAACGAGCACGTGCTGCGAGAACGCCGGCGGCCTTCCGGCACACCCTGGAGAAGCTGACCGACCTGCCGATCGTCGGCGACGTGCGCGGCGACGGCTTCTTCTACGGCATCGAGCTGGTCAAGGACAAGGCGACCCGCGAGACGTTCGACGACGACGAGTCGCGAGCGGCTGCTGCGCGGCTTCCTGTCCAAGGCGCTGTTCGACGCCGGCCTCTACTGCCGCGCCGACGACCGCGGCGACCCGGTCATCCAGCTCTCGCCGCCGCTGATCTGCGACCAGTCGCACTTCGACGAGATGGAGCAGATCCTGCGGTCGGTGCTGACCGAGGCATGGGCCCGGCTGTGAGCCCCGTCCGAGCGCACGCGCGTCCGGCGGCTGCCGGAGAAGCAGGTCGCACGACCGGGCAGCGCTCGACGCGGTGCTCGACGCCGGGCGGGTCGCGCACGTCGCGGTCCTCGACGACGACGGCCAGCCCTACGTCGTCCCGGTCGGGTACGCCCGCGACGGCGACAGCGTGCTGTTCCACGGGTCGACCGCGAGCCGGTTGTTCCGGTCGCTGGCCGCCGGCGCACCGACCTGCCTGACGGTGACGCTGCTCGACGGGCTGGTGCTCGCCCGGTCGGTGTTCGAGTCCTCGATGCACTACCGCTGCGCGATGGTGCTCGGCGCGGCGCACCGCGCTCGACGGCGACGACCAAGCTGCGCGGCGCTGGAAGCGCGTCATCGGAGCACCTGATGCCCGGCCGGTGGGCCGACGCGCGGCAGCCCAACCGCAAGGAGCTGGCCGCGACCCTGGTGCTCTCGCTGCCGCTGGTCGAGTGGTCGGTGAAGGTCAGCGACGGCCCGCCGGAGGACGCGGCCGAGGACCTTGCCTGCCGGTGTGGGCCGGCGTCGTGCCGATGCACGAGGAGTACGGCGAGCCGACGCCGGCGCCCGACCTGCGGGCCGGCACTGGACGTGCCCGGCTACGTCGCACGGCTGGTCGCGTCGGCGAGCCACCCATGAGCGACTACCGGTCGCTGTCGTTCTGGCACGACACCACCGACGACGACTGGACGCCGCGCCCGGCCCTGCCCGGCAGACCGCGACGCCGACGTCGCGCATCGTCGGCGCCGGCTACACCGGGCTCTGGACCGCCTACTACCTCGCGGCGGCCGACCCGGCGCTGCGGATCGTAGTGCTGGAGCGCGAGGTCGCCGGCTTCGGGGCCAGCGGCCGCAACGGCGGCTGGTGCTCGGCGCTGTTCCCGGCGTCGATCGGCGTGGCTCGCGAAGCGGTACGGCGAGCAGCCGGCGATCGCGCAGCACCGGGCGATGCAGGACAGCGTCGACGAGGTCGGCCGGGCCGCGGCGGCCGAGGGCATCGACTGCCACTTCGACCAAGGGCGGCACCGTCACGGTCGCCCGCACGCCGGTTCAGCTGGAGCGCGCCCGGGCCGCAGGTCGCCGAGGCGCGTCGCTGGGGCTTCGGCGAGCAGGACCTCGCGCTGCTCGACCGCGGCCGAGGCCCGCGAGCCGGCTGGACGCGATCGGACGTCCTCGGCGCGACGTACACGCCGCACTGCGCCGCGATCCACCCGGCCCGGCTGGTGCGCGGGCTGGCCCGGGCCGTGGAGCGGCTCGGCGTGCGGCTGCACGAGCGGACCCCGGTGACCCGCATCGCGCCGGGCCGGGTCGACCACAGCGCACGGCACGGTGCGCGCCGACGTGGTCATCCGGGCAACCGAGGGCTTCACCGCGCAGCTGCCCGGGCTGCGGCGAGCCCTCGCGCCGGTCTACTCGCTGATGGTCGCCACCGAGCCGCTGCCCGCCGACGTCTGGGACCGGGTCGGGCTGCGCGACCGGGAGACCTTCACCGACCACCGCCACCTGATCGTCTACGGCCAGCGCACCGCGGACGGCCGGCTGGCGTTCGGCGGCCGGGGCGCGCCGTACCACTTCGGCTCCGGGATCCGGCCCGAGCACGACCGGGAGCCCGCCGTGTTCGGTGCGCTGCACCGGCGTGCTGGTCGACCTGTTGCCGGCCGTCGAGGACGCCGCGATCACGCACTCGTGGGGCGGACCGCTGGGCATCGCCGCGCGACTGGTGCGCATCGGTCGGCCTGGACAAGGCCACCGGGCTCGGCTGGGCCGGCGGGTACGTCGGCGACGGCGTCTCGACGACGAACCTCGCCGGGCGGACACTCGCCGACCTGGTCCTCGGCCGGGACTCCGACCTCGTGCGGCTGCCCTGGGTCGACCACCGGTCGCCGCTGTGGGAGCCGGAGCCGCTGCGGTGGCTGGGGGTGAGCGCGTCGCTCGCCGGTGATGACCGGGGCCGACGCCGAGGAGGCCCGCACCGGCCGCCCATCCCGACGAGCGGCGCTGATGGAGCGGATGCTGGGTCACTGACAGCCGACCTGGCGATACGCCCGGCTAGCGCACCCAGAGCTGGTCGAACAGCACACCGTAGGCCGGCTGATGCTGGTAGTTGCCGACCCGCTCGGACGTGACCACGTCCTCGACCAGGATCCCCAACGGCAGCGTGGCAGCGAGGTCGACCCCCGCATGGTCGACCTGCTGCCAGAGCCGGGCGGACTCCGCCGGCTGCGTCGCCTGCAGTGTCAGCGCCTGCTGGATCAGCCCCTCCAGGCGCGGGTCGCAGAAGCCGCCGGTGTTGGTCGTGGTCGGGTGCTGGTCGGCGCAGCCGATCGTGTCGGCGAGGTAGCCCGAGGATGCGGGGAAATCCGCCCCCCATCCGTAGAAGACGATGCCAGTCGTCGCACCCAGCCGGTACGCGGCGTCGTACCGCTGGTCCTCCGGCACCACCGTGAGGTGGGACCGGTAGCCGAGGTCGTCGAGCACCTGAGCCAAGTAGCGCCCGAGCTCACGATCGTCCTCGGCGGCCAGCAGGGTGACCCGGTCGCCGGAGGTCCCGGAGACACGCACCAGCCGGCGAGCCTTGGCCAGGTCTCGGGTGTAGGGGCAGTAGCGGGAGTACCCGGGGAAGCCCGGGGGCAGCAGCTGGCAGCTGGACTGCAGCGTGCCGCCGTACCCGCCCCACAGCTCCTCCAGCCGGGCCCGGTCGACGGCATAGTTCAACGCCCGTCGAGCCAGCACCTCGTCGAACGGCGGCATCCGCGTGTTGAGCTGCAGGTACTGCATGAACCGTCCCGTCTCCTGGTGCAGCTGCCCGGGGAACCGGGTCCGCAGCTCCCGTGCGCGGCCGCGGAACGAGCCGAAGCCCAGGACGAGGTCGGCGTCGCCACGCAGCACCGCTTCCAGACCCGTGTCTTCGGCAGCATCGTCAGCGGGAACGCGGAAGACGATCCGGTCCGGGAAGCCGTCCGGGCGGGCGGCCCGCGACCACTCCCGGAAGTACGGGTTGCGCACCAGCTCCAGCGAGCGTTCCGGCTCGAACCGGCCGACCATGTACGGCCCGGTGCCCGGGACTGCGGCGGTACCGACGTCATGATCCGGGGTCCCGGGCGGGACCGCCCCAGCAGCCGGGATAGCGAGCTTGGCCAGGAACTCCGGGTCCGGCGCCACCAGGTGGAACGTCACCGACCCGGAGGCGTCGTCGGTCTCGATACCGGCCGACAGGTCGCACGAGGTCGGTTCGAGCGCGGCGTTGCAGGCGTCGGCCCCGCGCACGCCTGCGTAGTAGAGCGCCCCGAACGTGTCGTTGAGCAGGAACGTCCGCTCGACGCCGCGGCGGACGTCCGAGGCGCGCACCCGCCGGCCGTCCGAATAGCGGATGCCGTGGCGCAGCCGGAACGTGTAGGTCGTCCCACCGTCGACGGCGGTCGGGACCGCAGTGGCCAGGTCGGGCACCAGGGTCGCCCCCGCGGCACCCCCCGCCCGCCGGAAGCTGACCAGGTGGTCGTACACCATGCCCGCGATGGAGGCGACGCCGCCGAGGATGTTCGCCGGGTCGATCGTGTTCAGCTGCGAACCCGCCACCACGTTCAGCGTCCCGCCCCGGTGCACCGTCCCCGCACCGGACGCCGTCACCCAGAGCTGCCCCCCGGCCAGGGCAAGGCCTTGTGGTGCGCCGCCGACCCGCACCGTCTTGTCGACCTGGCCGCGGGCCGGGTCGACCCGCACGACGGTGGCGCCGAACTCGTTGCTCACCCAGACGGCGCGGCGCGTCGCGACGACGCCGGTCGGGCCGTTGCCGACCTGGATCTTCGTCATCACGGCGCCGGTGGCGGGGTCCATCCTGGCCAGCGACCCGTCCAAGGTGGTCGCCACCCACAGCGAGCCGGCAGAGCTGACGATCCCGGCCGGCCCGTTGCCGACCGGGAAGCTGTCGCGCAGGGTGCCGGTCCTGGCGTCGACGGCGGACACCGTCCCGTCAGCGTTGTTCGTCACCCACACCGTGTCGGCGGTGACAGCGATACCGGTCGGCGCGTTGCCGACGTCGACGGTCTTGACCACATCCCCGGTGCGCGGGTCGATCTGCGTCACGGTGCCGTCGGCGCTGTTCGCCACCCACACCCCGCTCGGTCCAGCGGCGATCCCGGTCGGCCGGTTGCCGACCTGGACCTTGCTGACCAGCCGGCCGACGTCGGGGTTGATCTGGGCCACCGACTGGCCGACCTGGTCGGTCACCCAGACGAAGCCACCGGCGACGACGACGCCCGTCGGCTTGCCGCCGACGTCGATGCTCCCGCGCACCGTCCGCGAGTCGGGGTCAATCCGCGACACGGTGCCGTCCCCCGCGTTGGTCGCCCAGAGCGACCCGGCGCCCGACGCGATCGCCGACGGCTGCTTGCCGAGCCGCACCTGGTGCAGCACCCGGCCCGAGCCGACGTCGACCAGGTCGACCCGGTCACCCACCGACAGGCCGGCCGAGGTCTCGGATGCCTGGTTCGCGGCGTAGACCCCGGCCGCCGCGAGGAGCACAAGCACCAACGCACCCGCGGTGAGAAGCCGGCGTCGCGACATCCGGGGTGGGCGCGGAGGTGCGACCGCGGACCGGAACGCCGACTCGCGCGTCGGGTCGGTCGGGTCGAGGACCACCCGCACGACGGGCACCTGTCCGGACATGCCCTTGAGATCGAGACGGCCCCGGGACTCGTAGCGGACGCCGGAGAGGTGGCGAGCCAGGTGGGTCACCTCCTGCGAGGCGAGGACCTCGCCGGGCCCGGCTCGGCCGCACAGCCGCGCGGCCAGGTTCAGCGCGCCGCCGCGGTAGCCGCCCTCGACCGCGACCGCCTCGCCCGCGTCCAGGCCGATGCCCACCGGCAGCACCAGGGTCGAGTCGCTGAGGGTCTCGTCGACGAATGCCTCCTGCAGCGCAAGCGCAGCCCGGATCCCTTGGCGAGCGGAGGTGAAGACCACCAGGGCCTCGTCGCCGCGCAGCTCGAGCAGGACACCGCTATGGCCGGCCACGACCTCGCGGGTGACCTCGGCGAACCGCGCCGCCAGCAGTGCCGCCGCCTCGTCGCCCTCCCGCTGGGTGTAGGCCGTGTAGCCGCGGACGTCGGCGATCAGGAAGGTACGGATCGACGGGTCAGCCGGTTCGCCTCCGGCGTCCGTGGACGTGCGGGATCCGGGCACCGGTGTCGCGGGCACCTCGCGCGGGCCCACCATGCTCCGCAACATACGCCGCGCGCTGCTGGGAGGATGTCGGGAATGATCGACCTCCCTACTCCCGATGGACCGGCGTACCGGCTGTGCTTCGTCTGCAGCGGGAACATCTGCCGGTCACCGATCGCGGAGGTCGTGATGCGTCGGCTGGCCGACGAGGCCGGGTTGTCGGGCGTCGTCGAGGTGGACTCGGCCGGCACCGGTGACTGGCACGTCGGCGGCCCGGCCGATCGTCGGGCGGTCACGGCGCTGCGCGACGGAGGGTACGACGGGCGGGCGCACCGGGCGCGGGTCTTCGAGCCCGGCTGGCTGGATGACCGTGACCTCGTGCTCGCCCTGGACCGGGGACACCTTCGCGAGCTGCGGGCCCTGGCTCGGACCGGCGCGCAGCGGGACCGGGTGCGGCTGCTGCGCTCGTTCGACCCGGCGGCACCCGATGGCGCCGAGGTCGCTGACCCGTACTTCGGCGACGCCCGGGACTTCGCCGACGTGCTGGACCAGGTCGAGCGGGCCTGCCGGGGGCTGCTCGATGCCGTCGCCCGCGCCCTGCCGGACCGGGTCTGAGGCGTCACCCCGACGATCCAGCCGGCAGGCCCTTGCGCGGTGGAGTGCACCGCCCCGACAGTGGTCCTGTGGCGAGCCCTGCGGTCAGCGGCCGGGTCGGCGCCGATCGGCCGGTCGCGGGCTTCGTCCTGCTCCTCGGCGCTCTCGTCGCCGTGGCGATCGGGGCGTACGCCGGCCTGCACGAGCCCGCCGGGCGGCCGTTCACGACGCTCGGCTTCTCGGGGATGCTGCAGATGAAGGCGTGGCTGACGACCGCCGCCGTCGCGCTGCTGCTCGTCCAGCTCACCACGGCGCTGTGGATGTGGGGGCGGCTGCCCGGTGTCCGAGCTGGTGCCCCCGGGTGGGCGTCGCTGCTGCACCGGTGGTCCGGCGCGGCCGCGTTCACCCTGACCCTGCCGGTCGCGCTGCACTGCATGTGGGCCCTCGGCTTCGCGACCGACAGCCCGCGGGTCCTGCTGCACGGACTCGCCGCCTGCCTGTTCTACGGCGCGTACGCCGCGAAGATGCTCGGCCTGCGGGTGCGCGGGCTGCCCGGCTGGTCGCTGCCTGTCCTCGGCGGCACGGTGCTCACGGCACTCGTCCTGGTCTGGCTCACGTCGGCGTTGTGGTTCTTCACCCGGTCGGGGGTGTCGCTGACGTGAGCGCTGCACTGAGTCGCCGTACGGTGCTGCGCGGTTCCGGCGTCGTCGCCGTCGGCGCAGTGGCAGGCTTCCTGTGGGCCCGCCGGAGTGACGCAGCGCGCGGCACCGGCACCGCCGTTGCCGCCAACGGCTACGGGCCGGCGCCGGCGGCCACCGCCAGCGCACTCGCCTCCGTCGACGACATCCCCGACGGCGGTGGCCTGGTACTCGACGACCAGCGCGTGGTGCTGGTGCGGTCGGGTGCCGAGGTGCGCGCCTTCTCGGCGACCTGCACCCACCAGGGCTGCACCGTCGACGGCGTCACCGACGGGTTGATCACGTGTCCGTGCCACGGCAGCACCTTCGACGCCGGCACCGGCGAGGTGGTGAGCGGTCCCGCTACTCGGCCGCTCCCCCCGGTGCAGGTCGAGGTCGCGGACGGTGTCGTGACGTTGCCGGGAGGTGGCTGAGGTGTCCCGATGGCCGACGCTGCTCTGGCTGCTCGCGCTGGGCCTGGCCCTGGGCGCGCTCGTGGCCCTGGGCTGAGCTATGCCGACGACAGCCGGGCCGCGAGTTCTGCTCGGTTGCGGGTGCCGGTCTTGCCGAGGATGTTCGAGACGTGGCGTTCCACGGTCTTTCGGGAGATGAACATCGCCTCTGCGATCTCGGGGTTGCTCGCCCCGGAGGCAACCATCCGACCGATCTCGAGCTCGCGCTCGGTCAAACCGTCCGACGACCCATCTACGCCGGTGAGGTGGGCTGCCATGACCGCACGCCGGCGGCACGCAAGAGCTGGCGCGCCAGGCGCTGCTCGCTGTCTGCGCCGAGCTGTTTGCTGTCGTGATCGCAGCCTGAAGCACCGGAACGGCGCGTCCCCGGTCGGAGAGGCTGGCTACCCGGCCCATGTCGATCTGGGACCACAGCTCGTCGAGGTGGGCGCCCTGCGACGCTGCCTCGCCGCGAACAGTCGTCAACAGGGCGAACCCGCGGGCAGGGTCGTCCGTTGCCGCGAGCAGTGCCTCCGCGCGTCGTCGCCAGAAACCGACCTGGCCGATGGCTGGAAAGACCCGAACGAGACCGTCGTGGTCACGGTCCCACCTGGACAGCATGGCCCTTGCGGCGTCGACCCGACCCAGTCGGGCGAACGCCTCGGCCGCGCGCACGGCGTACTCCGAGGCGCACCGGTCACACCTCGCGGCGGCGACGTCGCGCCCCGCGGACTCGAGGCACGATGCGGCGTACGGCGCGTCGCGGGCTGCCCCGAGGCGTGCGGCCCACAGACCCGCCTCGAGCCAGATCTGTAGCCGGAAGTGCGGGTTGGGCTCGGTATGTGCCAGGGCGTCCAGCACGGGACGTGACACCGCCAGCCCGCGAAGGGACATGTCAACCTGCGGCACGAGGGACCGCACCCACGCGACGGACAGCCAACTCGGGACGACGACCGGTGCCCGGTCGGCGAGGGCGACCACCTCCACTGCCACTGTTCTGGCCTCGGCGAGCCGACCAAGGTAGTGCAGCGTTCCAGCCAACAGAAAACCGGCCAGAAAGGCTGTCGGTTGAAGCGCCTCCCGCACGGCCACGAGTCGGGCCGTCCGGCAGCGTCGCTCGGCCTCCTGGTAACGGCCGAGTGCCCGCAGCGCCAGCACGGCGTGCAGCATCGCGTGCAGCCGGTCGTCCAGAGTGTCCGCCGCCGACTCCATCTCCTCGGCGATGCGCAGCATCGTCTCGGGAGCCTCCGTGCGCAGCGCGAAGAAGAGCTCCGACCGCAGGGCGGCGAGGAACGCCCCCCGCTGACGAGTGTCGAGGCCCTCCGGCCGTCCCCGTCCCCTGGCAGGGCCCGTGCCGCAGCCACGGCCCGCCGCATCGGCTGTTCGGACTCGGCACGGCTGTTGCCCTCGACCTCGGACTCGTGCGCGTCAATCTCGATCACGAGCAGCGGGTCTCCCGCCGCCGTCGCGCGCGACTGGGTGAGGAACGACCGGGCCTGCTTCCGATCCCCCAGCTCGAGCGCCGCGCGGGAGGCCTCGAGCGCCGCCCTGGCCCGCTCCTGTGGGGACCTCACGTGGGGTATCAACTCCGACCAGGTCTCCAGCGACAGCGCGGGATTGCCGATCTCTGAGGCGAGCCGAGCGACCTGCCACCGAAGCTCCGCCGAGCCCGGTTGCGGCTCGTGCGGGTCGGACGCGAGCCTGGCGAGCGCCCGGACGTCGTCGGCGCTGAGAAGCCGACGCCGGGGGCAACGGGTCAGTCGCAGCGCGAGGTCCGCACAGGGCAGTGCCGCCGCGCGGCGGTGCCACAGCACCTCAGAGAGCAGGTGGGCATCGTCGCCGGCGCCCTCGAGCAGATGCTCGGCGAGCCGGGCATGGGCGCGTAGGGCCACATCGCCGGGCAGATCCGCAAGAACGGCCGCCCGTACCAGATCATGCGTGAGGCGCAACGTCACGCCCGTCCGCAGGGCGACGCCCAGGCCGACGAGCTCATCCGCCGCCCCTTCGAACCGTGCCGGCGGCCACTCCAGCACCTCACCGAGCATGGCGGGGGATGCGGGCTTGGCGTGGACCGCGAGCACCGCGGCCAGCGCGGCGGCGTCAGCCGAGACACTGGCCAATCCCCCCACCAGCAGCGCACGGATGCCGGACTCGTCACTCCCGGCCCGGGACAGCGCCAGGAGCCAGAACGGCAGACCCGCTGATTGTTCCCAGATCTGGTCGGCCTCGTCAGGCCCGAGGGCGGGGTTGACGCTTTGGCAGAGCCGTGCCCCATCAGCGCGGTCCAACGGGCCGATCGAGATGCGGTGGATCCGCCCCGGGTCGGGATTGACACGAGCCAGCGACGAGGTGAAGGCGGCTGCGCGGGGCCCGGGCCGGCCGGCGACGACAAGGGCCATGGCGGAGCCGGCGGCACCGACACCTCGAATCAGGTAGTGCACCAGGCCCAGGCTCAGCTCGTCGAGCCATTGGAGATCATCGACGAGCAGGACGTGGGGAGACAGCTCCGTGAGGCAGCGGTGCGCAGCCTCGCAGATCTGCATGGGGTCCAGCGGCCGTTCGGCGGCGCCCACGTCGAGGAGGTGCGCTAGGCGCGGGCCCTCGTGCGCCACGGAGCTGAGCCTCCGCAAGAGATCGCCCGCCGCAGCGAGCGGGATCGTCCGTTCGGGCTCGAACCCGGCCATCTGAAGGAGATGCTCCGCACCGATCCGCTCGCTCAGCTCCGCCAGCAGCCGGCTCTTGCCCGCGCCGGCCTCGCCTGCGACGACCACCACGTCTACCCCGTGCCGGCTCCGCGACGACGCGGCCAGCTCGACCAATGTGGCTAGCTCCTGGTCTCGGCCCACGAAAGGGACGGTGGCCATGCCCGAACGGTAGATCGGTGTTCCGCCGCCGACAACGCCCCCCCCACCGCATTGTCGAGGGAGTTCACCGATGAGGACCGGCGCAGCCCTGCCTAGCGTCCACGGACAAGGAGCAACAACCCCTGAACAACCTCCCGGAGGTGGCGATCATGCGATCAGCACACGCTGTGATCACGACGTCGGTGGTGGCCCTCACGCTCGGAACGGCAGGCGCCGCCCTCGGCGACACGGACCATCGACCCCATTCCACGGCGTTCAGCGCGCCCCGCGAACACGTCGCGCAGGCGCCCAGCACCCGAGTGCCCGGTCCGGTGTCCGTAGCCCTCGCTCGGGTTGCCACCGATGTGACGACCTCTAGGACGGCAACGCTGCGCTTCCTGGACATCCGTGGTCCCGTCTCGACGCTGGACCTGGGTCCGTCGGGCGGCAGCGTCGGAGACACGCTCTTCTTCGACAACGAACTGTGGAACCGGTCGGCGACAACTCGCCTTGGGCAGTTCATCAGCAGGTGCACGACGGTAACGGCGACCAAGCACCACTGTCAGGGCAGCCTGCTGCTCCCGGAGGGCAGCCTCGAGGTCGCCACCACGACGGACTTCAGCGCACCCATCGTGGCCGCCGTGATCGGCGGCACCGGAGCCTACGAAGGCGCCGCCGGGGAGGCACGGATCTCGCCGACCGAGGCCGAAGGCACATCCAAGCTCGTGGTTCACCTGGTGGAGAGCGAAGAACACTGATCGCGGGACCAACAGCGACGACCAGGCCGCGGGTCAGTGCTGCTTCTGCAGCGTCGGACGCAGCACATCGAGCACCGTGGGGTCCTCGATCGTCGACGGCACCGGCTCGTCCTTGCCGTCGGCGATGGCCCGCAGCGAGCGGCGCAGGATCTTGCCGGACCGGGTCTTGGGCAGCGCCGCGACCACGTCGACCTGGCGGAACGACGCCACGGCACCGATCTGGTCCCGCACCCGCTGCACCAGCTCGGCCCGCAGCTGGTCCGGGTCCACGTCTGCACCGGCCTTGAGCACGACGAGCCCGCGCGGCACCTGGCCCTTGAGGTCGTCGTGCACGCCGATCACGCAGCACTCGGCCACCGCCGGATGTCCAGAGACGACGGCCTCCAGCGAGCCGGTCGAGAGCCGGTGGCCGGCCACGTTGATGACGTCGTCGGTGCGACCCATCACGAACAGGTAGCCGTCGTCATCGACGTACCCGCCGTCGCCGGTCAGGTAGTAGCCGTCGAAGGCCGACAGGTACGACGCGACGAACCGGTCGTCGTCCCCCCACAGGGTCGGCAGCGTGCCCGGCGGCAGCGGCAGCCTGATGCAGATCGCTCCCTCGGTGCCAGGCGGGACCTCCGCACCGGTCGGGTCGAGCACCCGCACGTCGTAGCCGGGAACCGGCACCGTCGGCGAGCCCGGCTTGATCGGCATCGGCTCGAGTCCGCGCAGGTTCGCCGCGATCGGCCAGCCGGTCTCGGTCTGCCACCAGTGGTCGATGACGGGCACGCCGAGCCGCTCGGTCGCCCACTCCCAGGTGTCCGGGTCCAGCCGCTCGCCGGCGAGGAACAGGGTGCGCAGCGACGACACGTCGTGCGACGTCAGGTGCTCACCCTCGCGGGTCCTCCTTCTTCACCGCCCGGATCGCGGTGGGAGCCGTGAACAGCGCCTGCACGCCGTACTGCGCGACGACCCGCCAGAACGCGCCGGCGTCCGGCGTCCCCACCGGCTTGCCCTCGTAGAGCACCGTGGTCGCTCCCACGAGCAGCGGCGCGTAGACGATGTAGGAGTGGCCGACCACCCACCCGACGTCGGAGGCGGTCCACCACACGTCTCCCCGGCCGACGCCGTAGATGTTGGACATCGACCACTGCAGCGCGACGGCATGCCCGCCGTTGTCGCGGACGACGCCCTTGGGCTTCGCGGTCGTGCCCGACGTGTACAGCACGTAGAGCGGGTCGGTGGCGGCCACCGGCACGCACTCGGCGGGCTCGGCGTCGCTCGACCAGATCGCGCCAGTCGAGGTCGCGCGGCGCCGTCATCGCCGCCGTCGCCTGCGGACGCTGCAGGACGACCACGTGCTCGGGCTGGTGCGCCGACATCTCGAGCGCCCGGTCCAGCAGCGGCTTGTACTCCACCACCCGGCTCACCTCGATGCCGCAGGACGCCGACACGACGACCCTCGGCTTGGCGTCCTCGACCCGGGCGGCCAGCTCGTTCGCCGCGAACCCGCCGAACACCACGGAGTGCACGGCACCCAGCCGGGCGCAGGCGAGCATCGCGACGACGGCCTCCGGGACCATCGGCAGGTAGATGACGACCCGGTCGCCCTTCCGGACGCCGAGCGAGGCCAGGGCGCCGGCGAAGGTCGCGACCTCCGCGAGCAGCTGGGCGTAGGTGTAGGTGCGCTGGGTGTCGGTGACCGGGCTGTCGTAGACCAGCGCGACGTCGGCCGCCGTGCCCGTCGGCGACGTGCCGGTCCAGCGCGTTCTCGCAGGTGTTCAGGACCCCGTCGGGGAACCAGCGGTAGAACGGGGCGCGGGTCGCGTCCAGGACGGTCGACGGCTCGGTCCGCCAGAGGATGTCCCGGGCCGCGTCGGCCCAGAAGCCCTCCGGGTCCTCGATGCTGCGGCGATAGGTAGCGCGGTAGTCGCCCATGCCGGGCATCCTCGCCCGAGCGGGCGCCGATGCGCCAGGGCCGGTCGTCCTCGTCGTCCTAGTCGGCCGACCGCGGCACCGGCGGCGCCTGCGGGGCGTCGGCCTGCCGGCGTACCAGCAGGAGGTGCTCGACCACCCGGTCGATGGCCTCGTCGACGGCGTCCTCGCGGTAGCCGCCGCGGCGCGGCCGGAACGGCGCGGTGCGGACGTCCTCGACCGTGAGCCGTGTCCTGGGCGTCGAGCGGTGGCCACCACCCGGTCGACGAACTCGTCGACGTCGTCCAGGTGGTAGCCGCGCCGCAGCCGCGGGCCCGCGGGAAGCGTCGCATGTACGGCGCCGCGAGCTCGCCCTTGAGGAACTCGGCCTCGCTGCCCGGGTCCGCCTTCCCGCGACGGCCGGCGGTCATCCCCTGGGCGACGAGCACCCGCTCCTCGAGCGCGTCCAGGACCTCGTCGACGGCGTGGACGTCGTAGCCGCCGTGCACCAGCTCGAAGCCGGCCTGGCGGACCTCGGCTGCCGTAGGCGGCGGGAAGACGCCGCCGAGCGAGACCTCGACGTGGTTGAGGAACGCGTCGACCTGGCGGCGGTGGTAGCCGCGCCGCAGCCGGCTGACCCGGCGGAACCGCTTGTGGCTCATCGGTGCCTCACTCGGTCACCGCTGCCAGCTGGCCGCAGGCCCCGTCGATCTCGCGGCCCCGGGTGTCGCGGACGGTGGTCGGGATGCCGTGCGCCCGCAGCCGGCTCGACGAAGGTGCGCTCGACCTGCGGGTCGCTGGCCGTCCACTTCGAGCCCGGCGTGGGGTTGAGCGGGATCGGGTTGACGTGCACCCAGCCGCGGCCGCGCCGGTTCAGCTCGGTCCCGAGCAGGTCGGCCCGCCAGGCGTGGTCGTTGATGTCGCGGATCAGCGCGTACTCGATGCTGACCCGGCGCCCGGTCGCCTCGAAGTAGCGCCGGGCCGCGTCGAGCACCTCGGCCACCTTCCACCGGGTGTTGACCGGCACCAGCGTGTCGCGCAGCTCGTCGTCCGGCGCGTGCAGCGACAGCGCGAGCGTGACCGGCAGGCCCTCGCCGGCGAGCTGTCCGCATCGCCGGGACCAGCCCGACGGTGCGACATGGTGACGTTCCGCTGCGGACAGGCCGAGGCCGTCGGGGTCGGGGTCGGTGAGGCGCACGGACCGCCTGCACCGCCGCCTTGTAGTTGGCCAGCGCCTCGCCCATCCCCATGAACACGACGTTGCGAGACCCGGCCGGGACCTCCGGCGATCTCGCCGTCGCCGCAGCATCCGGGCACCGGCGACGACCTGGTCGACGATCTCGCCGGCGGACATGTTGCGGGTCAGCCCGGCCTGGCCGGTCGCGCAGAACGGGCAGTTCATGCCGCAGCCGGCCTGCGACGGAGACGCACATCGTCACCCGGCCCGGGTAGCGCATCAGGACGCTCTCGACCGTCGCGCCGTCGAACAGCCGCCAGACCGACTTGCGGGTGCGTCCGCCGTCGGCCTCGAGGTGCCGCACCGGGGTGAGCAGCGGCGGGAGCAGCGCCTCGGCCAGCTCGGCCCGGGAGGCCTTGGGCAGGTCGGTCATCTGCTCCGGGTCGGCGCCGAGGTGGTCGAAGTAGTGGCTGGACAGCTGGCCGGCCCGGAACGGCTTCTCGCCGAGCTCGGCGACCACGGCCGCGACGCTCGTCGGGCGCGAGGTCGGCGAGGTGGCGCGGCGGCTTGGCGCGGCGCGGCTGCGGCGAAGGTGAGCTCGCCGGGGACGGGGGCAGGCACGGGCGTCGTCTCTCCTCAGGCCGGCACGAGCCAGCTGAGCAGCAGGTAGGTGACCGGCGCGGCCGGCAGCAGCGAGTCGAGCCGGTCCATCAGCCCGCCGTGGCCGGGCAGCAGACTGCCCATGTCCTTGATGCCGAGGTCGCGCTTGATCATCGACTCGCCGAGGTCGCCGAGGGTGGCGGTCGCCATCGACCGCGAGGCCGATCAGCGACGCCCTCCCAGACCGCGCCCGTCGAGCAGCAGCGGCACGGCGACGCGCCCCGCCGACGGCGCAGAACAGCGCCGAGCCGGCGAAGCCCTCCCAGGACTTCTTCGGGCTGACCGTCGGCGCCATCGGGTGCCGGCCGAACAGGACCCCGGCGGCGTAGCCGCCGATGTCGCTGAGCACGACGAGCACGATGAAGACGACGACGCGGTCGGCGCCGTCGTCGGGTCGCAGCAGCAGCACCGCGAAGCCGGCGAGGAACGGCACGTACAGCGCGGCGAAGACGCCGGCCGTGACGTCGCGCGACGTAGCCCTTCGGGTTCTCCGGCGAGCCGCCAGAGCATGGCGCGCCAGCACGGTCAGCGCGAGCGCGACGAGCATCGGCCTCGCTGCCCCCGGCGTACGCCGACGACGACGATCGCCACCGCGCCCACGGCGAGCGGGACCACGCGGGACCCGGACCCGGTCCGCGCCGAAGCGCGTTGGCGAGCTCCCAGACCGCGAGCACGACGGCGGCCACGACGACACCGACGAAGGCGGGCTTCCAGACGTACAGCGACAGCAGGATGACCGCGGCCAGGCCGAGGCCGACCCCGATGGCCGCGGGCAGGTTGCGGCCCGCGCGGGTGCGTCGCTCCGGCGGCGGGACCGGCTGCATCGGGACAGGCTCGAGCGGGGAGCTGCCGTCCTCGCTGGTCGGTGGTCATGGCGATGTCGGTGGCCGAGCCCTCAGACCTCGAGGAGCTCGGCCTCCTTGTGCTTGAGCAGGTCGTCGACCGCGCGCGACGTGCCTCTGGGTGACCTCCTCGAGCTCCTTCTCGGCGCGGCGCACGTCGTCCTCGCCGGCCTCGCCGTCCTTGGCGAGCCGGTCCAGCTCGTCCTTGGCGTGGCGGCGGACGTTGCGGATCGAGATCCGGGCGTCCTCGGCCTTGTGGTGCGCGACCTTGATGAACTCCTTGCGGCGCTCCTCGGTGAGCTGCGGGAAGCACGACCCGGATGATCGTTGCCGTCGTTGGTCGGGTTGACGCCCGAGGTCGGAGTCGCGGATCGCCTTCTCGATGGCGGCCATCGCGCCCTTGTCGTACGGCGTGAGCGTGAGCATCCGGGCCTCGGCGACGTGGAACGACGCGAGCTGGTTCACCGGGGTCGGTGCGCCGTAGTAGTCGACCATGATCTTGTCGAACATCGCCGGGTTGGCCCGGCCGGTGCGGATGGTGGCGAAGTCGTCCTTGGCGACGGCGACGGCCTTCTCCATCTTCTCCTCGGCCTCGAAGAGGGTCTCGTCGATCACGTCGGTCTCCTGTCGTCGGTCGTCGGCGTCGGTCCGGCGGTCGCTGAGGTCAGCGCGTCGGGACCGATGAGGGTGCCGATCTTCTCACCGCGCACCGCGCGGGCGATGTTGCCCTCCTCGGTCAGGTTGAAGACCACGATCGGCAGCCGGTTGTCCAGGCAGAGGCTGAACGCGGTGGCGTCGGCGACCTTCAGGCCCCTGTCGAGGACCTCGTCGTAGGACAGCTGGTCGAAGCTGCACGGCGTCCGGGTTGGTGCGCGGGTCGGCGTCGTAGACGCCGTCGACGCCGTTCTTGCCCATCAGCAGCACCTCGGCGCCGATCTCGAGCGCGCGCTGGGCCGCGACGGTGTCGGTGGAGAAGTACGGCATGCCGGCGCCGGCGCCGAAGATGACGACGCGGCCCTTCTCCAGGTGCCGGATCGCCCGCCGCGGGATGTACGGCTCGGCGACCTGGCCCATCGTGATCGCGGTCTGCACCCGGGTCTCGACGCCCTGCTTCTCCAGGAAGTCCTGCAGCGCGAGGCAGTTCATCACCGTGCCGAGCATGCCCATGTAGTCGGCGCGGGCGCGGTCCATGCCGCGCTGCGAGAGCTCGGCGCCGCGGAAGAAGTTGCCGCCGCCGACGACGATCGCCACCTGCACGCCGGACGCGCACGACGTCGGCGATCTGCCGGGCGAGGCCGGCCACGACGTCCGGGTCGACGCCGAGCTGGCCGCCGCCGAAGACCTCGCCGGAGAGCTTGAGCACGACCCGGCGGTACGGCGCGCTCGCCCTCGGTCTCGGTCTCGGACGCGGCGAAGGCCGCGACCCTGCCGGTTCCCTCAGTGGATCCCTGCACGATCGCGGCCTCCTCGTCGTCGTGCGTGCGCTGCTCCCGGTCCCGCCGGACTGCCGGTCAGTCTGCCAGCAGGCCGGTCAGGCGCCGCCGACCTCGAAGCGGGCGAAGCGCTTGACGCGTGACGCCCGGCCGCGTCCAGGACGGCCTTGACCGTCTTCTTGCTGTCCTGCACCGACGGCTGCTCGAGCAGCGCGACGTCCTTGAAGAAGCCGTTGACCCGGCCCTCGACGATCTTGGCCAGCGCCTGCTCGGGCTTGCCCTCCTCGCGGGCGGTCGCCTCGGCGATCCGCCGCTCGTTCTCGACGACGTCGGCCGGCACCTCGTCCCGCGTGACGTACTGCGGGCGCATCGCGGCGATCTGCATCGCGGCGGCCCGCGCGGCCTCGAGGTCCTCGCCCTCGAACTCCACGAGCACGCCGACCTGCGGGGGCAGGTCCGACGAGCGGCGGTGCATGTACGACGCGACCGAGCGGCCCTCGGCGCCGAGGACCACGACGGCGGTCAGCTCGAGCTTCTCGCCGATGACGGCGGCGACCGAGTCGATGTTGTCGGCGACCGTGCGGCCGTCGGCGAGCGTCTCGCCGAGCAGCGCCGTGACGTCACCGGTGCCGGTCTTGGCGGCGTGGGACACGATGTCGGCGGCGAGCTGCTGGAACTGCTCGTTCTTGGCGACGAAGTCGGTCTCGCAGTTGAGCTGGATCATCGCGCCGTCGGCGGCGGCGACCAGGCCGTTGGTGGCGCTGCGCTCGGCGCCGCGCTCCTTGACCTTGGTCTCGCCCTTGATGCGCAGGAGCTCGACGGCCTTGTCGAAGTCGCCGTCGGCCTCCACGAGGGCCTTCTTGCGTCCATCATCCCGGCGCCGGTGGCGTCGCGGAGCTTCTTGACGTCGGCGGCGGTGATGTTCGCCATGGGTACGCAGTCTCGCTCTCTTGTCGTGTCGGTCGTGGTGCGCCCGGGCGCGCTGCCGGCCGGTCAGAAGGTCGACCGGCCGGCAGCAGCGGCTCAGGCCTCGCGGGTGCTCTCGGCCGGAGTGTCGCCGGTGGTGCCGGCGTCGGACGCCGGGGCGTCGACTGCCTCGGCTGCTGGAGCAGCGGCCTCGGGAGCCGCAGCCGCGATGGTCGTGGCCTCGGGAGCCGCAGCCGCCGGAGCCTCGGTCGCCGCAGCCGCCGGTGCCTCGGCGGCTGTCGCCGTGGTCTCGGCGCCGGCGCCCTCGACGGTCTCGCCCGGCGGCGGGAGTGCCCTCGGCGGCCGTGCCGCGCTGGAGCAGCTCCCGCTCCCAGTCGGCCAGCGGCTCGTCGGTGGCGAGCTGCCCGTCGGCCGGCTTGTCGTCGCCGTCGACCTGGGTGCGCACCCGGGCCATCAGGCCCTCGGCGACGGCGTCGGCGATCACCCGGGTGAGCAGCGTGACGGAGCGGATCGCGTCGTCGTTGCCCGGGATCTTGTAGTCGACCTCGTCCGGGTCGCAGTTGGTGTCCAGGATCGCGACGACCGGGATGCCGAGCTTGTGGGCCTCGCCGACGGCGATGTGCTCCTTCTTGGTGTCGACGATCCACACCGCGCTCGGGACCCGGGACATGTCGCGGATGCCGCCGAGGGTCTTCTCGAGCTTGTCCTTCTCGCGCTCGCAGGACGAGCAGCTCCTTCTTGGTCATGCCCGAGCCGGGCACGTCGTCGAAGTCGAGCTGCTCGAGCTCCTTGAGGCGCTGCAGCCGCCCGTGGACGGTCTGGAAGTTGGTGAGCATGCCGCCCAGCCAGCGCTGGTTGACGTAGGGCATGCCGACGCGGGTCGCCTGCTCGGCGATCGGCCTCCTGGGCCTGCTTCTTGGTGCCGATGAACATCACCGAGCCGCCGTGGGCGACGGTCTCCTTGACGAACTCGTAGGCGCGGTCGATGTAGGACAGCGACTGCTGCAGGTCGATGATGTAGATGCCGTTGCGCTCGGTGAAGATGAAGCGCTTCATCTTCGGGTTCCAGCGGCGGGTCTGGTGCCCGAAGTGCACGCCGCTCTCGAGCAGCTGCTTCATGGAGACGACCTGGTTGGTGGCCACGGTCGGCCTGCCTTTCTCGCGCCGCGGCCCGCATGCGCGGGCGGCCTGGCGCCTGTCGGTTTCCTCGCGGGCGCCCGGTCGGCCGTCCGCGTCCTGACGCCCGCGAGCGCGCTCGCCGCCGTCGACCATCGCGGGTCGGGCGGACCGATGAGCGCGCCCCCGCCGGTGGACGAGGTCCGGTGGCGGATGCGGGCGTGCGAAGTCGACCCGCACGGGCGGGTCGCTGCGTGCGAGTGTACGCCGGGCGCGCCGCGAGGCCGAAATCGCGCACCGTCCCCAGGCCGGCCGACGGCGCGGGCCGTCCACAGTCCTGCCTCGCCCGGCGGCGTACGCGGGCCGCGCCGGTGCGCCGAGCGTCGGGGCATGGCATGCCGCGACGGCTGCGGCCGCGCTGGCTGCTGATGCGTGGCGCGGCCTGCAGCTTGGCGTGCCGGCACCACGGCCACCGCGGCCGCCGTGGGGGTGGCCGCTGGCCCCCCGGCCGGCGGTCGCGGCGCGGTTCGACGCGCCGGCCGGCCCGTACGCGCCCGGGCCACCGCGGCGTCGACCTGGTCGCGGCGGGCGGGTGCGCCGGTGCTCGCTGCCGGCCGCCGGGACGGTGGCCTTCGCCGGCCGGGTGGCCGGCCGCGGGGTGGTGTCGGTCGACCACCCGGGCGGGCTGCGCACGACCTACGAGCCGGTGGCGGCCCGGGTGTCCCGCGGCGACGGGTCGCGCCGGGGGACCGTCGCTGGGCCTGCTCGAGCCGCGGCGCCGAGCCACTGCCTGCCCGCGACCTGCCTGCACTGGGGCCTGCGCCGGGCGAGACCTACCTCGACCCGCTGGCCCTGCTGGGCCGGCCCGGTCCGCCTGCTGCCGGTGTGGCCGCGGTCCGGCGTGGCCGGCGGCCTGCTGGGCCCCGGGTGGCCGTGCATCGCGGGTCGCTGACGGTCGCGGACCGGCTCAGAGCAGGGAGGGCAGGTCCGCGGCGAGCCGGCGGTAGTCGGCCGGCGCGTTGTAGGCCTGCGCCGAGACCCGGACGAAGCCCCGACCCGCCCAGGACGTGACGGCGACCTCGACGGCGGACGGTCTCACCGATCCGGTCCTGCAAGGCGTCCGCGGCCTCGACCGAGCGTGGCGACCCCCTCGGGCAGCGGGACGAGCTGCATGCTCACGGCGGGGTCCCGGGGCAGGTCGGCCGGCGTCGACCTGCAGGGCCCGGGCGACCTCGAGCTGGCCGGCGACGGCGAGCTCGACGTTGTGCCGGCGCAGCCGGTCCAGGCCGAGCCGCTCCAGCACGCGCAGGGCGCGCGGCGCGGACAGCCAGGCGGTCGAGGTCGTCGGTGCCGGTCTCGTCGAAGGCCAGCGGGAAGCCCTCGGCCTCGCCCCAGGAGGCCACCAGCGGGCGCAGGACCGGGCGCCAGCTCTTCGGCGGCGTGCAGGACGGCGGTGCCGCGCGGCGCGCAGCACCACTTGTGCAGGTTGCCGACGCAGAAGTCGGCGCCGAGCCGTTCCAGGTCGACGGCCAGCATGCCCGGAGCGTGCGCGCCGTCGACCAGGACGGCGACGCCGCGCTCCTGCAGCGCCGGGATCAGGCCGACCAGCGGCAGCCGGCGGGCCGTCGGCGAGGTGACCTGGTCGAGCACGGCGAGCCGGGTCCGGTCGTGGACGGCGCCGAGGACGCGCGGCGAGCGCCTCGTCGTCGTCCGCGGTCAGCGGGACGTGCACGGTGTCGACTGCCGCGCCCCGGTCGGCGGCGAACCGGTGCGCGGCGATCCGCACCGCGCCGTAGCTGTGGTCGGTCAGCGAGCACGGCGTCGCCCGCGGCGAGCGGGAACGCAGACAGCACGGTGCTCGCGCCGCTGGTGGCGTTGGGCACGAACGCGAGCGACGCCCTCGTCGGCCCCGAGGAAGTCGCCGACCTCGGCCCGGGCCGCGGCCAGCGCCGCGGGCAGCTCGCGGCGGAAGAACCGGACCGGGTTGGACTCCATCCGGTCCCGCCAGGACTGCTGCTCCTCGAGGACCGGGGTGGGCACCGCGCCGTACGACCCGTGGTTGAGGTGGGCGACGGTGTTCTCCAGCGGCCACAGGGCCCGGACCTCGGCCCAGTCCTCGCCCCACAGCGGGTTGGCGTCGACGTCCGTCGAGACGTCCAGGCTCAGCGGGCATGATGGCCAGCCTATGGTCGAGCACCCGCGACGGATCCGTCGGACGCAGCGTCCCGGTCGCCGCCCGCGCGGTCGGCTGTCGCCGTCCTGCTCGTCGCGACTGGTCACGGCCGGCCTGACTCTGGTCGGGCCGGCGGCGACCGGGGCGGAGCCGCGGCCGGCGTACCACCCGAGCCGCCTCACGTCCCTGGGCGACGCCCGCCAGGTGGTGGTCGTCACCGCGCGGTCCTGGTCGAGCAGCACCGCCGTGCTGCGCACCTGGCAGCGTGCCGGCGACGGTGACTGGCGGCTGCGCACCGGCCCGGTGCGGGCCCGGGTGGGCTACAACGGCTTCGTGCCGGCCGACGAACGACGGCAAGGCACCGGGACCAGCCCGGCCGGCACCTTCGCGATCCTGTCGGCCTTCGGCAACGGGGCCGACCCGGGGACCGCGCTGCCCTACCGGGTTGTCGACCGCAACGACTGGTGGACCTACGACCCGCGAGACCCGAGCACCTACAACGTGCTGCAGCCGCGGCGGGTCGCCGCCGCTCGCTGGCGCACCAGTCTGGGCCGAGGACCTCTCGGCGTACGGCGGTCAGTACCGATTCGCGGCGGTGCTGGACTACAACCTGCCCGGCGGCGTGCACCGCGCGGCCGACGGGCAGCGGGTGGCCGACCAGCCGGCGGACACCCGCCTCGGCGGCGGGATCTTCCTGCACGTCAGCGGGCCGGGTGCGACCGCGGGCTGCGTGTCGGTGCCGCGGGACGTGATGCGCCGGGTGCTGCGCTGGCTGGACCCGGCCGCGGAGCCGGTGCTGGTGATGGGACCGCGCTCGGCGATCACCCGGCTCTGACGGACGCGAGCCGGTCGGGCCTAGCCCTCGGCGAGCTTGCCGCGCAGCTGCAGCACGGCCTTGGTGTGCATCTGGCAGATCCGGCTCTCGGTGACGCCGAGGACCTGGCCGATCTCGGCGAGGGTGAGGCCCTCGTAGTAGTAGAGGGTGACGACGATCTTCTCCCGCTCCGGGAGGGTGTTGATCGCCTTCGCGAGCAGGAACTTGGTCTCCTCGGACTCGAACGCGAGGACGGGGTCCTCGGCCTTGGTGTCCTCGAGGGTGTCGACCAGGCTGAGCTTGTCGCCCTTCTCGCCGCCCACGCTGAGCAGCTCGTCGAGCGCGACCACGTTGACGAACGACACCTGGCTGAAGATCTGGTGCAGGTCCTCGAGCTTGATGCCGAGTCTCGGCGGCCACCTCGGCCTCGCTGGGCGTGCGGTGCAGCTGGGCCTCCAGGGAGGCGTAGGCGCGCTCGACCTCGCGGGCCTTGTAGCGCACCGAGCGCGGGATCCAGTCGATCGCCCGCAGCTCGTCGATGATCGCCCCGCGGATCCGGCTGATCGCGTAGGTCTCGAACTTGATGGCCCGCTCGAGGTCGAACTTCTCGATGGCGTCGATCAGCCCGAAGATGCCGTAGGAGACGAGGTCGGCCTGCTCGATGTTCGGCGGCAGACCGACGCCGACCCGGCCGGCGACGTACTTCACCAGCGGCGAGTAGTGCAGGATCAGCCGCTCGCGCAGCGCCGGCTCGGCGCTCTTCTTGAAGTCCTGCCAGAGCTCGCGCAGCGCCGCCTCGGCGGCGCTCTTCTCCGCGACGGCGTCGTCAGCGACGAGCTCGCGTGCGGCAGCGGCGGCGCCCACTCCCCCGGAGGGCGTGGCGGCTGCGCCGTCAGGCCCGTGGGTGCGCTTGGTCATAGGTTGCCTTCAGCCTGTCGACGGACACATGGGTATAGATCTGCGTCGTGGCGAGCGTAGCGTGGCCAAGAAGCTCTTGAACGCTTCTCAGGTCGGCTCCCCCTTCCAGTAGGTGGGTAGCAGCCGAATGGCGGAGGCCGTGCGGCCCCAGGTCGGGAGCCCCTGGTACATGCCCCAGGAGCGTGTGGACAACCCGCCGCACCGTCCTGGGGTCGATCCGGCCGCCGCGGGAGCCCAGGAACAGGGCGGCGCCGCTGGCCGGCCCGAGCAGCCGCGGCCGGCCCTCGGCCAGCCAGCGCTCCACGGCCCGCAGGGCGGGCAGGCCGACCGGCACGGTCCGCTCCTTCGCGCCCTTGCCGAGCACCCGCAGCGACCCGGCGGGCCCGGTCGACGTCGTCGAGGTCGAGCCCGCACAGCTCGCCGACCCGGATCCCGCTCGCGTAGAGCAGCTCGAGGACCGCCAGGTCACGGACCCCGGTCGGGCTGTCGTCGTCGGCTGCCAGCCCGGCGACGTCGCAGCAGTGCTGCGGCCTCGTCCTGGCGGAGCACACCGGGCAGGGTGCGACCGGTACGCGGGGTGGCGAGCAGGGCGCCGGGGTCGGTGGCGACCAGCCCTTCGCGCGCGGCCCAGGCGGTGAAGCCCCGGGCAGCCGCGGCCCGGCGGGCCAGCGTGGTGCGGGCCATCCCGCGGCTCGCCTGGCCGGCCAGCCAGCTGCGCAGCACCAGCAGGTCCAGGGCCGGCGGGCTCGTCCCGGCCCATCCGCCGGGCGTGCTCGAGCAGCGTCGTGACGTCGCCGCGGTAGGCGCGCACCGAGTGCTCCGAGAGCCCGCGCTCGGAGCGCAGGTGCCGGGTGAAGCCCTCCAGCGCGTCCGCGAAGGCAGGCGGCAGCGCAGTGTCCGAGAGCGTCGCTGCCGCCCCCACCCCCACCGTGTCGCCCACGGACGACACGGTGACCCGCGATGGTGCGCTGCGCAAGCACCGGCGCGCCAGATCGGGTCAGGTCTTCAACCAGGACCTACACCGACCGGGCCGCCCGGCGGCGCCAGCGACCGCCGTCCGCGTCGGCCAGCCCGGCCGCCGCGAGCTGCCCGAGGGTCCGCAGCACGGTAGGCGCGTCCAGCCCGGCGACCCGGCCGACGCTGTCCGCGGCGGCCCGGCGCCGGATCGGCAGCGCCTCCAGCACCCGCAGGGCGACCGGGTCGAGCCCGTCGTGCGGCCGCCGCTCGCCGCGGCGCGGGTCGCTGACCTCGACGCCGCAGGTCGCCGACCATGGTCGAGCACGTCGGCGGCGTCGGTGACCAGGGCTGCGCCCGCGGGTCCGGAGCAGCTCGTGGCAGCCGGCCGACGCCGCGGAGGTGACCGGCCGGGCACGGCCATCACGGCCCGGGACAGCTCGTCCGCGTGCCCGGCCGTGTTCAGCGCGCCGCTGCGGATCGCCGCCTCGACCACGACCGTCCCGCGGCCCAGCGCGGCGATCACCCGGTTGCGGTCCAGGAACCGCCGGCGGGTGGGCCGGGCGCCCGGCGGCAGCTCGGACACCACGACGCCGCTGGCCCGCACGGCGCGCGAGCAGGCCGTCGTGGGCTGCCGGGTAGGCGCACGTCGACCCCGCAGGCGAGCACGGCCACCGTCGGCCCGTCCACGGCGAGCGCGCCGCGGTGCGCCGCCGCGTCGATGCCGTAGGCGCCGCCGGACACGACCGTCCAGCCCCGGTCGCCCAGACCGGCCGCCAGCTCGGCCGCAACGTGCTCGCCGTACGGCGTGCAGGCCCGCGCGCCGACGACGGCGACCGCCCGTCGCGACACGTCGCCGAGGTTCCCGTCGCCCGGCCACCCAGAGCGCCAGCGGGGCGCGGTCCGCCCAGGTCGTCGAGCGGAGCCGGCCACTCGTCGTCGCCGGGCACGACCACCCGGGCCCCGGCCCGGGCCGGCCAGCTCGGGGTCGGCGTCCAGCGCGGGCAGCCGGACCCGGTAGTGCGCGAGCCGCTCGTCGTCGGCCGCCGATGCCGCCCGCACCCGGTCGAGCACCTCGACCGCTCCCAGCCCGGCCACCGCCCGGCCCAGCCAGGCGTCGCCGGGCTCGGCCAGCCGGGTCAGTGCCGCGCGAGCCGCCCGCTCGGACTCGCCCGATCGGTCCGCTCCGGTCAGGCCGCCCACCGGGCCACCCCGCGGCAGTCCAGGGCGACCCGGACGTCGCCGGCGTCCGGCTGGTCGCGGCCGGCCAGGTCGGCCAGCGTCCAGGCGACCCGCACCACCCGGTCGACGCCGCGGGCCGTGAGCACGCCGCGGTCGAGCAGCCGCTCGGCCTCGCCGACGACCTCCCAGGGCAGCCGCCAGAGCCGTCGCAGGACGTGCCCGGGCACCTCGGCGTTGACCCGCCACGGCGTGCCGGCCAGCCGGGCCGCCATCCGGTCCCGCGCCGCGGCGACCCGGTCGGCGACGACCGCCGTGCCCTCCGGCTCGGCCGCCGTCGCCCGCGGAGGTCGGCCCGGGTCGCGGCGAGCATCTCGATCCGCAGGTCGACCCGGTCGAGCAGCGGACCGGACAGCCGGCCCGAGGTAGCGCAGCCGGGCCATCGGCGTGCAGGTGCAGCCGGTGTCGGCCCCGGCGCCGTCGCGGCCAGCCCGCACGGGCACGGGTTGGCCGCCAGGACCAGCTGGAACCGGGCCGGGAACCGGACCTGGGCCGCCAGCCGGGACGACGGTGATCTCGCCGGACTCCAGCGGCTCGCGCAGCGCGTCGAGCACCGCCGGCGCGAACTCCGGCGCCTCGTCCAGGAACAGCACCCCGCGGTGGGCCAGCGACGCGGCGCCGGGCCGGACCTGGCGTGGAGCCGCCGCCGACGATCGCCGGCCACCGAGGCGGTGTGGTGCGGCGCCTGGAACGGCGGCCGGGACACCAGCGGCCCGGTCGCCGTCGCGGCAGCGAGCCGGCCACCGAGTGCACCGCGGTGACCTCGAGCGCTGCTGCCGGGTCCAGCGGCGGCAGCAGCCCCGGCAGCCGCTCGGCCAGCATCGTCTTGCCGGCTCCCGGCGGCCCGAGCATCAGCAGGTGGTGCCCGCCGGCCGCGGCGACCTCCAGCAGGTAGCGCGCGGTCGCCTGGCCCGAGCACGTCGGCGAGGTCCGGGCGGTGCGCCGGGTCGTCCGTCGTCGTCGGCGCTGGCGACCGCCGGACGGGTCCTCGGCGAGCTCGGCCTCGCCGGCAGCTCGCTCGCCCCGGGCCCGCGCCACCAGCCCGGCCAGGGTGCGCACCCCGGTGACCCGCAGGCCGGGCACCAGCGACGCCTCGGCCGCGTTGGCCGCCGGCACCACCGCGCTCGTCGACCCCGGCTCGAGCCGCCGCGGCGACCGCCGGCAGCACGCCGCGCACCGGCCGGACCCGGCCGTCCAGGCCCAGCTCGCCGAGCAGCACCGCCCGGTCGAACGACCCGCGGCGGCACCGACCTCCTGCGCCGTGAGGATCGCCGCGGCGATGGCGCAGGTCGAAGCTCGAGCCGCGCTTGGGCAGGCTGGCCGGCGAGAGGTTGACGGTGACCCGCTTGGTGGCCGGCCAGTGCTGGCCGCTGTTGACCATCGCTGCCCGCACCCGGTCCCGCGACTCGGCCAGCGACGCGTCCGGCAGCCCCACCAGGCTGTACGACGGCACGCCGATGCCGAGGTCGGCCTCGACCTCGACCAGGTGACCCTCGACGCCCACCAGCGCCACCGCCACGGGTGCGGGCCAGCGGCACTCAGGCCACCCCCCGGACGTGCTCGACCTCGGCCGGCGCCGCGCGCCGGACGGAGCACGCCGACCAGGTCGATCCGGACCTCCGGCGGGTGCACCCGCCGCTCGCGGATCCACGCCGCGGCGAGCCGCCGCAGCCGGGCCGCCTTGCGCGCCGTCACCGCCTCCAGCGGGTGCCCGAAGCCGGTCGACGGACCGGGTCTTGACCTCGCAGACGACCAGCACGTCGCCGTCCCGGGCGACGATGTCGATCTCGCCGAGCGGGCAGCGCCAGTTGCGGTCCAGGACGGTCATGCCCCGCGGCTACCAGGTGCGCGGCCGCCACCTGCTCGCCGTACGCGCCCAACGCGTCCTTGGCCCGCAACCCGCCACCTCCGCACCCGTTGTCCCGCCTGCACGTCGAGACTGCCGTCGCGGGCACCCACGACGGGCGGCCGGACCGGGTGCTGTGGACGGCGAGCGCGTCGCAGCGTCCTGTGGACGGACGCGACCGCTTGGGTTACCGGCAACGGGGCACGATGACCCACGTGCGCGAGCCGGCAGCCCGGATGGCCCGCCGCAGCCGCAGCACGGTGCAGTCCCGGCTGCTGCGGCTGCGACAGCGGTCGTTCCTGATCTGCCAGGTCGCGGTCGCTGCTGGCGTCGCCTGGTTCATCGCGCACGACCTGCTCGACCACCAGCGGCCCTTCTTCGCGCCAGTGGCAGCGATCGTCAGCCTCGGCATGTCCTACGGGCAGCGGCTGCGCCGGGTCGGCGAGGTCACTCTCGGCGTCGCGGTCGGCGTGGCCGTGGCGGACGTGTTCGTGCGCGTCGTGGGGTCCGGTGCCTGGCAGGTCGCGGTGATCGTCGCCCTGTCGATGGCGGTGGCGGTGCTGCTGTCGGGCGGACCGCTGATCGTGACCCAGGCCGCCGTCCAGTCGGTCGTGGTGGTGACCCTGCTGCCGCAGCCGGAGGCCGGGTTCAACCGCTGGCTGGACGCGCTGATCGGTGGCGGCGTGGCACTCGCCGCAGCCGCCGTGGCACCGCAGACGCCGCTGCGCCGACCACGCCTCGAGGCCGCCCGGGTGCTCGACGAGCTCGCGGTGGTGCTGCAGGACGTGGCCGCGGCGGCCCGCGCGCACGACGTCGAGCGCACCGAGGTCACCCTGCAGAAGGCCCGGGACACCGAGAAGGCGCTCGAGGACCTCCGGGCGGCCGCCGCCGAAGGCCTCGACGTAGTGCGCAGCTCACCCTTCCGCCGCCGCCAGCGCGCGCACGTCGAACGCGTCGCCGAGATCGCCGAACCGATCGACCGGGCGGTGCGCAACTCCCGGGTGCTGGTCCGACGGGTGGCGGCTGCACTGCGGTACGGCGAGCAGGTGCCGCCGGCGTACCTCGACCTGGTCGACGACCTGGCAGAGGTGTCCGGACAGCTGTCCGACACCCTGGCGGCGCGCGGCCAGACCGCCGACCTGCGGCCCGCGTTGGAGCGGATCGCCCGGGCGTCCTCGACCGCCGGCCCGTCGCCGTCGATGTCCGCCACGGTGGTCCTCGCACAGGTGCGCTCGATGGTGGTCGACCTGCTCGAGCTGACCGGGCTGGACCCGGACGAGGCGCTGGACCGGGTGCCGCGGCCGGCGTCCTGACCGACCGCCGGTGACCGGTCCTACTCGCCGGGCAGCTCGACCGAGAGCTCATGGCGGGCGAGCTCCTCGACGTTGACGTCCTTGAAGGTCAGCACCCGCACGTTCTTCACGAACCGCGCCGGGCGGTACATGTCCCACACCCAGGCGTCGGCCATCGTCACCTCGAAGTAGACCTCGCCCCCGTCGGTGCTGCGCGGGGTCACCTCGACGGTGTTGGTGAGGTAGAACCGGCGCTCGGTCTCGACGACGTAGCCGAACAGCCCGACCACGTCGCGGTACTCCCGGTAGAGCTGCAGCTCCATCTCGGTCTCGTACTTCTCCAGGTCCTCGGCACTCATCCGGTCAGCACCTCCTCGGCCCACGGTCCTCGAGCGTCGCTGCGACGCCGTCGACCCGCCAGCGTCCGGGCGGGCACCCGCTGGTCGCCGGGCACCCGGCGGGCCACGTTGACGTAGGAGAACCGGTGCTCGGGGCACGGCCCGTGCTCGTCGAGCGCGGCGCTGTGCTCCGGCGTGCACGTAGCCCTTGTGCCCGACGAAGTCGTACGACGGCCAGCTGCTCGTGCAGCCCGGCCATGATGCCGGTCCCGGGTCACCTTGGCGAGCACCGAGGCCGCGGCGATCGAGGCGCTGACCCGGTCGCCCTTCCACACCGCGAGGCCCGGGCGCCGGCAGCCCGCGCACCGGGAACCCGTCGGTCAGCACGTACGCCGGGGTGACGCTCGAGCTGGGCCAGCGCCCGGCGCATCCCCTCGACGTTGCACACGTGCAGGCCGAGCCGGTCGACCTCGCCGGCCGGGACCACGACCACCGACCAGGCCGCGGCCCGGGCGACGACCTCGTCGTACACCTCGTCGCGGGCCGCCGGGGTGAGCAGCTTGGAGTCGGCGAGCCCGGGCACCTGCCCGCGCCGGCCGTCGGGCAGCACCACGGCGGCGACCACCAGCGGCCCGGCGCAGGCGCCGCGGCCGGCCTCGTCGGCGCCGGCGACCGGGGTGAGCCCGGCCCGTCCAGCGCCTTCTCGTAGGCGTACAGGCCGCCCTCGCGGCGCACGACGAACCGCGGCATCGCTCTCATGGCCGGGACCTCGTGCTCATCGCGACGAGCCTACGACGCGGGTCCCCGTCATCAGCGTCCGGACGCGTCGAGCCCGGGCTGGTCGAACGTGTCCGGGGCCGCGCAGCAGCTGAGTCGCGGTCCAGCGGCCAGACGATCGTGAACGCGCGCCCGATGACGTCGTCGACCGGGACGAAGCCCTTGCCGGGCTGCTCCCGGTGCGCCCGGGTGTCCTCGGAGACCGAGCGGTGGTCGCCCATGACCCACAGGGTGCCCTCGGGCACGGTGACGGCCGAAGGCCTCGCAGGACGGCGTCGTCGCCGGGGAAGAGGTAGGGCTCGTCGAGCGGTACGCCGTTGACGGTGACCCGGCCCTGGTCGTCGCAGCAGGCGACCTTGTCGCCGCCGACGCCGATGACCCGCTTGATCAGGTCTTCCTCGCCGGCCGCCGGCGCCAGCCCGACGAAGACCAGCCCGTCCCGGACCAGCGCCCAGGACGCCGCCCCGTCGTCGGCCGTCTCGCCGGGACCGTTCAGCCAGCCGCCGGGGTCGCGGAAGACGACACGTCGCCGCGGTGGATCTCGTCCGGCTTGTCGGCGAGCTTGTTGACCAGCACCCGGTCGTTGACGAGCAGCGTGTTCTCCATCGACCCGGACGGGATGTAGAACGCCTGCACGAGGAACGTCTTGATGAGCACCGAGATGACCAGTGCGGTGATGACGATGCCGGGCAGCTCGCGCAGGAACGACTTGCGCTTGCGGCGGGGTGCGACGGGTGCGAACCGCGAGACGGGTCGATCGGCGGCTGCGGCCGGGACGGCGTCGGTCGCCGCGACGCGGCTGGCGCGGCCGACCGGGGCGCTGCCCGTCCTCGGTCGTCATCGCGTCCGTCCTTCCGTCCCCGAGCTCAGGCGGTCGAGCTGACCGCGCTGAGCAGAGCCTACGGCTCACGTCGCGGCAACCCGCCGAGCCGGTCCAGCGGCCAGACCACGACCAGCGACGCGGCCCGACCACCTTGTCCACGGGACGGTGCCGCCGCCGGGATCGCCGAGGTGGGCCCGGGAGTCCAGCGAGTCGGACGCGGTGGTCGCCCATCAGCCAGAGCCGGCCCTCCGGCACCTCGATGTCGAACCGCAGCTCGGACGGGTCGTCGCCGGGGTGCAGGTACGGACTTCTCGTCCAGCGGCTGTCCGTTGACGGTGATCCGGCCCTGGGCGTCGCAGCAGACGACGTGGTCGCCGGGAAGCCGATGACCCGCTTGACGTAGTCGGTCTCGCCGGTGCCGTTGCCGAGGCGGCCGAACGGTGTCGGTGCCGTCGAAGACCACGACTGTCGCCGCGGTGCACGTCGGGGAACCGGTAGGAGACCCGGTCGACCAGGATCCGATCGCCGACCTGCAGGGTCTGCTCCATCGAGCCCGACGGGATCGAGAACGGCGGACCACGACGTAGCCCCGCACCAACGAGGTCGCCAGCACGACGAGGGCGATGAGCAGCACCATCCGGCGCGCGACGGCTGTGCGCGTACCGGTTGCGTGACGTCGCTGTGGCGCGCGCACCGTGGTGCGAGGCGGCCGCAGCTCGTCCGGGGTGACGGTCAGCGGGCGACGGGGGTGTCGCGGCGCTCCTTGATCTTGGCGGCCTTGCCGCGCAGCTCGCGCAGGTAGTAGAGCTTCGCGCGGCGGACGTCGCCTCGGGTGACGACCTCGATCTTGTCGATCACCGGGGTGTGCACCGGGAAGGTGCGCTCGACGCCGACGCCGAAGCTGACCTTGCGGACCGTGAAGGTCTCGCGGACGCCGCCGCCCTGGCGGCGGATCACGACGCCCTGGAAGACCTGGATGCGGGAGCGGGTGCCCTCGACGACCTTGACGTGGACCTTGAGGGTGTCGCCGGGCCGGAAGTCGGGGATGTCCGAGCGCAGCGAGGCGGCGTCGAGGGCGTCCAGCGTCTGCATCGTGGATCTCATCTCTCGCGGTGCCACAGGTCACCCACGGTGTGGGGTGGAGTTGTGTGGCGGTCGTGTCGTGCGGTCAGCGCCCTCCCTGTGGCAGGGGCGCTCGGCGGCCGGACCGCAGCGGTTCAGTCTGCCACAGGGCCGGTGCGGCGGGCCAATCGCCCGTCCGGCCGGGTGCCCAGCCGAGCTCGGCGAGCAGCGCGAGGTCGTGCCGGTCGAGCGTGGCCGGGTCGAGCGCGCTCGAGCAGGTCGGGCCGGCGCGCCGCGGTGCGGCGCAGCGACTCGTCGCGGCGCCAGCGGGCGATCCGGGCGTGGTCGCCGGAGAGCAGCACCTCGGGCACGTCGCGGCCGCGCCAGCTGGCCGGCTTGGTGTAGCCGGGCGCCTCCAGCAGCCCGTCGCCGTGCGACTCCTCGACCAGCGACTCGGCGTTGCCGATCACGCCGGGCAGCAGCCGGGCGACCGCCTCGACGATCACCAGCACCGCGACCTCGCCGCCGTTGAGCACGTAGTCGCCGAGGCGAGACCTCGGTCGACCCGGCCGCGGCCGGCCGCCTCGTCCAGCACCCGCTGGTCGATGCCCT
Organism: uncultured Actinomycetota bacterium; assembly: GCA_963846525.1. Classification (GTDB taxonomy): domain Bacteria; phylum Actinomycetota; class Actinomycetes; order JACCUZ01; family JACCUZ01; genus CAWJWE01. The sequence goes on from CAWJWE010000011.1 coordinate 80,734, forward strand.
CGTAGCGGCCGCAGGCGAACACCAGCCACGGCTCGGCAGCCAGCTCGTGCGGCCATCGCCTGGGTGAACGGCGCGCCGCCCGGGGTCGGCACGAGCAGCCGTGGCGGGTGGCGCTCGGCGCCGGGCGGACCGACGACCGCGTCGAGCGCCGCACCCCACGGCTCGGGCCGCATCACCATGCCCGGCCCGCCGCCGTACGGCGTGTCGTCGACGGTGCGGTGCCGGTCGGTGGTCCAGTCGCGCAGGTCGTGCACGCGCAGGTCGAGCAGGCCGTCCTCGACGGCCCGGCCGATCAGCGACAGCCGCAGCGGGGCGAGGTACTCGGGGAAGATCGTGACGACGTCGATGCGCACGTCGTCAGTCCGCCGCTCGATCGTCGTCGGGTACGTCGTCCAGCAGGCCGGGCGGCGGGTCGACCACGACCTGGCCGCCGTCGAGGTCGACCGTCGGGGACGATCGCGGCGACGAACGGCACCAGCACCTCGGTGCCGTCCGGCCGGCGCACGCGCCAGCACGTCCTGGCCGGGCAGGTGCAGCACCTCGGCGAGCTCGCCGACGCGGCTCGCCGTCGACGGTGCGGACGGCGAGGCCGACCAGCTGGTGGTCGTAGAACTCCTCGGGGTCCTCGGGCCGCTCGGCCGGGTCGACGTCGGCGACCAGCAGCACGTCGCGCAGCGCCTCGGCCGCGGTGCGGTCGTCGTACCCCTCGAAGTGCAGCAGCAGCCGACCGCTGTGCACCCGGCCGTCGGTCGATCGTCAGCGGTCCGGCGGCGGCCGGGTCGGTGCGCAGCGTCGATGCCCGGCGCCAGCCGGCCCTCGGGGTCGTCGGTGCGGACCTCGACCGACACCTCGCCGCGCATGCCGTGCGGGCGGCCGATCCGCGCGACGACGACGTCCATCAGCGCCTGCACCTGCCGCCGGCGAGTCGGCTCAGCGCTCGTCGACGTCGAGGAAGTCGACCCGGACGCCGCGGCCCGGGGCCGAGCGCGCCGACCACGGTGCGCAGCGCCTTGGCGGTGCGGCCGGCGCGGCCGATCACCTTGCCGAGGTCCTCGGGGTGCACCCGCACCTCGAGGCGTGCGCCCGCGGCGATCGTTGCGGTCGCGCACGGACACGTCGTCGGGGTGGTCGACGATGCCGCGGACCAGGTGCTCGAGGGCTTCCTCGAGCACGGTCAGGCCTCGTCCTTCGGAGCCTCGGTCGGCTCGCTGGTCTCGGCGGTGCCTCGGCAGCCGGGGCCGACTCGGCGCGGACGCCGCGTCCGCGGTCTTCGGCTCCTCGGTGAGCCGTCGGCTCGGCGGCCGGAGCGTCGGCCGCCGGAGCGGCCGGTGCCGCTGCGGCCTCGGCCTTCGGCTCGTCGGTCTTCGGCGTCTCGGCGCGGCCTTCTTGGCGGCCTTCTTGCGCGGCGTGGTGGCGCCGTCCTTCGGCTCGCCGGCGGAGTCCTTGGCGGCGGCCTCGAAGATCGCCTTCTTGTCGGCCTTCGGCTCGGCGACCCGCAGGGTGCCCTCCGGCGCCCGGCAGGCCCTTGAACTTCTGCCAGTCGCCGGTGACCTTGAGGATCGCGGCGACCGGCTCGGTCGGCTGCGCGCCGACGCCGAGCCAGTACTGCGCGCGCTCGGAGTCGACCTCGATCAGCGAGGGCTCCTGGGTCGGGTGGTACTTGCCGATCTCCTCGATCGCGCGACCGTCACGCTTGGTGCGCGAGTCGGCGACGACGATGCGGTAGTACGGCGCACGGATCTTGCCCATGCGCTTCAGCTTGATCTTGACTGCCACGGTTGATGAAGCTCCTGCTTCTCGCATGCGGGTGGCGGTCCGGACCGCGTGGGGGTGCGGTCGGAGCCGGCCGGGGGACGCGGCACGCAGCGGATGAGAGGGTCCGCCGTACGCCGGGTACAGCGCGCCATCATGCCAGACCGAGCGCACCCACCCAGTCCGAGACTGGTCAGGCGACGACGCGGCCGCGCAGGACGACGGCGCGCGGGTGCGGCCAGGGCGCGCAGGTCGGTGCGCGGGTCGGTCGTCGTAGACGCACCAGGTCGGCCGACTCGCCCGCCGCCAGACCGGGCCGGCCGAGCCAGTCCCGGGCCGCGCCAGGACGCCGCGGCCAGCGCGTCGACCGGCGGCATGCCGACCTGCTCGTGCAGGGCGAGCACCTCGCGGCCGATCAGGCCGTGCGGCAGCACTCCGCCGGCGTCGGTGCCGGCGTAGATCGGGACGCCGGCCTCGTAGCGCCGACCGCAGGGTGGCGTCGCAGCGGGCGTGCAGGTCGCGCATGTGGGCGGCGTACGCCGGGAACTTGGCGCCGGCCTGCTCGGCGTACTTCGGGAAGTTGTCGATCTGCACCCGTGTCGGCACCAGCGCGGTGCCCTGCGCGCGCCATCGCGGCCACGACGTCGTCGATCAGCCCGGTGCCGTGCTCGATGCAGTCGATGCCGGCGGCGACCAGCTCGGCCACGCGACTGCTCGCCGAAGCAGTGCGCCGTCACCCGGGCGCCCAGCTCGTGCGCGCGGGCGATCGCGGCAGCCGCGACGTCGGCCGGCCAGCACGGGGTCGAGGTCGCCCGCGTCCCGGTCGATCCAGTCGCCGACCAGCTTGACCCAGCCGTCACCGCGGGCCGCCTGCGGTCTCGACCTCGGCGACCAGGTCCGGCCGGCTCGATCTCGGCGCCGTAGTTGCGGATGTAGCGCTTGGTGCGCGCGATGTGCCGGCCGGCGCGGACGATGCGCGGCAGGTCGTCGCGGTCGTCGATCCAGTGGGTGTCGACCGGCACCCCGGCGTCGCGCAGCAGCAGCGCACCGGCGTCGCGGTCGGCCACCGCCTGCGCCTCGGTGGTGGCTCGTCGACCCCGCCCTCGGCATCGAGCCCGACGTGGCAGTGCGCGTCGACCAGGCCGGGCACAGCCAGCCGCGGTCGACCAGCGTCTCGGCACCGGCGACGGGTTGGTCGCGCAGCAGGCCGTCGGCGCCGACCCAGACGTCGCGCTCGCTCGCCGTCGGGCAGCACGACCGCCCGCAGGTGCAGCGGCGTCACGGGACGGAACGTCGAGCGCTGTTGATCACGCATGGCGGCCACTCTGCCCGTCGCAGCTCGGCGCTTCCGTGATCGTGAGGGAAATCGTCGCCCCAGGACCGCTGAATCCCCTCACGATCACGATTCCAGCATGATCCACACCGGATCGGTACCACGAGGTGTGACCGATCCGGTGTGGATCACGGCGTATCGAGGCGCGACGGTGCGTGCAGGGTCAGACGGGCGGCACGGAGGAGCGCGGTCAGCGCTGGTTCGGGCGGGAGCAGGCCCTTGAGCTCGTCGGGCAGCTCGAAGTCCTCGGGGAGGTCAGGGCATGGCCTCGCCGCTCGCGCGGGCCGTCGGCCTGCCGCTGCTCGAGCGCCCGCTTGGCCGGGTTGCCGGAGCGCCCGCCCTTGACCTTCTTCGGCGCGGCCGGCGCCTTGCCCTTGGCCTTCTTGCCGCGGCCCATCCCCGGCATGCCGGCATCCCGGGCATGCCCGGCATCCCGCCGCTCGGCCGCCAGCTGGCGCATCATCTTCTGCGCCTCGGTGAACCGCTCGACCAGGCCGTTGACGTCGGACACCGTGCGACCCGAGCCGCGGGCGATCCGCTGCCGGCGCGAGCCGTTGAGGATCTTGTGGTTGCGCCGCTCCTCCGGCGTCATCGACTTGATGATCGCCGTGGTGCGGTCGATCTCGCGCTCGTCGATGTTCTCGATCTGCTCGCGCATCGCGCCCATGCCCGGCAGCATCCCGAGCAGCTTCGACATCGAGCCCATCTTCCGGACGCTCTCCATCTGCGCCAGGAAGTCCTCGAAGGTGAAGTCCTCGCCGCGGCCGAACTTGCCGGCCATCTCCTCGGCCTGGCCCTTGTCGAAGGCCTTCTCGGCCTGCTCGATCAGGGTGAGCACGTCGCCCATGCCGAGGATGCGCGAGGCCATCCGGTCGGGGTGGAAGGTGTCGAAGTCGTCGAGCTTCTCGCCGTTGGACGCGAACATCACCTGGCGGCCGGTGACCTTGGCCACCGACAGCGCCGCACCGCCGCGGGCGTCGCCGTCGAGCTTGGTCAGCACCACGCCGTCGAAGCCGACGCCGTCGAGGAACGCCTGCGCGGTGGTGACCGCGTCCTGGCCGATCATCGCGTCGACGACGAACAGCGATCTCGTCGGGCTGCACGGCGTCGCGGATGTCGGCGGCCTGCTGCATCAGCTCGGCGTCGATGCCGAGGCGGCCGGCGGTGTCGACGATGACGACGTCGTACATCTTCTGGTTCGCGTGCTCGATCGCCCGTCGCGCGACGTCGACCGGGTCGCCGACGCCGTTGCCCGGCTCGGGCGCGAAGACCGGCGACGCCGGCCCGCTCACCGACGACCTGCAGCTGGGTCACGGCGTTCGGCCGCTGGAGGTCGGCCGCCACCAGCACCGGCTGGTGGCCCTGGCCCTTGAGCCAGTGGGCGAGCTTGCCGGCCAGCGTCGTCTTGCCGGAGCCCTGCAGGCCGGCGAGCATGATCACCGTCGGCGGGGTCTTGGCGAACCGCAGCCGCCGGGTCTCGCCGCCGAGGATGTCGACGAGCTCCTCGTCGACGATCTTGACGATCTGCTGCGCCGGGTTCAGCGCCTGGCGACACCTCGACGCCGCGGGCCCGCTCGCGGACCGCGGCGATGAAGTCCTTGACGACCGGCAGCGCGACGTCGGCCTCGAGCAGCGCGACCCGGATCTCGCGGGTGGTGGCGTCGATGTCGGCGTCGGTGAGCCGGCCCTTGCCGCGCAGGTTCTTGAACTGGCGGCGAGGCGGTCGGAGAGGGTGGCGAACACGCGGCCAGCCTAACCGGGCGGGCAGGCACGGCTCCGGCTCGTCGACGGCGCGGCTAGCCTCGCCGCGTGGGCGACGACGGCCAGGACACCGGCCGGCTCGAGCAGGTCGTGGTGGACGGCGTCACTCTTGCGGTGCGGTCCTGGGGCGACCCGGCCGGCCGTCCTGTCGTGTTCTGGCACCCGCTCGGCGACGTGACCTCCGGTGCCTACCTGACCGAGCTGGCGCCGGTCCTGACCTCCCGCGGGCTCCGGCTGGTGGCGCCGGACGGTCCGGGCTTCGGCGGGTCGCCGGTCCTCCCTCCCGAGGGGTACGCCGTGCCGCGGCTGGCCGGTCTGGTCTGGGGAGTTGCTTCCGCACTCGGGCTGGCCCGGCCGGTGCTGATGGGTCACTCGTGGGGCGGCGTGGTGATGCTCGCGGCAGCCGCCGAGCGGCCGCAGGACGTCTCCGCCCTGGTGCTGCTCGACAGCGGGCAGTTCGACTACGTCGACCGGCCCGGCAGCCATCCCGAGTGGTCGCTCGAGGAACGGGCAGCGGCGATCGCTGCCGGCCAGCCGACGTACGCCGACCGCGCCGACCTGCTGCGCCAGGTCCAGGACGACGTACGCCGGCCGCTGACCGATGCCTACGCCGCCGGGCTGTATCCCGCGCTGCGCGAGACCCCCACCGGGGCGCTCGAACCGGTTGTCTCACCGCTCAGCCGGGCCGCCGCGCAGGACGGCATGCTCCGGGAGCCGTCGCTGGGCCGCTGGAGCGCGCTGGCGGCGGCCGAGGTGCCCGCGCTGCTGCTGCTCGCGACCGAGCCCGAGCCGGTGCGGCTCGCCAACGACGAGGGCGAGCGGGCGGTGCGTGCCCTGTACCCGGGGGCGGACCTCCGGACGCTGCCGGGCTGGGGCCACGACCTGGTCGCGGACGGCGGCCCGGCGCTGGGCGCGCTGATCGGCGACTGGCTGACGACCGGTGCCGGTAGGGCTCAGCCGGCCGACCGGAACGTGGCCCGGTAGGCGCTGGGGGCGACCCCGACCGCCGCCGACATCTGGGCGCGCAGCGACGCCCCGGTGCCGAACCCGGCCCGGCGGGCGACCTGGTCGACCGGCAGGTCGGTGGTCTCGAGCAGGTGCCTGGCCCGGTCGACCCGTTGCTGGGCCAGCCACCGGGCCGGGCTCTGTCCGGTCTCGTCGCGGAACCGCCGGGTGAACGTGCGGACGCTCATCCGGGACCGGGCGGCCATCGCCGCGAGGTCGACCCGCTGGTCGAGGTGCTCGAGCGCCCAGCTGCGCGCGCCGGCGCGTCGAGGTCTCGGTGACCGCGGGGACGTGCCGCTCGATGAACTGCGACTGACCGCCGGCCCGCCACGGGGGCACGACGCAGCGGCGGGCGGCCCGGTTGGCGACGGCTGCGCCGTGGTCGCGTGCGGACGAGGTGCAGGCAGAGGTCGACGCCCGGCGGCGACGCCGGCCGAGGTGAGCACGTCGCCGTCGTCGACGAACAGCACGTCCGGGTCGAGGCGGACCCGCGGGTGCAGGCGCGCGGAACCGGTCGGCCCAGTACCAGTGCGTGGTCGCCGGGCGGTCGTCGAGCAGGCCGGCGGCGGCCAGCACGAAGGCGCCGGTGCAGATCGACACCATGCCGAGCGCCGCGCCGGCGGCCGCGCGCAGCGGCGGCCAGGGCATCCGTCGGGCAACGGGCCGTCGTCAGCCGACGTCACCGTTCGATCCCGGCCACGACCACGGTGTCGGCCCAGGCCAGCGCCTCCAGGCCGTGCTCGGGCTGCACCGTGAAGCCCGGCCGCCGAGCGCACCGGCCACCGCTCCGGGGTGCACACCCGGACCTCGGTAGAGCCGCCGGCCGTCGAGCTGTCCCGGGCGGCGCCGAAGACCTGCGGCGGGCGTCCCGAGGTCGAACGCCGACGACGCCGTCCAGGGCCAGCACGGCCACCCGGTGCGCGGGCCGCGAGGCAGCATGGCCGGATTCTTGCACATGATGGCCGTCCGGCCACTGGTCGGCGCTGGCTCCGCTCGGTCAGGCTGCTCGGCGTGACCGCGACCTCGCCGGCCCGCCCGCGCCTGCACCGCGCCTGGTGGGTCGCCGCCGTGGCCTTCGTCGCGCTGATCGGCGCCGCCGGCTTCCGGGCCACCCCGGGCGTGCTGATCGACCCGCTGCAGGAGGAGTTCGGCTGGTCCCGCGGCACGATCTCGCTCGCGGTCTCGGTCAACCTGCTGCTGTTCGGGCTCACCGCCCCGTTCGCCGCCGCCCTGATGGACCGGTTCGGCATCCGCCGGGTCGTCGCCATCGCGCTGGTGCTCGTCGCCGCCGGCAGCGGGCTGACCGTCTTCATGACGCGAGCTGGCAGCTGGTGCTGCTGTGGGGCGTGCTCGTCGGGCTCGGGCACCGGCTCGATGGCACTGGTCTTCGTCGCGACGGTCGCCAACCGCTGGTTCGTAGCGCAGCCGCGGGCTGGTCACCGGCGTCCTGACCGCCGGCGGCGCCACCGGCCAGCTGATCTTCCTGCCGGTGGTGGCCTGGCTGGCGACCGATCACGGCTGGCGCTCCGCGGCCCTGGTGGTCGCCGGCGCCGCGCTGGCCGTCGTCCCGCTCGTGCTGCTGCTGCTGCGCGACTACCCGGCCGACGTCGGCCTGCCGCCGTACGGCGGGGACGCGCTGGTCGACGCCGCCGCCCGCGCGCACCGGCAACGCTGCCCGCATCGCGATCGACGCGCCTGCGCGGCGGCGGCCCGGACCCGGCCGTTCTGGCTGCTGGCCGGCGGCTTCGCGATCTGCGGCGCGACGACCAACGGCCTGGTCGGCACCCACTTCATCCCCGCCGCCCACGACCACGGGATGCCCACGACCACGGCGGCCGGCGCTGCTGGCACTGGTCGGGCTCTTCGACATCGTCGGCACGATCGCGTCCGGCTGGCTCACCGACCGGGTCGACTCGCGGCTGCTGCTGGCCGGCTACTACGCGCTGCGGGGGCTCTCGCTGCTCGTCGCTGCCGCCGCTGTTCGCGGCGTCGACCGCACCCGAGCATGCTGGTGTTCATCATCTTCTACGGCCTGGACTGGGTGGCGACCGTGCCGCCGACGGTGGCGCTGTGCCGGCAGTACTTCGGCGACGCCGGCCCGGTGGTCTTCGGCTGGGTGTTCGCCTCGCACCAGGTCGGGGCGGCGATCGCGGCCACCGCCGCCGGCCTGACCCGCGACCACCTCGGCACCTACACGCCGGCCTGGTTCGTCGCCGGCGGCCTCTGCCTGGTCGCGGCGTCGTTCTCGGCCCGGATGCCCGACCCGAAGGTCGCGCTTCCCGTCCCGGTGCTCAGCCCGCAGCGTCCGTGAGCAGCCGCACCGCCTCGCGGGCGGCGAGGTCGGACAGCGGCTGGCCCGCGGAGTCCTGCAGGTAGAACACGTCGACCGCCTCGGCGCCCAGGGTCACCACCCGCGCCCCGCGGATGCTCACCCCCATCAGGGCCAGCGCGCGGCCCAGCCGGTAGAGCAGTCCGGGCCGGTCGCCGGCGCGGACCTCGAGGACGGTCGCCGTCGCCGACGCCGCCTCGACCAGGTCGACCCGGGGCGCGGCCGGCGGGACTGGCCGGCAGGCGACGGCTGGCGTCCCGCGCGGTGAGCCGCTGGGTGAGGTCGAGGTCGCCCTCGAGGGCCCGGGCGATGTCGTTGCGCAGCGCCTCGGCCCGCGGCTCGTGGTCGCGGTCCGGCACGACGGTCCAGACGTCGAGCGCCATCCCGTGCCGCGGTGCGCACCTGCGCCGATCGCACCGAGAGCCGGTGCAGGGCCAGCACGCCGGCGATGGTCGGCGAACAGTCCGGTGCGGTCCGGCGCGGCGACGGTCACGGTCCAGGTCACCGCCTCGTCCTGCTCGGCGACGACGGCCAGCCGGCCTGCGGCGACCAGGCCTGTCCTGCTCGGCGGTCAGCGGGGGCGGGGGCGGCGGCGGTGCGCCGTGCAGGCTGCAGCGCGGTCCGGCGTACGAGGTCGTCCACGAGCCCTGCCTTCCACTCGCTCCACGCCGCCGGCCCGGTGGCCAGCGCGTCGGCCCGGGTCAGGGCCGCCAGCAGCTCGAGCACCTCGGTGGTGCCCAGCGTCGTCCGCGACCGCAGCGACGGTCGCCGGGTCGTCGCAGGTCGCGCCGGGTGGCGGTCTCGACCAGCAGCAGGTGGTGCCGCACGAGCAGACCCACGGTGCGCGACGTCGTCGGCGTCGAAGCCCATCCGCTGCGCGACCGCGATCGCCGAGCGGCCGGCCCGGCCTCGCTGTGGTCGCCCGGTCGAGCCCTTGCCGATGTCGTGCAGCAGGCGCGCCGACGAGCAGCAGGTCCGGGCCGGTGCACCTCGCGGACCAGCGTCGGCGGCCCGCACGGCCGTCTCGAGCAGGTGCCGGTCGACGCTGAACCGGTGCACCGCGTTGCGCTGCGGGCGGTGCCGCACCAGGTCCCACTCCGGCAGCAGGCGGGACGATCAGCCCGGCCTGGTCGAGGGCCTCCCACACCGGCACCAGCGGCGGCCCGGCCCCGAGCAGCTCGACGAACAGCTGGCGGGCGTTCTCCGGCCAGGGCTCGGGCAGCGCCGGGCTGTCGGCGGCCAGCCGGTCGACCGAGCTGGGCGAGAGCGGCAGGCCGGACGCGGGCGGCGCGGGCCGCCATCCGCAGCACCAGCAGCGGGTCGGAGCGCGGGTCCGCCTGCGCGGTGAGCACCGCCTCGCCGTCGTGCTCGGCCAGCCCGGGGCCGAGCAGCCGCAGCACCGGCTTGCGGCCGCGGACGAACCGGGACCGCTGCGGCCGGGTGGCCTGCAGCGCCCGGCGCCAGGTGACGTCGGCGGCGTGCGTGACCGCGGCCGCGGACGCGCCCACCTCGCGCAGCAGGGCGTCGGCGTCGGCCAGCCCGAGGTCGGTCGGCCACCTGGTCCTGCTCCTGCAGCAGCAGGCGGTTGCCCGGCGCGGCCGGTGACCAGGTGCAGGGCGTCGCGTACGTCGGCCAGCCGGCGTACGGCGTCGTCGACGTCGCGGTGCGGCCGGTCGGCCACCCAGGAGGCGGCCACCGCCCGCAGCGACACGACGTCGCGCAGCCCGCCGCGGCCCTCCTTGAGGTCGGGCTCGAGGTCGTGGCGCAGGTCCCCGGTGCCGGGCGCCCCGCTCGTCCCACGCCTCGCGCAGCTCGGGCAGCCGGCGGCGGGCCGCCGCCCGCCAGTCGCCGAGCACGCTGCGAGCGCAGCCGGCCGACCAGCGCCGGGTCGCCGGCGACCGGGCGGGCGTCGAGCAGGCCGAGCAGCACGGCGAGGTCCGAGCTCGCCAGCCGCCGGGCCTCGCTCGAAGGTGCGCACCGCGTGGTCGAGGCGCACGCCGGCGTCCCAGACCGGGTACCAGATCTTGTCGGCCAGGGCACCGACCGACGCTCGCGGTCGGCGTGCAGCAGCAGCAGGTCGAGGTCGCTGCCCGGGGCCAGCTCGCCGCGGCCGTAGCCGCCGACCGCCACCAGGGCGGCCCGCGCCGGGCGACACCCCGCGTGGCCGCGACCGCGTCGGCGAACACCTGGCGCAGCCACGAGTCGGTCAGCGCCGCCAGCCCCTTGCGCCGCATCGCGATCCCGGCGCCGGGACTGTGGGCCTCGGCCAGCAGCTCCCGGCGCCGGGCGGCGTAGTCCGACGGAAGGGCCGAGGCCGGTGCGGACACCGGCCCGGCCCTCCGGACGGGTCAGAGCGCGTCGACGCCACGCTCGCCGGTGCGGACCCGGACCACGGTGTCGACCGGCACGGACCAGACCTTGCCGTCACCGATCCGGCCCGTCTGCGCGCTCTTGACGATGACCTCGATGACGTCCTCGACGTCGGCGTCGTCGACGAGCACCTCGACCCGCACCTTGGGCACCAGGTCGACGGTGTACTCCGCTCCCCGGTAGACCTCGGTGTGGCCGCGCTGCCGGCCGTAGCCGCTGGCCTCGGTCACCGTGATGCCGTGGACGCCGAAGGACTCCAGGGCGCTCTTCACGTCGTCGAGCTTGAACGGCTTGATGACTGCCGTGACGAGCTTCATGCGTGGCCCCCTCGGAAGTGCGAGCTTGCGAGCAGTTTCGTGGGGAGCTTCATGCGTCCACCTTCTCCTTCGTCGTGGCGCCGCGCCGGCGCGGTAGCCGCCACCGGTGACCGAGCCGAGCTCGTACGCCGACTCGGCGTGCGTCGTCAGGTCGATCGCCGGTGATCTCGGCCTCCTCGTCGACCCGGAAGCCGATCGTCTTGTCGATGACGCGTGCCGATGACGTAGGCCAGCACGAAGGAGAACGTCAGCACCGCACCGGCCGCGACGGCCTGCCGCCAGAGCTGGTCGACCCCGCCGCCGTACAGCAGCCCGTCGACGCCGGCCGGCGCCTTCGCGGTGCGCGAGGATGCCGATCAGCAGGGTGCCGACGACGCCACCGACGAGGTGGACGCCGACGACGTCGAGCGAGTCGTCGTAGCCGAACTTGAACTTCAGCCCGACGGCGAGCGCGCACAGCACGCCGGCGATCGGCGCCGACGACGATCGCGCCGACCGGGTTGACCGCGGAGCAGGCCGGGGTGATGGCGACCAGGCCGGCGACGACGCCGGACGCGGCGCCGAGCGAGGTGGCGTGCCCGTCGCGGATCTTCTCGGTGAGCGAGCCAGGCCAGGGAGGCGGCCGCGGTGGCGACCAGCGTGTTGATCCAGGCGACCGCGGCGGTGTTGCCGGCGCCGAGCGCGGAGCCGGCGTTGAAGCCGAACCAGCCGAACCACAGCAGGCCGGCGCCGATCATGACCAGGGTGAGGTTGTGCGGGCGCATCGGCTCCTTGCCGAAGCCGATCCGCTTGCCGAGCACCAGCGCCAGCGCGAGACCGGCGGCACCGGCGTTGATGTGCACCGCGGTGCCGCCGGCGAAGTCGATCGCCTTGAGGTCGTTGGCGATCCAGCCGCCGACCTCGCCGGTGTAGCCGTCGAAGGCGAACACCCAGTGCGCGACCGGGAAGTAGACGACCGTCGCCCAGACGCCGGCGAACACCATCCAGGAGCCGAACTTGGCCCGGTCGGCGATCGCGCCGCTGATCAGCGCGACGGTGATGATCGCGAAGACGGCCTGGAAGCCGACGAAGGCCAGCGGCGGGATGCCGGCGGCCTCGCCCTCGACGCCACCGAGCGGGTCGGCGGCGAGCAGGCCCTCGAGGCCGACGAAGTCGAGGTTGCCGACCAGGCCGCCGCCCACGTCGTTGCCGAACGCGAGCGAGTAGCCGTAGAGCACCCAGAGCACGCTGATGAGCCCGAGGGCGCCGAAGCTCATCATCATCATGTTGAGGACGCTCTTGGCGCGGACCATGCCGCCGTAGAAGAGCGCGAGGCCTGGGGTCATGAGCAGCACGAGCGCAGCGCTCGTGAGGACCCAGGCGGTGTCGCCGGAGCTGGGTGTCACGTGGGTTCCTCCTTGGGGACCGGGTTCTGCCCCAGAGGTTGGTCGGCGCGGGTTACCGCCCCGCGCGCGCCGCGTTTCGCCCGTGTATCCATCGGACCGGTCGCGTTACAGCCGCGTTACGTGCCGCCGTCCCGTCCGCATCACGAGACCGCGTCCAGTGGCGCGTTCCGACAGATTCCGGGCCTCAGAACCTGTGCGAACGCGCCACTCGAGAGGTGTACGGGTGGTCAGCGGCGGCGACGGAACAGCACGGTGGCAGCGAACGCCGCCAGGAAGGCGCCGATCCCGCCGGAGCCGGCCCGCAGGAACGGCAGCAGGGCGAACAGCACCCAGACGCCCGCCCCGGCCACGGCGCCGACGAGAGCGGCTGTCCGCAGCTGGCCGACGATCCAGCCTGGCTCCGGGTCGGCGGCGCCGTGCGGCTGCACCGAGCGCTTCGGGGCGCCGTCGAGCATGCCCTCGACCTCGGCCAGCAGTCGCTCGGTCTCGCTGGGCTCACGGGGTTCGGCCATGTCCCCATCGTGCCTCGGCCGAGGGACCCTTGCTACGCCCCCGGCTCGCCGAGCAGGGCGTCGACGAACACCTCGGGGTCGAACGGCGCCAGGTCGTCGGCGCCCTCGCCGAGCCCGACCAGCTTGACCGGGACGCCGAGCTCGCGCTGCACGGCGACCACGATGCCGCCCTTGGCGGTGCCGTCGAGCTTGGTGAGCACGATGCCGCGTGACGTCGACCACCTCGGCGAAGACCCGGGCCTGGATCAGGCCGTTCTGCCCGGTGGTGGCGTCGAGCACCAGCAGCACCTCGTCGACCGGGCCGTGCTTCTCGATGACCCGCTTGACCTTGCCCAGCTCGTCCATCAGGCCGACCTTGTTCTGCAGGCGGCCCGCGGTGTCGACGAGCACGACGTCGTAGCCGCCGTCGGCGCCCTGCTTGACCGCGTCGAAGGCGACGCTGGCCGGGTCGCCGCCCTCCGGTCCGCGGACGACAGGCGCGCCGACCCGCTCGCCCCAGGTCTGCAGCTGGTCGGCGGCCGCGGCGCGGAAGGTGTCGGCGGCGCCGAGCAGCACGGTCCGGTCCTCGGCGACCAGCACCCGGGCCAGCTTGCCGACGGTCGTGGTCTTGCCGGTGCCGTTGACGCCGACGACGAGCACGACGGCCGGGCCGTCCGTCGGTGCCGGTGGTGCGCAGCGAGCGGTCGGCGTCCGGGCCGACGAGGGTGAGCAGCTCCTCGCGCAGCATGCGCGCGGACTGCGGCGGGGTCGCGGGAGCCGAGCTCCTTGACCCGGGTGCGCAGCCGCTCGACCAGCTCCTGGGTCGGGTCCGACGCCGACGTCGGCGGTGAGCAGGACGTCCTCGACCTCCTCCCAGGCCTCCTCGTCGAGCTGCTCCCGGGACAGCAGGCCGAGCAGGCCGCGGCCGAGGGTGGTCTGCGAGCGGGCCAGCCGGGCGCGCAGCCGGGCCAGCCGGCCGGCGACCGGCTCCGGGCGTCTCCGGGCGGGCGGGCGCCGGTCGGCGGCTCGAGGACGCGGACGTCGCCGGAAGGTTGGGCGGTGGCGGCGCCCGGGCTCTCCTCGAGGTCGGTCAGCGGCGGCAGCGGCGCCTTACGCCCGCGGCGGCCGCGGACGAGCGCGAGCCCGCCGCCGAGCAAGGACGAGGACGCCGAGGACGGCCAGGACGATGACGAGGGTAAGCGTGTCCATCACCGGTCAGTCTCGCAGAGCCGGCCGTCGTGGGTTCGCCCGGTCAGCCCCAGCAGGCCGTCGTCACTGTGCGATGGCGGGTGAGGTCAGCCGCGGCCGACCGTGACCACCTTGCGGACCTGGCGCTCGGCGCGCTCGAAGCGGGCCGACATGGCCCGGGACTTCTCCGGGGTGGTGAGGACGCCGAGCGGCGGCGCCTCGCCCGGGTCGACCCGGTCGACGGCGGCGGCGATGCTCTCGGTGAGGCGCTCGGCCCGCGGGATGCGGCGGCCGCGGTAGGGGAAGGCGACGAAGGCCACGACGAGCAGGGCGACGAGGCCGAGGACGAGGTGGGCGATCAGCAGGGTGGTCACTCCGCCCAGGTTACCGGGACACAGCGTGGTCAAACGTCACGATCGGGACACACTCCCGTGACAGTTGTCACCCAGAGTGACGCGGAGTCGCGCGTCAGGCAGGCTCTGCCTCGCGCAGCCGCTGGCTGATCACCGTGCGTGACGCCGTCGCCGCGCATCGAGACGCCGTAGAGCGCGTCGGCGATCTCCATGGTGCGCTTCTGGTGGGTGATGACGATGAGCTGGCTGGCCTCGCGCAGCTCCTCCAGGAGCGCGATCAGCCGGCCGAGGTTGGTGTCGTCGAGGGCCGCCTCGACCTCGTCCATGCACGTAGAACGGGCTCGGCCGGGCCTTGAAGATCGCCACCAGCAGGGCCACCGCGGTCAGCGAGCGCTCGCCGCCGGAGAGCAGCGACAGCCGCTTGACCTTCTTGCCCGGCGGCCGGGCCTCGACCTCGATGCCGGTGGTGAGCATGTCGCCGGGCTCGGTGAGCACCAGCCGGCCCTCGCCGCCGGGGAACAGCCGGGCGAACACGCCCTCGAACTCGCGCGCGGTGTCGTGGAAGGCCGCGGTGAAGACCTGCTCCACCCGCTCGTCGACCTCGCGGACGATGTCCAGCAGGTCGCGGCGGGTGGCCTTGAGGTCCTCGAGCTGCTCGGCGAGGAACTGGTGGCGCTCCTCCAGCGCCTGCGAACTCCTCCAGCGCGAGCGGGTTGACCCGGCCGAGCAGGGCCAGCGCGCGCTCGGCGCCGCGGAGCCGCTTCTCCTGCTCGGCGCGGACGTACGGCGTGGGGTCGCGGCTCGACCTCGCGCTCGCTCGTCCGGGCGCCGGCGGCGAGGGCGGCACCAGCTGGTGCGGGCCGTACTCCTCGACCAGCGCCTCCGGGTCGACGCCGAGGTCCTCGAGCGCCCTCTCCTGCAGCGCCTCGATCCGCAGCCGCTGCTCGGCGCGGGCCACCTCGTCGCGGTGCACGCTGTCGGTGAGCCGTTCCAGCTCGCCGGTCAGCTCGCGCAGCCGGGCTCGCGCAGGGTGCCCAGCTCGCGCGTCGCGCTCGGCGCGCGCGCGCTCGGCCTGCTCGCGGCCCTCCGCGGCGCGCGCCAGCGAGTGCTCCAGGTGGCCGAGCAGCGGCCTGCGCGGCCAGCGCGACCTCCTGGGCGACGGCTGCCTCGCGGGCCCGGCGCTCCCGGCGGGCCTCGGCCCGGGCCCGGGCCGCCCGCTCTGGGCGGCGGCCGCGGGCGAGCTGCGTCGGCGCGCCCGGCCAGCGCCCGGACCCGCTCCTCGCCGGTGCGGACGGCGAGCCGGGCCTCCATCTCGGCCTGCCGCGCGGCGCGGCGCGGCGCTCCTCCAGCTCGTCGCGCAGCGCGGTGTCGGGCTCGTCGTCGTCCGGCGCCGTCCGGTGCGAGTCGCTCGGCCGCGGCGAGCCGCTCGCTCGAGCTCGGCCAGGGCCGCCCGGTCGGCGTCGAGCTGCTCGGCCGCGGCCGCGATGGACCGCGTCCAGCCGCTCGGCCTCGCCGCGGGCGGCCCGGGCCTGGGCGCCGAGCTGGCCGAGCTGCTCGGCGACCGCGGCCAGCCGGGCGTCGGACTCGTGCAGCCGGTCCAGCGCCGCCTGCGACGTCCCGCGTCGGCGAGCGGCCTGCTCCTCGAGCGCCGCCTGCAGCGCGAACCGGACCCGCTCGATGCCGGTGCCCGGCCTCGACCAGCCGTGCGTCGCGCCTCGTCGACCGCGGCCTGCACCTCGAGCAGGCTCGGCGTGGTGGCCGAGCCGCCGGCGGCGCGGTCGCGCGCCGAGCAGGTCGCCGTCGCGGTGACCGCGACGAGGCCGGGGCCGCGCCTCGACCAGCGCGCGCGCGCGGTCGCGAGGTCGTCGACGACGACGACGTCGGCGAGCAGCCGGCGCACGGCCGGCCGCAGCTCGTCGGGCGCGGTGACCACGTCGAGCGCCGCCCGCGCGCCCGTGCGGGCAGCTCGGGCCGGCGGCCGTCGTGCTGGCCGTCCGCCGGGCGCGGTGCCGCCGACGAGCAGGCCGGCCCGGCCGGCGTCGTCGTCCTTGAGCAGCCGGATCGCGTCGCCACGGCCGCGCCGACGTCGCGCGACGGCGACCGCGTCGGCGGCCGACGCCGAGCGCGGCGGCGACGGCGGTCTCGTAGCCGGGCTCGACGCTGAGCAGCGCGGCGACCGAGCCGAGCACGCCGGTGAGCCGGTCGCTGGCGGCGAGCAGCGCGCCGGCGCCGTCCTTGCGGGCCAGGCCCAGCTCGAGCGCCTCCTTGCGGGCGACCAGGGCGGCCCGCTCGCGCT
This sequence comes from uncultured Actinomycetota bacterium, assembly GCA_963846525.1. Lineage (GTDB taxonomy): Bacteria > Actinomycetota > Actinomycetes > JACCUZ01 > JACCUZ01 > CAWJWE01. The sequence goes on from CAWJWE010000011.1 coordinate 97,314, forward strand.
CGGCGGCGCGCTCCTCGTCGCGCAGGGCGGCGACCTGGTCCTCGGCCGCGGCCAGCCGCAGCGCGGCCTCCTCGTGCTCGGAGTCGAGGTCCTCCTCGCCGGCGTCCAGCCCGGCGACCTGGGTCTCCAGCGCGGTGAACTCGGCCTGGGCCCGGGCCGCCCGCTCACGCGGCCTCCTCCAGCGCCGGGCTGAGCCGGCCGATCTCGGCCTCGCCGGCCTCGACCCGGCTGCGCCGGGCGGCGACCTGGCCGGCCAGCCGGGCCAGCCCCTCGCGGCGGTCGGCGGCCGCCCGGGCGGCGGCGGCCACCCGCTGCTGCTCGGCGGCCAGCGCCTCCTCGGCCTCCTGGCGGGCCGGCGACGGCCGCGGCCGAGCGCCTCGCGGTCGCGCGTCGACGGCGGCCTCGATCTCGCTGCTCCTCGGCGCGCACCGGGCCGCGCTCGGCCTCCGAGCTGGTCGGGGTCCCGGCCCGGGCGCTCGTCCTCGGGCTCCGCGGCCAGGTGCCGGACCCGCTCGGCGGCCAGGCTGCCGGTGCCGCGGAACCGCTCGCGCAGCGAGGACAGCCGGTACCAGGTCTCCTGGGCGCGGGCCAGCGTCGGCGCCTCGGCCGCGGCGGCCTGCTCGAGCTCGGCCTCGCGCTCCCGCGCCTCGGCCAGGGCCGCCTCGACCTCGGCCCGGCGCGCGCGCAGCGCGGTCTCGTCGGCGACCTCCGCCTCGAGGGTCGCGCGTCAGCTGGACCAGGTCGTCGGCGAGCAGCCGCAGCCGCGCGTCGCGCAGGTCGGCCTGGATCACCGGCGGCGCGCCGGGCCACCTCGGCCTGCCGGCCGAGCGGCTTGAGCTGGCGGCGGAGCTCGACGGTCAGGTCCTGCACCCGGGTGAGGTTGGCCTGCATCGCGTCGAGCTTGCGAAGCGCCTTCTCCTTGCGCTTGCGGTGCTTGAGGACGCCGGCGGCCTCCTCGATGAAGCCGCGGCGCTCCTCCGGGCCGGCCGAGAGCACGGCGTCGAGCTGGCCCTGCCCGACGATGACGTGCATCTCGCGGCCGATGCCGGAGTCGGACAGCAGCTCCTGGACGTCGAGCAGCCGGCACGGCTGGCCGTTGATGGCGTACTCCGAGCCGCCGTTGCGGAACATGGTCCGCGAGATGGTGACCTCGGCGTAGTCGATCGGCAGCGCGCCGTCGGTGTTGTCGATGGTGAGGGTGACCTCGGCGCGGCCGAGCGGTGCCCGGCCGCCGCCGCCCGGGCCGCCGGAGCCGGTGCCCGGCGAAGATGACGTCCTCCATCTTGCCGCCGCGCAGCGACTTGGCGCCCTGCTCGCCCATCACCCAGGCGAGGGCGTCGACGACGTTGGACTTGCCGGAGCCGTTGGGCCCGACGACGCAGGTGATGCCCGGCTCGAAGCGCAACGTCGTCGCGGACGCGAAGGACTTGAAGCCCTTGAGGGTGAGGCTCTTCAGGTGCACGCGCGGAACTCCTCGGCCCCGGCACGGCGGGCCGGTCCGCGGGTGGACCGGGCGCGGTGCGGTCGGGGCGTACGTCGGGCGGGGAAGGCCGCGGCCAGCCTACCCGGCGCGTCGCCCGCGCCGCACCGGCCGCCAGTCCGGCGGCGGCGCGCCGTCGCCGCAGCCGGCCAGCCAGGCCGATCAGCCCCAGCGCGAGCACGCCGTCAGCGCCGGGTCCGCGCCGCCGACCGAGCCCGAGCAGGGAGCGGCCGGCCGCGGAGCGGTCCCGGGCAGGTCGACGGTGTAGACGTCCAGGCCGCGGACCGCGTCGACGGTGTAGACGATGTTGGTCTTCCCGCCGGTGGCCACGCCGTTCTTGTTCCGCTGCGGCACCCAGTAGGCGTCCCACACCTCGGAGAGGCCGCTGGCGACGTAGCCGTACTCCTTGATGTCCCTCGGGTCGCGGACGTCGAGCAGCCGCAGGCCGCCCTCGTAGAAGCCCTGCGGCGACGATGCCGCTGGGGTGGTAGTCGAACCAGTGCGCCGAGCAGAACGCCATCTGCGGCGCGGAGACGCCCTCGCCGAGGTCGACCGGGTTGATCCGGTCCAGCGGGCGTGATCGTGCCGGGCGTGCCGTCCAGGCTGCCGACCTGCCAGGTCTGGAAGCTGCCGGCGGTCGCGCAGTCGGTGTTCTCGTAGTCCTCCTCGGTCACGAGCAGGACGTTGCCGTTCGCCGACGCTCGGCGCCTGGCCCGGCGCGAACCGCGGCGGCGTTCGGCCGGTCGGAGTTGTGGTGGATGAAGTCGTTCCACGGGCCCTTGTACGCCGTGCTCGTCCGTGGTGGCGACCAGCCGCGGGGTGGGTCGGGTCGCGAGACGTCGAAGATGGCGCTGCCGCCGGAGCCGGTGTGCACGCCGTAGCCCGGCGTCGTCGAAGTTCCACTTGTGGCCGGCGCCGCTGGTGAAGACCGGCGTTCGGCCCGCCGGCGGGCGAGGTCGAACGACGCCGACCTCGCGGGGCGCGTCGAGGTCGGAGAGGTCGACGATGGAGAACTTCCCGTTGCGGCCGGCCGTGTAGGCGTACCGGCAGTCGGTCTCGCGGATGCAGGTCACCGTGTGGGTGTTGGTCTGGGTGGCGACCCGGGAGCGGATGTGGGGGTTGGCTCGGGTCGGTGACGTCGACGACCATGACCTCGTTGGACCGTGCCGATGTGGTCCGGGGCGGTCGGGCTGGCCTCGACCAGGTCGACCCCGACGAGCACGAACCGGTTGATGACGCCGTCGACCTTCTTCTCGCCGTAGTTCATCGCCTCGTTCTCGAAGACGAGGTTGGGCAGCGTCCCGGTGATCTTCGGGTGCACCGGGTCGCTGACGTCGTACACCGTGATGCTGTCGGTGCTGGACACGTAGAAGTACGGCGCCGACCTGGCGAACACGCCGGAGATCGCCGGCCGTGTCCGGGCACGTTGGTCGACGAAGCCGGATGTTCGGGGTGGAGATCACCGGCACGCTCACGCCGTCGGTGAACTGCTGGCGCTTGCTGCTGCTGGGGCCGGACCCGCCCTCATGGGCGGCGGCCGGGCCGGCCACGCCCAGGACCAGCGCCAGCGACGGCGGGCACGAGGGCAGCACGGAGGGCGCGTCGAGAGGTCTGCATGCTGTGCCCAACGAGCCGGTGAGACGCAGGTCACGCGGACGGCGGGGACCGGTCCGGGGCATGGGAGAGGGGACGTCGCGCTGCGGCGTCCCCTCCTGGTGCGGGTGGTGCTGTTGATGCGCTGCGCTGCGGCGCCGGGTGGTCACCGATCAGGCGAGTGCGGGCTCCTTGACGTTGAGACTGATGAGGTCAGCGTCATTGACGCCCTCGGTCAGCGCGTCGTTCTCGGCACGCAACCGAACCACCTCGGTCTCGAGGGTCCGTACTCGTTCTTGCAAGCGCCGCATCTCCATGATCACCCGGGGGTCGGGGCCACCGACATGACCGATGAGAGCCTTCGCCATGCGTGGTTCCTCCACCTGCCTTCTGTCCCGCGGGGGCGCGGGGCTTCTCCGATGCCCTGGCCCCGTGGACCGGTCGGGCGTGCTCACCGGAACCGGTCGACGTGGGGGGCGTCTTCCAGGGTGACACCCGCAATCCGGTGGGTCAAGAGGTCACGGGAGGGTTACAGGAACGGTTGCGCCGAACGGGTGAGACACCGATCCGGACCGCCCGCGTGGGCACGCTCAGAGCGGGCAGACCTGGTCGAACGCCGCCCGGTCGGCGTCGCTGACGACCGGGCTCACGGCGTGCTCCTCGCCGCCCGGCGCTGCCAGCCAGACAAGGAACGCGTAGGGCTTCTTGGTCTCGGCCCGGGCGTGACCGTCACAGCGTGATCGGGTCACGACGACCGGCACCACCGCCTCCGGCTGCTCGGGGGTCAGGTGCGCGAGCGGCGGGTCGACCGGGCGACCCGCTGCGGTCTCCGCGACCAGGCCGTAGATCACCGTGCCGGCCAGCTGGGTCAGGTCGCGCGGCTGGTCGGTGCGCAGCCGGGCCCGGAGGACTCCGTGCACGGCGACGTCCTCACCCGTCCCGGTGCGCCGCCAGGCCGGGTCGAAGGACAGCGAGACCTCCCGGGTCAGCCGGCGGGCCAGGCACTCGCCGGCGGCGATCCGGTCGAGCAGGCGCTGCGGGTCGCGGGGTCGCAGCACGACCCGGCGCGAGCTCGGGTCGCTCGCGGTGTGCACCCGGATCACGACCAGCGGCCGGCCGACCCGGGCCTGGCCGTCGCCGGAGCAGCGCACCGCGCCGTACGGCGTGGGCAGGTCGACCACCTGGCCGGCGAGCAGCGGCTCGTCCTTGCGCTGCACCCCGCCACCGCCGAAGCCCGGCACCCGCAGGTCGATGGACTCGACCGTCACCTGCTCGCCGGTCCGGTTGGTGACCGCCACCTCGACCCGGCGCAGCACCTCGTCGCGGCGCAGCTGGACGATCTCGGCACCGAGCCGTGGCGGCGGGTCGGCGGCGGGGTCGGAGCCGCCGCAGCCGGTGGCGACCAGTGCCAGGGCGACGACGACCGACGGCCCCGAGCCCCGTGCGCGCGCCCATCCGGGCAGCGTAGAGAGCCTCAGCCGCAGACGCAGACCAGCCGGGCCCGCTCGGGGAAGCGTGGTGCGCGGCAGCAGCAGCCGGGTGGACGCCGGGTCCTGGGGGTCCCAGACCCGGGCCTGCAGCCGGCCGCCGGGCACCCCGGGCATGGCGCTGAGCAGGTAGACCGTGCCGCGGGGGCCGTCGGCGAGCCCGGCGTCCAGCGCGACGTTGTCGGTGAGGCCGACCAGCAGGGCGTTGTCGCCGCCGGGGACGAGCCGGGCCAGCGCCCGGCGGCCGTCCGGGCGGCCGGCCGTGAGGTGCTCGATCGGGACCAGCGCCTCGTGGGTCCGCCCGGCCGAGGGCCCGTCGATGAAGGTCCAGCCGTCGGGCGGGGCCACGTCGCGGGCCCGCGACGAGATCGCGGGTGACGCTGACGACCCGGATCCGGCAGGCCGCGCCCGGGCAGCCGGGGCCGAGCGTGATCACCCAGTCGTCGGCGATGCCGAGCAGCGTTCCGATCGTGCCGAGGTCCTCGACCAGGGGCTGGGTGCCGGTGCGCACGACGCCGGTCGGCCAGGCCAGCGCCAGCACCGAGAGGCCGTCCCCCGCCGGCCGGGTCATCACCAGCGCGCCGGACCCGGCGGCGGCCAGCAGCCCCTGCGGGGTCCAGGTCGCGGGGTCGAAGCCGGGAAACGGATCGGCGTCGGTCTGCGCCGCCGGTGGCGATCTCGACCTCCACCAGCTCGGACCCGCGCAGCACGATGGCCCGGCGGGGCTGTCGGACGCCGAGACGACCGCGTCGGCCGGCCCGAGCGACCGCCAGCGCGGCCGGGCCGGGTCCACCCGCACCAGCACGCCGTCGGCCACGCCGAGCACCGGGCCGGCGCCCTCGGAGGCCACCGGCGGGTCGCCCTCAGCCGGGAGCCGCACGGGTACCAGCTGGGCGTCGGCCGGCAGGTCGGCGGGCAGCCGGGCGCCCGGCTGGGCCTCGCCCGGCGCCGCGAGCAGCAGCTGGTCGTCGAGCCGGGCGACCAGGCGGGGTGCGCTCGTCGCCCGGCGTCGCCGAGTCCGACGGGCTGGGTTCCGGCGGGGGCCTCGGCTCGTCGGCCGACAGCAGGCCGGACCGGGACAGGCCCAGCACCGCCAGGACCGCGGCCACCGCGATGCCCAGGCGGCGCGCCCAGTCGGGTAGCCGGCCGGGGCTGCCCGGTTCCGGGCCCTGCTCCACGACGTCGGCCATGGCCGGAGTATCGCTTCCGGGCGACTAGCCGTGCGGCTGACGCGGCCGGGGCTGGCCGTGGGTCGGCTGTCCGTGGGCCAGACGCGGTCGCGGCTGGCAATGCGGGCAGCGGAACGACGACCGGTTCATGAACGGCTCGCGGACGGATCGGCGTCCCGCACCGGCGGCACGGCTCGCCGGTCCGGCCGTAGACGTGCGAGCGACCGGTCGAAGTAGCCGCTCTCGCCGTTGACGTCGACGTACAGCGAGTCGAACGACGTGCCGCCCTGCTCGAGCGCCTCGCCCATCACCGCCCGGGCCGCGGCGAGGACCAGCAGCGCCTTCGGCCGCGGCAAGCGTGTCGGTCGGCCCGGGCGCAGTGCAGCCGGGCCCGCCACAGCGCCTCGTCGGCGTAGATGTTGCCGATGCCGCTGACCAGCGTCTGGTCGAGCAGCGCCCGCTTGAGCCCGGTCCGGCGCCGGCGCAGCGCAGCGGCGAAGGCCGCGTCGTCGAACTGCGGGTCGAGCGGGTCGCGGGCGATGTGCGCGACCGGCGGACGGGCACGCCGTCGCACGCAGGTCGACGACGGCCAGCCCGCCGAAGGTGCGCTGGTCGACGAACCGCAGCTCGGGGCCGCCGTCGGCGAACGCGAGCCGCACCCGCAGGTGCGTCTCGTCCGGCGCTGCCGGGCGGCCGGACGAGCAGCTGGCCGCTCATGCCGAGGTGGGCGAGCACGCGCGTCCTGCCGTGACCGTCCAGCGGCAGCCAGAGGTACTTGCCGCGGCGGCGCGCGGCGGTGAGCGTGCGCCCGGCCAGGCGGGCGGCGAAGTCGGCGCCGCCCGGCGAGGTGCCGGCGGACCGCCCGCGGGTGGCGCGACGTCGACCGACGCGACGGTGCGGCCGGCGACCCAGCGCTCCAGGCCGCGGCGGACGACCTCGACCTCGGGCAGCTCGGGCATCGGTCAGACCGGTTCGGTCGTCGGCGTCGGCCCGCCGCCGCTCGGGCGCGTGTCGGCCCGCAGGTGCGCGCCAGGCCGTCGCGGCGGCCTCCTGCTCGGCCTCCTTCTTGCTGCGCCCGCTGCCCTCGCCGTACGGCTCGCCGCCGACCCGGACGACGGCGGTGAACGTCTTCTCGTGGTCCGGGCCCGGTCTCGGTGACGACGTACTCCGGCACGCCGAGCGCGGCGGTCGCGGTGAGCTCCTGCAGGCTGGTCTTCCAGTCCAGGCCGGCGCCGAGCGTGGCGGCCTGCGTCGATCAGCGGGTCGAACAGCCGGTGCACCAGGCGCGGCGGCGGCCTCGAGGCCGTGGTCGAGGTAGACCGCGCCGAGCAGCGCCTCGAGGGTGTCGGCGAGGATCGAGGACTTGTCCCGGCCGCCGGTGGTCTCCTCGCCGCGGCCGAGCCGGACGTAGCTCGCCGAGCGTCGAGCTCGCGGCCCGACGTCGGCGAGCGCCCGCATGTTGACCACCGCGGCGCGCAGCTTGGCCAGCTGGCCCTCGGGCAGCTCGGGGTGGCTGCGGTAGAGCGTGTCGGTGACGACCAGGCCGAGCACCGAGTCGCCGAGGAACTCCAGCCGCTCGTTGGTCGGCAGCCCGCCGTTCTCGTACGCGTACGAGCGGTGGGTCAGCGCCCGCTCGAGCAGGCCGGGTCGATCGTGACGTCGAGCAGCGTCAGCGAGCCGCGCGCGTGCCGGTCGCCCGCAGTCGCCCCACCGTCGGCTGCGCGCTCACGGCGGCTCAGACGTCGAGGACCTGGCGGCCGTTGTACGTGCCGCAGGTCGGGCAGGCCGATGTGCGGCAGCTTGGGCTCGCGGCAGCTGCTGCAGGCCACCAGGGGAGCCGCGTCGCCTTCCACTGCGCCCGGCGCGAGCGGGTGTTGCTGCGCGACATCTTCCGCTTGGGAACGGCCACGGGTCTGTCTCTCCTCGGTTCGGTCGTGCGGGTCGGTCAGGTCGTGCGGTCGTGCTCGGCGTCGGTGGCCAGGTCGCCCAGGGCCGCCCACCGGGGGTCGACCGCGTCGTGCGCGTGGTCCGGGTCGTCCGCGAGCCGCGCCCCGCACTCGGAGCACAGCCCCGGGCAGTCGTCCCGGCACAGCGGCTGCGAGCGGCAGTGCGAGCACCACCGCGTCCCGCAGCGCCGGCTCGAGGTCGATCAGGTCGCCCTCGAGCTCCGGCAACGGCTCCGTGTCGTCGTCCTCGTCGGCGCTCGTGCGCCGGGATAGGCGTAGAGCTCCTGGAGGTCGACCACGAGCGGACTCGTCGACCGGGTCGAGGCAGCGCACGCACTCGCCCGTCACGGTGGCGCGTCACCGTGCCGGAGACGAGCACGCCCTCCACGACCGACTCGAGCCGGAGGTCCAGCTCGAGCGCGGACCCCTCGGGGACGCCGAGCACCTCGACGCCGAGGTCGGCCGGCGCCGGAACAGATCGGGAGAGCGAGCGCATCGACCCGGGCCGGCGGCCCAGCTCGCGCGTGTCGAGCACGAGGGGCGATCGGGGGTCGAGGCGGGTCGTTGCTCTCCTGCTCTCTTCGGGCATTGCTCACTCGGGCACGGTGGACTCGGCCCCCGGTCGGGACCGCGAGCCAGGCTACCCGACCGGCGCGCCCGGCCCCGAAATCGTGCGACCGGCGCTCCGCGCGCCCTCAGCCGGGTCGGTCGCTGCGGTCCAGCGGGTGAGCTCCATCCCGGAGTCGCTCGGCGCCGGTCCCAGTCCGACTCGTGCGCGCTGCGGCCGCGCAGCTTGTCCCGGCCGCGGTGCACCGCGGCGAGCGTCTTGTCCAGCACGACCTCGAAGTTCGCCAGCTTGGTGTCGACGTAGTCGTCGACCTCGCCGCGCATGGTCCGCGCCTCCTCGGCGGCCTCGTTGCGGATCCGCGTCGGCCTGCCGCTGCGCCTCGGCCACCACCTCGGTCTCCGAGGTCAGCTCGACGCCGCTCCTCCTCGGCCTCGCTCGATGATCCGGGCGGCCTCGCGGCGGCCCTCGTCGACGACCGCCTCGCGGTCGGCGAGCAGCAGCTCGCGCGTGCCGGAACTCCTCGGGCAGCAGCGCGCCGGAGCTCGTCGAGCAGGCCGAGCACCTCGCCGCGGTTGATGATGCAGGACGCCGACATCGGCATCGAGCGGGCGTCCTCGACGACGGCTGATCGAGCTCGTCGAGCTTGTCGTGCACGTCCACGTGCGGTGGTCCCTCGCGGCTGGTCGGGTCGGGTGGGCTGCGGCGTCAGGCGTCGGTCGAGCCGGGTCGCGCAGGCGGGCCAGCACCGGGTCGGGCACCAGACCCGAGACGTCGCCGCCGAACGTGGCGACCTCCTTGACGAGACTAGACGAGAGGAACGAGTACTCCGGGTTGGTCGCCACGAACAGCGTCTCGACGCCGGTCAGCCGGTGGTTCATCTGCGCCATCTGCAGCTCGTAGTCGAAGTCGCTGACCGCGCGCAGGCCCTTGACGATCACCGGGATGTCGTGGGCCCGGCAGTAGTCGACGAGCAGGCCCTGGAAGGAGTCGACCGCGACGTTGCCCAGCTCGGCGGTGACCTCGCTGGAGCATCTCGATGCGCTCCTCGACGCCGAACAGGCCCGGTCTTGGCCGTGTTGACGAGCACCGCGACGATGACCTCGTCGTACAGCCGGCTGGCCCGCCCGATGACGTCGAGGTGCCCGTTGGTCACCGGGTCGAACGAGCCGGGGCAGACGCAGCGGCGCACGGTCACGCTGGGCTCTCCTCGACGCCAGGTCGGCGGCCGGGGCCGGTCGGTCCGGAGCGGCGCGACCGTACCAAAGCGTGGCCTCGCCGTAGCGGCGCGAGCGCAGGCCCTCGAAGCCGGCCGGCCAGGCCCAGCGCGCCGCCGCGGGTGGCCCGCTCGACGACCACGACGGCGCCGGTCGGCCAGCCAGCCGGTCGCAGGTCGGCGAGCACCGCGCGCCAGCGCGTCGTCGGCGAGGTCGTACGGCGGGTCGGCGAACACGAGGTCGTACGCCGGGCCGGGCAGCCGGCCGGCGACGAGCCGCTCGACCCGGCCGTGCGCGCACCTGCGGCGCCGGCCAGCCCGAGCGGCGCCGACGTTGTCGCTGATGGCGCGCGCGGCCCGCGGCGTCGGACTCGACGAGCAGGGCGTGCGCCGCCCCGCGGCTGAGCGCCTCCAGCCCGACCGCGCCCGAGCCGGCGTACAGGTCGAGCACCCGGCGGCCGGCCCAGCGCCGTGACGAGCGACTCGAGGGTGGAGAACAGCGCCTCGCGGGCCCGGTCGGAGGTCGGCCGGGTGCCCGGCGCCCGGCGGCACGCCGAGCCGCCGCCCCCGCGCCGCCCCGGCGATGATCCGCGTCACGGCTCGCTCACGCCTTCTCCAGGTAGTCGGCGCGCTCGTCGGCCAGGAGCGCGCTCGACCGCGTCGCGCAGCGCCGGGTGCCGGGCCAGGTCGGGGTCGTCGCCGACCAGGGCCGTCGGCCTCGTCCCGGGCCTGCTCGATGACGTCCTCGTCGCGCAGCACCGAGAGCAGCCGCAGGCTGGACCGGCGGCCGGACTGCGAGGCGCCGAGCACGTCGCCCTCGCGGCGCGGTCTCCAGGTCGAGCGCGGGAGAGCTCGAAGCCGTCGAGGGTCGCCGCGACGGCGTCCAGCCGCTCCCGGGCCGGCGTGCCGGCCTCGGCGTCGGTGACCAGCAGGCACAGCCCGGGCGCCGCCCGCGGCCGACCCGGCCGCGCAGCTGGTGCAGCTGGGAGACGCCGAACCGGTCGGCGTCCATGACCACCATGACGGTGGCGTTGGCGACGTCGACGCCGACCTCGACGACCGTGGTCGCGACGAGCACGTCGACCTCGCCCGCGGCGAACCGGCGCATCACGTCGTCCTTCTCGTCCGGCGGCAGCCGGCCGTGCAGCACCTCGACCCGCAGCCCGGCGAGCGGTCCCTCGGCGCAGCATCGGCGCGACGTCGAGCGACCGCGACGGCCGGCCGCAGCGCCGGCGTCGCCTCGTCGGCCGGCGCCGAGCTCGCCGCCCGCGGACGGCTCCTCGGTCGTCGGCGACGTCGCCGCCGATCCGCGGGCAGACGACGTACGCCTGGTGGCCCGGCGGCGACCTCCTCGCGGACCCGCTGCCAGGCGCGGTCGAGGAAGTGCGGCTTCTCCCCGGCCGGCACGACGTGCGATGGCGATCGGCGACCGGCCGGCCGGCAGCTCGGTCAGCGTCGAGACGTCGAGGTCGCCGAACACGGTCATCGCCACGGTGCGCGGGATCGGGGTGGCGGTCATGACCAGGACGTGCGGCGGACCGTCGGCCTTGGCTGCGCAGCGCGTCGCGCTGCTCGACGCCGAACCGGTGCTGCTCGTCGACGACGACCAGCCCGAGGTCGGCGAAGTCGACGGCGTCCTGGATCAGCGCGTGGGTGCCGACGACGATGCCGGCGTCGCCGCTGACGATCGTCGAGCAGCGCGCGCACGGCGGGCGGCGGTGCCCTGCGAGCCGGTGAGCAGCGCGACCCGGGTCCCGATGTCCGTCGCCGCCGAGCAGCCCGCGCTCGGCCAGCGGGCCGAGCATCGCGGTGATCGACCGGTGGTGCTGCTGGGCGAGCACCTCGGTCGGGGCGAGCAGCGCCGCCTGGCCCGCCGGCGTCGACGACGGCGAGCATCGCGCGCAGCGCGACCACGGTCTTGCCGGAGCCGACCTCGCCCTGCAGCAGCCGGTGCATCGGGTGCTCGCGGGCCAGGTCGGCGGCGATCGCGGCGCCGACCTCCCGCTGCCCGGCGGTGAGCGCGAACGGCAGCCGCGCGTCGAACGCCGCGAGCAGCCCGGCGTGCCGGCGCCACCCGCGGGGTGGCCGGCAGCGCGGCCATCTCGGCGCGCCGGCTGGGCGAGCACCACCTGCAGCACGAACGCCTCGTCGAAGCGCAGCCGGTCGCTGCGCCCGGCGGACGTCGGCGAGCGAGTCCGGCCGGTGGATGAGGCGCAGCGCCTCGGCGAGCGGAGCCAGCCCACGGCGCAGCGCGGAGCTCGGCCGGCAGCGGGTCGGGCAGCGAGTCGTCGTCGAGCACGACGTCCATCGCGACCCGCACCGACTTGCGGACCCGCCAGGACGGCAGCTTCGCGCTGGCCGGGTAGATCGGCATCAGGCCGCCGGCGAAGTCCTCGGCGTCGTCGCCGACCGCGCACCTCGGGGTTGGTGAGCTGCACGCCGGCCCTTGAAGATCTCGACCTTGCCGGCGAAGAAGGCCTCGCGGCCCGGGACCAGGTCCTTCTCCCGGCCACCGCTGGTTGAAGAACGTCACGGTCGAGCCGGCTGCGGCCGTCGGTGACGACGACGTCGAGCTCGTGCAGCTTGGGCCGGATCTGCCGGCCGCTGACCGAGGCGACGGTCGGCCAGGACCGTCACCTGCTCGCCGGGCCGCAGCCCGGACAGGTCGGTGAGCTCGCCGCGCTCGTAGTAGCGCCGGGGGTAGTGGCGCAGCAGGTCGCTCGACGGTGCGCGAGGCCGAGCCGGTCGGTCGAGCTCCTTGGCCGTCTTGCCGCCGACGACGCGTCCGGCACGGGAGCGCCGCAGTCGAGCACGACGCTCACTCGACCCCGATCAGCAGCGGGTAGCGCGGCTGGCCGCCGTCGTAGACCACCGAGTCGACCTCCGGGCGGCTGGCGCCGCAGCTGCCGCGCGACGGCGTCGGCCAGCCCCTCCTCGGCGTCGGCGCCGGTGACCAGGGTGACCAGCTCGCCGCCGGAGCCGAGCATCCGGTCGAGCACGACGCCGGCCACCTCGACCAGGTCGTCGCCGATGACGGCGAAGTCGCCGTCGACGATGCCGAGCACGTCGCCGGCGCGGCACACGCCGGCCATCGTCACCGCCTCGCGGGCCGCGACGGTCACCGCCGCCGTGGCGGCAGTGCCCGGCCGCGGCGGTCATCGCGACGACGTCGTCCTCGAACCGCCGGTCCGGGTCGTGCACGGCGAGCGCGGCGAGCGCCTGCACGCTGGCCCGGGTGGGGATCACCGCCACCCGCAGGCCCTCGTCCCGCGCCTTGCCGGCGGCGGCCTCGGCGACCGCGAGGCTGTCGGCGTCGTTGGGCAGCACGACCAGGTCGCGGCGCCGGGCGCGCCGCAGGCCGGTCGAGCAGCTCGGCGGTCGACGCCCGCCGGCCGGGCCCGCCGCGCACCACGGTGGCGCCCGCCGCCTCGAACAGCGCCGCCAGCCCGTCGCCGGCCACGACCGAGACCACCCGGCGGCTGTCGGCAGGCAGCGCGCCGGCGGCCTCGCCGTGCGGCGTCCCGGAAGTGCGTGACCGGATCCGGTGCGGCCGGCCGGCCTCGATGCCGGCCTCGACGGCGGCCCCGACGTCGTCGACGTGGACATGGACGTTCCAGGTCGGCTCGCCGCCGACCACGACCAGCGAGTCGCCGAGCGGCGGCGAGCGCCGCGCGCAGCGGCCGCGATCGCCTCGGCCGGCGCGTCGAGCAGGTACATCACCTCGTACGCCGGTCCGTGCGCGTCCGGGTCCGCGACGTCCAGCCCGTTGCGCGGCCGGGCCGCCTCGGTCTGCTCGCCGGGGCAGGCGGACCTCGGTGGGCTCCGGCTCGTCGCCGGTGACGACCTCGGCCAGGGCGTCGAGCAGGACGCAGATGCCGCGGCCGCCGGCGTCGACGACGCCGGCCCGGCGCAGCACGTCGAGCTGCTCGGGGGTGCGGGCCAGCGCGGCGCGGGCGCCGCCGGCGGCCGCGGTGACCACGGCGGCCAGGCGTCGTCGGCGTCCGGCTCGTCCACCCAGCCGGCCGCGACGTCCTCGGCCACCTCGGCGGCCACCCGGACGACGGTCAGCATGGTGCCCTCGACCGGGTCGGCCACCGCCTCGTAGGCCGCCCGCGCCCCCGACGTCGAGCGCCTGCGCCAGCCGGCGCGGCGTCGACGGCGCCCTCGACGCCGTCCAGCCCGTCGCGAGACGCCGCGCAGCAGCTGGGTGAGGATCACGCCGGAGTTGCCCCGGGCGCCCATCAGGGCGCCGTGGGCCAGCGCCGACATCACCGGCGCGGGGTCGGGGTCTCGCTGTCGCCGCCGCGCAGCGGGACTCGGTCAGCGCCTCCGACCGCGGCGTCGAGGGTGAGGTGCAGGTTGGTGCCGGTGTCGCCGTCGGGCACCGGGTAGACGTTGAGCTCGTCGATCTCGTCCCGCGCCGCCTCCAGCGCGTCCCGCGCCGGCCGTCAGCCAGCCGCGCGACGGCCTCGCCGTCGAGCCGGCTCAGCGACGACGCGGGTGCTCACGCCCAGCGAATCTACGCCGGGCGGCTCGGTCGCCGGCCGGTTGGCGCACCGGCGCGCCGGTCGGTTACGCTTGCTCCGGTTGCCCGGACGACGGGCGCCCGCCATCGACGGCCTGCGCGTGATCGCCATCAGCCATGTCTGCACCAGCAGGAGTTGTCACCGTGGCTGCCAACTGCGACGTCTGCGGCAAGGGGCCGGGCTTCGGGCACAGCATCTCGCACTCGCACCGGCGCACCAAGCGCCGCTGGAACCCCAACATCCAGACCGTGCGCGCGATGGTCGGCAAGACCCCGAAGCGACTCAACGTCTGCACCTCCTGCATCAAGGCCGGCAAGGTCACCCGCTAGAGCGCATCCCGAACGCATCCGAAGGCCGGTCCCCTGCGCGGGACCGGCCTTCGTCGTCCCGGGCCAGCAACCACAACTGCTGTCGCGTCAGTCGAGGTCGAGCAGGTCGTCGAGGGCTGCCACCAGCCGGCCCCGCAGCACCGCACCCGACTCGGTGAAGCCACGCTGGCGGCGGACGTACTCGGCCCGCCCGGCTGCCGTCTCGACTCGGATCGGCGGGTAGCCGAGGCCCGCTAGGTCGTACGGCGATGCCCGCATGTCGACCGCGCGGATCTCGCGGGCGTGCGCGAAGCAGTCGGCCACCAGCTCGGACGGAACGAACGGCGAGAACAGCGCCGCCCACTTGTAGAGGTCCATCCCGGCGTGCAGGCAGCCCGGCTGCTCCAGCTCGACCTGGCTGTCCCGGGTCGGCCGCAGCGCGTTGAGCGGCACCGCGGCCGGGGTGAAGAAGCGGTAGGCGTCGATGTGCGTGCAGCGCATCGGCCCGTCCTCGACGACGGTGTCGGTGCCCGCGCTGCCCAGCCGCAGCGGATGCGCCCGGTGCCGGACCTCGTCGGCAGGGGCGCGATAGACCATCGCCCACTCGTGCAGCCCGAAGCAGCCGTAGGACGCCGGCCGCGAGCCGGTGGCGACCAGCAGGCGGCGCACGTCGCGCAGCCGCCGCGCGTGCCGGGCCAGCCGCCGCGGGTCCGCGGCCACACCCTCCTCGACCTGCCGGTAGTCGGCGAGCTCGAGGTAGGGCAGGGCCTGGGGGCCGGCCAGCACCACCCCGGCGCCGGGGTGCCACCGGCGCAGCTTGGCCGGCGACAGGTGGTAGTAGTCGAACAGGAAGTCCTCGACCGGGTGCTTCTGGCCGGAGCGACGGCGGTCGAGGTGCGGCAGCACCCAGGCGTCGACCCGCTGCTCGTGCGCGGCCGCCCGGCGCGTCCAGCCGGTCAGGACCACCACTAGAAGGACCGCCAGCCGCCCGGCCCCGGCCAGGCCGCGCCATCGACCAGCACGCCCTCGCCCGCCTCCACCCGGCCGACGACGCTCCAGGCCATCGGCAGGTCGACGTCGGGCGGGAAGGTCGCGGCCAGCGCGTGGTCCTCGCCGCCGGCCAGCAGCCACTGCAGCGGGTCCGCGTTCAAGCGCCCGGGCGGTGTCCTTGAACTCCTGTGGCACGTGGAAGGCCTCGGAGGACAGCCGGACCGAGACGGCGCTCGCCCGGGCGACGTGGCCCAGGTCGGAGACCAGGCCGTCGCTCACGTCGACCATCGCGGTCGCGCCGAGCCCCGCGGCCCGCGGTCCCTCGTCGTACGGCGGCACCGGTCGCCGGTGCGCGTCGGCCAGGACGCGAGGCGAGCGGAAGCCACGGGACAGGATCGCGAAGCCGGCCGCGGCCCAGCCGAGCCGGCCGGCGACGGCCACCAGGTCGCCGGGCCGCGCGCCGGACCGGGTCACCGGGTCGCGCCCCTCGAGCGAGCCCAGCGCGGTGACCGCGATGGTCACCAGGTCGCCGCGGACCAGGTCGCCGCCGGCGACAGCCGCACCGGCCCGGGCGGCCTCCTCGCTGAGGCCGTCGGCCAGCTCCAGCACCCACTGGGCCGGCAGGTCCGCGGGCAGCGCCAGGCCGACCAGCAGGGCGGTCGGCACCGCGCCCATCGCCGCGACGTCGGCGAGGTTGGCGGCGGCGGCTGCGGACCCCGACGTCGGTGGCGCTGGACCAGTCGCGCTTGAAGTGCCGGCCCTCGACCAGCACGTCGGTGGTCGACGACGACCCGGCCGTCGGCGGCGGCCACCACGGCCGCGTCGTCGCCGGGCCCGAGCAGCACCGCGGCGGTGGTCCCGAGGCGGGCGACGACAGCCTCGACGAGGTCCAACTCGCCGAGGTCACCCACGGTGCCGCTCATCTCGCTCCCTCGCTGGTCATCCTCCGGACACGATCCGGTAGGTTCGCACGCGAGCGGCGCCCACGGGTGCCGCGCGATGCGACCGGAACTCTACGAAGAGAGGCCATGCCGATGGTTGTCCAGGCCTACATCCTCATCCAGACCGAGGTCGGCAAGGCGGCCGCCGTGGCCCGCGAGATCGCCGAGCTCAAGGGCGTCACCCAGGCCGAGGACGTCACCGGTCCGTACGACGTGATCGTCC
>CAWJWE010000012.1:0-312844 GCA_963846525.1 uncultured Actinomycetota bacterium
TCCTGGTGGCGCTCGCCGTCATCGTCACGCACGACTGGTCCGCCGGCCCCCCGACCCGCCAGCGCCTGCTCGTCTTCGGTGCATCGCTCGGGGTCACGGTGCTCGTCCGCCCCTTCGCGGCGGTGCTGCTCGTCGGGCTGGCGGCCGCGCTCGCCGCGGTGAAGGTGGGCTGGCGGCGCGTCGCGATGGCGGTGGCGGTGCCGCTCGGGCGTCGTGATCGCCATGTCGATCCCGTGGACGATCCGCAACGCCGTGCACATGGACGCGTTCATCCCGTCGTCGACGAACATGGGCGACACGCTCTGCATCGACCGGAACCTCGACGCCAACGGTGGCTTCCGCTTCGCGGACCATGACGGATGCGTCGACCCCGGCCTTCCGGAGGTGCCGCGCAACTCGGGCAGAGCACGAAGAAGGCGATCCGCTTCGTGCTCGACCAGCCCGATCGGGAGCTCCTGCAGATCGTGCGTCGGGCACGCTTCATGTTCGGTGAGCGACCACGACGGCGATCGAGGCCGTGCAGACCCTCGGCGGCGGGGCCGTTCCTGTCCGAGCGGGTCGTCGACGTGGCCGAGCCCGTCGCCGACTGGTACTTCTTCGTGGTGGTGGCCCTGGCCGCGGCGGGCTCGGCCGGCTTCGCCGGCCGCCAGCGTCGGCCGGGCGGCTGATCTGCCGCGTCGGGCTTCGCGGGGCTGCTCGCCATCCCCCTGCTGCTGTGGGGCAACCCCCGCTTCCACCTGCCCCTGGCCCCGTTCCTGGCGCTGTCGGCCGCCTTCGCCATCGACCGCGCCTGGCGTGCGACCTGATGCCCGAGCCCGCCGAGCGGCGAGCCGCAGGCCGGATGACCCGACGGGGAGCGCGGCGAGCGCTGAGGCGCACCGGCTGCGGCTGCGTCGCCCGTGGAGCGCCGTCGCGCTGGCGGCTGGCCCCCGCCCTGCCGATCGTGGTCGCGCTCCTCGCCCGGCGGGCCCCGCCGTGGGTGCCCGACCTCGACCTCGCCCTCACCGAGCTCCGCGTCCGCGACGTCGGGGGCCGGCACGGCCCCCTCGTCGGCCTGCCGGGCCGCATGGGCACGCTGGACCGGCAGGGGAGCCATCCGGGGCCGCTCAGCTTCTACCTCCTCGCCCCCATCTACCGGCTGCTCGGCTCGACGGCGTTCGCGCTGCAGGCGGCCACCGTCGCGCTCCACCTGGTCGGCGATCGCCGTCACGATCGGCCTGGTGGCTCGGCGGGCCGGGGCCCGCTGGGCCCTCGGCCGCCGGGCTGGCCACGACCGTGCTGGTCGTCGGCGCTGGGCCCGAACCTGTTCACCGAGCCATGGAACCCGCACCTCCCGCTCCTCTGGGGGCCGGCGTTCCTCGCCGCCGCCTGGTGCGCGCTCGGCGGCGACGCCGTCGCCCTCCCCGTGCTCGCCCTCACCGGTGCCGGTCCGCGCAGACCCACGTCTCCTACCTGGGGGCCGTGGCCGTCCTCACCGCCGTGGCCGCGGCCGTGTGCCTGCGCTGGCCCGACCCGGAGGTGCCGCGGCGACCCGACCGCTCGCTGGACGGCCGCGCGGTGGGGCTGGCCGTCGTGGCTCTGGGCGCCGCCCATGCTGGACCAGGGCGCCACCACCCCGGCAACCTGACGATCCTCGGGGAGCACCTGCTGGAACCCGCCGGAGGCGACCGTCGGCTGGCGGGACGGGGCGCGCCTGGTGCTCCGACGGCTCGACGTCCTGCACCTGGTCCGCAGTGCGGCGACGGACCCGGGAGAGCTCGCGAGGTCGACGAGACCGGTGCCAGCGCCCTCCGAGGGGCGACGCTCCTCGGAGCGCTGGGGCTGGCGACCGTCGCCGTGCGCCAACGCGGTGGCCGGGGCGAGCGGGCCGCGGTGGGCCTGGCCGTCCTGGCCGTGGGGGTGGCCTTCACCTCGGCGGCCCACGTCGTGGGTCATCCCTGGGGGTACCTGACGCTCTGGATGTGGCCGGTCGCCGTGCTCGCCGTCCTGGCCTCCGCGGCCGCCACGCTCACGTGGCGTGCGGGCCCGGCCGGCGGCCCAGCTCAGATCCGTCAGCGATGGGCCTCGCGGCCATGACCGCCGTCGTCGCCGTGCTGTCGGTCCACGGCGCCGCAGCAGGGAGCGGGGGCCAGGCCACGAACGCCGTGATGAGCCGCGGATCTGAGGCACAGGGGTTCCCCCTCCATCAAGAGTTTCCTCCCTGGGCTAGGCGCATTCCCGCTACGTCCGGACCGCAGCGAACTGACACAGATGCGCTCTCCGGCTTCGTGTCGCGCGCGTTGATTCACGTCGCAGCGTCGGGAACGCGCCATCGGCGAGCAACGTACTGGACGACGCGTGCCTACGAGGAGTCCGGGACGGACAAGCCCGAAGCCTTGCCTCCGCTAGGCGACCGACCCCCCGCGGACACTCCGGTCCTCTTGGGGTATGTCAGATCCGATTCGCAATGGGCATGGATCCGACAGGTCGGGCTCTACAACGTGCGCAGCGGTCACCGCCCAGGCGCGGTCGCGAGTAGAAGCGCGGAACTCGATGCGTCCCTGGTGCTGTTGTACGGCCGAGAGGGCATGTCGCGCGATTGGAGCTCTTCCAGCGGACCGGCCACTGGGAAAGCCTCACCGGCGCGGCCCTTCATCGACTCGGCTACCCCAACCCACGCGGTGATGCCTACCTCGTCACGAGCGGTCGATCGTTGCCCGCGCCCGCGTGGCTAGGAGAGGTACCGGTTTCAGCCATGCTTCCCAACGGCTGGCTTCAGGGCCGGCCGTACGCCACCACCTGGCTCGACATCGTGTTGTCGACGCAAGACGAATTCTTAGCGGACCGAAGCTGACCAGATCCTGTTCGTTGGCCAGAACTCAGCAGGTGGCTCGCCGGCGTTCAGGAAACCAGCAGCCGACTAACTTGCTTGACGCGCGAACCGTCCAGGCGCGTAGGGAATTCAGCGAAGCCAAGTCTCAAGGAAGTCACCGGCGACGTAGTTGACGCCGTTGGAACAGGACATGCTCTTGCTCGAACGGCGCCCAGATCACGACTACCGGGTGAACGAAGACTCGCACGCCGGTGAGGTGCTCGATCGCTTCCTTGTTCTGGAAGCTCGCGTGAGTGCCCCGGGAGTCGCGGCCAAGACCACGCTGCGTCCGGGTTGTCGCGAGGTGTCACGGTTGCCACGCCGTCTGCAACACTCACGACCCCGAACCAGTTCTTCGAGTCGAGCAGAAAGACGCCGGCCGGTCCGACAACAAAGTCGATCGACGTTGCCGAACTTCGCTTCGAGGTCGTGTGCGACGGTTCCCCACCATTTCCCCCTCAAGGGGACGAAGGTGCATCTCGGTCCACCTTTCCCCCTGTGCTCCGTCGGGCCCGCGTCGATGTAAGTCGGTCACGGCGTCACGCACGGTCAACCAGAAGACATAGCAGGCACCTCCGAGGAAGCCGGCGAACCACCCCCACTTGCCCGGCAGGGCGACGCCCACCACGGAAACGACCATCAGCGGCCAAACGATCAACCGGAAGCGCCACAGGACACGGCAACGCCAAGTCCTGCGAAGCTTGCGGTACGAGCTCCTCGAGCACGGCGACCAGCTTTAGGCCTGCGGAGGGGATTGATGGAGATCGTCACGCGGAGAGCCTCGGCTCAATTGCACGACCTCTGAAGCCCAAGTCGGCCAGTGCCAAGCTCGACTTCGAGTCATCTCGGCTGAAACCGCGGCACCAGCCACCGATCTCGCAGATCCCTGTGGCGCCGGGCTAGCCGCGAGGCTACTTCAGCGGAGCGACACCGCGTACGTTGGTCGCCGGGAACCGCCTTTCGGCATTTTCGAGCTTCTGCCTTGGCGGCGGCCGCGAGGTCACAGCCGAGCACGTTGCAAGCCGGACGAGATAGATCAGCACATCCGC
This sequence comes from uncultured Actinomycetota bacterium, assembly GCA_963846525.1. Lineage (GTDB taxonomy): Bacteria > Actinomycetota > Actinomycetes > JACCUZ01 > JACCUZ01 > CAWJWE01. The sequence goes on from CAWJWE010000012.1 coordinate 3,901, forward strand.
CAGTTCCTCGCCCAGCCGAGTCTTGAGCGGATCATGACCGGCGAGCGCTTCCACCTCGGATGCGGGTGGCCACTGCAGCAGCTCCGAAAGCTCACCTACCTCGCCGACGAGGGCTAGGAGCAGGGACTCGGGTCGTGGAACTGACCCCAGTCCCGCGCGTCCGTGAAGACACGCATGGGGTCGCGAAGCTCGCTCAAGTCAGACACGTTCCGAGCATGCCACGCCGGGTCGGCGACGCTGTCCAATCCCAAGATATGGTCGCGACTGCGGCCCGACGGGCTTCCTTGCGGCGCCGACCTGCCATCCAGGACACGCCCCCACCCGCACGAATCATTCGTGCTGCCTGGGGACTGATCCGTGACGCTGCTTCGGCACTCCGCCGTCGGCTTCGCCGCGCTCACTCTTGGAGGGCACGATCGGGAGCTCGGTTGACCGAGCAGATGCTGCACCACACCGGTCGGCGGCCTTCTCCCGTCAGAGATCGATTCGTGGGAGCGCAGCCTGCCTGTCCTCGCCCAGGACCTGATCGAAGCCGGCCTCGACAACGTCGAAGTGCTCGTCGAGTACCAGCTGCCGCTGACTCGCAAGCGAGCCGACGTGGTACTGGCCGGCCGGCATCCGAGGACGGGCGAGCCTTCGTACGTCGTCGTCGAGCTCAAGCAGTGGAGCCGCGCCGACGCGTACGACGGACGACCCCGAACTCGTCTTGGTCGACGGCATGCCGCACGGCCCGAGCTGCACCCGGTCGCGCAGGTTCGCGGCTACTGCGAATACCTCACGGACTTCCTCGAGGCGCTTCGAGCGACACGACGACGCGGTGTGCGGCGCCGCGTACCTGCACAACGCAACCGATGAGCCGACGTCGGCGGCTCTGTACGACCATCCGCAGGACGAGCAGGGCCGGCTCTTCACCAAGCAGCGCCGCGGCGACTTCATCGAGTATCTGCGCGACACGGCTCGACCCCGACACGCCGGCGCCGGCGTACGCGGACCGCTTGCTCTCGTCCGGCATCGCGCCGTCGAAGCAGCTGCTCGCCGTCGCCGCCGAGGAGGTCCAGCGAACGGTGAGCAGTTCATCCTGCTGGACGAGCAGCGGGTGGCCTACGAACTGGTGCTGCACGAGGTGGAGAAGCGCGCGGAGCGGCGGACCGCAAGGCGGTCGTCATCGTCTCCGGCGGGCCCGGGCAGCGGCAAGAGCGTCATCGCCCTGTCGCTGCTCGGCGAACTGGCTCGCGCGGCCGCACCGTCGCTGCACGCGACCGGCTCCAGGTCGTTCACCCAGACCCTTCGCAAGGTACGCCGGCGCGCGGGTCGCCGCGGGTGAAGAAGCATGTTCAAGTACTTCAACAGCTTCATGGACGCCGAACGCAACGGCCTCGACGTGCTGATCTGCGACGAGGCGCACCGGATCCGGGAGACATCGGTCAACCGCTACACGCAAGGCCGCCTGCCGCACGGACGGCCGCAGATCGACGAGCTCATCGCCGCGGCCCGGGTGCCGGTCTTCCTGCTCGACGAGCACCAGGTCGTCCGGCCGGGCGAGCTGGGCACCGTCGCAGGACATCGAACGCCACGCCGCGACGCATGGGCTCGACGTCCATCGAGATCGACTGGACGGCCAGTTCCGATGCGGCGGCAGCGAGGAGTACGACGAATGGGTCCTGCGCCTCCTCGGGCTCTCGCTGGCGGCCGAGCCCGTGGTCTGGAGGGGGACGGCGTTTCGAGCTGACTGTCGCCGACTCGCCCGACGAGATGGAGGCCTTCCTCGCGGCCCGGATGGCGCGAGGGTTACGGCGCGCGGATGGCGGCCGGCTACTGCTGGCCGTGGAGCGATCCGCGACCGGACGGCACGCTGGTCCCGGACGTGCAGATCGGCGGCTGGGCGCGGCCGTGGAACCTCAAGGGCGACCGAGCGTCGGCGATGCGCCGCCGGCGCCGCTCTGGGCCACCGACCCGCGCGGCTTCGGCCAGGTCGGCTGCGTCTACACCGCCCAGGGCTTCGAGTACGACTGGTCCGGCGTCATCATCGGCCCAGACCTGGTCTGGCGGGACGGTCGCTTCGTTGCCCGACGTGAGCACAACCGGACCCCGACTTCCGCAACCGCACGCGGGTCTCCGATGCCGACTTCGATCGGCTGGTTCGCAACATCTACAAGGTGCTGCTCACCCGCGGCATGGTCGGGACGTCATCTACTCCACCGACGCCGAGACGCGGGAGGCCCTACGCAGCTTGGTCGGCGGCCGACGCGCTGTGGACGCAATCTGGGCCACAGGCCCCGCCGCAATTGAGGCGAACGTCTCCCACACGAGCGCTGGAGTCGCCGGCCCGGAAGGCGCGGTTGGCGAACACACAGCGTCACTCTGAGGACCTCCCAGAGCCGCGATCTTGCTAACACTTTGCTAACAGCAGGTCCGGATTCGGGCGGACAGCCCCGGAAGATCGTTTAGCAAAACCGCAGGTCAGAGGCCTGTTGATCTACGCCGATGGACCCCTCCGGACCCCTCGACCGGCACTGAAAATCGGAAGGTCGGCGGTTCGACCCCACCCCTGGCCACCACAAACTCGACGGCCTAGTGGACATCGACCTTGAGGCGTCGGCGTGCACCAACACCTTCCCCGTGCACCGACTCGACCTTCCTCCCGGTGAGACCGTCCGAGCGCCCGCGGTGTACGTCCAGGCGATCGACCTCACGGTAAGACGGCTCGACCAGACCTACCGCGGGCTCGACGCCGATCGATTTCACTACACGTAAGAAGGTGGATTCGAGTTCGTGCTGCGTTACGACGACAGCGGTCTGATCGTCGACTACCCGGGGATCGCTGCCCGCTTCGCCTAGTTGCGCGAGCAGGGGTGCCGGCGCGTCGTGGGGAAGAGCAAACTGTCTCGCCCGGCTACCTTGTCGACCGTGGAGTTTGTCGAGGCGGGCGGACTCACGATCGCCTACAAACGCGTCGGTACAGGGCACCCTCTGGCCTTCGTCCACGGCGCGGCCGAGGACGGCCGCATCTGGCAGCCGCAGCTCACCGACCTGGCTGACGAGTTCACCGTCGTGGCCTGGGACGAGCCGGGGGCCGGCCGGTCCTCCGACCTGCCCGAGGGGTTCACCCTGGAAGGCTTCGCGGACGGGCTCGCGGCGCTCATCGAATCGCTGCGGCTTGGGCCCGCGCACGTCGCCGGGATGTCATGGGGCGGCACGGTGGTGCTCGAGCTGTACCGCCGTCACCCCCGGCTCGTCGCGACCCTGATCATGATCGACACCTACGCCGGCTGGAAGGGGTCGCTACCCGCCGACGAGGTCCGGGCGCGAGTCGACGGCACTCGCCGGATGCTCGCTGCACTGCCCGGGAAATTCGACCCCGACATCCCCGGACTCTTCGCGGGTGATCCGCCGGCGGACTCCGCCGGGCTGCTCGCCGCCATCGCCGCCGACGTGCGCCCCGCCACCCTGCGCCAGGAGCTGGCCATCATGGCCGAAGCCGACCTGAGCGACCTGCTGCCTCACGTCGCCGTCCCCACCCTGCTGCTCTGGGGCGACTCGGATGCTCGCTCGCCGCTGACCGTCGCCCGCCAGTTCGAGCAGGCCATCCCGCATGCGGAGCTCGTCGTGATCGAGGGGGCAGGTCACATGAGCAGTCTCGAGCGGCCGCGGCAGCTCAACGCCGCCGTGCGCGCGTTCTGCCGTGCCCACCCGCCACCCACGACCTGATAGGGGCGGCCTGCCCATCCGCTGCCTGCTGTGACCCCTCTTCGGCGGCACCAACGCCGGCTGTGACGCCCGCAGCGCCACCCTGGCGGTGGCAGGCAGGGACAGGAAGGCAGATGAACGCGACCGGGCAGCGATCGGCGTGCAGAAGGGCTGCGCACCCGCGGTGCCGCCGTCGCCGTGCGTCAGTGACGCGACCGCGCAGATCCCGTTCGAGTCCCCGCACCCCCACGGGAACACGGGTGACTGCACGTGGACGTTCGACAACGGCCAGGCCGGTTGGGCCAGTGGTCGCCCTGCATCAGCACCCAGGTCGGCTCGGTGCGGCTGACGACCGATGCCGCTGTCGTGGACCAGGGCTTCCACGTCGATGCGGTCGAAGCGTGCTGACCACCTGATCGACGAGCGCGATCACACGGCCTCGGCGGAGACCAGACTGATCGGGCCCGCGAGCGGCGCGTGTCCCGTGAGCTTCCAGCCCGTCGCGGTCAGCCACGCTGCACCCTCCTCGACGCTGTAGACGTCACCGTCGTTGACGTGGATCGCGAACTCGCCGGCCATGAGCGCGGCCGGTAGTGGCTCGGTGTGCGTAGGGTCGGTCCAGAAGTCGGCGATGAGCAGGCGCGCTCCCGGATCGGCTACCGCCCGAAGGCGCTGCATGACCTTCCGGTTGGTCTCCGGGGTGAAGTAGTGCACGACGTTGGCGAGCAGGAAGGCGTTGTACCCGCGCGGCAGCTCATCGGCAAGCACATCGCCCTCGCGTACGTCGACGCGGTCGGCGTACGCCGTGGCGCGCAGCTCGTCCCGCGCCACCCGGGCCACGTCGGGGATCTCGAGCACCGTGGCGGTCAGCCCCGGGTCGGAGGTCGCCAGGGCGATCGACCAGGAGCCGGTGCCGCCGCCGACGTCCAGCACCCTGCTCCCCGCCGGCAACGCCGCGGCCGCCGGCAGGGCGCGGCAGGCCGCAGCAGTGGCCGCGGCGATGCCCGCTGACATGACCGGCACGAGGTCATCGTCGATCTCGAAGATCTCGTGCTTGGGTCGCCCGCGGCCGAGTGCACCGGCCAGGTCCGTCCACGCGGGATAGCTCAGCCGGTCCCAGAACGCCAGCAGCGGCCTCAGGTCGGCGGGGGTCTGCCCGGCCAGGAACGTGGCAGCCACCGCGCTGTTCGCGTACCGGTCACCCTGCCTCTCGAGCAGGCCGATCGCGACCATGGCATCGGCGCTGATGCGGGCCGTACGCCGGGTGAGCCCGGTCCGGGCGGCGAGGCCGTCGAGGTCCACCGGACCCTCGCCCAGGGCCTCGAAGAGACCGAGCTCGCTCGCCGCGAACAGGTGCTTGCTCGCCATGAAGCCCTGCGCGATCTCGAAGATCCGCTCGGGCATCACCATGTCGTGGACTGCAGGGGCTGCGCTTGTCGTCGTCATACCGACAGCGTGGGCAGCCGCAGTCCTGCCCGCCATCCCACGATTCTGGGGTGACCGCCCGGACCCACGCGGCCGTACCCTCCAGTGGTGACCGGAGCACTGGTTCCGCGGGTCCGTGACGACATCGAGCGATTCGGCGCGCGTGGGCTCAGCTGGGTCGACTACACCGGCGCGGTGGCCGACGCTCTCGCCACCCTCATCCCCTTCGACGCCTACTGCTGCCACACCGTCGACCCGGGCACCATCCTGTTCACCGGAAGCGTCAACCGGAACGTCGCCTGCTCCGGCTCGTGGCTCGCCCACCACGAGTACGTCGTGGAGGACATCAACAAGTGGTCCTTCCTCGCGCACAGCGGTCGAGTCGCCGGCGCGAGCAGCATCGACACGCACGGCGACCTGTCCCGCTCGACCCGGCACCTGACCCACGAGGCCTCCGGTTTCGGGGACGAGCTCCGGGTGTCGTTCGTGGTCGACGGCGTCTACTGGGGGGCGGCCGCCTTCCTGCGTCACGCCGACGAGCCGTGGTTCACCGACGCCGAGGTGCGCGCACTCGTCGCGCTGGCCCCGGGGATCGGGGCCGGACTGCGTCGTTCCATGCTCGCGCCGGCCATGTCGCCGTGCCTCGACGGCCACGTCGACCACGGCCCGGGTGTCGTCGTCTTCGATGCCGACGGCGAGCCGGTGTCGATCTCGGCTGCGGCGGAGAGATGGATCGGCGAGCTGGTCGAGGACCCGGCGCCCACCACACCCAGCGAGTCCAAGACCGTGCAGGCGGTCGCGGCCCGGGCTCGGTCCATCGCACCCGGCACCGATCCGCTGGAGCTGGCGGCACGGGCTCGGGCTCGCACCCGCTCCGGCACCTGGTTGCTCCTGTACGGCACCCGGCTGAACGGCGACTCCGACGGCCGTACCGCGGTCATCATCCATCCGGCCACCCCGCAGGACGTCGCCCCGGTGATCGCGCTGTCCTACGGCCTGACCGACCGGGAGTGCCAGGTGGCCATGCAGTGTGTCCAGGGCCGGGTCACCAAGGAGATCGCGCGGGCGCTATCCCTCTCGCCGTACACCGTCCAGGACCACCTGAAGTCGATCTTCGACAAGACCGGGGTGCGCAGCCGGGGGGAGCTGGTCGGGCAGATCTTCCTCGACCACTACGCGACCCGCTGGGAGGCCCCGGCAGCCGCGACACCTGGCCTGCTGGTGCGCGGCATCTCGCCGGACGGAGACTGACACCTGGCCGCCCAGAGCCCGCGGCGGGTCAGTGCCTATCTCGCCCCGGGTCAGGATCAGCGGCCATGTCGAGGTAGGCCACCACGCGGTTGAGCAGCGAGGTCGCCTTCAGCAGCTCGACCGGCGGCGCGGGGGGGTTTTCGGCCAGCTCGTAGAGCAGCGGCGCCGCTTCGGAGTGACCGAGCTGCAGTGCGACCTGTGCACAGGCCCGGGCAGCGGCGCGTACGGCGGCCGGCTCGACCGTCCAGATCGCCTCGAACAAGCGCTTGCGATCCGGGATGGTGGACTGCCCGGGCAGTTCCCAGGCGGTCAGCATGGCGGGGTAGTCCGGCGCATCGCACACGACCACCCATTCCCTACGCATGGGCGCGTCGTCCGGAAGGTGCACGAGGGAGGTCCCGGCCACCGGCGCCGGCGACTTACCGAAGCTGGCGAAAGCCATCGTCGACCGGGAGATCCGAGCCAGCTCGGTCCAGCGCTCCTGGGCGGCGCGGAAGTACTTCTCCTCCTGGAAGCCGCCGAAGATCATCGGGCGCTCCGCCCGCGCGCAGCACTCGTCCTCGATCGCCCACGACAGGGCGATCAAGGTTGACTTCTTCAGCCGTTGAGGTTGTAGGGCAGGGTGGGTGCGGCGCATGGCGGCGTAGACGGAGGGGGCGCTCGGGGCACTCTGGACGCTGGCCTGGGCCAGGGCCACCTCGGCGATCGCCACCTCGAGGCGAGCGCCGGCTTCTCGTCGACGCAGCACCTGCATGACCAGACCGACGTCACTCTCGGCGTACCGCCGGTGACCGCTGTCCCGACGCTGAGGGCGGGGGAAGCCGTGCCGGGACTCCCACATCCTCAGCGTGGCGGGCTGCAGCCCCGTTCGGTCGGCCAGATCGCCGATCGTCAGGCTCGCCTCGGTGCCAGAAGCGACAGGACTCCGGGCTTGCGGTTTAGCGGTCACGGTGTCATGGTAAACCTAAACAAGTAGTTAAGAAAAGCGTTTAGGTAAGACCACTCGAGATGAAGGAGAACTGACATGACCGCGAGCACGACTGAGGCCAGCGTCGCCCGAGACGAGGTCGTCGACTGGACCGACATGGGCCGCGAGATGTGGTCGTTCCTCACCGGCCGCGAGGCAGCGATCAACTACCGCTTCATCGACATGGCCGTCGAGGTGCCGCGTGACACCGGTGCCGGGGCTCCTCGCGCGACCTGGAAGCTCAACGGCACGCTGCAGATCACCACGAGGGACAGCGCGAGCCAGTCCGAGACCGGCGCCCGTGCCGATGCCCACTGACCTGACCGTCGATGCCGACCTGCAGTTCTCGGTCGACATCCCCGGGTCGGCTCCCATGACGGGCTCGCTGACCGGCTCAGGCAAGACGCTGGAGCTGCGGGTCAGCGACCCGTCCGTCTTCGCCGGGCGATCCGACTCCGGCGCCATCAGCGGACTGGCACGGGCGCTCGCCGCCGGGGGGTTGTCGGTCAGCGTGGTCTCCTCGTCCGGACCACTGGTCACGTTGGGCGCGCGCGAACGACCTGGCTGCAGCGACGGGTGACCGGCTCGCGGCACATCCGCATCGAGCGACGGGCCGGGCTCTGGACCCTGGTCCGAGGCCGCACCCGGTCCCCGCGCGGCGGCGCGCTCCCGTCGTCCGCACTGGCTCCGCCGCCTACCTTGACCCCGATCGTGCCGACCATGGCACGGCGACCCAGCCGGCGGGTGACCACGACGCATGATCCGGACCGGGGCGGGAATCCGCGGCTCATCCTGCCGCTGGGCGCCTACCCGAGGGCAGGCGATCGGCCCACGGTGTTCCCGCTGCGCGACGACGTCACCACCATCGGCTCGGGCCCCGACTGCGACATCCGGCTGGCCGGGCTCGAACCGCTGCACGCCGAGATCCGGCACGACGACGAGGACGAGTTCGTGCTCACCCGGATCGGCAGCACCGCAGAGACCCGGGTCCACGGCGCCCCGGTGCAGAGCGCGATCCTGCGAACGGGCTCCGGGATCGACCTCGGCGAGAGGCACCTGACCTTCTTCCGCGAGGAGTACGCCGACCACGGCCGCCCGTACGGCGGTCGGGTCGGTGGCGAGTTCGCCCTGCAGCGCACCCAGCCCAGCCGCGAGGTCGCTGCAGCGCCACGTCGAGGGACCGCGATGACCTCGCCCGGACCTGTGCTGGTCGCCGGAGCCTCCGGCTTCGTCGGGCGACGTCTCTGTCCAGCGCTGACGGCGGCCGGCCATCAGGTACGGGCCATGACCCGGCACCCGGACAGCTACCAGGGCGACGGCGACGCCGTGTACGGGGACGTGCACGAGGCCGGCACGCTCGCCAGCGCCCTCGAGGGTTGTCGAGCGGCGTACTACCTGGTGCACTCGCTGGACTCCAAGGACTTCGAACGGCTGGACGCGGAGGCCGCCAGGGCGTTCGGCAACGGCCGCGGCCGAGGCCGGCGTCGAGCAGATCATCTATCTCGGCGGCCTCGGCAGCGAGACCGACACCCTGTCCTCGCACCTGCGCAGCCGACGCGAGGTCGAAGGTCTTCTCGGCAGCGCCGGGGTGCCGGTCACCGTGCTGAGAGCCGGCATCATCGTGGGCAGTGGGGGCATCTCGTGGGAGATGACCCGTCAACTGGTCGATCACCTTCCCGCGATGGTCACGCCGCGCTGGGTGCGCACCAAGACCCAGCCGATCGCCGTGGCCGACGTCGTCCGCTACCTGGTCGGGGTGCTGGACGAGCCTCGGTCGCAAGGGACAGGTCTTCGAGATCGGCGGCCCGGACACGATGCAGTACGTCACGATGCTGCGCCGGGTGGCCGAGATCAAGAACCGGCCGCTGTTCATCGTGCCGGTCCCGCTGCTCAGCCCCGGCCTGTCGTCACGCTGGCTCGCCCTGGTCACCGACGTCGACACCCAGACCGGGCGGTCACTCATCGACTCCATGGCCAACGAGGTGGTGGTCACCGACGACAGCATCCGGGCCATCGTCGACTTCGAGCCGATGAAGTACGACGATGCCGTGCGCACCGCGCTGCGTGAGCACGAGAAGCAGAAGCAGCGCGGATGACCTCGCCGGTCGCGCACATCCGGGTGGTCGAGAAGCGCGTGACCAGGTCACGTCCCGGCTGCCGATGTCGATCAGGCACATCGCGTCGGTCGTGCCTGTCGAGCCCGCTGCCGTCGTACGCCGTCGGCGACGCGTCGTGGCCGGGGTCTCGCTGCTGGGCACCGGTCTGCTCGGCGTGTCCTTCGCGACCCAGCCCGACTCGAAGAAGTTCTACGGGTTCACTGCCGCAGTCGCGGCCACCTGGACCCTGGGCGGCTTCCTGTCCGGGCCGCTGCACCTGGGCTGGATCCGGAGCCGCGACCAGCGCCTCCGCCGGCCGATCATCACACCGGTCGCGACCGGCGTGGCAGCGTTCGGCTGCTTCTACGGATGTGCTCTCGTCGCGCGGAACATCCCCGTCCTCGACCGGGCCATCGGCAACGTCCTGGTGTTCGCCGACGAGGGCCGCACCCCCCTGGTGGTGGCCACGACACTGGCCAACGGGCTGGGTGAGGAGATCTTCTTCCGCGGTGCCCTCTATGCCACGTTGGACGCCGACCGGGCCGCCGCCGTCTCGACCGCCGTCTACACCCTGGTGACCGCGACGACGCGCAACCCGGCCCTGATGCTGGCCGCCGGGGCGATGGGCACGCTGTTCAGCCTGCAACGTCGTGCGACCGGAGGTCTGCAGGCGCCGGTCCTGACGCACCTCACGTGGTCGACCCTGATGGTCTACTACCTGCCGCCGCTGTTCCGCCGCGCGCACCGGTCAGCTGACGGCTGACCCAGCCGCTCACGGCGTCGCCGTACTCGGGCCCCAGGGAAACCCGGGCGATGCAGACGCCGCACCATCGCAGTCGTAGTGGGACACGACGTTGCGGAGGTACCACTTCCGAGGTGATCCAAGCTGGTCGATCGACCACGAGGCGCTGGACGGCGCCTAGCGGCCCGCGAGGTCCGGTCTCGCGCCCGGGGTTCGAGCGGCCGGTCAGTTGGCGGCTGACGACCTGAGTACGGCCAGGCACCTGCGATGACAGCAGTTGGGCACCAGCACGTCGCTCAGAGCCGGTGGGCTAACCGCCGGCGGTGGGGGTAGTGCCTTGTCATGTCGAGAGTCGCACCTTCCATCCCGGGCGTAGCCGAGGCGGCCGGCGCCGCCGCCAAGCTGCCGTTCGCAGCCGGCGGACGCCTGCTCGGCGTGACCTTCGGCGCAGTCGCCGCGATGCGGGGTCGCAAACCGCTGCATCCTCGCGGGGTCATCCTGGCCGGAGTTCTCACGCGGAGCGGTTCGGCGCCACCGGTGGGCCAGGACTGGCTCGACGGCGAGGGCGCAGACAGCGCACTGGTGAGGTTCTCGCGGTCGGTCGGCTTCCCGGCGTGGGCACCGGATGTTCTCGGGCTGGCCGTGCGCCTGCCTGGCCAAGGCCGGCCCGCCGATCTGTTGCTCGGCACCACGGGGCGCGGGGCCATCGGCCGACGGCTGCTCATGCCACGTCGTCACCCCGGTACGGGGACCTACGGCGCCTTGCTCCCCTACGAGTCCGACGGCAGGCTTCTGGATCTAGCAGCCGAGCCGGTCGGCCACCGACGGCTCCCGGCCGGAATCGCCGACATGGTCGCGGCGTTGTCCGCACAGCCGCTGGAGCTGCGCATGCTCGTCGCGCCGGCCGGCGGCGGCTGGCGCCAGTTCGGCCTCCTGAGCGTCGGGGGCCAGGTGTCGGAGGTTGGCGACGGCGACGTGCGCTTCGACCCGGTTCTGAACCCACTGCCCGGGCTCGAGTTCCCCCGGTGGGTGCGGGAGCTTCGCGAGCCCGCCTACGCCAGCGCCCGCAACCGCGCCTGAGGCCCTGGTTGCGCGGAGTTGTTACTGGTCCTGGGCAGCCTCGGGGTTGATGCTTCGGGACGGGCTGGTGTTCTCTCGCCGGGTGCGCCAGGCCTTCTTGGCGGCACGACTGCGGTTGCGACGTTGTCGTTCGGCTTCGAGTCGTGTCCGCTCCAGGGCCCGTTGCTGTCGTCGCGCTGCGTTTTCAGCTTTGCGCTGCTCTGCTGCAAGGACCGTCGGCGAGCGGACCGGCCACACATAGGGGAGGTCGTCCGGAACGTCAGGAAACAGTGGCCGGTAATGGTTCTGGTCTTTTCGCAGGAGTGCGGACTGGTGGCTGCGGTGTACCGCCTCATCGCCGAGCCACGAGGGCAGTGCCCCCGCGGCGGCGAGCTCGAGCTGGGTGCGAATTTCGCCGACGCCGGCGGCGCGCAGGTCCGTGGAGATCGTGAGGGCGCAGGTGTCCCCATGGCCAAGTTCGGTCCACGCATGGCAGCAGGTCAAGCCGTATCTGCCGAGCGCTTCCTCATACCCCTTCCACATGAGCACGGCCGGGTGGTTGGCCCAGCCATATCCGGGCCTGGTCAACGCGCGAACCACCTGCACCGTTTCCACGCGCTGCTTGCCGAGTCGCTTCAGGTCCAGCGAACGCGCCGAGCGCTCGAAGTCGGCGTAAGGGAGGAAGGTCTGCACCCGCCCAGTCTGCCCCCTGGCGGCCACGAAGCCCCCGGTCCGAACGTTGTCGTGGGACCGCGATGACTCCGTCGATCGTCCTGCTCACCAACCAAGGTTCGCGCAGCGACGAGCTTGTCCACGCGGTCTCCACGTCAACGCAGGGGGTCCGCAAGTCTTTCGGCGCGCGGCAGTCGTCGTGTGCGCCGACTTCGCGGCTGACCTCGACTGGGCTGCGAGCTACGAGCGCGTCATGGTTCTCACCGGCGTCGACCTCTGAGCTGCGGGCCCGGACGCGTTTCACCGTGCGGTCCAGCCGCCGTCCACCAGCAGGGTGTGCCCGGTCACCAGCGAGGCAGCGGGCGAGCAGAGGTACAACACCGCCCCCGCGACATCCATCGGCTCCCCGATCCGGTGCAGCGCGGCGACCCGTTCGATGACGTCCGCTTCGAACGCCGGGTCCGACAGCGCCTGCTCGGTGCCGTCCGTCCGGACGAACGTCGGTGCCACGCAGTTGACGTTGACCCCGTGCCGACCCCACTCGACCGCGAGACACTTGGTGAGATGGGCGATCGCTGCCTTGGTCATGCAGTAGACCGACTCGCCGGGTAGCGCCACCGCACCGGCCTGCGAGCCCATGTTGACGATCCGGCCCCCGCCGCCCTGGCCGGACATCACCCGGCCGGCCGCCTGGCAGGCGAAGAACGTTCCCTTCAGGTTCACCGCGACCGTTCGGTCGAAGTCCTCCTCGGTGACGTCCAGGGCGTCGTTCTCGGGACCGACCCCGGCGTTGTTGACCAGGACGTCCAGCCGGCCGAAGCGCGCGACCACCCTGTCCACGGCATCCTGCACCTGACCGATGTCACTCACCTCGCACTGCACGGGCAGCACCTGCCGTCCCGTCGCCTCGATCTCCGCCACGAGCCCCGCGTCGCTGGACAGGTCGCGCAGTCCCAACGCGACGTCAGCGCCGGCGTCGGCGAGCGCCAGCGCGACCGCCCGGCCCAGCCCGCGCGCGGCACCGGTCACGAGGGCCACCTGGCCCACCACGTCGAACCGCGGGTATCCGGACACCGGGCCTCCTCGGAAGGTCAGAGGACGGCGAGCACGCCGCCGTCGACATACAGGTGGCGCGGACCGTCACCGCTCCACCAGGGTCGTCGAGAACCGGTAGGTGGAGCCGCGGTACAGGTGGCTGCCGTGCTCGACCGGCCGGCCCTCGTCGTCGTACGCCGTGCGGGTCATCGTCAGCAGTGCGGCACCCCTACGCTCGCCGAGCTGCCTCGCCTGCGCCGTGGTCGCCGAAGCCGCTCCGACCGATTGGTCGGCGATCCGGATCCGCACCCCGGCGGCCCGCAGCAGCTCGTAGAGCCCGTGCGCGATCAGGTCGTCGACGTTGAGGGCGGCGAGCCCGGGGGGCAGGTGGTTCGTCATCAACGCGACCGGCTCGCCGTCGGCACACCGCAGCCGGCGGAGCGCGAACACCGGGGCGCCGACCGGGACCCGCAGCGCCGCAGCGACCTCCGGCGCGGCCGGCGTCTCCATCAGCCCCAGCACCGACGTGGTGGGCCGCCGACCGGCCCGCAGCAGGTCGTCGTGCAGGCTGGTCAGCTCGAGGGCCCGGGTCAGCTGCGCGCGCACGACCTGGGTGCCGACTCCGCGCTTGCGCACCAGCAGGCCGCGGTCGACGAGGTGACCGATGGCGGTCCGCACCGTCGGCCGGGAGATCCCCAGCCGGTCGGCCAGCTCGACCTCGTTGGTGAGCCGGACACCCGGCGGCAGCAGCTCGGCCGCGATCAACGCCTCCAGCTGCGCGGCCACCTGCTGGTGCAGCGGGACCGGGCTGTCGCGGTCGACCGACACGTGGGCCGCCAGGTCGTCGGCGACGGCGCGCCGGGCGGACAAGGGGGCGGCCATCCGCCGATGATGCCACCTCGCCTCGCCGTATGTCAGGACAAAGGTTGACCACCCTTCCGTCCGGCGGACAGACTGCAGGTCGGCCACCGGTGACGGCGCTGTGGCAGGCGGACCGTCGGGAGGTGCAGGCATGCGGGTGGCCCTGATCGGCACCGGACGCATCGGCACCGCGCACGCCCAGGTGGTGCGGGACCACCCCGAGGTCGACCGGCTCGTCGTCGCCGACGCCGACGCCGGCCGGGCGGCCTCGCTGGCCGACACGCTCGGCGTCGAGCACGCGCCGGTCCAGGAGGCCCTCGCCTCGGCGGACGCCGTCGTCATCGCCGCCGCGACCACCGCGCACCCCGAGCTGATCGTCGCGGCGGCCCGCCGCGGCCTGCCGGTGTTCTGCGAGAAGCCGATCGCCGCCGACGTCGTGACCAGCGTCCGGGTCGTCGAGGAGGTGCGCGCGACGGGGGTGCCCACCCAGATCGGGTTCCAGCGCCGCTTCGACGCGGGGTACGGCGCGGCCCGGGAGGCGCTGCGCAGCGGCGCCCTGGGCGAGCTGCGCCGCGTGCACGCGCTGACCGGCGACCGCGAGCCGCCCGCCGCCTCCTACATCCCGACCTCGGGCGGCATCTTCCGCGACTGCCACGTGCACGACTTCGACATCCTGCGCTGGGTCACCGGCCGCGAGGTGACCGAGGTCTACGCGGTGGGCGCCAACCGCGGCGCGGCCTTCTTCGCGGAGGCAGCCGACGTCGACGAGTCGGCCGCCGTCCTCACGATGGACGACGGGACCCTGGTCACCCTGCAGGGGTCGCGCTACAACGGCGGCGGGCACGACGTGCGGATGGAGCTCGCCGGGACGTCGGCGACCTGGGTGGTCGGGCTGGACGCCCACGCCGCGCTGGTCTCCGCCGAGGCCGGCGTCGACTTCCCCGACGGCACCCCGTGGGACAGCTTCTGGCCCCGGTGGACCCCGGCGTACGTCGCGGAGATGAACGCGTTCGTCGAGCTGGCGCTGGGTCGCCGGGAGAGCCCGTGCACGGTGGACGAGGCGATGGAGGCCTTCTTCGTCGCGGAGGCCGCGACCCGCTCGCGGCTCGAGCACCGGCCGGTCCTGGTGGCGGAGGTGCGCCCGACGTGACCGTGGCCTTCGACGTCATCACCGTGGGCCGGATCTGCGTCGACGTCTACCCGCAGCAGACCGGCGTCGGGCTGGCCGACGTGTCGACCTTCGGCAAGTACCTCGGCGGCACGGCGACCAACGTGGCGGTCGCCGCGGCCCGCTACGGCCACCGGACGGCCGTCGTGACGGGCACCGGCGACGACCCGTTCGGCCGGTGGATCCACCAGGCGCTGACCGGCTTCGGCGTCGACGACCGGTGGGTGGTCACGGTGCCCGACCTGCTCACCCAGGTGACGTTCTGCGAGATGTTCCCGCCGGACGACTTCCCCCTCTACTTCTACGGGCGGACGCCGACCGCCGCCGACCTGCAGATCCGCCCGGGTGACCTGGACCTCGCAGCGGTCCGGGCCGCCAAGGTCTTCTGGGTCACCGGCACCGGCATGTGCCAGGAGCCCAGCCGGGAGACCCACCTGGTCGCCCTCGAGGCGCGCGGCCGGGCCCGGCACACGGTCGTCGACCTGGACTACCGACCGATGTTCTGGCCGTCCCGGGCCGCGGCGCGCGAGCAGGTGGCCCGGCTGCTGCCACACGCCACCGTGGCCGTCGGCAACCTCGACGAGTGCGAGACCGCGGTCGGCGAGAGCGACCCGCACCGCGCTGCGGCTGCCCTGCTCGACCACGGGGTCGAGCTGGCCGTGGTCAAGCAGGGTCCGCGGGGAGTCCTCGCCCGGACCGCCGAGCAGACCGTCGAGGTGCCGCCGTTCCCCACCGAGGTCGTCAACGGTCTCGGCGCCGGCGACGCGTTCGGCGGGGCGCTGTGCCACGGCCTGCTCGCGGGGTGGCCGCTCGAGGAGATCGTGCGCTTCGCCAACGTCGCCGGCGCGATCGTCGCGTCACGCCTGGAGTGCTCCTCGGCCATGCCGACCGAGGACGAGGTCCGCAGCCGACTGGAAGGAGCCGGCCGTGGCCACTGACCTCGGCGCCCTGGCCCGGAGCAGGGCGACCGACCCCGGAGCCGTCGCCGCCGCGGCCGCGGCCAGGCGGCGCCCGACCTCCCTGCTCGGCCCGACCGGCCGGTTGATGGTCGTCGCCGCCGACCACACCGCGCGCGGCATCCTCGGCGCGGGCGCGGAGCGGGACGCGATGGCCGACCGTGAGCGGCTGCTGGACCGGCTGTGCCTGGCGCTGTCGCGTCCCGAGGTGAACGGGGTGCTCGGCACCGCCGACGTCCTCGACGACCTGCTGCTCCTCGGCGCTCTCGAGGACAAGGTGGTCCTCGGGTCGATGAACCGCGGCGGGCTGGCCGGGGCCAGCTTCGAGATCGACGACCGGTTCACCGGCTACCGCCCGGCCGGCATCGAGGCGACCGGTTTCGAGGGCGGCAAGATGCTGCTGCGCATCGACCCGGACGACCCGGCCAGCGCCCAGGCCCTGGAGACCTGCGCCGCAGCGGTGTCCGACCTCGCCGCGCGCGGGCTGATGGCCATGGTGGAGCCGTTCCTGTCCCACCGGGTGGCGGGCGTGCTGCGGAACGACCTGTCCACCGAGGCCGTCGTACGCTCGGTGACCGTGGCGGCCGGGCTGGGCAGCAGCTCCGCCCACACCTGGCTCAAGCTGCCGGTGGTGACCGATGGCATCGAGGGGATGGAGCGGGTGCTGGCGCGCCTCGGCGCTGCCGGCGGTCCTGCTCGGCGGCGAGGTGCCCGACGACCCTGAGGCGACGTACGCGAGCTGGGGGCGGGTGCTGCGGCTGCCGACCGCGATGGGCCTGGTGATCGGCCGGGCCCTGCTCTACCCCGCCGACGGCGACGTCGCGGGCGCGGTCGACCGCGCGGTGAGCCTGCTGTGACCGAGCTGCACGTCCGGTCCGGCGACCCGGCCACGGCGCCGTACAGCCTGGACATCACCCCGGCCAGCGCGGGCTGGGGGCACGCCTCGCTGCGGGTCCTGCCGCTGGCCCCGGCGGGCCGGCACCGCTTCGCCACCGGGGAGGAGGAGATGGTCGTCCTCCCGCTGGCCGGGTCCTGCGAGGTGCGCTGCGACGGCGAGCAGTTCACGCTGACGGGCCGCCGCGGACGTGTTCAGCGGGATCAGCGACATGGTCTACCTCCCACGCGACGCGAGCGTCGAGATCACCTCGGCCGGGGGCGGGCGGTTCGCCCTGGCCGGTGCCCGCTGCAGCCGGCGGCTGCCGGCCCGCTACCGGGCCGCGCACGAGGTGCCGGTCGAGACCCGTGGGTCCGGTGCCTGCAGCCGGCAGGTCAACAACTTCTGCGCGGCCGACTCGTTCGAGGCCGACCGCCTGATCGCGGTCGAGGTGCTGACCCCGTCCGGGAACTGGTCGTCGTACCCCCCGCACAAGCACGACGAGGACCGGCCCGGCGAGGAGTCGGTGCTGGAGGAGATCTACTACTTCGAGGTCGACGGGGCCGGGATGGGCTACCACCAGGTCTACGGCACGCCGGACCGGCCGATCGAGGTGCTCGCCGAGGTACGCACCGGCGACGCCGTGCTCGTGCCGCACGGCTGGCACGGGCCCTCGATGGCGGCGCCGGGCTACCACCTCTACTACCTCAACGTGATGGCCGGACCCGGCGACGAGCGGGTCTGGGCGATCTGCGACGACCCGGCGCACGCCTGGGTCCGCGGCACCTGGGACGACCAGCCGGTCGACCCGCGGCTGCCGCTCACCTCGGCCGGCGGGAGGAACGGCTCATGACGAACGGCGGGACGGTACGGCTCACGGTCGGGCAGGCAGTGGTGCGGTTCCTCGCCCGGCAGCGCAGCGAGCGCGACGGGGTCGAGCGGCCGCTGTTCGCCGGCTGCTTCGGCATCTTCGGCCACGGCAACGTCGCCGGCGTCGGCCAGGCGCTGCTCGAGACCGCCGACGACCCCGAGGGCCTGCGGTACTTCCAGGCCCGCAACGAGCAGGGCATGGTGCACGCGGCCGTCGCCTTCGCCCGGATGCGCCGCCGGCTGACCACGATGGCCTGCACGGCCTCGGTCGGCCCCGGCTCGACCAACATGCTCACGGGTGCCGCGCTGGCCACGGTCAACCGGCTGCCGGTGCTGCTGCTGCCCAGCGACGTGTTCGCCACCCGGGTGGCCAGCCCGGTGCTGCAGGAGCTGGAGGACCCGGGAGCGGCCGACGTGTCGGTCAACGACGCGTTCCGCCCGGTCTCCCGGTTCTTCGACCGGGTGTCCCGCCCCGAGCAGCTGCCCGCGGCGCTGCTGGGCGCGATGCGGGTGCTGACCGACCCGGTGCAGACCGGCGCGGTCACCGTCTCGTTGCCCCAGGACGTCCAGACCGAGGCGTACGACTGGCCGGTCGAGCTGTTCGCCGAGCGGGTGTGGCACGTCCCGCGGGCCCAGCCCGAGCCGGCCGCGCTGGCGAGGGCCGTCGAGCTGGTGCGCTCGGCGCGACGGCCGGTCGTCGTGGCCGGTGGCGGCGTGGGCTACAGCGAGGCAACCGACGCACTGCGCGCCTTCGCCGAGGCGACCGGCATCCCCGTCGCGGAGACCCAGACCGGGAAGGGATCGCTGCCCTACGACCACCCGCTGGCGGTGGGCGCCGTGGGCAGCACCGGTACGACGGCCGCGAACACGCTCGCCCGCGACGCCGACCTGGTGATCGGGGTGGGCACCCGCTACAGCGACTTCACCACCGCGTCCCGGTCGGCGTTCCAGGACGCCGACGTGCGGTTCCTCAACATCAACGTCGCCGCCTCGGACGCCGCCAAGCACTCGGGCACGGCGCTCGTCGCCGATGCCCGGGCCGCGCTGGACGCCCTGACAAGCACCCTGACGGGCTGGTCGGCCCCGGCCGAGCACGGCGAGCGGGCCGCCGCGCTCGCCGCTGCTTGGGACGAGACCGTGCAGCGCGCCTACTCCCTGGGCCACACCCCGCGGCCGGCCCAGTCGGAGGTCGTCGGCGTGGTCAACGAGGTGTCCGGACCGCGTGACGTGGTGGTGTGCGCGGCCGGGTCGCTGCCCGGCGACCTGCACAAGCTCTGGCGGACCCGCGACCCGCAGGGCTACCACGTGGAGTACGGCTACTCCTGCATGGGCTACGAGATCGCGGGTGGGCTGGGCGTCCGGATGGCCTGCCCGGACCGCGACGTCTACGTCATGGTCGGCGACGGCTCCTACCTGATGATGGCCCAGGAGCTGGTCACGGCCGTCCAGGAGAACGTCAAGATCATCGTCGTGCTGGTGCAGAACCACGGCTTCGCCTCCATCGGGGCGCTGTCCGAGTCGGTGGGCGCGCAACGGTTCGGCACGTCCTACCGCTACCGCGACCCCGGCACCGGACGGCTGGACGGCGCCGTGCTGCCCGTCGACCTGGCCGCCAACGCGGCGAGCCTCGGTGTGCACGTGCTGCGGGCCGACGGCGTCGACGGGTTGCGGGCCGCCCTGCTCGCGGCCAAGCGCGTCGACGGCCCGGTCCTGGTGCAGGTCGAGACCGACCCGCTGGTCCCGGCACCCGACAGCGGGTCGTGGTGGGACGTCCCGGTGGCCGAGGTCTCGCCGCTCGACACCACCACGGCGGCCCGCGCCGGCTACGAGCAGCGCAAGGCCGACCAGCGCCACTACCTCTGACCACCGTTCGCGACCGATGGAGACGAGTCCGGGATGACCGACCAGCTCAAGCTCGGCAGCTGCCCCGACTCGTGGGGGGTCTGGTACGCCGATGACCCGCGACAGCCGCCCTGGGAGCGGTTCCTCGACGAGCTCGCCCGGGTCGGCTACGAGTACCTCGAGCTGGGTCCTTACGGCTACCTGCCCACCGACGCCACCCGGCTGCAGGACGAGCTGGGCGCCCGCGGCCTGCGGGTCGCCGGCGGCACGATGCACGGCCACAGCGGCCTGCACCGCGCCGACGAGTTCGACACGATCGCCGGCCGGACCCTCGAGGTCGCCGCGCTGACCGCGGCCCTGGGTGGCAGCCACCTGGTCTTCGTCCCGGTGCCCGGCTACCGCGACGACGACACCGGCGCCTACCTCGAACCCGCGGAGCTGACCGCGGACGAGTGGCGCACCATGACGAGCAGCACCGACCGGCTCGCCCGGATGGTCGCCGAGGAGCACGGGGTGCGGCTCCAGTTCCATCCGCACGCCGACAGCCACGTCGAGACCCGCGAGCAGGTCGACCGGTTCCTCGCCGACACCGACCCCGGCTACGTCTCCCTCTGCCTGGACACCGGGCACCTCGCCTACCGCCGGGCGGACAGCGCCGCGCTGATCCGTGACCACCCCGACCGCATCGGCTACGTGCACATCAAGCAGATGGACCCGGCGGTCGTCGCGAGGGCCGAGGCGGAGGACCTGGCGTTCGGGCAGGCGGTGGCCCTGGGTGCCAGCTGCGAGCCACCGGCCGGGCTCCCGGAGATCCCGGAGGTGGTCGAGGCGCTGATCGCGCTGGACCGCGACCTGTTCGTCGTCGTCGAGCAGGACCTGTACCCCCTCGCCGACTTCGGCACGGCCGAGCCGATCGCGACCCGGACCCGCGACTACCTGCGCAGCGCGGGCATCGGCGCGTGACGCTCCGGGTCGGCGTCATCGGCGTCGGCATGATCGGTGCCGACCACGCCCGCCGGCTCAGTGGCGTGCTGGGTGGCGCCACGGTGGTCGCGGTGACCGACGTCGACCTCGACCGGGCCCGGGCGGTGGCCGCGGCGACGCCCTCGGCCCGGGTGCACGCCTCCGGGGCGGCCCTGGTCGACGACGAGGAGGTCGACGCCGTGCTCGTCGCGTCGTCGGGACCCACGCACGCGGCCTACGTGCTCGCCTGCGTCGCGGCCGGGAAACCGGTCTTCTGCGAGAAGCCGCTGGCCACCACCCAGCGAGGCCTGCGAGCGCATCCTCGACGCCGAGCTGGCCGCCGGGCGGCGGCTGGTGCAGGTCGGCTTCATGCGCCGCTACGACCCGGCGTACCGGGCGCTCAAGGCATGCGTCGCGGACGGCGCTGTCGGGGCTCCGCTGCTGGTGCACTGCGCGCACCGCAACGCGTCGGTGCCGGATTCGTACGGCGCCGACATGATGATCGAGGACTCGGCGGTGCACGAGATCGACGCCGCGCGCTGGTTGCTGGAGGAGGAGATCGTCGCCGTCCGGGTGCTCGAGCCGCGCCGCAGCAGCCGGGCACCGGAGCGGCTGCGCGACCCGTTGGTGCTGCTGCTGGAGTCGGCGGGCGGCGTGCTCGTCGACGTCGAACTGTCGGTCAGTGTCGGCTACGGCTACGACGTCCGGTGCGAGGTGGTCGGCGAGTCCGGCACGGCGTCCTTGGGCGACGAGGGCGCGGTGCGCCTGGTCGCCGCCGGGAAGCGCAGCACCCGGGTGCCGAGCGACTGGCGGGACCGGTTCGCCGGCGCGTACGAGGCCGAGCTGCGGGCCTGGCTGGAAGCGACGGCGGCCGGTGGCTGCACCGGGCCGAGCGCCTGGGACGGCTACGCGGCCGCGGTGGTCGCGCAGACCTGCCTGGCCGCGCCACGGACCGGAGAACCGACGACGGTGGTACTGAGAGACCGGCCGCCGCTCTACGACGTCGGGTGACCCGGGCTGACCGTGGCGCGGGCCCCGGTGCGCAGGCTCTCGAGCACCGCCAGCGACACGGCGAGCGACCGGACGCCGTCCTCCCCGGTGACCACCACCTCGCCGGTGCCGTCGACGGCTGCGCCGAAAGCCCGCACCGTCACCTCGTACAGGTCGTCGCGCGGTCCGACGTCGACCGGCTCGGCGGCGTGCCCACGCCACAGCGTCACGCTGCCGACCGGGTCGCCGGTGTTGCAGTCCTCGGCCACCAGCGCCCCCGCCGTGCCCAGGACGTGCAGGCTGGTCGGCAGGTGCGGGTTGTTGTACGCGTCATGGGTCTGCACGAGCACGCCGCCCTCCCACTCGGCGCTGGTCATGACCGCGTCGAAGGGCCCGCCCGGCTCGTTGTCCTGGTTGAGACCCACCGCCTCGACCGACAGGGCGCGGCCGCCGAGGATGGCCGCGACGGCCGCCGCGTCGTGCACCGTGACGTCGAGCACGACACCGCCACCCACCGGGTCGTCGATCCGCCACCCGGCCAGGCGCTGCGGCAGCTGCACCGCGTGGTGCACCCGGACCGCGCGGATGTCGCCGACCAGCCCGGCCTGCACGGCCCGCTTGACCGCCCGGTGGGTGGGCGAGGCCGGCAGGTGGTGGTTCGTCGCCATCACCACGCCGGCCGCCCGGCAGGCCCGGACCATGGCCTCCGCGTCGTCGAGCGAGAGCGCGAGCGGCTTCTCGGCCAGCACGTGCTTCCCGGCGGCGGCTGCCGCCTCGACGTGCTCGCGGTGCTGCGCGTTGACGGACGAGACGTACACCGCGTCGACATCGTCGCGGTCGACCGCCGCAGCCAGCTCGGTCACCGCCTCGGGCACACCGTGCTCACCGGCCCAGCGGGCGGCGTGCTGCCCGTCGCCGGACCTCACCACCACGGCCGTGTCGCCGACGGCCCGGATCGCCGGAAGCACCTTGGTGGCTGCGATGTCGCTGGCTCCCACCAGGGCCCAGCGCAGGGGTCGGGTCATGCCCGGCAGTCAAGCACCTCCGGGCGCCGCCGGCGGCGGGATGGTTGGCTGGCTCCGTGGCCGACCTGAGCGCCGACGTCGTCGTCATCGGGTCCGGCATGGGTGGTGCCACCGCGGCACTGGCGCTGGCCCGCCGAGGTGTCGACGTGCTGGTGCTCGAGCGCGGCGAACGGCTGCCCCGCGAGGCGGCCAACTGGTCGCCGCGCGCGGTCTTCGTCGAGCGGCGGTACAAGCCGGCCGAGACCTGGTACGACGGGCGGGGCCGGCCGTTCGCCCCCGGCGTCCACTACGTGGTGGGCGGCAGCACCAAGGTCTACGGCGCCAGCCTGCCCCGGTTCCGGGAGCACGACTTCGGCGCGGTGGAGCACCACGAGGGCACCTCACCCGCCTGGCCGTTCGGCTATGCCGACCTCGAGCCGTACTACGCCGAGGCCGAGCGGATCTACCGGGTGCACGGCGCTGCCGGCCAGGACCCGACCGAGCCCTGGCGCAGCTCGCCGTACCCGCACCCGGCGCTCGAGCACGAGCCGTACGTCGCGGACCTCGCGCAGCGGCTCCGCGCGCTCGGCGTGCACCCCAGTGCCAACGCGATGGGCGTCGACCGCGGGCCGGACGGCAGCTGCATCCGGTGCGGCACCTGCGACGGCTTCCCGTGCCGGCTCGGGGCGAAGAGCGACGCCGAGACCTGCGCCATCGACCCGGCGCTGGCGGAGACGGGCATGCGCCTGGCGACAGGGACCCGGGTACGCCGGATCGTCACCGACCGCTCCGGCCGTCGGGTCGACCACCTCGTCGCCGACGGCCCGGACGGGACGACCACGGTTCGAGGCGGCCGGTTCGTGCTGGCCGCCGGCGCCGTGAACTCCGCCGCGCTGCTGCTCGCCTCGGCCGACGACGCGCACCCCGGCGGGCTGGCGAACTCCTCGGGCCAGGTCGGGCGCAACTTCATGATGCACAACAACGCGCACGTCGCAGCGATCGACCTGAACCGCCGCAAC
The DNA here is from genome assembly GCA_963846525.1 of uncultured Actinomycetota bacterium. Taxonomy (GTDB): domain Bacteria; phylum Actinomycetota; class Actinomycetes; order JACCUZ01; family JACCUZ01; genus CAWJWE01. Next base: position 27,382 of record CAWJWE010000012.1, read on the forward strand.
GACGTCGTCTTCCAGAAGACGCTCTCGGTCAACGACTGGTACGCCGACGGCGGCGACGGCCTCCCGCTCGGCACCCTGCAGCTCATCGGCCGGGTCGACGAGGTGATGATGAAGAGCTGGGCCACCAAGGTGCCGCTCCCGGTGCTGCGCCAGGTCGCCCGGCGCAGCGTGCAGTGGCTGGTGATGTCCGAGGACCTGCCCAGCCCCGACAACCGGGTGACCGTCGATGCCGACGGCCGCATCACGACCGCGCGGACAGCGCGTCGGCCGCAGCACCCACCGGATCGCTGCACCAGGAGGACCAAGGCGCTGCTGCGGGCCGCGGGCTACGACGCCGTGTTCACCCAGTGGTTCGACATCAGCATGAACAGCCACCAGTGCGGCACCGTCGTCGCGGGGCTCGACCCGGCCACCAGCGTGCTGGACCCGTGGTGCCGCAGCCACGACGTGGCGAACCTCTGGGTCGTCGACGGCGGGTTCTTCCCGTCGTCGGCGGCGATGAACCCGGCGCTGACGATCGCCGCCCAGGCGTTGCGGGTCGTCGCGGAGTCAGACCTGGCCGCGCTGAGACGCTCTCGCCGGTCTCGTCGACCTGCTGCTCCGGAGCGACCTTGAGCGCACCGGTCATCACGGCCACCGCGTCGGACATGCTGATCGTCTTCGGTGACACGACAGCGGCCCGCTTGCCGAGGCGCTGGATGTGGATGCGGTCGGCCACCTCGAACACCTGCGGCATGTTGTGCGAGATGAGGATGACCGGTATGCCGCGCTCCCGGATGCTCTGGATCAGCTTGAGCACCTGGCCGGACTCCTTCACGCCCAGCGCGGCGGTCGGCTCGTCGAGGATGATCACCTTGCTGCTGAAGGCGGCCGCACGAGCCACGGCCACGGCCTGGCGCTGGCCACCGGACAGGCTCTCCACGGCCTGGCCCATGTTCTGCAGCGTGCCGATGCCGAGCGAGACCATCTGCTCCTTGGCGTGCTTGCGCATGCCGTTGCCGTCGAGCATCCGAAGGATCGAGCCGAGGGGACCGGCTCGACGCTCCTCGCGACCCAGGAAGAGGTTGCCGGCGATGTCCAGGGAAGGCGAGACCGCGAGGGTCTGGTAGACGGTCTCGATGCCGTGGTTGCGGGCGTCGAGCGGCGTCTTGAAGGTCACCGGCTTGCCGTCGAGCATGATCTGGCCGGTGCTCGGTGCCTCGGCACCGGACAGGCACTTGATCAGCGTCGACTTGCCGGCGCCGTTGTCGCCGATGACCGCGAGGACCTCGCCCGGGTAGAGCTCGAGGTCGACGGCGTCCAGCGCGACGACGTGGCCGTAGGTCTTGACGATGTTGACGGCCTGCAGGACGGGCTCCGACGTCCGGCCGCCGCTGGTCGAGGCCTCCTGGCTGATGGCGGTCATGCGCGAGCCCTCCGGATCCACTGGTCGACAGAGACGGCGGCGATGATGAGGATGCCGACAGCAAGGGTCTGGTAGTAGACGTCGAGGCCGGCCAGGGTCAGGCCGTTGCGGAAGACGCCGACGATGAGCGCCCCGATGAGCGAGCCGACGATGGTGCCGCGGCCGCCGAACAGGCTGGTGCCGCCGATCACCACAGCGGTGATGGAGTCGAGGTTGGCGTCGATGCCCGAGTTGGGGCTCGCCGCGTTGACCCGGCCGATGAGGATCCAGCCGGTGAGGGCGTACAGCGCACCTGCCGTGACGTAGACGCTCATCAGTACGCGCTGCACCCGGATGCCGGCCAGGCGAGCAGCCTCGACGTCGTCGCCGACCGCGTAGACGTGCCTGCCCCAAGCCGTGTACCGGAGGACGAAGGCGAAGACGGCGTACATCGCCAGCATGACCACGACACCCGTGGTGATCCGCACCTCGCCGATCGTGAAGGTCTCGCCGAGCCACGCCAGTCCGGTCTCCAGCTCGGAGTCACGGATGGTGCGGCCGGTGGCGTAGAGCAGCGTCAGCGCCACGAAGATGTTGTAGGTGTCCCAACGTGACGATGAACGGTGGCAGCCGGACCTTGGTCACGAGAAGCCCGTTCACGGCGCCGGCCCCTGCCCCGACAGCGATGCCCAGCAGGATCGCCAGTGGGCCGGGAACGCCGGAGTCGAAGGCCACCTTGGCCATCACCATCGAGGAGAAGACCATGATCGCGCCACAGGACAGGTCGATGCCTGCGGTCAGGATGATGAGCGTCTGACCCACAGCCAGCGCACCCACGACGGCGACCTGCTGGGTGATGAGGGAGAGGTTGTTGGGGGTCGCGAACCTGCTGTTGAGCAGGCTGAAGACGATGACGCTGATGATCAGGACGACCGCCGGGCTCAGCCAGGGGTAGCGGTGCAGCGTCGTCTGGACCTTCTGCGCCGGGGTCCGGTGCTCGAGGAACTCTTCGGCGGCGTCATAGCCGCTGCCGCTCTCAGGTGCCGCTGTCGTACTGCTCACGGTGCCTCCAACACGTCGAGCCGACTTCGAGGCGACTGCCCGGCGACGCGGCGGTGGACCTCACCGAGCGGGCCGGCCAAGCGCGGGGGTCCGCGTGTGGTGAGGGCGGCCGCCGCAGCGACCGCCCCCACCGTACGCGTCAACCTGATTCAGGACGAGAGGCTCAGCCCCACGCGTTGTCCAGGCCGTACTGCGCGTCCTTGCTCTCGACGCCCTCGGCCGGCACGTCGGCGATGAGCGTCACACCGGTGTCGAAGAAGTCGAGGCCCGGAGAATTCTCCGGCTTCGTCCCGTCCTTCACGATCTTGATGATCGCGTCGACGCCCAGCTCCACCATCTTGGCGGGGTACTGCTGCGAGGTCGCGTCGATCGAGCCGTCCTGGACGGCCTCCACACCTGCGCGGCCACCGTCAACCGAGACCACGACGACGTCATCGAGCGACTTGCCCTGCGCCTCGAGAGCAGCAGTGGCACCGGCAGCGGTCGGCTCGTTGATCGTGTAGACCACGTTGATGTCGCTGTTCTTGGACAGCAGCTGCTCCATGCCGGTGCGGCCGCCCTCCTCGTTGGCGCCGGTGGCCACGTTGCCGACGATCTCGTAGTCGCCGCCGCTGTAGGTGCCGGTCTTGGGCTCGTCGCCGTTGATCTTCGGGTCACCGATGTCCTCGATGCCCATGCCCTCGAGGAAGCCCTGGTCGCGGTTGTAGTCGACCGAGACCACCTTGTCGTCGAAGATGTCCAGCAGTGCGATCACGGCCTTGTCGCCGCCGAGCTGCGCCGCGGCGTACTCGCCGATGAGGTTGCCGGCCTTGCGGTTGTCGGTCGCGAAGGTGATGTCGACCGTGTCCGGCGGGTCCGGCGGTGTGTCCAGAGCGATGACGAAGAGACCCTCGTCGCGCGCCCTCTGGATCGCGTCGTTGACGCCGGTGGACATCGGGGTGATCAGGATGCCCTGCTGCCCTGCCGTGATCGCTGCCTCGATGGCGTCGATCTGGCCCTGGTCGTCACCTTCCTCCTTGCCGGAGGCGATCGTGATGTCGATCCCCTTCTCGTCCGCGGCCGCCTTGGCGCCTTCCTGCATGGCGACGAAGAACGGGTTGGTGGAGTCCTTGGTGATCAGCGAGATGGCGATCTTCTCGTCGCTGCCACCCGACGGCGAGCCGTCGCCGCCAGTCCCGGCGTTGTCGTCACCGCCGCACGCGGCGAGGGCCAGCATCGCGGCGGCCACCGCACCGATGAGCCGGAGCGAGCGGGCCACGGACCCACCCTTCGTCCTGCGAATCATCTGTTTGTCCTTATCGTCGGCTGGGATGTCGTCGCCCACTACTTGACAACGTTGTCAGGGCAGTTGTAGTCCTGCGGTTACACCGCCGTCAAGCGATTGTTTCCGGGAGGGGGTCGGCGTGATGGCACCGTTACCTTCGCCCGGCCCGTCGACGCCACGGCCGACGATGCGCGACGTCGCGGCGCTCGCAGGCGTCAGCCTCAAGACCGTCTCGCGGGTCCTGAACCGGGAGGCCGGGGTGTCACCGGCGATGTCCGCCCGGGTCCAGCAGGCGGCCGACGAGCTCGCCTTCCAGCTCAACCTCGGTGCCCGCAGCCTGCGCCGCTCCGACGGCCGGACGGCCACCATCGGCCTGATCCTGGAGAACGTCGACAACCCGTTCTCCTCCGCGCTGCACCGGGCGGTGGAGAACGTGGCACGTGAGCAAGGCGTGTCCGTGCTGGCAGGGAGCCTGGACGAGGACCCGGAGCGCGAGCGCGAGCTCGTGGCGGAGTTCAGCTCACGCCGGGTCGACGGACTGGTCATCATGCCGACGGGCACCGATCACGCCTACCTGATGCCCGAGCGACGCGCCGGGACACCGATGGTGTTCGTCGACCGCGCCCCCGGACGCCTCGACGCCGACGTGGTGCTCGCCGACCACCAGTCCGGCGCCCGGAAAGGGGTCGCTCACCTGGTCGCCGGCGGGCACCGCGACATCGGGTTCCTCGGCGACCTGACCCGCATACCCTCCGCACAGCAACGACATGCCGGGTACCTCGAGGCGATGCGCGCGGCCGGGCTGCCAGTCGCACCGGGGGCGACGGTGCGCGACGTGTCGACCGTCGAGGCCGCCGAAGCCGCGACCACCGCGCTGCTCAGCGGCGACCGGCCACCGACCGCGTTGTTCACCGCGCAGAACCTCGTGACGATCGGCGCCCTCCTAGCCCTACGCCGACTGGGCCGACAGCGCGACGTGGCCCTGGTCGGGTTCGACGACTTCCTGCTCGCAGACCTGCTGGACCCCCCGGTGACGGTGGTGGCTCAGGACCCGCACACCATCGGCCGGCTCGCAGCGGAGCAGCTGTTCCGCCGTACGGCGGGGGATGCGTCGCCGTACGGCACGGTCGTGGTCGAGACCCGGCTCATCCCGAGGGGGTCCGGGGAGATCCCGCCGCCCGCCGACAGGGAGCCTGCGGTCAGCTCCCGTCGTCGGGCCAAGGCGGGCTGAGCACGCCGGCGGCGATGCCGGCCATCTGCGCCGCGCCGGTCGCGCCGGGCTCGGGCAGGCCGAGGCTGACGAAGTCGCCGTACTGCTGCTCCTTGACCGCTCGGACGAGCGGGTTGTGCAGCCAGCCCCCGGCCACGACGACCGACCGGTGCTCGCCCACCTCGGCGGACATCGTCGCCAGGATGCGCCCACCCCTCTCGCTGAGGTCCTCGACCGCCACCCGCCAGACGAGGGCGGGGTCCGCCTCGTCGTCGACGTCGTGCACGGTCAGCCCGTGGTAGCTCGCCGAGACCCGCATCGCCGTCACCGACCGGTCGGCGGCGAGTGCGCGCCGGCCCAGCTCGATCCGCTCCGCCGGCGTCGGCGCCCCGACCATCGCGCCGACGCGCTCCAACGAGATGCCGGTCGGCAGGCCGGCGAGCAGGCACAGATGGTCCGGGACAACCCCCCAGCCGGTCGAGATGTTCAGCTGCGCCATCCGGTCGATGGCCCCCGCGTCGAGGGGCGCCCGGACGGTGCGCACGAGTGCCTCGGCGGTCCCGAGCGAGTCGAGCAGCGCACCGTCGACCGCCGCCCCGAGGGCGAACGCCGCGGTCTGGTGGTCGTGCCCCGCGACGGTGAGCACCGCCCCCCGGAGCTCCGGTCGGCGCCGCGCCGCCGGCCCGGCCGACCGGCTGGCCGGCGGCGACGAGCTCGCCGAGGAAGGACGGTCCGGCGTCGAGCAGGGCCAGGGCCTCGAGCCAGGGCGCTCGGCCGGGCACGTCGAACAGGCCGGTCCGGCTGACCAGCGAGAGCTCGCTGACCTGGTCGCCGCCGAGGGCGTGCACCGCCCACTCCGGCACCGACAGGAACCGCACGGCGCGTCGCGTCTCGGGAACGTGCCGGCGCAGCCAGAGCAGCTTCGGCAGGCTGGACACGGCGTCGATAGGGCGCCCGGCGGTGCGCCGGTAGGCCTGCTCGCCGAGGCGGGCGCGTACCTCGTCGCAGTCACCGCGCGGGTCGTGCCAGGCCAGCGCCGGCCCGAGCGGGGCGCCGTGGCCGTCGAGCAGCACGCCCGTCTCGGACATGCCGGTCATGCCGACGGCCAGCGCCTGCGCGCCCGCCTCGCGGGCGGCGCCGGCGGCCGCTGCGGCGGTCGCGTCGGCGAGCGCGGCGGGGTCGACCTCGGCGTTGGCCCCGTGGTGGCGCCACGGGGTCGCGACGGCGTGCTCGCCGAGCACCCGGAGGTCGAGGTCGGTCGCGACCGCCTTGACCCGGGTGGTGCCGATGTCGACACCGACCAGGACGCCGGTCACCGGGCGCCCGCCGCATCCTCGGGCCTCGGCGGCGCGGCAGACGACGACGTCCGCCCCCCGCACCTGCCAGCGACCGGCGGACCACGGGACCACGAACGCCGCGCCGCGACCCACGTCGAGCGTGGCGCCGGCGTCCGTGCTCACCTGGCCGGCGCCGGCCAGGACGAGGCACACGGCGAACCCGGCGGCCACGGCTCCGCTGCCGGGCAGCAGCTGGGCGCGGAAGTAGCCGTCGGCCCGGCCGGTGAGCAGGCTCCGCACCTCCCCGCCGGTCAGGCCGCTGTCGCGCACCAGGTCCTCCCGCTCGGCCGGCGGCAGCGGGTCGAGCCGCAACGCGTCGAGGACGGTGGGGAACCCGAGGCCGAGGTGACCGTCGCGCTCCCCGTCGACCGCGAAGCCGTCCCACTCCAGCAGCGCCGAGAGGTCGGTGGGCTCCTGCAGCTCGAGCACCAGGACCCCGGCGTCGATGGCGTGCGGCACCCCGGCCGGCACTAGGACCGTCTCGCCGGCCCGGACGGCCCGGCGGTGCAACGACGCCAGCAGGGTGGCGCTGTCCCGGCGCTCGACCAGGTCGAGGACCTGGGCCTTGGTCATCGGAGCGGAGAATCCCAGCCCCACGCCGGCGCCCTCCGGGGCCTCGAGGACGATCCATGCCTCGGTCTTGCCGTGGTCGAGGGCCAGGTGCCGGCGCGCGAACGCCTTGTCGGGGTGGAAGTGCACCGGCAGCCGCTGGTCCGGGTCCAGCAGCTTGACCAGCAGCTCGCTGCTGTCGCCGTACGCCGCGAGGTGCTCCGGTCCGAGCCAGGCGAGCGGATCGGCTGCCACGGCGTCGCGCAGCAACCGGCCGTCGGGCAGCTGCGACAGGCCGGACCGCGCCTCGCCGAAGCGGGTCACGGTCGAGCCGATCCACTCCTCCGGGCGCATCGGCCCCCCGGGCCCGCCCCGCAGCGCGCCGATCCGGTCGCCACCGCGGTAGAAGTGCGGGAACTGGTTCGGCGGCAGCAGCAGCGGCGCGGTGTCGGTCACGACGTCACCTCTGCCCCGTGACGGGCCGCCGTACCGCCGCCAGCAGGGCCGCGACCGCGGCCGGCTCGACCTCGGCCGGGCCGGGCCGGCGTCACGCTGTCCCCTCCTCGACCGCGTCGGTCACCCCGGCCGGACCGGTCCGGCGAGGGCACGGAGCACCGACTCGGCCTCGGCGAGGTTCGGCTTCACCAGCGCCGGCCCGGCCCGCAGGGCGACCGCAGGTCGGCGAGCCGCGCACCCTCGACCACCCGGGCAGTTGGCCACCAGCGTGGGCCGACCGCCCAGCGCGCGTGCGGCGCGGGCCACGTTGACCGGCTTGCCCCCGGGCGCCGGATCGACGGTGACGGCGCGGAGCACCGCACCGGGGACGAGCGTGGCGAGCCGCACGATGCGGTCCTGCGTGAGGTTGGTGCCCAGGATGAGCAACGCCAGCGCCCCTCACCTGCTCCGTCGACCGTCGCGCGGAACGCTAGGTCGCCCACGTAGCCTGCGTCAACGACTCGACCGCGCAGCAGGAGGCCAGGTGTCCGACGTCGCTATCCGCATGTCCCGGCTGTTCGACCCCCGATCGGGGCGGTGCTTCGACGTCGCCGTCGACCACGGGTTCTTCGGAGAGGCGTCGTTCCTCGCCGGCATCGAGGACCTCGGCGCGGCGGTCCGCGTCCTCGCCGACGCGGGTCCGGACGCGATCCAGCTCAGCCAGGGACAGGCCCGCCTGCTGCAGGAGATCCCCGGCCGGAACCGGCCGGCGCTGGTGCTGCGCACCGACGTCGCGAACGTGTACGGGACGTCGCTGCCGGAGCGGCTCTTCAGCCGGCTGATCCCGGAACCGGCACTCACGGCGGTCCGGCTGGACGCGGCCTGCGTCGTGGTCAACCTGTTCGACCTTCCCGGTCGGCCCGAGGTCCGCGAGGCGTGCGTCACCAACGTCCTCGCCGCCAGGGCCGACTGCGAGCGCTACGGCATGCCGCTGATGGTCGAGCCGCTGGTCATGAAGGACGCCGACGCCGGCGGCTACACGTCCGACGGGACGACGGCCAAGGTCGTGCCGCTCGTGCGGCAGGCCGTCGAGCTAGGGGCGGACATCATCAAGGCAGACCCCACCGACGACGTGGCCGACTACCACCTCGTCGTGCAGGCGGCCGGCCGGGTTCCGGTCCTCGTGCGGGGCGGTGGGCGGGTCGACGACGCCGAGCTGCTGCGCCGGACCGCCGCCGTGCTGGAGCAGGGGGCGGCCGGCATCGTCTACGGGCGCAACGTGATCCAGCACGCCGACCCGGCCGGCCTCACCCGCGCCCTGATGGCCATGCTCCACGACGGGGCGTCGGTGGACGCCGCGGCAGCGATGGTCGGCGCCAGGTGAGCACGCCCGTCCGGATCGGGGTCGTCGGCGGCGGCCTGATGGGCAGGGAGCTGCTGGCCCTCACCCGTCGGTGGGACGCGCTGCTCGATCACCCGGCACGCCCGGAGGTGGTCGCGCTGGCCGACCCCGCGGCCGCCGTCCAGCAGTGGTGGCGGGAGGCCGGGGTCGCGACCATCACCGACGACTACCGCCGTCTCCTCGACGACCCCGGCATCGACGTCGTCTATCTCGCCGTTCCGCACGACCTGCACGAGCGGCTCTACCTGGACACGGTGGCGGCCGGGAAGGACTTCCTCGGCGAGAAGCCGTTCGGCATCGACCTCGCGTCCGCCGAGCGGATCGTGTCGGCCGTCGACGCCTCGTCCGCCTTCGTCCGCGTCTCCAGCGAGCTGCCGTTCTTCCCCGGCGCGCAACGGGCCGTGGAGCTGGTCCGGGACGGGCTGCTGGGCGAGGTGCTGGAGGTCCGGTCCGGCCTGCTGCACTCCTCGGACCTCGACCGGGCCAAGCCCATCAACTGGAAGCGCCGCGCCGCCACCTGCGGCGAGATCGGTGTGATGGGCGACCTCGGCATGCACGCCGCGCACGTCCCCCTGCGGCTCGGCTGGGAGCCGCACACCGTCTTCGCGCTGCTGGACGACGTCGTGCGCACCCGGCCCGGCCCGGACGGCCGGCCGGTCCCGTGCGACACCTTCGACAACGCCATGCTGGCCTTGACCGTCGAGACGCCTGGGCGGCGGTTCCCGATGCTCTGGGAGACCAAGCGGATCGCTCCTGGCCAGCGCAATACGTGGTTCTTCGAGGCGCTCGGGATGGATGGCGGCGTGCGCTTCTCGACCCGCAGCCCGCAGGTGCTGCAGCGGTTCGGCATCCTCGACGGCGAGCAGGCGTGGTCGGAGGTTCAGCCCGGCCACCGCAGTGTGTGGCCGACCGTGACCGGAGGCATCTTCGAGTTCGGCTTCCCCGACGCGCTGCTGCAGATGTGGGCCACGTTCCTGGCCGAGCGCGCCGGTCTGCTGGGTGACCGGTTCAGCACGGCGACCCCGCACGAGGCCCTCGCCGCGCACCGCGTGTTCGCGGCCGCCCTGCGGTCGCACGAGACCGGCCGGAGCGAGCGGGTCGCCGGCTGACCAGCCGTGACCGGTCGCAGGCCCGCGTCAGCCGGCGGCAAGGGCGTCGACGTCGCCCCGGCGCGGCACGGCCGGCACCGCGCCCTGACGACCGACGGACAGCGCTGCTGCCGCGTTCGCCCGCGCCAGGGCGACCGGCACCGGCAGCCCCTCGGCGAGGGCCGCGGCCAGGTACCCGGCGAAGGAGTCGCCCGCGGCGGTGGTGTCGACGACGGTGACCGGGCGGCCGGGTTCGTGGTGGCGTGCTCCGGCCCGGTCCCGGTACAGCGCCCCGCGGGGCCCGAGCGTGACCAGGACGGCCGGCACCCGTTCGAGCAGCCGGTCCAGATCGCGGTCCACGGTGTCTGCGGTGCCCCCTCGGCCGTCTCCCGACCCGGCCGACGAGGCGTCGGCCGCGAGCGCCCGAGCCTCGCCCTCGTTGACGAGCAGGAGGTCGATGCTGTCGTACAGGCGCATCGTCCAGGGGCGCCTGGGGCGCGGCGTTGAGGACGACCGTCGTCCCCGCCGCGCGAGCCAGCCGGGCCGCTTCGGTGACCGTCGGCAGCGGGACCTCCAGCTGCATGAGGAGCACGTGCGCCGCGGTGACCGCGGCCCGCTCCGACGTCCCGAGCCCGACCAGCTCGGCGTTCGCGCCGGGGTCGACGACGATGGCATTCTCCCCGGCCGCGTCGACGATCACCACAGCGAGGCCGGTCCGGCCGTGCGTCGTCCGGACCAAGGCCTCGATGCCGTCCGCGGCGAGAACCCGCAGCAGCTCCGCCCCCTCCGGATCCGTCCCGACCGCCCCGACGAAACGGGTGCGGGCCCCGGCCCGGGCCGCGGCGACCGCCTGGTTCAGGCCCTTGCCACCCGGACCGCTCAGCCGTGTCGCCCCGAGCACGGTCTCCCCGGCCCTCGGCAGCTCGGGTACCCGTAGGGCGATGTCGAGGTTCGCACTCCCGAGCACCGTCACTCCGGATCGGCTGGGCATGCCGGCACGGTACGGCCTCCGGACCGGCGGTTGCGGAAACACCATGGTGGTTACTTTCAGCAATGTGTAGAGCGATACCACCCAGTTGGTCCACCCGCCTGAACATCGGAGGGTCCGCCGTTCGACGCTGTCACACCGCGGCGTCCGCCCCGCATGGAGTCATGCGGACATCAGGCTCCGACGACGCTGATCCCCAGCGCACGGGCGGCTGCCGCCATCCGGACGTCGAAAGTGACCATGCGCATCGTGCGGGATGACACGCGCTGCACCGACGCAAGATGTAAAGCGTCGAGGCTGCGAACGCCGGTGGCCTCGGCCAGCGCGGCAGCGAGGCCCATCGTCGTCGTGTCGGCCGCGACGACTGCGCTGCGCTCAAGGTCCCGGAGGAAGCTCGACCGGGCGCCTGCGATCCGGTGAGGCGGGAGTCGGAGGGCAAGGACACGCCGTACCTCGACCTCGGTGATCGCCGAAGTCACCCAGTCGGGGTCCGCGTCCAGCAACTGATTGGCTGTGCCGCTGTCCGGCTCCAGGATGTAGCGCTTCGCCAAAGCGCTCGAGTCGACGTACTGCATCAGTCGCCGCGGTCGGCAGCGAGGATCTCTTCCGAGCGAGGCGAGCCCGGCTCGGGGTCCGCCGGCTGGGCCGCTCCGGGCGGCTCGGTGGATCGTCGGACCACCCAGCCCTCCGCCAGCCCGCGGGCGAGTTCGCCGTCACCACCGACCGGGGTCAGAAGAGCGCGAGGAGCGCCGCGATCAGTCACCGTGAAGACCTCGCCGGCGGCAACCCGAGCGACGTACTCCGACAGGTGCGCCTTGAGCTCCCGGATGCCGATCTCCATGTGACCACGTTAAAGCATGTAGTGACTACATCAAGCGGTCGGCTGCCGGGGCTCGACGTTGGCGAGCGCGTCAAACGGTTCCCGTGCGTGCGGCGGCACGCAGGCTCCGAGCCGGCTCCAGGCCGTGCGCTGATCAGGTCCGGCGTAGCGGCGAGCAGCTAGTTGGCGCACCTCGGGCCACATCAGCGCGATCGCCGCGTGCTGGGCCACCATTTCCACCGAGCCGGGCACCTCACGCCGTGCTACTTCCAGTGCGAGCTCCAGCACGCAGAGATGGTCGGCGGTCAGCCGCGACATCCCCTCAGCCATCAGCTCACGGGTTCGTGGCGCGGGCGGCAGGTCGTCTGCATCCCGCCACGAGGCATCGTCGCGCAGGCTCCCGACGTCGAACGCCACAAGGTCCGCGACCAGTGCATCGGCTGCCGCGATCAGCGTCCCCAGGTCGTAGCTGATGGTCTCGTCTTCGAGGTAGGTCGCAGCAAAGACCTCGAGGACTGCCTGATCAGTCCGCGGATCGGCACTCATCAGGGCCGAGCGGTAGGCCGCGCCGACTATCCATCGACCCCACGCCCAGCCGCAGCTGCTCGATGGTCACCTCAGTCGGTGACGAACTTCGTTGAAGTCGCCCATGGGCAGCGAGACCGTGTGGGGTCCCGACTGACGACCTCGGACAGCTCGACGGCGACGGCGGTTCGACATGCCCGCAACGCTGCCCGCGCCGTAGGCACCTACGTGGCCGCCGGCCCGGAGTTGTGGACAGACCGATCGTCCAGTCCGCTTGTGGACGACCGAGATCTAGGAGCCCGCAGCGCAGTTGGTCAGCTCAGCGCTGACCCAGCCACCCATGTTGCCCACGGCACGTTCCACACACCGCCGAGGCCGTTCCACGACTCGGTCGACCGCCCGGTGCCGCTGGTGACGACCGGGTCGCCCTCCTTCACCTGGCCGAAGACCCAGCGGGCGTCCGACAGGGTGAGGTTCGTGCAGCCGTGCGAGGCGTTCGCGTAGCCGATGGAGTGGTTCCACGGTGCGCCGTGCAGGAACTCCCCCGAGCTCGTGATCCGCATCGCGTACGGCACGTCCAGGTCGTAGGCCTCCGAGCCGGTGATGCCGACCGTCGTGGAGCGCATCCGGTAGCTGGTGTGGGTGTCCATGATCACCTTGACGCCGGACCTGGTGGGGAACCCGGACTTGCCCAGCGAGACGCCGAAGGTGCGGATCCGCTCACCGTCCCGGGCGATGGTCATCCGGTGCTTGGCGTTCGACACCCGCATCACGAAGGCGCGGCCGATGCGGAACGAGCCCGCGGTGTCGCGCATGCCCCACACGCCCGGTGCCGCACGGAGCTTGCGCAGGTCGGCGGTGACGTTCACGGTGGTGTGCGCCGGCCAGAACGTCTTCGGCCGGAACTGCACGGTCCGCGACGAGGTCCAGGACCACGAGGCCGGGCCGATGTCGCGCTTGGTGGTGACGTGCAGCGCCGCCTCGACGGCGGCCCGCCGGCGTACCGCGTGGTTGAACGTCACGACGAGCGGCCGGCCGACACCGACGGTGCGCCCGTTCGGCGAGATGGTGGCCGTCAGCACCTGCTCCGGCTTGCCGGTGCGCAGCGTGGTGTGCAACATCGACTGCTGGCCGTCTGGCCCCACCGCAGTCGCGTCCAGCACGTAGGTCGAGGCGGGCACCAGCCTTCCGGTGCTCACCCAGCGGGCCGCCGTCAGCGTGCCGCGCACCTGGCGCCCGTCCACCTTCGCCGTGAGGGTGGCCGCCGTGAGGGTTCCGCCGGTGACCTTGACGCGGACCGGCTTGTCGAGCGACCACGTCGCTGGCGCCGGCGGCGTCGCTCGCGATCAGCGGCGGAGGAGTCACGGACGTGGCGGCAGGCGTGCCGTCCGCGGCGTAGACCTCGGGCACGACGGCGCCGGCGAGGGCCAGCAGGAGCAGCGGCGCGACCAGCATCGTCAGGGGGCGGCGAGCAAGCACAGTGGGTGACTCCGGGTTCGCGGGCGATCAGCGGACAGGCGGTGCCATGCAGGACCGCCGGAAGCGGCGCACCACAGCCATTGTGCCCTGGAATTGTCACAGGGCCGAAACCACGCGCCCACGCCCGGCGCGGCTAGCCTCACCCGAGTGCCGCGACCTCGACCTGGCTCGGAGGGCTGATGACCGGGTTCACCGAGCTGCAAGGGCTGATGGAGCGCACCTACGGCGAGCGTGACCGCGCCCGCGGCATCCCGGCCACCGTCGCCTGGCTGGCCGAGGAGATCGGCGAGCTGGCCAGGGCGGTGCGCAAGGGCAGCCGCGACGAGCAGGTGCACGAGCTCGGCGACACGCTGGCCTGGCTGGCGTCGCTGGCCAACCAGCTCGACATCTCGCTCGACGAGGCGGTCGCGCGCTATCGCGACGGGTGCCCGCGGTGCGGCTCGGTGCCGTGCGGGTGCCCGGGATAGCGGCGAGCAGCGAGGAGAGGGCGTCACCGACCGTGTTCATCACCCATCGGGCCTCGAGCGGGGCAGCGCTGGCGCGGGGGCTGGCCGAGGTCCTCTCCGTCCCGGCCGCCGACCCGTTCGCGGCCGAGGTGGTCGCGGTGCCGGCCAAGGGCGTGGAGCGCTGGATCGCGCAGCGGCTGTCGCACGTGCTGGGTACGTCGGCAGGTGACGGCGTCTGCGCCAACGTCAGCTTCCCGTGGCCGAGCACCCTGGTCGACGAGGCGCTGCAGGCCACCTCGACCGAGCACTCGACGGCGGTCGAGCGGTGGGCGCCGAAGCGGGCGGTGTGGCCACTGCTCGAGGTCATCGACGCCTCGACCCCGGCCGAGCCGTGGTGCCGGTCGCTGGCCCAGCACCTCGGCACCGACGCGGAGGACAAGGGGCGACGGCTCGCGGTCGCGCGTCGACTGGCGGGGATGTTCGACGAGTACGGGCAGTCCCGGCCGGAGATGCTGCGCGCCTGGGCAGCCGGTCGCGACGAGCGCGGTGACGGCAGCCCGCTCGACGACGACCTCGCGGTGGCAGGCCGAGCTGTGGCGCCGGCTGCGCGGCGCACTCGGCACGCCGAGCCCGGCCGAGCTGCTCGAGGACGCCTGCCAACAGCTGCGAGACCGGCCGCAGCTCAGCGATCTGCCCGACCGGATCTCGGTGTTCGGCGCCAGCCGGCTGTCGCCGGCCCGCCTGCAGGTGCTCGCCGCCCTCGCCGAGCACCGCGACGTGCACCTCTGGCTGCACCACTCGTCCCCGGCCCTGTGGGACACCGTCGCCGCCGCGACCCCGGCCCTGCGGCGCGCGGACGACCAGACCCGCACCACGCTGACCAACCCGCTGCTCACCAGCCTGTCCCGCGACGTCCTCGAGCTGCAGGAGCTCGTCGCCCGCACCGCGCCGGGCAGCACGACGGTGCTGCACCCGTCGGCGCCGACGCCCGACACCCTGCTCGGCCTGCTTGCAGCAGGACCTCGCCGACGACCGGGTCCCCGCCGGGCCGCCGCCGCTCGCCGACGGCGACCGCAGCGTCCAGGTGCACGCCTGCCACGGCCGGACCCGGCAGGTCGAGGTGCTCCGCGAGGTGATCGTCGGCCTGCTCGCCGACGACCCGACCCTCGAGCCGCGCGACGTGCTGGTCATGTGCCCGGACATCGAGACCTTCGCGCCGATCGTGGCCGCCACCTTCGCGATCGGCGCCGAGGACGACGCCGCCCACCCGGCGGCCCGGCTGCGAGTCCGGCTCGCCGACCGCGCGCTGCGGCAGACCAACGCGCTGCTCGCCGTGCTGTCCCAGCTGCTCGAGCTCGGCACCGCCCGGCTCACCGCCAGCCAGGTGCTCGACCTCGCCGGCACGCCCGCCGTGCGGCAGCGGTTCGGGTTCGACGACGACGAGCTCGAGCGGCTGCGCGACTGGACGGTCGGCGCCGGCGTCCGCTGGGGCCTGGACCGCGAGCACCGCGCCACCTGGCAGCTCGGCGACGTCGAGCAGGGCAGCTGGCGCGACGGGCTCGACCGGCTGCTGCTCGGCGCCGCGATGGAGGGCGCCCTCGACAGCTGGGGCGACGTCGTACCGCTCGACGACGTCGACAGCTCGGACATCGACCTGGCCGGCCGGCTGGCCGAGCTGGTCGACCGGCTCGCCGCCGCCCAGCACCTGATGTCGACCAGGCACACCGCGCAGGACTGGATGACCGGCCTGGAGGACGCCGTCAGCGGGCTGGCCGCCACCACCCGCGACACCGCCTGGCAGCTGCTGCAGCTGCGCGGCGAGCTCGGCGACATCGCCGAGGCCGCCGAGGGCAGCACCGCGCTGCTCGGCCTGGCCGACGTCCGCGCCCTGCTCGCCAGCAGCCTGGCCGGCCGCCCCACCCGGGCCAGCTTCCGCACCGGCACCCTCACCGTCTGCACCCTGGTGCCGATGCGCTCGGTGCCGCACCGCGTCGTCTGCCTGCTCGGCCTGGACGACGGCGTCTTCCCCCGGCAGAGCGGCCAGGACGGCGACGACGTGCTGGCCCGCGACCCCTGGGTCGGCGAGCGCGACCCGCGCAGCGAGGACCGCCAGCTGCTTCCTCGACGCCATCTGCGCCGCCGAGGACCACCTGGTCATCACCTACACCGGCGCCGACGAGCGCACCGGCGCGCCCGTGCCGCCGGCCGTCCCGCTCGGCGAGCTGCTCGACGCGCTCGACCGCACCGCGACCGCGCCGACCGGCGACGCGGGTCCGCGACGTCGTCACCACCCGCCACGCGCTGCAGCCGTTCGACCCGCGCAACTTCTCGCCGTCGGACGGCCGGCTCGTTCAGCTTCGACCCGCTGTCGTACGCCGGTGCGCGCGCCGCGGCCGGACCGCGGACCGAGCCGGCGCCGCTGTTCGACGGCCTGCTGCCACCGCAGCCGGCCGGCCGACGTCGACCTGGCCGACCTGCGACGGCTGCTCACCCACCCGGCCCGCGGCTTCCTCCGGCAGCGGCTCGGCGTGGCCGAGACCCGCGGCGAGGACGAGCCGGCCGACGCGCTGCCGGTCGAGCTGGACAACCTCGAGCAGTGGGCCGTCGGCGAGCGGGTGCTGCGCGAGCGGCTGGCCGGCCTCGACGTCGCCGACTGCATCGAGCTCGAGCGGCACCGCGGCACCCTGCCACCCGGCCCGCTCGGCGACACGACGCTGCGCGACATCGGACCGAAGGTCGAGGCCCTGCTGCAGGCCTCAACTCTCGAGCGGGCGCATCCGGCCGAGTCGCACGACGTCGACGTACCGCTCGCCGACGGCACCCGGCTCACCGGCACCGTCGGCGACGTCCGCGGCGACACTCTGCTCTCGCTGACCTACTCGCGGCTGGCCGCCCGGCACCGGCTGCTGGCCTGGATCGACCTGGTCGCGCTGACCGTCGCGCCAGCCGGACCGCGAGTGGCGCGCGGTCGCCGTCGGCCGGGGACGTGGCAGCCGGGCGCAGCGCAGCGTCTTCGACCCGCTGTCCGCCGCCGATGCGCGCGCCGCGCTGGACGAGCTGGTCGCGCTCTACCGCGCCGGGCTGCGCTCGCCGCTGCCGCTGCCGGTCAAGACCGCCGCGGCCTACGCCGACCGCCGCAACCACTCGGACACCCCGACCGCGCGCGAGGGCGCCGCGCGGGACTGGCTGAGCGACCGGTTCCCCGGCGAGCAGGACGACGCCGAGCACGTCCTGCTCTACGGACCGAAGGCGCCGCTGAGCGTGCTCACCACCCAGCGGCCCGAGGACGGCGAGGGCGGACCCGGCTGGCACCGCGACGAGACCGACCGGTTCGGGCTGCTCGCCCGACGGCTCTGGGGCCGGCTGCTGGACGCCGAGACGACGGTTCAGACCTGATCTGATCCCTGGATCACCGGGACCCCGTCGGATCTCGTCTCCTTGTTCACCGCGCGAGGCCCGGGTTTGATGGAGCCGCCGGGCAGTGCAGGCACGGCCCCGAGCAGGGAGATGGACGATGAGCGGTCGCGAGGACTTCTTGGCGTGGGTGGAGTCCCGACTCCGGGACGCAGAAGTGGCGCTGCACAACGGGGACTCCGCGCCCCGTCTGGCCATCTGGTCCCGCGAAGAGCCCGTCACGGTTCTCGGCGCCTGGAAGTCGGCCACCGGGCAGAAGCAGGTGAGAGACCTCTTCCAGCAGCTGGAAGCCACCTTCTCGGACTGCACGTCGTACTCGCACGAGATCATCGCCGCCGAGGTGATCGGCGACATGGCCTACACCGTCGGCTACGAACACACCCAGGCCACCGTGAACGGCGAGCCCCGGACGTACTCCCTCCGCGCGACCCAGGTCTACCGCCGCGAGGGTGGGGAGTGGAAGGTCGCCCACCGGCACGCGGACACCGTCACAGACCCCGACGAGGCGTAGCCCTGAGGTCGCCGGCGGCCACCACTCCGTTCCGTTCTGACGCCGGGGTGCGACGCGTCGTGGCGGCTACGGGCTGGCGCAGCTCCGGAAGGCGAGCTTCACCGTTCGCGTCACGGCCTGCCCGGCCCGACTGAAGAGCACACGACCGGTCAGCACGTGCGTCGACCCCGGTGCGAGCCGGGCGCCGTCCAGAGGGGACGTGACCCGCTTCCCGTCCAGCCGCAAGCTCTTGGCGCCGGCTGTCCAGCCCCGGGCCGGCCGGGCCTTGACAGCCACGGCCACCGTCGAGGCCGGCAAGCAGGACGCTGGCCCCTTCACCGTGACCTTGCCCTGCCGGGACTTCTTGGTGACAGCCTTCGCCAGCGCCGGCAGGAGCACGCGGCCCACCAGCAGCCTGTTGCCCGTCGAGGACTGGATGGACCACACGACCCGGGCGTGACCACGCGGAGTGCTGGCGATCTGCGGGTCACCGTCGGCGACCGTCCCTCCGGCGGCGAAGCGCACCAGCCCGGCGCGCGCCGCCCCGGCCATGTTGGCCACGGTGATCTGACCGCACTCGTTGCTCACGTCCGCCAGCCGGCCGCTCGCGTCAGCCACCAGGTCGTGCGAGCTGGGCGCGCACGAGTTCCGGTCACCGGTGGGCGTCGGGCGGGTGAAGCCCGAACCGGTGAACCTCGACACCACAGGTATGTAGCTCGCGTTGGCGGTCGAGGCGACCAGCCGGACGCCGGAGGTCGCGGCGGCCAGCCCGACCGACCCCACCGACCACGTGTTCGCGACCGGCGCGAAGCCCGACCACCCGCCGCCGGTTCCGAACGCCGCGTGAATGGGACCCGACACCGCGCCGTACTGCTGGGTTGCGATGACCGGCGTGGTCCCGGCGAACGCGAGCCGCGTCGTGGCCACGCTGTACGGGACGGCGACCGCCTGCGGGGCGTTGGCCACACCGGGGCGGACCTCGATCTCCGTGGTTCCGACGCCCTTGTAGGCGATGGTCCAGAGGGCGCCGCCGGGGCCGTGCTGGGCGTCGAGCAGCTGACCGAAGCTGGGTGCGTCCGCGACGTCGGTCGCCGCGGAGAGCGGGCCGCCGGCCTGCGAGGTGGCGACTGCGATCCGCCCGCCTCGCGTCCCAGTCACCGACCCGGGGTCGGTGTCGTGGAACCAGACCAGGGTGACCGTCCCGCCGGCCGTGGCCAGCACCCGCAGCCCGGCGGCGGAGGACGGGCCGAGCGCGTCGATGACCTGCACGCCGCCGTCGCACGCCGTACTGTTCGGCGGCAACGTGCAGAGGCGGACCTTTCGGGTGGCGGACGCGCTCGCCGAGTCGTCGGCGATCCAGCCGACGTATGCGGTGCCGGCGCCGTCAACCGCCACGTCGTACCCGTGGAGCTGGGTGTTGTCCTGCAGCAGGAGCGGCCCGCCGACCAGCCCGGGTCGCGGCCCGGTGGCGGCATGGGCCCCGGTCGACAGCACGGTCGAGACGAGCGCGGCGGCGGCGACCGCGACCACGAGGGTTCGGCCATGGGTCCGGGCGCGGACGACCATGAGGACCTCCAGTGAGCGGGCACGCGGCGTTGGTCTGAGCCGCGGGGTTTCGAACTGAACTGTTGCCCGCGGCTCTTCGTCTGGGAAGGGCCGACCAAGACCATTTTTGGTTGGCCCGATGTGACTACCGTTTCCTACGCCCGGCCTCAGGGCGCCCCGCGGTTTCGGCGCAACCCACTGCTCGGCGACGTTGGTCGCGGGCGGCGGTCGGGGCGACGAACCCCTAGGTTTGGCATGGTCGCCATCGTGAGGAGCAGCGCCATGGGCCGGATCGTGTCGAACTTCTTCATCTCGCTGGACGGGGTCGTCGAGCGCCCCGACCAGTGGCACTTCCCGTACTTCGACGACGCCATGGGCGAGATCGTCGGCGCGGGCATGTCGACGACCAGCGCCTTCCTGATGGGCCGGAAGCTGTACGGCGAGTGGTCGGAGTACTGGCCGCAGCAGGGGCCGGAGGTGCCGTTCTCGGAGTTCATCAACGGCATCCCCAAGTACGTCGTCTCCAGCACCCTGTCCGAGGCGACCTGGAACAACACGACCTTGGTCAACGGCGACGTTGCGGCGCGGCTGCGCGAGGTCAAGGAGAGCACCGACGGCGACATCGGCATGTCGGGCAGCGCGACCACCGTGCGGTGGCTGCTCGCCAACGGGCTGCTGGACGAGCTCGCCCTCCTGGTGCACCCGATCGCGGTCGGCTCCGGCCAGCGGCTGTTCGAGGACAACCCCACGACCCCGCTCACCCTGGTGCACTCGGAGACGCTGAAGAGCGGCGTCCTGCACCTGCGGTACACGCCGGCGTCGTCCTGACCGACCAGATCGTGACACCAGCCGCACCCGAGCCGTTCGACCTGCTCGGCCCGCTGCCCGAGGGCACCACGGTGCTCGAGGCCAGCGCCGGCACCGGCAAGACGTTCACCATCGCCAACCTGGTCGCGCGCTACGTCGCCGACGGGGTCGCGATGGAGGAGCTGCTCGTCGTCAGCTTCAGCCGCGAGTCGACCCGCGAGCTGCGCGAACGCGTCCGCGAGCGGCTGGTCAGCGCCCGCGACGGGCTGGCCGACCCGGCGACCATCCCGGCCGACGACCGGGTGCTGGCACAGCTCGCCGACACCGACGCGGACGGCATCGTCGTACGGCGGCGCCGGCTCGAGGAGGCGCTCACGGTCTTCGACGCCGCCACCGTCACCACCACGCACGGCTTCTGCCAGCAGGTGCTGCTCGCTCTCGGCACCGCCGGCGACCACGACACCGGCGCGGTGCTCGTCGAGAACATCGGCGACCTGGTCGCCGAGGTGGCCGACGACCTCTACCTGCGCAAGTGGGGCGCGGCGGGCTCGGCGCCCGCCGACATGACCCGCGAGGCGTTCCACCAGCTCGCGCAGGCCGCCGCGATGGACCCGGCCACCGCGCTGCTGCCGTCCACGGACACCGACGGCATGCCCGGCCAGCGGGCCCGGATCGCCGCCGCGGTGCGGGCCGAGGTCGACCGGCGCAAGCGGCGGCAGCAGCTCATCGACTACGACGACATGCTGATCCGCCTGGCGAGCACGCTGACCGACAAGGACTCGGGGCCGGTCGCGAAGGCCAGGCTGCGGGCGCGCTACCGGGTGGTGCTGGTCGACGAGTTCCAGGACACCGACCCGGTGCAGTGGACGATCCTGCGCGAGGCGTTCCACGGCCACCGCACCCTGGTGCTGATCGGCGACCCGAAGCAGGCCATCTACGGCTTCCGCGGCGCCGACGTGCACGCCTACCTCGAGGCCCGCGCGACGGCGTCGGTCGTGCGCACCCTGCCGACCAACTGGCGCAGCGACGCGCTGCTGGTCGACGGGATGTCCGCGGTCTTCGGCGGCGCCGCGTTGGGCGACGAGCGGATCCGGGTGCTGCCGGTCGAGGCCGCGCACGACGGGCGGCTGGTGTCGGCGTCGGTGCCGGTGCAGCTGCGGGTGGTGCCGCGCGACGGGCTGACGCTGACCAAGAGCGGCACCGTCTCGACCGGCGGCGCCCGCGACGTGGTCGCCCGCGACCTGGCCGACCGCGTCGTGTCGCTGCTCTCCGGTGAGGCGTGCGTGCAGCCGCGGGACGGCGGCGACGAGCGGCCGGTGCAGCCCGGCGACATCGCGGTCCTGGTGCGGCAGAACAGCCAGGCCCAGCTGGTGCGCGAGCAGCTGCAGGCGGCCGGCGTACCGGTGGTGCTGACCGGCAAGACGTCGGTGTTCTCGACCCCGGCGGCCGCGGAGTGGCAGCGGCTGCTCGAGGCGCTGGAGCAGCCGCACCGCACCACCCGGGTACGCCGGGTCGCGCTGACCTGCTTCGTCGGCCTCGACGCGGCCGGGCTGGACGCCGCCGGTGACGACTTCGCCGACGACCTCGCGCTGAAGCTGCGGATCTGGGGCGCCGTGCTCGAGGAGCGCGGGGTCGCCGCGATGTTCGAGGCGGTGTCGCTCGACCAGCAGCTGCAGCCGCGGATCCTCGGCCAGGTCGGCGGCGAGCGGCTGCTCACCGACCTGCGGCACATCGCGCAGGTGATGCACGAGGCCGCGCTGGAGGGGCAGCTCGGGCTGACCGCGCTGCTCGTGTGGCTGCGCCGCCGGATCAGCGAGGCCGCCGGCGAGGGCGGTCAGGAGCGCAGCCGCCGGCTGGAGACCGACGCCGACGCGGTGCAGATCATCACCGTGCACACCAGCAAGGGCCTGGAGTTCCCGGTCGTGATGGTGCCGTTCGCCTGGGACAACTGGGGCGGCCGCGAGCCGGCCACCGCGGTCTTCCACGACGACCACGACCACCGGGTGCGCGACGTCGGCGGACCGGGCAGCCCCGACTGGGCGGCGCACGTGCGGCAGCACAAGCAGGAGGAGACCGACGACGAGCTGCGGCTCACCTACGTCGCGCTGACCCGCGCCCAGTCGCACCTGCTGCTGTGGTGGGCGCCGTCGTTCAACACGCCGACCTCCCCGCTGCACCGGCTGCTGCTGCACGACGACCCGGCGACCGTCGCACCGCTGTCGATCGCCGTGCCGGACGACGCGACCGCGTTGGCGACCTTCCGCGCCCGGGCCGACCGCAGCAACGGCGGGCTCGGCATCGAGGTGGTGCGGACTCGACCGCCGGAGGTGTGGGCACCCGCGGTCGAGCCGGCGCCGACGTTGCAGCTCGCGACCTTCAGCCGGTCGCTCGACACCGGCTGGCGGCGCACCTCCTACAGCGCGCTGACCTCGGCGGCGCACGAGCAGCGGCTGGGCAGCGAGCCGGAGGTCGCGCAGAAGGACGACGAGAGCGACCTCGAGGAGGTCCCGGCCGACACGAACCTGCTCGACGTCGCGCTGCGCGACGTCGTGTCGGCGTGGGACGCGATCCCCGGCGGCGCGGCCTTCGGCACCCTGGTGCACACCGTGCTCGAGCAGCTCGACGACCCGGCCGACGAGACGGCCGTTGCCGCGACCGTCGCGTCGCAGGTGGCCCGCTTCGCGCCGGACCTCGACGCCGCGGCGCTGACCACCGGACTGCTCGCCGCGCTGGCCACCCCGCTGGGCGACCTCGCCGGCGGCGCCGCGCTGACCGACGTACCCGCGAAGGACCGGCTGCCCGAGCTGGACTTCGAGCTGCCGCTGGCCGGCGGCGACGAGTCGCGCTCCTCGTCGGTCGTCCTCAGCGACGCGTTCCTCAAGGACGTCGTGCCGCTGTGGCGGGCGCACGTGCCGACCGGTCCGCTGTCGTCGTACGCCGACGCGCTGGCCGAGCTGCCGGACGTGCCGCTGCGCGGCTACCTGACCGGCAGCATCGACGCCGTGCTGCGGGTCGGCCCACCGGACGCGCCGCGCTACCTGGTCGTCGACTACAAGACCAACCGGCTGGGCGGGTACGACGAGCCGCTGACCGCCTGGCACTACCGGGCAGCCGCGCTGGAGACCGCGATGGTCGAGGCGCACTATCCGCTGCAGGCGGTGCTGTACGCCGTCGCGCTGCACCGCTACCTGCGGTGGCGGCAGCCGGCGTACGACCCGGACGTGCACCTCGGCGGCTGCCTGTACCTGTTCCTGCGCGGCATGTCCGGGCCGGGCGTGGTCGACGCCGACGGTGCGGCGCCGGGTGTGTTCTCCTGGCGGCCGCCGACCGGGCTGGTCACCGGGCTGTCCGACCTGCTGGCGGGCAAGCCGTGACCGCCACCTACGACGCGTCACTGGCGCTGCGCGCCGACGGGCTGCTCGCGGCTTTCAACCAGGCCGGCATCCTGTCCGCCGCCGACGTGCACGTCGCCCGCCGGCTCGGCGCGATCGGCGGCGAGACCGACGACGCCGTGCTGCTCGCGGCTGCGCTGGTGGTGCGGTCGACCCGGCACGGCTCGGTGGTGCTCGACCTCGCGACCGCCGAGGAGACGACCAGCCCGGACGTCGACGACGACCGAAGCACCGGTCGTCGACGTGCCGCTCGACTGGCCGGACGACTGGGTGGCCCGTTGCGCCGCCAGCCCGCTGGTCGACGGTCCGCTGCGGATGGCCGGCTCCCGGATCTGGCTGGCGCGGTACTGGGACCAGGAGGAGCAGGTCGCCGCCGAGCTGCGCGACCGGTCGGCGTCCCAGCCGGACGACCTCGACCCGGCCGTGCTGGCCGCCGGCCTGTCGCGGCTCTTCCCGGACGCCGGCGACGCCGACCAGCGCGCCGCGGCCGAGACCTGCGCGCTTGTCGCGGGTCAGCGTGCTGGCCGGTGGGCCGGGCACCGGCAAGACGACCACGGTGAGCCGGCTGCTGGCTCTGCTGCGCGAGCAGCACCCGGAGTGGCGGATCGCGCTGGCGGCGCCGACCGGCAAGGCGGCCGCCCGGCTGGAAGAGGCGGTGCGGTCGTCGACGGCCACGCTGCCGACGGAGGACCAAGCTCAGGCTCGGCGAGCTGTCGGCGACCACCCTGCACCGGCTGCTCGGCTGGCGACCCGAGGCACGCAGCCGGTTCCGACACGACCGCACCAACCGGCTGCCCGTCGAGGTCGTCGTGGTCGACGAGGCGTCGATGGTGTCGCTGACGATGATGGCCCGGCTGCTCGAGGCACTGCGACCGACGACCCGGCTGGTGCTGGTCGGTGACCCCGACCAGCTCGCATCCGTCGAGGCAGGCGCGGTGCTCGGCGACCTGGCCGACGCCGGATCGCGGGTCGCCGTCGCGACGCTGGCCACCAACCGGCGGTTCCCGGCGACCAGCGGCATCGCGCTGCTGGCGGCGGCGGTGCAGGACGGCCGGGCCGACGACGCCCTGGAGGTGCTGCGCTCGGCCGACACCCCCGAGGTCGAGCTCGTCGAGGTCGCCGACGGCGCCCAGCTCACGGCGTCCCAGCTGGACGGCGTACGCGCCGACGTGGTCGTCAGCGGCGCCGCGCTGCTCGACGCCGCCGAGCGCGGTGACGCGGTCGCCGCGCTGGAGGCGCTCGACCGGCACCGGCTGCTGTGCGCGCACCGCCGCGGCCCGCGCGGCGTCCAGCACTGGAGCGCGCTCGCCGCCCGCTGGATCAACGACGAGCACCCGGTGCTGCCGCGGGCCGACGGCCGGTACGCCGGCGAACCGCTGCTGGTCACCGCGAACGACTACGAGATCGGGCTGTACAACGGCGACACCGGCGTGGTGGTCGACGACGGCAACGGCGGGCTGACCGCAGTCTTCGGCCGCGGCGGCAAGCCCGATCCCGGTGCCGCTGGTCCGGCTCGGCGCCGTCCGCTCGCTGCACGCGATGACCGTGCACCGCAGCCAGGGCAGCCAGTTCGCCCGGATCACCGTGCTGCTGCCGGCAGCGGGCTCACCGCTCGGCACCCGGGAGACGCTCTACACGGCGGTGACCCGGGCGACCACGCACGTGCGGGTGATCGGGTCGGCCGAGGCCTTCGCCGAGGCCGTCGGTCGCCCGGCCGCGCGTGCCACCGGCCTGCGAGAGCGGCTGCGGGGAGCGATCACGTAAAAGGCAGAGTGATTTCATGTCGAGAAGCGCTGACCGGCTCCGCTCACCAGGTGAAGGGCCACGACGGACGCGGCCCACGACACCAGGAGATCACCATGCCGAAGTACCTGCTCCTCAAGCACTACCGCGGCGGCCCTGAGCCGCACCGTCCCTTCCCCCCGATGGACCAGTGGGCCCCCGAGGACGTGGAGGCGCACATGGCCTTTCAACGACACGTCGTCGAGGTGCTCGAGGAGAACGGCGAGTACGTCGACGCTCAGGCGCTCACGCCGGCGCGCACCTGGGTGCGCTACGGCGGCCCGGACGCCGCGCCGGTCACCACCGACGGTCCGCTGCCCGAGACCAGCGACCTGGCTGCGGGTTGGTTCATGATCGACGTCGAGTCCCACGAGCGCGCGATCGAGCTCGCGGCCTACGCCTCCTCCGAGCCGGGCCCGGGCGGCGAGCCCATGTACGAGTGGATCGACGTCCGGGAGGTCATGTCCGGGACGCCCGCGGACGACTGACCCGACGTGATCGACGAACCGACCGGCGATCTGGACGAGGGCGCGCTGCGCGCCCTCGTCCCGCGCGTTCTGGCGGGCCTGGTCCGTCGCGGTGAGGACTTCGACACCGCCGAGGACGCACTGCAGGAGGCGCTGCTGGAGGCGCTGCGGGTGTGGCCCGAGCAGCCGCCGCACGACCCCCGGGCGTGGCTGGCGACGGTCGCGACCCGGCGGCTCGTCGACGCCCGCCGCAGCGAGGCCGCCCGCAACCGCCGCGAGGAGATGACGTACGCCGAGCCGCGGCCGGCCGCCACCGAGGAGGGCGACGACACCCTCTTCCTGCTCTTCTGCTGCTGCCACCCCGACCTCGCGCCCGCCTCCCAGGTGGCGCTGACCCTGCGCGCCGTCGGCGGCCTCACCACCCGGGAGATCGCCGACGCCTTCTACGTGCCGGAGGCGACGATGGCGCAGCGGATCAGCCGGGCCAAGCGCACCCTGCAGGGGCGTCGGCTGGACCAGCCCGGCGACCTCGCCGTCGTGCTGCGGGTGCTCTACCTCGTCTACACGGCCGGTCACGCGGGCCGGGTCGACCTGGCCGGCGAGGCGATCAGGCTGGCCCGCCAGCTCACCCTGGCCACCGAGGAACCGGAGGCGCGCGGGCTGCTCGCGCTGATGCTGCTCAACCACGCCCGGCTCCCGGCGCGGCTCGACGCAGCGGGTCGCATCGTCACCCTCGACCGACAGGACCGCAGCCTCTGGGACACCCGGCAGATCGCCGAGGGCGTGCGCGTCCTGCAGTCGGCGCTGGCCGTCCAGCGCCCCGGCCGCTACCAGGTCGAGGCCGCCATCGCCGCCCTGCACGCCGACGCGGCCAGCGCCGAGGAGACCGACTGGACGCAGATCCTCGCCTGGTACGACGACCTCGTCGCCCTCACCGACGACCCGGTGCAGCTGGACCCCGCCGCGGTGCTGGGGCGCGCGGTCGCGGTCGGCCACGTCCTCGGCGCCGCCGCCGGGCTGCGCGAGACCGACCGGCTGCGTGACGTGATCGGCGAGCGGCACCGCTGGCACGCCGTCCGCGCCCACCTGCACGAGCTGGGCGGCGACCGCCCTGCCGCCGCCACGGCCTACGCCGAGGCCGCCCGCCGGGCCACCAACGTCGCCGAGCGCGACCACCTGGTCCGGATGGCCGCCCGTGCGCGGGCCGCGCAACAATGACGTCACAAAGACTTCACCTGCGGGCAGCGCGAACGAGACATGCCGCGTCGAGGATTGCCGTCATGACTCACATTGACCCACTGCCCGAGCTCTGTGACTGCGGCCAGCCGGTCGAGCCGTGCGCGGGCTGCTCCGCTCCGCGGTGCACCACCTGCGAGCCGTACGTCTCCGAGGACTGCACCGTCGTGTTCTCTCGCGCGAGCTAGCAGCCGCGACGGCTGCCCAGAGGCGGGTACGGCGGGTCAGCCCGGCAGCTCGCCGGCCGTCGTCACCACCAGACTCGTCAGACTGGCGATTCGTGCGGGATCGTCTAGCGCTCGCGGGCAAGCCACCTGACAACGGGGCCAGCGGTGACGGCTGCCTGGTCCCGGTCTCGAGCAAGCTGGTGGAGCTCGGCAGCGAGTGTTTGGGCGAAGTCCGGACCCACGGTGCCGCGCCCCCGCTTGGCGAGCCACCTGTCCAGGTCCCCAACGTTGATCACGTCGACGGGACCGAGGCCGGCCTCGACGCGAGAACTCTTCACGCCCTTGCTCCCGGGACCACAGATGACCAACGCGGCCGTGACCAAGTCGGGTGGCAAGCCGGTCGTCTGACCTTCAGCCAGGGTGTTCCGCAGGCTGCGCGCCTTGCGCGCCGCTTCGTCAGCGTCAGCCAACACCTGCGTGGGCGATGGGGTTCGGGACCGCCACTTGGTCTCCACGGCGATGACTCCAGACGGTGAAACGACGACCTGGTCGACGTCCTCCCGGCCAAACTTCAGGCTTGCGACAACGTCAAAGACGTTCGGGGACTTGCGCAACAGGTCTGTCACGGCCTCTTCGGCAAATGTTCCCTGGATCCGGAACGCGAGGCCACTGGGGACCCACGCCACCCACGAAATGATCCAGAAGAAGCCTGTGATCAACATCGCGGTTGCCCCGCCGCGGGCGTACGCCGAGCCGGGAACGAACGGGAGGTTGATGAGCACGATGCCACCAAGAAGGACAGCCACCAACTGCGCAAGGAGCCAGCGATCGTCTGTCAGATACGACAGCGCGGCCTTCCAGGCTTCGAGTCGACCTCCGTTGACCCTTCTCCTTTGGCGCATGCAGCGGTCATCGGCTCCGGGTTAGGGCTCCTTGATCACGTCGACCCGGCCGTGGATCAGCTCGGCGGCTCGCCGGCCGTCGTCAGCGCCAGAGTCGCCATAGCCTCCACCGCCTCGCGCTGGCTCAGGCCCTGGTCGAGGCACAGCGACCGCCAGGTCCAGAACGACACGGCGTGCCCGAGCACCGCGTGCAGCCGTCGGCGGCGGGCGCCGCGGACCGTCGTGAACGGCGCGAGCAGGGCGTCGCGCTGGGCCACCGCGGCCGCGGCGTTGCGCGCCCGGATCGTCTCGGGCAGCGCGTCGCGGTCGCGGTTGGTCCGGGTCAGCATCGGCTCGCCCTCGGCGTAGAACCGGTACAGGTCGGCCAGCCCGACGCGCAGCCGCTCGGCCGGGTCGGCCACCTTGAGCCAGGCCGGGACGTCGGGGTAGGTCTGCCCGCCTGCCCCAGTGCGCGCTGCACGCGGCGTACAGCGCCTCGGCGTCCGGGAAGTGCCGGTAGACGGTGAGCCGGGTGACGCCGGCCTCCTGCGCGATCGCGGACACCGTGGTGGCCGCCGGCCCGATCGAGCCGTGCAACCGCACCGTCGCCTCGACGATGTCCTGCCGGGTCGCGGCGACGTCCTGGGCCCGCTTGTCCATCCGGTACACCCGACCGCCGTCGCGCGACTTCTCGCCACTCACCTCTTGACAACTCCTCCGCGCCGAGCGACTCTACTTTTCAGTGTACAGCCATGTTCACTGAATATTGAGGAGCCCACATGACCGTCACGGAGGCGCCCGCCCTCACCATCGTCCAGCCAGGAGAGGGTCGCAACGGCACCCTCGGCACCATCGGCGTCGACTTCAAGTTCTGGGGAGCCGACACCGGCGGCACCCTGTCGGTGGTCGAGCACCCGTTCCCGGTGGGCGCCCTCGTCCCGCCGCACCTGCACACCCGCGAGGACGAGTACTCCATCGTCACCGAGGGCGAGATCGGGTTCCGGTCCGGCGACCGCGAGGTCGTGCTGGGCGCCGGCGGCTACATCACCAAGCCCCGCGGCGAGATGCACACGATGTGGAACGCCGGGAAGGTCCCGGCTCGGATGATCGAGATCATCAGGCCGGCCGGCTTCGAGGACTTCTTCGCCGCGGTGTCCGACCTGCTCACCAGCGGTCCGCCCGAGCCGGCGAAGCTCCTCGCGCTGGGCGAGCGGTACGGCCTGGAGTTCGGCGAGCCGCCGTGGCTGGCCGACGTCATCCAGCGCTACGACCTGACCCCGCCCCCCGGCCGGCCGTAGGACATCGCCCGGCGTGCGGCCGCCCCACCCAGCATCCGGGGTTGTTGGCGTGGCGGGTTCGGACGATGCTGGCGGCAGGGCGGGGCGCCAGACCGCGGACCCTGCCATGACCGAGCAGGAGGCCGCGCGATGATCCGGTTGCGAGCAGCCCTGGCTGGCCTGGCGGCCGCCGCTCTGGCGGCCACGGCGGCCACCGTCCCGGCGCAGGCGGACGACGACGACAGCGGACGCCGGGCTCATGCGACCAAGGTGATTCGCGCTGGCCCCGTCGACCGTCGGCGACAACCCCGAGGGCGTCGCCTGGGACCGGGCTAGCCGGACCTTCTTCGTCGGCAGCGTGGCCAGCGGCACGATCTACCGCGCGAGCCTGCGCGACTCGACGCTGCGGCCCTTCATCACCCCTAGCCCGGCGGCGCCCGCGGACTCCGCCATCGGGATGAAGGTCGCCGGCGGGAAGCTCTTCGTCGCCGGCGGACCGACCGGCAGCATCTACGTCTACGACATCGCGACCGGAGCGCTGAAAGCCCGCTTCGAGACCG
Source organism: uncultured Actinomycetota bacterium (assembly GCA_963846525.1). Lineage (GTDB taxonomy): Bacteria > Actinomycetota > Actinomycetes > JACCUZ01 > JACCUZ01 > CAWJWE01. The sequence continues at coordinate 57,389 of CAWJWE010000012.1, forward strand.
GCGCTGGCGGATTCCTCAACGACCTGGTCGTGACCCGCGGCGGCGACGTCTACGTCACCGACTCGTTCCGGCCGACCCTGTGGCGGGTGAGCCGGGCCATGATCGTGGCCGGCAGCGGTATCCCGGAGGCAATCCCGGTCAGCCCGGAGATCGCCTACACGGCCGGGCAGTTCAACCTCAACGGCATCGTCTCCCGGGACGGCGGCCGCTCCCTGATCGTGGTCAACACCTTCTCCCAGTCCTTCTACCGCATCAAGATCGGCAACAGCCCGGCGACCCGCACGATCACACCGATCCAGGCCCCGCGGCTGCCCGGCGACGGACTGCTGATCGATCGCGGCCGGCTGCTCGTGGTGACCGGCAACCCGGCCCAGGTCACGGTGCTCATTCTTGACCGTCGTGACACGCGCGCCCAGAGCGAACGGGTGCTCACCGACGCATCACTGCGCGGACCCTCGACCATCGCCCGAGCACAGGACCGCTACCTGGTCGTGAACGCCGACTTCGCCCTGAACCGGCAGCCCTACACCGTCTCCTCGTTGTTCGTCGGCCCCTTCGATCACGATGACGACCGCGGCGACGACGACCGCGGCGACGACGACCACGACGACCACGGCGACCAGGACCACGGCGAGCAGGACGACGACTAGGCGACCAGACCGACCGCGTCAGTCGCCGCGGCGCTCAGCGCGGAGACCAGAACCACGGCTCCGACAGGTCGATGAACTCCGGCTCACCGGTGCTCAGAGACATCAGCTCCTGCATCTGCGCCTGCAGCGCGGCCGGCGGCTCCTTCTGCTCTCCCTCGCGGGCCGCCACCTCCGAGGTGAAGTAGTTGACCATCGTCCAGGCGCCGTCGGCATGGCCAAGACTCAGGCTGCCGAGGATGTCCGGCCGAAATGCCGACCAGTCCGTCTCGTCCTGCTCCATCAGCTTCCACGCACGCTCAGGATCGGTGCTGCCACCCTGCATCACCTGGACGAACCCGGCCTGCTCCGGGTCGCCGCGTACGTCGACCAGGACGCGGGTGCTGTCCCGGAACGTCGCCTCGTCGTCGAGCAGCTTCGCCATCTCGGCCCACCAGGCGCCCTGCTCGGGCCGGTCACTGTTGCGCCCAGCGGCCTCCGCCGAGTCGAACCGCACCACCGCCACCAGGCGCCCGTCGGCGCTGACGCCGGCAGTGGTCCCGAGCCAGCCGGTGGCGCTCGGCGCCAGCTCGTCGACCCAGCGCTGCATCGCGGTCCGCACCGCAGCGGCGTCGCTTGTTTTCGCCTCGATCACCTGGACGAACATCACTGCACCCGCTTCCTCGCCGGCCGCACGGCCGACCCACCACGACGCTAGGCCCGCCCCGCAGCGCCGTCGAGAGCAACGAGGATCGGCCCGCGGCAGCTGGCGAAAACATTGGTGGCCGCCTGTCGTCGGCCGGCCGACGAGACCGGGACGGAGCCGGGCGAGCACTATGGGGCCGTGATCACCGCGGTCCAGCCCCTGACCGACGTCCAGACCTGGCTGCGCGGCAGCGGGCTCGAGATCCTGCTCATCATCTCCGGCGCCATCCTGCTGGCCCGGGCCGTGCGCTGGGTCGGCGAGACGACCACCGGGCGCATCGACGCCAACGCGCAGGAGTCCGACGCGCTGGTCCGCTCGGAGGCCGCCAAGCACCGGCACGCCCTGACCCAGGTCGTCACCTGGACCATCGTCGTGCTGATCTACCTGGTCGCGGCCGTCCTGGTGGTGCAGCGGGTCGGCGTCCCGCTCGGCAGCCTGGTGGCGCCGGCCGCGGTGGCCGGCGTCGCGCTCGGCTTCGGCGCGCAGCGCCTCGTGCAGGACGTGCTGTCCGGCTTCTTCGTCATCACCGAGCACCAGTACGGCTACGGCGACGTGGTCCGGCTCTCGGTCCCCGGCATCGGTGCGCCGGTGCAGGGCACCGTCGAGGACGTCACCCTGCGGGTCACCCAGCTGCGCACGGTGAACGGCGAGGTCGTCATCACGCCCAACGGCCAGATCGTGCAGGCGACCAACCTCTCCCGCGACTGGGCCCGCGCCGTGATCGACGTGCCGGTGCCGAGCACCGCCGAGGTCAGCACCGTGACGGCGATCCTGCAGGACGTCGGCGCCGCGGCGTACGCCGACGACGAGCTGCGGCCGCTGCTGCTGGACGCGCCCTCCGTGATGGGCGTGGAGAGCATCGAGGTCGACACGCTGAACATCCGGATCGTGGCGCGGACGCTGCCGGGCAAGCAGTTCGAGGTCGGCCGGATGATGCGGGCCCGGATCGCCGAGGCGCTGCGCCGCGAAGGCATCATCGTCGCGCCGATGGTGAACACCGACAGCGCCCAGCGGCCAGCAGTGAACGCGATCCGCCGGATCCGGCCGAGCACCTGGGCGCTGGCCGCGTTCTTCGTCGTGACCCTGGTCGTCTACCTGCTGGTCCGGCCACCGCCCCCGCCCGACGTCGTGGTCACCCCGGCGCAGACGACCACGCCGAGCCCGACGCCCACGGCGACCCAGACCAAGAAGCCGAGCCAGACACCGACCCCGACGCGTCACGTCCACCACGCCGACGCCGTCGTCAGCCACCACGACTCCGACCGGCACGCCGTCCGGTTCCACCACCGCCCCGCCGACGCCAGCCCCCACCCCGACGAGCGGCGCCGCGACCAGCACGCCCTAGCGCCCGACGCCCGGACAGACACATCCGGGGCAAAGGGTGCATCTCGCGTTCACCAGGGCGTCGCGCACCGGCGTACCACCGGTTGCCCGAGCCGTGTCGGCTCCTTGTCACCAGACCACCCCCGGTGAGAGGAACTCCCGATGCACGCCACGTTCCCGCGACGGCTGGCCGCCGTCGCTGCCCTGCTCGTGCTGGCGGTGCTGGTCGCCGGCAGCACGGCCTACGCCGGCCCGCGCCGCCACGGCACCGACGACCGCGGCGGCCCCCATGCCAGCGGTCCGCTCCTGTTCGGCCACCGGGGCGCCTCCGGCTACCGGCCCGAGCACACCCTGGCGAGCTACGACCTGGCGATCCGGATGGGCGCCGACGTGATCGAGCCCGACCTGGTCTCGACGAAGGACGGCGTGCTCGTCGCCCGGCACGAGAACGAGATCGGCGGCACCACCGACGTCGCGGACCACCCGGAGTTCGCGGCACGCAAGACCACCAAGACGATCGACGGCGTCGCCACCACCGGTTGGTTCACCGAGGACTTCACTCTCGCCGAGCTGCTGACGCTGCGCGCCAAGGAGCGGCTGCCGTCGGTGCGGCAGGAGAACACCATCTACAACGGCCGCTACCAGGTGCCTACCTTCCAGCAGGTCATCGACCTGGCGGAGCGGGCCAGTCGGCAGTACGGCCGGCAGATCGGAATCGCCCCCGAGACCAAGCACCCGACGTACTTCGACTCGATCGGGCTCTCGCTCGAGGAGAAGGTGGTGCAGACCCTGCGTCGCAACGACCTCGACAGCCGACGCAGCGCGGTCTACCTGCAGTCCTTCGAGGAGGCGAACCTGCGTGAGCTGCGCAACCGGTTCCACCTCAAGGTGAACCTCGTGCAGCTCACCAGCGCCGGCCCGACCGCGCGGCCGTACGACCACGTCGCCTCCGGAGACCCGGAGACCTACGCGCAGATGACCACGCCGGCCGGGCTGAAGGAGATCTCGACGTACGCCGACGTGCTCGGCCCGGACAAGTCCCAGATCTTCCCGCGCGACCCGCTCGGCAACACCGGGGCGCCGACCACGCTGGTGGCCGACGCGCACCAGGCCGACCTCAAGGTCGTCCCGTACACGTTCCGGGCCGAGAACCAGTTCCTGCCGCTGCAGTACCGCAGCAGCGCCGACCCGAACGCCTACGGCAACCTGTTCGCGGAGCTCACCGACTTCTTCGCGGCGGGCGTCGACGGTCTGTTCACCGACCAGCCCGACATCGGGTTCGCCGCCCGCGAGGACTTCCTCGGTCACCGCTACGGCGTCGAGCACCCGCAGGCCAAGGCCGCCGCCTGACCTGACACGAGACCGGCCGCGAACCCATCGGGTTCGCGGCCGGTCTGTGTCTGTCCTCGCGGTTCGTCAGCGGTTGTAGGCGAGACCCTCGGTGCGGGCCAGCTGGTTGAGGATTCGCTCGATCGGCGCGATCTCCGCGGCGGTGTGCCGCGAGAGCATCGCGTAGAGGTCCTGGCGCTCGGAGTCGGTGCGGTACTCCGCGATCTCCCGCTCCAGCTCCGCTGCTCGCGGCGCTCGGCGCGGTGGCGGTCTGCCGTGGAACGCAGAGTCGTGATGGTGGATCGGATGGCAGGCATGGCAACCCTGTTCAGGTGAGGCGGTGCCGACCGAGGCTTCGGCCGACACTTCAAGTCTCGGCGCCGAGATCACAAACACCCTGCCCTCGCGGTGTCGTCTCGGTCACATCCGCGGGCGCGAGCGTGCGGGGTGATGCACGTCACCAGCCGGTGTGAACGGCCGATGTCACGACCGTCTCCGCGAGGTGTCGCACCGGCACAGCCCGAGATGTTGACGCTCTCTCCTGCGCGGACGATCCTGCCGAATGAGGAGGCGAGCCATGACGATCAGCGCTCTGGACCGGGGACGCGACGCCTTCCAGCGGGAGGCGTGGGCCACCGCGTCCGACGAGCTCACCGCCGCGGCCGCCGAGGCACCTCTCGACGCCGCCACCTCGAGCTGCTCGCGATCGCGACCTACCTGGCCGGCCGGGACGACGACAGCGCCGCGGCCTTGGAGCGGGCCCACCAGCAGCACCTCCGCGAGGACAACCCCGAGCGGGCCGCGCTGTGCGCGTTCTGGCTGTCGATGGCGCTCGTCATGCGTGGCGAGACGGCCCGCGGCGGCGGCTGGGTCGCCCGCGGTCAGCGACTGGTCGAGGAGCACGACCTCGACGGCCCGGAGCGCGGCTACCTGCTGCTCCCGTCGGCGTTCCAGGCCCTGTTCGGCGGCGGCGGTGCCGGCGGCGGCGTACGCGATCTTCGAGCAGGCCACCGCGATCGGCGAGCGCACCGACGAGCCCGACCTGGTGGCGCTGGGCCGGCACGGACTGGGCCAGTCGCTGATCATGCGCGGCGACCTGGCGACCGGCATCGCCCTGCTCGACGAGGTGATGACCGCGGTCACCGCCGGCGAGGTCGGGCCGATCGCCAGCGGGCTCATCTACTGCGCCGCCATCGAGACCTGCCACGACATCTACGACCTGCGTCGCGCCGCGCGAGTGGACCGCCGCGCTCAGCGACTGGTGCGCGGCCCAGCCCGAGCTCGTCCCCTACCGCGGCCAGTGCCTGGTGCACCGCTCCGAGGTGATGCAGCAGACCGGCCGACTGGCCGGACGCGATGCACGAGGCGCGGCTGGCCTGCCAGCGGCTCTCCACCCCGACCGTGCAGCCGGCGCTCGGCAAGGCGATGTACCAGGTCGCCGAGCTGCACCGGCTGCGCGGCGAGACCGACGAGGCGGAGGCCGCCTACCGGCAGGCCAGCGAGTGCGGCCACTACCCGCAGCCCGGGCTCGCCCTGCTGCGGGTCGCGCAGGGCCGGGTCGACGCGGCCGCCGCCGCGATCCGCGGCGCCGCCGACGAGGTGACCGACCGGCTGGCCAGGGCCCGGGTCCTCGCCGCCGTGCGTCGAGATCCTGCTCGCCGCCGGCGACGTCGGACGGCGCCCGGTCGGCTGCCGACGAGCTGACCGCCACCGCCACCGAGATCGCCGCGCCGGTCCTGCTCACCATGGCGGCCCACGCCCGCGGTGCGGTGCTGCTCGCCGAGGGCGACCCGCGGGCCGCGCTGGAGGCGCTGCGCGAGGCGGCCGAGGGCTGGCGTGCCTTGCAGGCGCGGTACGACGGGGCGCGCACCCGCGTGCTGCTCGGCCTGGCCCGTCAGCGCCTCGGCGACGACGACACCGCACAGCTCGAGCTGGACGGCGCCCGCGCGGTGTTCGTCGAGCTCGGCGCCACGCCCGACGTGGAGCGGCTGGACCGGCTCGCGTCGCGGCCGCACCCGACGCGCGGTGCCAACGGCCTGAGCCCGCGCGAGCTCGAGGTGCTGCGGCTGGTCGCGACCGGCCGGACCAACCACGCCATCGCCACCGAGCTGGTCCTCAGCGAGAAGACGGTGGCCCGGCACCTGAGCAACATCTTCGCCAAGCTCGGGCTGACCTCCCGGTCGGCCGCCACCGCCTACGCCTACGAGCACGACCTGGTGTGAGGTGGGCGGGTCCTTATTCGGCCGGTCGGGTCAGCTCGTCGAGCAGCTCCCCGAACCTGGCGACGTACTCATCGACGTCCGCCTCGTCGTGCGCGATCGAGACGGTCGGGCCGAGCCACCAGCCGGACTCCCAGACCCCGCGGTTGACCAGCCACAACCGCATCAGAGCGCGCAGGTCCGGATCGTCGTTGGCGCGGGCCTCGGCGCCGTCACGGGCCGGGACCGGGGCGAACCCGTAGTAGGCGTGGGTGCCCATCTCCGCGACGTTCCACGGGAGGGCCGACGCCGCGACCGCCGCCCGCATGCCGTCCACCATCCGCGTGCCCAGCGCGCATGCACGGACGAACGCCTGCGGAGTCAGCACTTCAGTCAGGGCGGCCCGCCCCGCGGCCATCGACAGCGCGTTCGCGAACAGGGTGCCGCCGGTCGCGATCTCGGCGAAGGCCTCCCCGGACGCCAGCTGGTGGCCGCCGGCTGGCAGGGATCGCGCGGCGACCTCGTCGGTCATCCCGTAGGCGCCCAGGGGTACCCCGGCCGCGATCGACTTGCCCACCGTCAGGAGATCCGCCTCCAGGCCGAGCTCGCCGGCCATGCCGCCGTAGGCGCCGACCAGCGAGTGTGTCTCGTCCAGGGCCAGCAGCGTCCCGGCCGCGCGGGTGAGCTCGCGCAGGGCTGCGTGGAAGCCGGGAACCGGCTCGACGATCCCGGTGTTCGTCATGACCGGCTCGGTCAGGACCAGGGCGACGTCCCGGGGGGCCAGCGCGGCCTCGAGTCCCGGGACGTCGTTGAACTGGACCAACCTGGCCTGTCCGGTCACCGAGGCGGGCAGGCCCTGCTGCTCGGGAACCAGCCGGCCGTCCTCCAGGACGACCAGGTGCTCGGCCACGACGACCGCGTCCTCCCCGGGCAGGAGAAAGTGGTTGCCCGCTGCCATCCGACGACCGACCGCCTCGACCACCGGCGGCGGCGCGTGCCCGCAGAACCCGCTCAGATCCCCCAGGTACATGTCGACGTACTCGTGTCCGTCCACGTCGCGGAACCTCGACCCGGACCCGGTCCCGGCGAACACCGGCGGGTACTCGTACAGGCTCTCCATCCACGACATCGGGACACCGCGAGGCATGCTCGCCGTCGCCCGCTCGCGCAGGGCGGCGGAGCGAGCGTGGGCGGCCTCGAACCGCGCGGACTCCCGGGCCTGCATCGCCGCGACGCGGCGGGCCGGGACCCCGGACCGGGTCTCCACGCGGCCCATCGTGGCACCCGATCCGGGCCTTCGGGAGAAAGCCAGCCGGTGGGCAGAACTACCCATGCCTACGACGCCGAGTTGGGTGCTTCGACCGAAGCCGGCGTCCGCTGGCATCCCTAGCGTCAAGCGCAGACGAGAAGGAGGTCCGCCATGGACACCACGACCACCGGCGCGCGGGACATCGAGACCGTCGTCATCGGAGCGCGGGCAGGCCGGGCTCTCGGCCGGTTACCACCTGCGCAAGAGGGGCCGCGAGTTCGTGATCCTCGACTCCTACGAGCGGGTCGGCGACAACTGGCGCTGCCACTGGGACTCGCTGCGGCTCTACAGCCCGGCGCTCGCGGAGGCGCTGCCCGGCATGAAGTTCCCCGCGGCGCGCACGACGTACCCGACCAAGGACCAGATGGCCGACTTCCTGGAGACCTACCTGCGCGACGTTCGACCTGCCGGTCCGCGGCGGGGTGCGGGTGAGCAAGGTCAGCCGGGACGCCGAGCGGTACGTCGTCACGTGCAGCGACGGCTCGTCGTACAGCTGCGACAACGTGGTCGTCGCGACCGGGACCTTCGGCCGGACGCCGAACGTGCCGGCCTTCGCCGGCGAGCTGGACCCGGCCATCCGCCAGCTGCACTCCAGCGACTACAAGCGGCCGTCCCAGCTGAAGCCCGGCGGGGTGCTGGTGGTCGGGGCGTCGCACTCCGGCGGCGACATCGCCTTCGAGGCCGGCACGGCCGGGCACCCGGTGGTGCTCAGCGGGCCGATCCACGGCCAGGTGCCGTTCCGCCTGGAGAAGCCGGCCGCCAAGGTCGCCTTCCCGGTGCTGTTCTTCCTGGCCAAGCACGTGCTCACCATGCGCACGCCGATCGGGCCCAAGATGCGCGCCGGAGATCCGCGCGCACGGCGGGCCGCTGATCCGGGTGAAGAAGGACGACCTCGCCGCCGTCGGCGTCGAGATGGCGGCGGCCCGGACCGTCGGGGTCAGCGCCGGGCAGCCGGTGCTGGACGGCGACCGGGTCCTCGACGTGACCAACGTCGTGTGGTGCACCGGCTTCCGGCAGGACTTCTCCTGGATCGACCTGCCGATCACCGGCGACGACGGCTGGCCGCTGGAGCGGCGCGGCGTCGTCGACGCGGCACCCGGGCTCTACTTCGTCGGGCTGGCGTTCCAGTACGCGTTCTCCTCGATGCTGGTCGGCGGCGCCGGCCGGGACGCCGAGTACGTCGTCAAGCACCTGGCCGCGCGATCGGCTACGCCGGCTCGGGCAAGCGCCAGTACGGCGGCGTAGCAACCCCGCCCGGTGTCGGTGCCGGGTGCGACGATCCCGTCAGAGCGACGAGGGGAGCCGGGCCGATGCCGAGCGGGAAGCGGGGCCCACGCCGACTGACCTGGGCACAGGTCTCGCACCGGCGACTCGCGCAACAGGGCCTGACCGCTCCGCTGGCTGAGGCCGGGCCTGCCGACGCGGCCGCCGCCATGTGCGGCGCGCACGCCCAGGTGCAGTCCGCCGCCGAGCTGTCGATCGGGCTGCGGCTCGCCGGCGCCACGCAGACCGACGTACGGACGCGCGCTGTGGACCGAGCGCAGCCTGGTCAAGACGTTCGGCCCGCGCGGGACCGTGCACCTGCTGCCGTCGCGGGACCTGCCGATGTGGTGCGCCGCGCTGTCCGCAATGCCGCAGCCGCGGTCGCCGTTCACGGACGACGTGCAGATGACGCCCGGAGCAGACCGAGGACGTGGTGGCGGCGATCGCTGACGCCTTGCTCGACGCCGAGCTGACGGTCGACGAGCTGACGAGCCGCGGTCGTCGGAGCGCACCGGGCCGTGGGCCGGCGACCTGGTGATGCCGGCGTTCCAGGGGATGTGGCCGCGCTGGCGGCAGGCGCTCGCCACTGGCCGGCGCACCGCGGCGCCCTCTGCTTCGGCCCCAACCGCGGTCGCGAAGGTCACGTACACGAGCCCCGCGCCGGTGGCTGCCCGGCCCGGCCGCGCCGCGACGGCAGAGCCGCCGCGGCCGAGCTCGTCCGGCGCTACCTGCACGCCTACGGACCGGCCACCCCGCAGCAGTTCGCGCAGTGGCTGAACGCGCTCGCCGACCTGGGCGACCGAGCTGTTCGACGTCGCTCGGCGAGCGAGCTGCAGCAGGTCGAGGTCGACGGCACGCCCGCCTGGCAGCTGGCCGGCGAGGCCGCGCCCGGTCCGTGCCGCCGAGGGCGTCCGGCTGCTGCCGTACTTCGACGCCTACGTCGGTGGGCTGCCAGCCGCGCGACGCTGCTCTTCCCGCCGCCGGCCGCGGACCGCGCGCTCGCCGGCGGCCAGGCCGGCAACTTCCCGGTGCTGCTCGTCGACGGCACGGTCGCGGGGTCTGGCACCAGCGCCGCTCCGGCCGGAAGGTCGCCGTCACGGTCGAGCCGCTGGCCCGCCTGACCGCCGGCCGCGCGCCGCGAGCCTGGAGCGGCAGGTGGCGCGGGTCGGCGAGGTCCTGGAGGCGACCGCGGAGCTCACCGTGGGACCGGTGTCGGTCGGCCCGCACGCCTGACGTTCCGCGGTATCCCTAGGGGATGAGGTTGTCCAGCGCCTGCTTGATGAGGGCGTTCCGTTGCGCGGCGGTGGCGACGTGCTCGAGCCCGAAGCCGAGCAACAACGTGTCCTTGGTCGAGGTGCCGGCGAACAGATCGATCAGACCGGCCGACCGCTCCCACGCCGCGGGCGACGGCGGGCTGCCGGCCGGTGGCCCGGTGACGGCCCACGGGCCGAGCCCGGTCTCGAATCCCTCGGCCTCAGTCACCGTGCCGCCGATCACGATCCGGGTGTCGTCCACGAACGCACCAACGCCGCCGGTGAACGGGTCGGTCACGTAGGCGATCGACACCTCCACCTGCTGCCCGGCGTACGACGACAGGTCGAACGACGCGTCCTGCCAGCCGCCGGACGACCCGGTGACCGAGTGCCAGTCACCGTCCGGCGACGAGCAGTTCGGCCCACCCAGGTAGTTCAGCAGGAACGGGTGCAGATCGAGCAGGAACGGGTTGCCCGCGCACTCGGCCGGCAGGTCGGCGGTGGTGAGCCCACCGGTCTCCGGCAGGGTCCGCCAGTCGGCGCTGCCGACCGGGTGCGCCTCCACGATCACATGGTCGTAGCCGCCCTCGGTGTCCGCCGAGAGCTGGAAGGCGAGCTCGGCGCCTGCGCGGCGCCGACCCCGGTGAGGTCGACGGTGCGGGTCAGCCGGGTGTACGTCGAGTCGCCGTGCAGCACGCCGACGTACCAGTCGCCCTCCACCGGCAGGAACGGGTTCGGTGTCGCGAACGCCCCGTACTCGGCGGCGCCCTGGCTGGCGAACTGCGGGAACTCTGCCACCGGCAGCACGTCGCTGGTCGGGACGTACGCCCGGCCTCGTCCAGCGGGTTGTCGCCGGGGCACCGAGGTCACCGGACGCGCCGGCGATCGGGTCGGCGATACCGAGGAAGGACACCGGTTGGTCGGCCGGATTGTGGATGTAGCCGCCCAGCCAGTACTGCCGGAAGTCGTCGGCCAGGATCAGGCAGTCCTCGAAGAAGCCGTCGAGACCACCGTTGGGACGCGGCGAGATCACGCACTCGGCGCTGGGGTCGCCGTTGAGCCCGTAGTACAGGCCGCCGACCGCGTTGCTGATGCCCGGCAGCCCAGTGAACTGCGCCGTCTCCGAGGCATGCACCAGCTTGCCGCCGGCGTTGAGGTAGTCGCGGACCGCCATCGTGAGGTACTGCTGGGTCTCCTTCACCGAGATGTCCGGCAGGTTGCCCAGTGGCGTGCTGGTGAGCTCGTCCTCCGGGTCCTGCGGCAGCCGGTCGTCGCCCTGGTACCAGAGCAGCGCGTCGTAGTGGCTGAGCACGCCGAGGTCGTGCGGCACGCCCTGCCGGTCCACGTCCCAGACGTCGGTGTCGTAGCCCGCTGCCTCGACGGCTGCGACGTGCACGTCGTCGTACTTGGGCGAGGTCGTCCCCGCCGGGTAGGTGGGGTTGACGCCGGTGTAGTCCTCGTTCGCGATCACCAGGACGTCGTCGCCGGTGTCGGAGGCCAACCGGTAGGTGAACCGCTCGCTGGTGGCCTTGCGGGCCGAGAACCAGACGGTGACGTTCTGGCCGGGCCGGGCCCCCCGGACCACGCCCCGAAGCTCGGCGTAGTAGTCGTCGTTCTCGTCGCCGTAGCGCTCACCGCCGGCCCACTCGGAGACCCGGGCGGTACGCGTCCGCCCGTTGCCGATGCGGTAGTGCAGCCTGACCTTCTTCAGCGCCCGCTTGGCCACGACCGCCACCGTCTGCGGGTCTCCGTAGGACACCTCGAAGGTGTCGACGCGGAAGTCCTCGGCGCTCCGACCGACCGACGAGACCGGGTCGTCGGGGTCCGCGGCCGACTTCGCGACCGACAGCGCGAACGGGATGTTCTTCTCGAACTCTGCCTGCACCAGCGCCTCGTCGTCAGGGAACTCGAACCCGCTGCCGCAGTCGAGCACCTCCCACTCGTCGTCCGGGTCGGACGCCGACGCGGCCTCGCAGGTGGACATCTCGGGAGTGAAACCGAGGGTGCCGTAGAGCTCGGTCAGGTGCGTGTCGGTGTCACCGTTGGTCGTGTACAGCTCGGCCGAGATGTCGGGGTCGTAGCCGGGCACCGCCGGGTGCGCGTCGTCGCCCGCCATCGCCTCGTAGATGACGTCGTCCGGGGTGGGCGTCGCGACCTGCCAGCCAGTGCCGTAGAGCAGCAGCTCGGCCGCCGAGTGGTAGTTGACGAAGAACTCGAAGCCGACGCGGTCGGCGAACGAGTCCAGCGCCTGGGTCTCCGGTTCCGAGCCAGGGCTGGGGCCGCGGTAGGTCTCGCTGGTCGGGTCAGGCGAGGAGCCCTCGTTGTCGTAGCCCCACTTCGTCGCGAAGTTGCGGTTGGGGTCGACGCCGTCGCCGGTCGTGATCTGCCCGTCGCCGTTGTTGTCGCGCAGGTTCTTCCGCCACAGCCGCTGGTCGGGCTCGAAGGTGAAGTCGTAGCCGTCCGGGTTGGCGACCGGGACGAACCACAGCTCGTTGCGATCCAGGATCTTGCGGATCGCCTTGTCCCCGGCGTAGCCGTCGACGAAGTAGTGCATCAGGCGGCGGATCATCTCGGGCGTGATCCACTCGCGGGCGTGCTGCGCGCCGAGGTACAGCACGGCCGGCTTCTTTCCGTCACGAACCTGCCGGGCGTTCTTGGTCACCTTGAGGGCGACGATGTCCTTGCCGTTCACGGACTGACCGATGCTGACCAGCTTGGTGATGCGCGGGTTGGCGGCCGCGGTCTGCTGGAACTCCTCCTGCAGCCCGCCGGGGCCGGAATACCTGCGGAACACTTCGAACCCGGAGGCCGCGGCCGCCGTCGCCCGCTGGGCCACCGTCTGCCCGTCGATCTTCTTGGCGGTCAGGTCGATGCCGTCCCGCTCCAGGGCCCGCACCTGCCGCCCGCTGAGGATCGCCTCGACCCGCACGGTCGCCTTGGCGCCACGGGCACCGGCCGCGCTGATCCGCAGCTCGTGCCGGTCGATGCCGAGGTCGACGATCTGCGCGACCTCGCTCATCGTGACCCGGCCGGTGTAGACGTCCAGCCGGTCCCTCGGCGCGGACGCCGCCCCGGCATTCGGCCCGTTCGCCAGCAACGAGACCAGGACGGCGAGTATGGACACGAGGGCGACGACGATGCGCTTCATCGAACTTCCCTTGGGGGCGGTCCGGCGGGGTCGTCTGCCAATCTCGTGTGACCCCCTTGACCTGTCAATGCCGCCGAGTGTCACGAATCGGTCAGGTCAGGCGGTTCACCGCAAGACGGAGGGCGGCTGGCCGCACGCGGCTGCCGTGCTGGCCCACTGACGCCGGGCGCGCTGCGATGCGACCTTCGAGAAGGACCGGAGCCCTCCGGCCCCTTCACGAACGTCTCAGCCCTGGAGCAGACCGATGAGCACGCGCACCGCCCTGATCGCCGCCGGAGTCTTCCTGACCGCGGCCGGGGGTGCCGTCACCGCCGGTGGCCTGGCCCTCGCGGCGCTCGGCGGCACCGACGGCAACCTGTCCACCGGTCCGCACCACCACTCCACGTCGGCCACTGCTGTGGTTTCCGACGAGGGCGACCTCGGCGGCACCGGGCACCTGCCCAACGGCGACCCGACCGTGAAGGTGTCGGTGGAGGACTCCGACAAGCCGGTGTTCGTGGGCATCGGGCCGGCAGAGGACGTCGACCGCTACCTCGCCGGCTCGACGGTCCAGACAGTCTCCGACTTCGACCTGTGGCCGTTCCAGCTCGACACCTCGACGAAGGAAGGCGACCGTCAGCCCGGCTCCCCGCTGGACGAGACGTTCTGGGTCGCCCAGTCCGACGGCGCGACCTCCGCATCTGCTAGCTGGAAGGCGCAGGACGGCAGCTACCGGATCGTCGTCATGAACGCGGACGGCTCCCCGGGTGTCGACGTCGACGGCAGCCTCTCGCTGCGCGTTCCCCTCCTGGGAACCCTCGCAAAGACTGGCCTCGCCGGTGGCGGCACGCTCGTGGTCATCGGAGTGCCGCTGCTGATCGCCGGCCTCCGTCGCAAGGAGAACACGCCGACGGCCACGACCGTCGTCGACGACCGGGAGCTCACGCCGGTGGGCTGATCGGCGCGATACTGATCGCCGTGCAGCCGACCGCCGCGGAGAGCATCCCCGTGCTGCTCTCCGCGGCGGCCGACCGCGATCCCGGCGGGGTCTGGCTGCGCACCGACGACGGGACGGCAACCTTCGCCACCGCAGCCGGGCAGGTCGCCCAGCTCGCGGAGCGGCTGCACGACAAAGGCGTCCGGCACGGCGACCTGGTCGTGGTCACGACCCGCACCACCCCGCCGTACCTGCTCTGCTGGCTGGCCCTCACGTCGCTCGGCGCGGTCACCGTGCCCACCGATCCGGCCGGTACGCCGGGTGAGCTGGCCGGTCTGGTCGGGCAGGTCCGGCCGCGGCTGCTGGTCACCGACCAGGAGCTGCGACCGGTCGCCGACAAGGCTGGCGTGGCCGAGCTGCCCGGGCTCGGAGTCGTCGACATCGAGCACCTGGTCGACGACTGGCGCACAGACGTGGTCAACGCACCGGCGCTGCGCACCGACGTGGCGGGCGACGACCTGGCGGTGCTGATCCCGACCTCCGGCACCACCGGCCGGTCGAAGCTCGTCATGCAGACCCACCGTGCCTACGCGATGGCCGGCGAGGGCTTCCCGTACTGGATGGAGCTCACCGCGGCCGACCGGCTGATGACGTCGTTGCCGCTGTTCCACATCAACGCACCGGCGTACTCGGTGCTCGGGTCGCTCGCCTGCGGCGCCGGGCTGGTGCTGCTGCCGAGGTTCTCGGCCAGCGGGTTCCTCGACTCGGCGCGGCGGCACGGCGCGACCGAGTTCAACGCCATCGGCGCGATGCTCGAGATCCTGATGCGCCAGCCAGCACGGGCCGACGACGCCGACACCGACCTGCGGCTCTGCTACACCGGCCCGTCACCGGCCCGGGAGTGGCAGGAGGCGTTCGAGGCGCGGTTCGGGCTGCGGGTGGTGTGCGGCTACGCGATGTCGGAGTCGCCGTACGGCCTGATCTGGCGGCACGGCAGCCGGCCGTTCGGCACCCTCGGCTCGGTCCGGCAGCACCCGACGCTCGGCGTCATCAACGAGGCGCGCGTGGTGGACGACGACGGCACCGACCTCGGCGTCGGCGAGACCGGTGAGCTGCTGCTCCGCAACCCGGTGCTCACCCCTGGCTACTGGGGGATGCCGGACGAGACCGCCGCCGCGCTCGTCGACGGCTGGCTGCACACCGGCGACCTGGTGACCGTGAACGCCGACGACACCTACACCTTCGTGTCGCGCCGCAAGGAGGTGTTGCGCCGGCGCGGCCAGAACCTGTCCCCGGCCGAGGTGGAGGACGCGATCGCCAGCCACCCGGACGTGCTCGAGGTCGCGGTGGTGGCCGTGCCGTCCGAGCTGACCGAGGACGAGGTCAAGGCGTTCGTCGTCGCCGCGCCCGGGCGCGCGCTGGACTTCGCCGAGCTGCGGACCTGGACCGGGCAGCGGCTGTCCGCGTTCAAGGTGCCGCGGTTCTGGCAGGCTGTCGACGCCCTGCCGCGCACGCCGACCTCGCGGGTGGCCAAGCACCGGCTGCCGACCGGTCACCCGCCGAACGAATACGACGCAGAAGCGTAAGGACACGCCCATGACCGGCTACCCGACGTCGCTCGGCACCTCCGACGAGTCGACCATCCACCTGCTCGGCCAGGACCTCGCCGCCGACCTGATGGGTCAGGTCGGCTTCGGCGAGCTGGCGTTCTGGCTGGTCGCGATGCGCCGACCCACTGCGGGCGAGCTCCGGGTCTTCGAGAGCGTGCTGGTCGCGCTGGCCGACCACGGCCTGACCCCGACGCGCGATCGCCGCGCGGCTGACCCTCACCGGGGCCCCGGAGTCGGTGCAGGGCGCGCTGGCCGCCGGGCTGCTCGGCGGCGGCTCGCGGTACCTCGGCGTCACCGAGGATGCCGGCGGCTTCCTGGCCGCCGCGCTGGCCGATCACGAGGCCGCGGGACAGCCGCTGCCGGACAGCGACGACGGCTGGGACGGCCTGGCCCGCACCGCCGTCCGCGTCCAGCTGACGAACGGTGGCCGCATCCCGGGCCTGGGCCACCCGGTGCACAAGGCCGGTGACCCGCGCACCCCGGTGCTCATCCGGATCGCCGACGAGGAGGGGCTGCGCGGCCCGCACCTGCGGCTGTTCGAGGCCGTCGGGCGGGTGCACCCCGAGCTGCTCGGCCGGACCCTGCCGCTCAACGGGGCCGGCGTCTGCGGAGCGGCGCTGTGCGACCTCGGCTTCGCCCCCGAGATCCTTCGCGGCTTCGCCCTGCTCGCCCGGGCGGCCGGGCTCGTCGGGCACATCGCCGAGGAGATGCGCCGACCGGTCGGCCCGGCGATCTACGACCAGGTCGACCGGGCAGCCGAGTACCAGCCGCCGACCGGCGGCTGACTGGCGTACCGCTAGATCCGGAAGAACGAGTTGAGGAACCGGTCCGCGACCGCCATGTCGCCGCGCACCGTGCCGTTGTTGCACCGGCCGAACGCGCACAGCACCATGCTGGCGGCGTCGAACTCGATGTACGCCGGCAGGCTCGCGATCTCGCCCGGCTCGTAGGCGAGCCCGTCAGCGCTCGATCGAGACCCGGTAGTCCCCGGCGTTGCGCCCGCTGACCCGGATGCCGATCGTCAACGGCTCGGCCCCCGCGTCGGCGCTCACCGTGCCCCGCCAGATCTCGAACATGAAGGGCACCAGCAGGTCGGCGGCGTCGCCGGAGAGCGCGTGGTTGCGGCCGCTGCCCTCACGGATGTCCCACGAGTGGACGCCGTAGTCCATCAGCTGGCCGGCGGCGTAGAAGAACGCCGGCACCGGACCCATGTAGGGATGGGTGACCATCAGCCCGGTCCAGTCGTCCGGGCCGACCGCATCGAGCAGCTCCTGCATCTTGTGGAAGTCGTCGCGCAGCCGCTGCATCAGCTCGGCCTGCGGCACGCCGCGGAAGGCGGTGGCGAACTCGTTGGCCTTCTCGTGCATGACCGGCAGCCCGTACGGCTCCGGTGCCTCGCCGCCGCCGCGGGCGGCGTCGAAGGCGCGGAAGTAGCCCTCGGTCGTGTCGATGATGTGGGCCACCGCGTCGCGGGTGGACCAGTTCTCGCACGCGGTCTGCCGCTCCCACGCCTCGGGGTCGTCCGCGAGCGCGAAGAACTGCTCCGCCTCGTGGCGCACCACCCGCAGGATGGTGTCCTTGCCCTCGAAGGTCATGGCGTTCCACTCGCTCATGGCTGGCACCTCTCTCGTGTGGTTGCTACTCGTCGAGCTGCTGGCCGCCGAAGTACATCAACGGGTCGCTGAGCAGCTCGATCTGGATGCCGTCCGGGTCCTTGAAGTACATCGACTCCGGGATGCCCATGGTCCGGCCCGGCGTACTTCACGCCCGCCTCGTCCAACCTCTTCTGGGCCGCCTCCCAGCGGTCCCGCGGGCAGGAGATCGCGATGTGCTGGACGCTGCCGATCGACTCGACGCCCGGCTTGAGGCCGAGGCCGGGGAAGTCGAAGAAGCCGAGCAGGGTCTTGTTGCCGAGGTCGAAGAAGAAGTGCGACGACCCCTGGTAGTCGCGGTTCTCGACCAGCTCGACCAGCGGGAAGCCGAGCAGGTCCTGGTAGAACCGGATGGTCTGCTCGACGTCGGAGCAGATCAGCGCCGCGTGGTGGATGCCCCGCCCGGTGGTCGTCGGCCGGTCCTCCGGGGGCCGCAGGTACTTCTCCCGCAGCTCGGCGCGGCGCGCCTCCAGCTCCACCAGCTCAGCGTCGGTCGGCATCGCGGCCCCCTCCAGGCTCTTGATGTCGCAACTATGCCCCCGGTCGGGAACCCGCGCCAGAGCCGATTCGGACGCCAGTCGCCCGGTCAGCCCTTGATAGCTCCACCGAGTCCGGCGCCGCGCAGGAACATGCGCTGGAACACGAGGAACATCACGATGGGGATGACGGTGGAGATCGCGAGCGCCGCCATGAGCGTTCCCTTGTCGACGTTCGCCATCGACTGCAGGTGGACGGAGAGCGGCTTCACCGAGTCCGACTTGAGTACCAGGAACGGCCAGAGGAAGTCCTTCCACGACGCGATGACCGCGAACACCGACACGACGCCGATGATCGGGCGGCTCATGGGGAGCACGATCGACCAGAACAGGCGGTATGCCCCTGCGCCGTCTACCTGGGCTGCCTCGAAGATCTCCCGCGGCAGCGAGTCGAAGAAGCGCGCGACGAGGACGACGTTGAACGCGGTCGCGCCGGCGGGCAGCCACACCGCCAGGTAGTTGTTGATGAGGCTCGGCCCGATCGGCGGGTCGACGATGATCCGGTAGAGCGGTACAAGCAGCACCACGGCCGGGACGAACAGCGTCGCGAGCACTGCCCAGTTGAGCGCGCTGGACCAACGGGGCCGGAGCACCGAGAGCACGAACCCGCCCGTCGTCGCAACGACGACCTGCGTGAACCATGAACCGAGTGCGACCCACACCGTGTTCATGAAGTACCGGCCGATGTGGTACCTGGTCCAAGCCTGCTCGATGTTGTGCAGGGTCGCGCCGTTCGGGAAGAGCGCGAGGGGCTGCGTGAGGATGTCCTGAGTCGGCGTGAACGCAAACTTCGCCAGGAGCAGAAGGGGACCGAGGCACCAGATCATGAGCAGCACGAGCAGGATGAAGTGCAGCGATCGCCACGTGTACTTGACCGGTCGGCGACGCCAGTCGGAGCTCGAGAGGGCGCCGCGCTCCGGATAGTCGCCGTCGGCACGACGACGGCGCCGACGGAAATTCGACGCCAGGACACTGCCAGGCGCGCCGGCTCCGGCAGTGCCCGGCAGCGAGGTGGGTGCGGACGACGGTGTGGCGTCTGTGATCGTCACGACTGGCTCCAGGATCGCGTCGCGCGGAAGTAGACGAGCGACAGGACGGCGAGAGACACGGCGAGCAAGAGGCTCAGCGCGGTCGCCTGCCCGAAGTTGTTGCCGAGGCTCGCAAACGCGAGGTTGTAGACGTGCAGCATGACCGTCTCGGTGGCGTGGTTCGGTCCGCCATTGGTGAAGAGGAACGGCTCGAGGAACACCTGAACCGTCCCGATGATCTGCAGGATCATCGTGATGAGCAGGACACCGCGCAGCTGCGGCATCGTCACGTGCCACACCTTGCGCAGGACGGAGGCACCGTCGACCTCGGCCGCGTCGTAGAGCTCGGCGGGGACGCTGACCAGCGCGGCCAGGTAGATGATGACCGTGGCGCCCGCCGCGGCCCACGTCGCCTCGAGGACCAGCGACGGCATCGCCCACGTCGCGTTGCTGAGCCACGGGAACGGGCCGAGCCCGAACCAGCCGAGCACCGTGTTGAACACGCCCTCCGGGCGTGGGTCGTAGAAGAACTTCCACAGCAGGACGGCGACCACCGGCGGGACGACCACCGGAAGGTAGGCGAGCACCGAGTAGAGACCCTTGCGCCGGCGAAGCTCGCTCATGAGAACCGCGCCGATGAGCGGCACCGGATATCCGAAGACCAGTGCGAGCAACGCGAACCAGGCCGTGTTCCTGACCACCTGCGGCATCAGCGGGTCCTCGAACACCGCCACGAAGTTGTCGAGGCCGACCCACGTCGGGGCGTCCGTGAGGTTCGTCTCCTGAAAGCTCATGATGACGGCGGAGACGATCGGCCACCACGAGAAGACCCCGAAGATCACGAGCAGGGGCAACGCGAACACGACCGCGGTGAGCCCGCCGTTGCGAGCCCACGTCATCGGCGTACGACGTGATGGTGCGGACATGCGGCCGCCATCCGTGCGCGGCCGTCGGCCGAGAGCGGCGACGTCGTCCGTGCCCACCTCGACCTCCTGACTGACTGGTGACCTGACGTGCCTGGCCGGGGGATGCGGAACCCCCGGCCAGGCACGGGATTGGGATGGTCAGCTGCCGAGCTTCTCCTGGCCCGCGGTGTTGGCGGTGGAGAGCAGCTCGTCGATGTTCGCGTTCTTGTCCGTGATCACTGCCTGGACGACGGGGAACAGCTGGGCGTACAGGTCCTGTACCGACGCCGAGGCCTCAGGGACGAGCGTCTGCGTGAACATGACGTCGCTGTAGCCCTTCATGTCGTCGAGCGGGACGTTGATGTAGTCCTTCACCCAGTCCTGGCTCTCCGCGTAGAGCGTCTCGGAGAAGATCGGGAGAACCGGGGTGCCCACGGCCTGCGCCGGGTCGGCCTCGGCACGGGTCTTCGCGTCGGCGACGGCCTGCTCCTGGTCCTGCAGCTTGGACAGGTACCACCAGTCGATCCACTTGACCGCGGCATCCTTCTCCGCATCCGTGGAGTCCTTGGTGACGGCCGCGAGCGTGCCGCCGGTCAGTGCGCCGCCACCGTTCTCGGTCGGCATCGCGGTGAGGCCGTAGCCCCAGTCCTTGGTGACACCGCCGCTCTCGACGAGCGCGTTGTAGACGTCCGAGCCGGACGTGTACATGGCGAGCTCGCCGCCGGCGAAGGCCGCGTTGATCTCGCCCCAGCCCAGGTCGGCACGTGCCAGGAGCGAGTTGTCCTCCCAGCGCAGCGCCTTGAGCCACTCGAGGTGCGCCTTGACGGCCGGGTCGTCGAGCGTCGCGGTGTAGTTCGTGCCGTCGAACGTCTCGATGACACCGCCGCGCGAGTTGGCGCCGGCGGCGAGCTGCCAGCCGCCCGCGTTGTCCAGCGCCATCATGGCGTAGCCCGCGACCTTGGTGGCGTCGTGGATCTTCTTGGCGGCCGCGCGGACCTCGTCCCACGTCGTCGGCGGCTGGTCGGGGTCGAGCCCGGCCTTTTCGAACAGCTTGCGGTTGTAGTGCAGCGCGACCGCGTAGATGGACTTCGCGGGCACGGCGTAGATCTTGCCGTCCGCGCCGGTGCCGTTGGCGACGAGGCTCTCGTTGAAGTCGCCGCCGTACGGGAGCGCCTTGACGTACTGGTCGATGTCGGCCAGCTGGTTGTTCTCGATGAGGGTCTTGCCGTCCGTCAGCGGGATCTCGAAGACGTTCGGCAGCGTGCCACCTGCGAGCTGCGTGGTGAAGGTAGAAGCGAGCCACTCGTAGTCCTGCGGCTCGACCTTGATGTTCGGGTACTTCTCCTCGAACGAGGCGACGCGATCGGCGAGCTGCTGCTTCGCAGCGTCGTCGGCGGTGGGCAGTAGGCCGGCCACGGTGATGGTGACCTGTTCGGAGCCGGCGCTGCCGCTGGGTTCGCTCTGGCTGTCGTTGCTGTCCGTGCATGCTGAGAGCAGCCCGACTGCCAGCGCACCGGCGCTGGCCAGTGCGGCGATCTTGCGTAGGGACGTCATCGTCTTCCTCCTGGTGGGACGCATGGATGCGGGGGTGGTGGGCGTGCAGGCTGGCGTGGGTCATCCGGGGGCGCTGATCCGCAGCCAGGCGGTGGTGTCCGCCGGGAGGCGACCTCCCTTCAACGCGGCACTGATGAGCAGGACGTGGTCGTGGGTTGGGAGCGCGACCGGGTCGGCTCCGAGGTTCACGACGCAGGCGAAGTCCGGCCCTCGTGCGAAGGCCAGGACCTCGGGCGCGGACGGCAGCCAGGTCATCGGGCCGTCGCCGAGGGTGGGCAGGTCGCGCCGCAGTCGCAGCGCCGCGCGGTAGAGCTCGAGGGTGGAGGTGGGAATTCCCGTCTGCGACTCGACGGTCAGGCCGGCCCAGTCGGCCGGCTGGGGGAGCCACGGCTCGTGCCGCGCGCCCTCCGGACTGAAGCCGTACGGCGGGGTGTCGCCCGACCAGGGCATCGGCACCCGGCAGCCGTCGCGCCCAGGGTCGACGCCGTGCGACCGGAAGTGCATCGGGTCCTGCAGCAGGCCGCGCGGGATGTCCTCGACCTCCGGCAGGCCGAGCTCCTCGCCCTGGTAGAGGTAGACGCAGCCGGGCAGCGCCATCGTGAGCAGGGCCGCCGCCCGGGCTCGCCGGAGGCCCAGCCACAGGTCGGTCGGCGTGCCGTAGCGCTTGGCCTCGAAGGAGAACGAGGTCTCCTCCCGCCCGTATCGCGTCACCGGCCGGGTCACGTCGTGGTTCGACAGCACCCAGGTGGCCGGCGCCCCGACCTCGGCGTGCACCTCGGTGGTCTGACGGATCGACGTGCGTAGGCGGTCGGCGTCCCAGGGGCAGACGAGGAAGTCGAAGTTGAACGCGCTGTTGAGCACGTCCGGCCGCAGGTACCGCGCGAAGCGGGTGGCCTCCGGCAGCCACAGCTCGCCGATCAGTGCCCGGTCGTCGCCGTAGGAGTTCGCGACTGCTCGCCAGCCGCGGTAGATGTCCTGCAGCTCGTCCCGGTCGACGTACGGGTGGTCGCCGGGGGCGTGCTGTGCCGCGAGGTCCGGCAGCGTCGAGTCCTTCACCAGCAGGGCCGCCGAGTCGATCCGGATGCCGGCCACCCCGCGGTCGAACCAGAACCGCAGGACGTCCTCGTGCTCCTGCCGGACCTCCGGGTGGCCCCAGTTCAGGTCAGGCTGGCTGGGCGCGAACAGGTGCAGGTACCACTCGCCCGGCGACCCGTCCGGGTCGGTGGTCCGGGTCCAGGCCGGGCCGCCGAACTCGGAGACCCAGCCGTTGGGCGGCAGCTCGCCGTCCGGACCGCGGCCCGGACGGAACCAGAACCGGCGTCGCTGGGCGGAACCGGGTGGCGACGCGAGCGCCGCGCGGAACCACGGGTGCTGGTCCGAGACGTGGTTCGGTACGACGTCGACGATGGTGCGGATCCCCAGCCGGCGGGCCTCCGCGATCAGCAGCTCGGCCTCGTGCAGGTCGCCGAAACCCGGGTCGATGGACCGGTAGTCGCTGACGTCGTAGCCGCCGTCGGCCATCGGGGACGGGTACCACGGCGTGAACCAGACCGCGTCGACCCCGAGACCGTGCAGGTAGGGCAGCCGGGCCCGGACACCGGCCAGGTCGCCGGTCCCGTCGCCGTTGCCGTCGGCGAAGCTGCGCGGGTAAATCTCGTAGATCACCGCGCTGCGCCACCACGGCGCCCGCTCCGCGGACCCGGCCGGGCTGGACTGCTCCGCACGCTCCGAGATCACTGTCGGCAGCCTCCCGCCCCGAGTCCGTCGGTTTCCAGGGCTGGAGACTACTCATACGCGATCGATTAATGGAAGAAGTTGACAGATTTTGTTTTGTAACTCCACGACGGCAAGAAACGCTCGCTCAGGGCAAGGCGACGCAAGCCGTTTGCGGTGCGCCGGCGACGCTGCGGTGCCGCGACGATCGCCGCGGCGGTCAGCTGGTGAGGCTGGCCAACGCCGAGCCGGTCGTGCCGCGCACAACCAGCTCCGGCTCGAAGAACAGCTCGTCGGAGGACAGGCTCGCCCCGGCGATCAGTCCCGCCAGCACGTCGATCGCCGCCCGGCCCATCGACTCGATCGGCTGCCGCACCGTCGTGAGCGGCGGGTCGGTGCAGCTCATCAGGGCCGAGTCGTCGTAGCCCACGATCGACACGTCGTCGGGCACCGAGAGCCCGGCCCGCCGGACCGCCCGGATCGCGCCCAGCGCCAGCGGGTCGCTGGCGCAGATGATGGCGGTGACCCCGGCCTTCAGCAGCCGGGTGGCCGCGGCCTGGCCGTTCTCGAGCGAGTAGAGGCCGCGAACGATGTGCTCGTCGGGCAGCTCCACGCCGACGCGGGCGGCGAACGCCCGGGCGCCGGCCAGCTTGCGTTCCGAGGGCACATGGTCCGGCAGGCCGAGGACCAGGCCGATCCGGGTGTGCCCGAGGGAGTGCACGTGCCCCATCGCCTGTTCCGCGGCAGCGCCGTCGTCGCAGGAGACCCGCGGGAAGGGCAGGTCGTCGATCGAGGCGTTGATCAGGACGGTGGGCAGGTTGCGCTCGGACAGCCGGCGATAGTGCTCGTGCCCGGCGTCGCGCTGGGCGTACAGGCCGCCGGCGAACACGACACCGGAGACGTGCTGCTGCAGCAGCAGCTCGATGTAGTCAGCCTCCGAGATGCCGCCGGCGGTCTGGGTGCACAGCACGGGGGTGAACCCCTGCTGGGCAAGTGCGCCGCCGATGACGTCGGCGAACGCCGGGAAGATCGGGTTCTGCAGCTCGGGCAGCACCAGGCCGACCAGTCGGGCCCGCTCGCCCCGCAGCTTGGTCGGCCGCTCGTAACCGAGGACGTCCAGCGCGGTGAGCACCGCCTGCCGGGTGGCCTCCGACACCCCAGGCTTGCCGTTGAGGACCCGGCTCACCGTGGCTTCGCTGACCCCGACCTTGGTGGCGACCTCGGCGAGCCGTCTCGACATGATGGCGATGTTAGCAGCGCGCAAGTGACGCAAGCCGCTTGCAGGCGACCTGCTCGAAGCAGGGGCTGTTGTGCGGGACACATCGGGCGCAGACTGGACCGCGTCGACCGTCACCACGTGGGGGTGCCCATGCCAACACCCGTCGCCGTCTCGCCGGACTCGCTGCCGATCCTGTCCCGCGGCAAGCATCGCAACAGCCGCAAGGGCGCCTGCTTCATGGAGATGGCCTCGGTGCTGGCCGGCGAGAAGTGGAGCGACCACCCCCGCTGCACCCATCCGCTGCTCGCGGACCTCGCCCGGCACATCAACGACGCGACGTCCGACGACAACCGGCACCACCTGGCGCTGCTCATCCCGGAGGTCGTGGGGCTGACCAGCGACGACCCGCGGGTCGACGCCCGGATCGCCCTGCGCTGCGCCACCGCCGCCCTGCCGGTTTCGTCGGAGGAACGGCAGAACGCGCTGGCCGTCTCGGTCCTGACGGCCGACTGCGTCCTCGCCGGGCTGGACAACCGACCGGTGGGCGACCTCGAGCCGAGCAGCCGCGCGGCGCTCGACTCGGCACCGCACGCCGCGCAGTGGGCGCAGTCGTTCATCCGCCGGGCCGGCGTCACGGTCAAGGGCTTCCGCCGGCACGCCGCCCCCGGCAGCGTCCGGCTCGCGGTGCACGGCATCGCCGAGGCCTGCGTCCCCGACCCGGACGCCATCCTGCGTCAGCTGCTGATCGACGCCATCGCCGACTGCAAGGCGATCTCCCGGCGGACGCCGCGGACCGCCGACTCTTCGCACTCCCTCACCGAAGCCTGACCCGCTGCGCTGGGTCCTGCACGTCGATCTCGACCAGTTCATCGCCGCCGTCGAGGTCCTCCGCCGGCCTGAGCTGCGCGGGCTACCGGTCGTGGTCGGCGGCGA
This sequence comes from uncultured Actinomycetota bacterium, assembly GCA_963846525.1. GTDB lineage: Bacteria > Actinomycetota > Actinomycetes > JACCUZ01 > JACCUZ01 > CAWJWE01. The sequence continues at coordinate 82,610 of CAWJWE010000012.1, forward strand.
CGGCGACCCCACCAAGCGCGGCGTGGTCAGCACCGCGTCCTACGAGGCGCGCGCCCACGGTGTGCACTCCGGGGTGCCGCTGCGCACAGCGGCGCGGCGCCTGCCGGACGCCGTCTTCCTGCCCGTCGACAAGGACGCGTACGACGCCGCGTCCGCCGAGGTGATGGCGGCGCTGCGGTCGTTCGGCCTGCCTGTCGACGTACTCGGCTGGGACGAGGCCTTCATCGGCGCGGACACTGACGACCCGGAGGCGTTGGCCCGGGAGGTGCAGGACCGGGTGCGCGACGCGACCGCGCTGGAGTGCAGCGTCGGGATCGGGCAGAACACCCTGCAGGCCAAGCTGGCCACCGGCTTCGGCAAGCCGGCCGGCGTCTTCCGGATCACCTACGACAGCTGGTTCGACCTCCTCGGCGACCAGCCGACCGACGCGCTGTGGGGCATCGGCCGCAAACTGTCCGGCCGGCTCGCCGCGGTCGGCATCAACACGGTCAAGGAGCTGGCGGCGGCCGACCCGGAGTCGCTCAAGGCCTCGTTCGGCCCGGCCACCGGTCCGTGGCTGGTCAGCCTGGGCAACGGCCACGGCAGCCGGACCATCACCGGCACGCCGTACGTCGCGCGCGGCAAGAGCCGGGAGACCACCTTCCAGACCGACCTCGACGACTGGGACGAGGTACGCCGCCAGCTCGCCGTGCTGTCCCGGCGGGTCGTCGACGACGTCGCCGCCGAGAGCCGCCAGGTGGTCCGGGTCACGGTCAAGGTGCGCTTCGCGCCGTTCTTCACCAGCACCCACGGCCAGAAGCTCGAGCAGCCCACCGTCGCCGTCGAGGAAGTCGAGCAGGCCGCGCTGGCCGCGCTGGAGAAGTTCACCGACCGTCGACCGGTGCGGCTGCTCGGCGTACGTGCCGAGATGACCCAGCCCTAGGCAAGATCGGCTGTCGTGCGGCTCTGCCGAAAGAGCACCACACCGGTCGCCAGCATCCAGACCCACATGCCCAGCGCCGCCACCGTCGTCACGGCCGGCGCCGCCGCGGCGGACCCGGACTCGTCGGTGGTCGCACCCGCGACCAGGCAGCCGACGACCCCCGCCGCGCCCGCCACCATGCCGAGCCAGGACAGCCAGGCGGCGAACAACTGTGAGCGCAGCATCGCCAGCCCGGTCGCCAGCACCGAGATGCCGATCGGCCCCCAGATCAGCAGGACCAGCCAGAACGCGCCGCCGTCGAGCGCGGCCACCAGGTCCGGGTCGCCGCCGTCCGCCGCGAGCCGGGCGGCGGCCGCGACGATGCCGTAGGCAGCGATCTCGAGGACCACGCTGATCGCCATCGCCCCCAGGGCCAGGTCGAGCAGCGGGCGCTGCTGCGGATGGTCCCGAAGCGACGCCTTGACCCCGGCCACGAACAGCACCCGCCCGACCAGCACCACGGCGAACCACGCTGCGGAGACCGCTGCGGCACCCGCGTGGCCGGCGTAGTCGGAGGTGATGGTCGCTGCGGCGGTCCCAGGCCCGAGCGGGCCCGGCGGCGCGGCGGCCACGATCGCCACCCACTCCAGCAGGTACAGGACCGCTCCGGCCAGGGCGAGCCGGGTGCCGACCGGCTGCGCCCCTCGCGTGGTGCCGACCTCGGTGGCTGCCATCGTTGCCCCCTCCCCCGTGCGAAGGCGTCCAGGATACGGAAGATCCACACGGGATCGGTACCACCTCGTGGTACCGATCCGGTGTGGATCATGGGGACGCGCCGGCAGGTCAGGTCCAAGTCAGCCGCAAGGGGCGGACCGGAGAGTGGGACCGCAACCGCCCCACCCACCCGCTCCCGGAGGACCTGATGTCGAGCACGACCACGCCGGCGGTGACCCCGCGCCGCGACGGCGACCCCGAGGTCGACCTCACCGGCTACCGCCTGGTGCACCGGGCGATGCTCGCGGACACCCGCGACGTGGCCGACCTCGCGGACCGGGTGGCTGGCGGCTCGCTGGCCCTCACAGCGGCCCGGGCTGCCGCGCTCCGGTCGTACGTCGAGCAGCTCTGCCAGGAGATCCACACCCACCACGACGGCGAGGACCACCTGGTCTGGCCGGTCGTGGCGGCCTCCGCCGGCTCGGCGGTCGACCTCTCCGGCCTCACCGACGACCACGGCGTCATCGACCCGCTGCTCGGCCGGGCTCGCTCGGCGGCCACGGCCTTGGGCACCGTGCCCGACGACAGGGACGCGGCGTGCCGGCTGGCCGGTGCGATGACCGAGCTGTTCGCCCTGCTCGACGAGCACATCGGCGAGGAGGAGCGCGAGCTGTTCCCGGTGATCCGGCGGTTCGTCTCGGTCGCCGACTACGAGGCCACCGAGGCCCGGATCCGGAAGACCATCACCCTGCCCCACCTGCGTTGGGTGGTGCCGTGGGTCGCGGCGCACGCCACCGCCGAGGAGACCCGCCTGGTGCTGGCGAAGGCCGGTTTCCCGTTCCGGGTGCTGCTCGCGGTCACCCGTCCGGGGTTCCGCCGGGCCCGCCGCGAGGTCTTCGGCTGAGCAGGATCGGGCGGTACGCCGGTCAGCCGAGCCGGGCCAGCGCCTGGGTGGCCTCGGCCACCCGCTGCGGCCAGCCGAGCCGCTGGGCCATCTCCAGCGACCCGGTCCAGTGCCGCCGGGCGTCGTCCGGCCGGCCGAGGTGCTCGGCCAGCCAGCCCAGGGTGGCGTCCAGCGGGCCGAGGGTGAAGACCGCGCCCTCGCCGCCGGCCAGCCAGCCGGCGAACGGCAGCAGCGCGTCGTAGAACCCGGCGACGGCGTCGTCGTCGCCGAGCAGCACCGCCGACTCGGCCCGCAGCACGGTGAAGAACTGCCAGAACTCGTCCGGCCGCTGCGGGGGCAGCCGGTTCCACAGCACCCGGGCCTCCTCGACCTCGCCGGCGGCGAGCAGCGCCCGCACCAGCGACGGCTGGCCGGCGGCCGGGATCGTCCGGGCCGCCTGCCGGGTCTCCTCGACGATCTCGGCCAGCCGGCCCTGCGCGTGCCGCACAGTGAACGGGCAGGCCCAGCGCATCCCGTGCTGCGGCGCACCGGTGGCCTCGAACGCATCGAGCACCTCGGCGTACGCCGCCTCGGCCGCGTCGTAGTCGCCGTGCACCAGCGACAGCAACGGGGTGATGAAGCCGTTGGCCAGTTCGGCGTCGCGCTGGTCCAGCGACCGGGCCAGCCGGATCGCGCCGCGCTCGTGGGCGTGCGCCTCCTCGACGTCGCCCCGGGCGAACCAGTAGTCGAAGGACAGGTAGTGCGCGAGGGTGTGGAAGCCGGCCAGCTTGTAGTCCTCGGCGACCTGGTGCATCTCGTCGATCACCTCGACCCGGCTGACGCTGGCCCGTGGGCCGCGTAGGTGGGCGAGCAGCGCCATCAGGGCGAACGGCAGCGCCGCCGGGTCGTCCGGCACGGTCCGGGCCAGGTCCACGGCGTCCAGCGCCGACTGGTACCCGGCGTCCTCGAAGGAGCCCTCCAGCTCCAGCGCGCGGCAGGCCAGCAGCCGGGTCCGCAGCCCGACCTGGTCCGCCGGCAGCTCGGCCAGCGCGGTCTCGATCCAGCTGAGCAGCTTGTCGTCGGTCTGGCCGTAGACGTGCTGGCTCCAGGACAGCGCGCCGTCCCAGGCGGTGACCGCGCGGGCCACCAGCAGGCTGTCGCCTGTCGCGGCTGCCCCGTCGATCGCGCGGTGCAGAACCTCACGCAGCCGCAGGCTGCCCGCGTTGCCGTGAGCCCGCGCCAGCCGGACCAGCAGCTCGACCCGCTCGGCGCCGTCCGCGTCGGGCAGCCGCTCGTGCAGGGCCACCGCCTGCTCCCACAGGTCGATGGCCGCGGTCAGGGCGGACCGGCTCTCGGCCTGCTCGGCGGCCCGGGCGGCGTAGCCCACGGCCTTCGCGGTGGCGACCGGTGAGCCGGCCTCCCGGAGGTGGTGGGTGATGCCGGCGTAGTCCTGCGAGCCGACCTGCTCCATCACCTCGGCGATCCGGCCATGCAGCCGGGACCGGCGCAGCCGCGAGATGTCGTCGTACAGCGTGTCCTGCACCAGCCCATGCGCGAAGCGCAGCCGGCCGACGGCGGGCTCGAGCAGCAGGCCGGCCATCACGCCCGCCTCCACGGCGTCCAGCGACTGGTTCTCGTCGGCGTCGTCGGCGGCGAGCAGGACGTCGACCTCGATGTCGCGACCGACCACGGCGGCCAGCCGCAGCACGGTCTGGGCGTGCGCGGGCAGCCGGGCCACCCGGCGTCGGATGACGTCGCGCACCCCGGCCGGCACCTCGGCCACCGCGACCAGCTCTCCCTCGCTGGCGAGCAGCCGGGCCGTCTCGCGCACGTAGAACGGGTTGCCGTCGGTGCGTTCCAGGATCGCCTCGGCCACCGAGCCGTCGACGGCGTCGTCGGACAGCGCCGTGACCAGCTCGCCGACCTCCTCGGCGTTGAGACCACCCAGCTGCAGCCGGACCGGGCCGCGAGGTGCCAGACCGGCGAGCACCTCGGCCAGCCGGGCGTCGACCTCGTCGCTGCGGTAGGCCGCGACGAGCACGACCGGTTGCCGCTCGACGCTGTCGGCGACGGCGGCCAGCAGGTCCAGCGACTCGGGGTCGGCGCGGTGCAGGTCGTCCAGCACCACCAGCAAGGGGCCGCCCGAGCTCACCTCGGCCAGATAGCCGCCGACCGCCCGGTGCAGGTAGAACCGGGCGGCCACCGCGTCCGGCCCGGACGGGCCGGCGGCGGTGTCGTCGAGCAGCGGGGCCAGCGCGGCCGCGACCTCTGCCGACGGCGGGTGCCGCTCGGCCAGACCGCGCAGCAGCTCGGTCCACGGCCAGGCGGCCGGCGCGCCCTCGACCTCCGGGCAGCGCCCCCAGCCGACCCGCCAGCCCCGGCCGGCCAGCTCGCGGCTGGCGGTCTCGAGCAGCGCGGTCTTGCCGGCGCCCGGGTCGCCGGCCACCAGCACCGGCACCAGCTGCCGGCCGGTGGCCGGACCGGCGGCCCGGTCGGCCGCCTCGGCGAGCGCAGCCAGCTCGCGGGCCCGCCCGACGAACGGCGCGGTGGTCCCCGGCTCGCCGGTCCTGACCGCAGGGGCGACCGTCCCGGCGCCGGCCGGTACGGCGGGTGCCGCCGCGGACGTGGGGGGCACCCAGTCCAGGGCGGGCGACTGCGCCAGCACGTCCGCCTCCAGCCGGGTCAGCGCCGGGCCGGGGTCGACGCCGAGCTCCTCGGCCAGGGTGTCCCGGGCCCGGCGCAGCACGGCGAGGGCGTCACCCTGCCGGCCGCTGCGGTAGAGCCCGAGGGCGAGCAGCCGCCAGGTGTCCTCACGCAGCGGATGGGTCGCCACCAGCCGCTCGAGGTCCGGCACCACCTCGGCCGCCCGGCCCAGCGCGAGCACCGCCGCCGCGCGAGCTTCCACCGCACCGGTGTGCAGCCCGGCCAGCCGGGCCGACTCCGGTGCCGCCCACTCCTCGTCGACGAAGGCGGCGTAGGCGTCGCCGTGCCACAGGTCCAGCGCGCGGTCCAGGGTGGCCGCCGCCGCAGCCGGGTCGGCACCGTGGCCGAGGCCGTCGCGGACCAGCCGCTCGAACTCCCAGGCGTCGACCGCCTCGTCGGGCAGCTGCAGCGCGTAGCCCGGCGAGGCACTCACCAGGATCTGAGCCGGGGTTCGGGCCAGCCGGTCCGGCTCCAGCGCGCGGCGCAGGTGCGAGACGTAGGCCTGCAGCGACCCCATCGCCTTGGGCGAGGGCTCACCGCGCCACAGGTCGTCGATGATCCGGTCGGTGGCGACCACCCGGCCGTGCGCCACGGCGAGGACGGCGAGCACGGCGCGCTGCCGGGGGCCGCCGAGATCCAGCCGGGCACCGGTGCCGTCGTACGCCTCGAGAGAGCCCAGGACGCGCAGCCGCACGGGTGGGTGCTGCTCGCTCACCTGCCGCTGCCCCTCCGCCGCCCGGGTGCCTGTCGCGATCATGCCAGGGCGGGAACTCGGTGGGACAGGGCTGCGGTCCCGCGTACCGTCGGCGCCATGGTGACCACCGGCTCCCTGCTGCTGTTCCTCACCGCGAGCATCCCTCTCATCCTGTTCCCCGGCCCGTCGGTCGCGTTCATCCTCGCCACCACGCTGCGGGCCGGCCGGCGCAGCGGCCTGGCCGCCACCGCCGGCGTCGAGACCGGCTACCTGGTGCACGTGCTCGGTGCGGTGGTCGGTCTCTCGGCCGTCATCGCCGCGAGCGCCGAGCTGTTCACCGCCGTCAAGGTGGTCGGCGCGGCCTGGCTGATCTGGCTGGCCTGGCGCAGCCTGCGCGCCCGGTCCGAAGGCACCCTCGCCGACCTGAGCCCGGCCCGGACCGCCGGTGTGCAGCCGCGGACCGCGTTCGCCCGCGGCCTGCTGGTCGGCGCCCTCAACCCGAAGACCGCGGTGTTCTACCTGGCATTCCTCCCGCAGTTCGTCAGCCCGGCCGGTGGTCCGGTCTCGGCCCAGCTGCTGGTGTTCGGCCTGCTGTTCATCGTGCTGGCCTCGGCACTGGACGCCTCCTGGGCGGTGGCCGGAGGCAGCCTGCGGCGGCTGCTGCCCGCCGTACGGCTGAAGGTCGTCGACCGGCTGTCCGCGGGCGTGTACGCCGCGCTCGCTGCCCTGACCCTCACCGTACGGCGGGCCACCGCCACCGGCTGACCTCAGCCGACCGGGGCCCCTGCCCCCACCGGCTGCCGCTGCTCGGGCAGCGCCCGCACCGGGTCGTCGACGGGCACGCTGCCGTGCGGGTCGACGTTCGGCAGCACCCGGTCCAGCCAGGCCGGCAGGTACCAGTTGCGGGCACCCAGCAGCGCCATCGTGGCCGGCACCAGCACCAGCCGGACGATCGTGGCGTCCACCGCGATGGCGGTCGCCAGACCGATGCCGATCATCTTGATCGCGACGCCGGGGTCGAGGGCGAAGCCCATGAACACGGCCACCATGATCAGCGCGGCCGAGGTGATGACCCGGGCCGTCGAGGACAGGCCGGCGACCACCGAGGCCTTGCTGTCACCGGTGCGCAGGAACTCCTCGCGGACCCGGCTGAGCAGGAACACCTCGTAGTCCATCGACAGGCCGAACAGGATCGCGAACATCAGCACCGGCACGTACGGCGCGATCGGCACCGCGTCCGGCAGGCCGAGCAGGTGGGCGCCGCGGTCGGTCTGGAAGGCCAGCGTGATGACGCCGTACGCCGCCCCGATCGACAGCAGGTTGACCAGGGCCGCCTTGACCGGCACCACGATCGACCGGAACGCCAGCACCATCAGCAGGAACGAGGTGGCCAGCACGACCGACACGATCACCCAGAGGTTCTCGGACAGCCGGTCGGTGAAGTCGGTCATGCCGGGGGTGGAGCCGCCGAGCTCGGCACCGGCCGGCAGCTCGGCGCGGATCCGGTCGAGCAGGTCGAGGGTCGCGTCGTCCTGCGGACCGTGCGTCGGCGTCACGGTCAGGACCGCGGCCGAGCCGTCCGGCGAGAGCTGCGCGGGGGTCACCGCGGCGACGCCGTCGGTCGACGCGAGCTCGTCGGCCAGGGAGTCGATCCCGGCCTGCCCACCGACCTTGTCGACGTCCATGGCGACCAGCAGCGGAGCGTTCGCACCGGGGCCGAAGCCCGCGGCGACCAGGTCGTAGGCCTGCCGGATGGTGGTCGACTCCGACTCGTTGCCGGCGTCCGCGTTGCCGAGCTTCATGCCCAGCGCCGGCGCCGCGAGCGCCAGCAGCAGGACCAGCGACCCGAGCAGCCACACCACGGGTCGGCCGGCGACGGTGTGCGCCAGCCGGGCCGCGGCCGGTGAGTGCGACGCGGCCGACTCGAGGTGCCCGGACCGCCGGGTCTTGCGGTTGTAGACCCGCATCCCGGCCAGGCCGAGCAGGGCCGGCAGCAGGGTGACCGCGGCGGCGACGATGAGCAGGACGACCAGGCCGGGGGCGTAGCCCATCGCCCGGAAGTTGGGCACACCGGTGAACAGCAGGCCGGACAGCGCGAGCAGCACGGTGCTGCCGGCGAAGACGACGGACTGGCCGGCCGTGGCGCTGGCCTCGGCCGCGGCATCCGGCACGGACAGCCCGCGGGCCAGCGCGTCGCGGTGCCGGGTGACGATGAACAGCGCGTAGTCGACGCCGACGCCGATCCCGATCATCGAGGCGAGGGTCGGCGCGACCGTGGTGACGTCGGTCAGCGCGGCGAGCAGGGTGACCCCGCCGGTGCCGATGCCGAGACCGACCAGGGCGATGCCGATGGGCAGCCCGGCGGCCACGAACGAGCCGAACGCGAGGAACAGGATGAGCAGCGCGACGCCGATGCCGACCAACTCGGCGGTGCCGCCGGGGGCGCCGATGTTCTCCGGCATCTGGCCGCCGAACTCCACCTGGTAGCCCTGCTCGGCGAGGTCGGCGGTGGCGTCCTCGAGCGCGACCAGGCCGGCGTCGCCCTTGAAGTCGGTCACCGGCACGTCGTACTGCACCGCGATCAGCGCGGTGCCGCCGTCCTCGCTCACCTGCGCGGGCGCGACCTGGGAGACGTGCTCGACGCCGGCCAGCTGCCGCTGGGCCGCCTCGAGGTCGGCCGGGTCGACGGTGCCCTGCGCGGCGTGGACGACCACCCGGGCGTCGGCGCCGGAGAAGGCCGGGAAGTCCTCCCGGAGCATGTCGTAGGCGCGCTGGCTGCTCGTGCCGGGGATGACGTAGTCGTCGTTCAGGCTGCCGCCGAAGGTGCCGGCCAGGCCGAGGACGACGACGGCGGCCGCCGCCCAGGCGGCCGATGACCCGCCACGGGTGACGGGCGGAGAAGCCACCGAGGCGGTAGAGGAAGCGGGACATCCAGTGCTCCTGCGGGTGCGGACGGAAGGGAACGTCCACACGGTGCGCGCAGGCACTAAAGGTTCACTTGCGGCCGGCTTGCAGCCGGCCCAACGCACGGCACCGCACCCGGGGAGTTTCCATCCCGGGGTGCGGTGACGGTCGTGCTGGGAGTCGGTTCAGCCGTCGGTGCGCTGGGTCGGGATGCCGGCCAGAAGCGACCGGACCTCCGACTCGCGGTAACGGCGGTGGCCGCCCAGGGTACGGATCGAGGTGAGCTTGCCGGCCTTGGCCCAGCGGGTGACCGTCTTGGGGTCGACCCGGAACATGGTCGCGACCTCGGCAGGGGTCAGCAGGGGCTCGGCGTCAGGGGTGCGCGTAGTCATCGGGTCGGCCTTTCCGTCGGCCTCGGTGGGTAGATACCGAGAGGTCTCGGATCTCTACTGCAATAGTGCACGTTGGGCGGGATGTCCGAAATGGTCAAGACGGGCCATCTTCGGACTAGGCGTAGAGGACTAGCCCGTTCCCCGTGCGGAGTGCGTGGCAGGCCGGTCAGTTGGCGTGCTCGAGGGCCGCCACGGCCGACCAGCGGTCCACCACGGTGCGGTAGGTGAGCACCGCGCCCTCCTCGTCCCCGGCGCCGAGCGCGGCCACCGCGGCCGCCACGTCGGCCACCGAGGTGTCCTCGGCGACCACCTCGGGGCCCAGCAGCCGGGCCAGCCCGGCGTAGTCCAGCTCGACCCAGGACCGGGCGTGGAACTCCTCGAGCCAGCGGCCGAGGTCCTCCAGCTGGTCGACCACGTCGAGCTCGACGTCCAGGTCACCCAGCCGGGTCCGCAGCGTGCGCAGCGCCCGGGCCACCCGGCGCCGGGCGGCCGACATCCGGGTCCGGTGCACGACGCTGAGCTCGTCGTCCTCGGCCGCGACCCGGTCGGTGGGCACGAACGGGACGAACCACGGCACCGGGACGGTCCAGGTGGCGGTAAGGATCCGCAGCACGGTGCCGGCCTCGGCGGTAGCCCAGCGGGCGTGGTCGGCGTCGGCGCGGGCCAGCGAGGCCGGTGGCACGAACGCGTGCAGCAGCGAGTCTGGCAGCCCGTCGCGGAACTGGCCGAGCGCCACCCAGGAGCGCAGCCGGGACTGGACCGGGCAGACGTGCAGCAGGCCTTCGACCTCCAGGACGAAGGCGTCCCGGGCCTCGTCGGCCGGCACCGGGCGCGGCGGGACGCTGATCACCCCGGCCAGCGCGGTCCGGTGCTCGGCCACCAGCCGGTCGGCGCGGGCCGCCGCGCGGGTCGTCGCGTAGTCGGTCCAGGTCGCGCGGTCGCCGGCCGGGAACGCGGCCAGCGGCTCGTAGACGCGCAGGTACGCGGCGTACGGGTTGGGCAGCGGGCGGGGCACGTCCGGCATGCTAGGTGACCGTAGGGTTGCGCTGTGCCCGACACCGCCCACGGGACCGTGTTCGGCCCGCACCCCGGCTCCGCCCATGCGCACGAGCAGGTCGTCTTCGGTGCCGACGACGAGACCGGCCTGCGGGTCATCGTCGGCATCTACTCCACCGCGCTGGGCCCGGCGCTGGGCGGCACCCGGTTCTACCCGTACGCCGGGGAGGCCGCCGCGCTGAACGACGTGCTCGAGCTGTCCCGGGCGATGGCGTACAAGAACTCCCTCGCCGGGCTGGACCACGGTGGCGGCAAGGCGGTGATCCTCGGCGACCCGGCGGTGGACAAGACCGAGGCCCTGCTGCTGGCCTACGGCCGGTTCCTCGACGGGCTGGGCGGCCGCTACGTCACCGCCTGCGACGTCGGCACCTACGTGGCGGACATGGACGTGGTGGCCCGGGCCACCCGGTACGCGACCGGCCGTTCCCCGGAGAACGGTGGCGCCGGCGACTCGTCGGTGCTGACGGCGTACGGCGTGTTCCAGGGCATGCGGGCCGGCGCCGAGCACCTCTGGGGCTCGCCGACCCTGGCCGGCCGGACGGTCGGCATCGCCGGCGTCGGCAAGGTGGGACGTCACCTGGCCGACCACCTGGTCCACGACGGCGCCACCGTCGTCGTCACCGACGTCTCGGCGGCCGCGGTCGACGCCGTACGCCGGGTGCACCCGGCCATCGAGGCGGTCGACGACACCGACGCGCTGGTGCACGCCGACCTGGACGTCTACTCGCCGTGCGCGCTCGGTCACGCGCTGACCGACGAGGTCGTCACCGCGCTGTCCGCCCGGCTGATCTGCGGCGGGGCCAACAACCAGCTGGCCCACCCGGGCGTGGAGGCCCTGCTGGCCGAACGCGGCATCCTCTACGCCCCCGACTACTGCGTGAACGCCGGCGGGGTCATCCAGGTCGCCGACGAGCTGCGGGGGTTCTCGTTCCCGCGCGCCAAGGCCAAGGCCGGGGAGATCTTCGGGACCACGGCCCGGGTGCTCGCGACCGCCGCCGACGAGGGCATCTCGCCCGCCACGGCCGCCGACCGGCTCGCCGAACGTCGGATGGCGACCGGCCCGGGAGGGTCGGCGCCGTCCCGGCCCGCGGCTAGGTGAGCGGAACAGCCTCGGGCCATGTACCGTTGCACTTACGGACAACACACTGATCCGGGGCCGTCACTCGCTGGCCGCCCCGTTTACGTACGAGGGGGTCGAGCCATGGGGCGCGGCCGAGCCAAGGCGAAGCAGACCAAGGTCGCGCGCGAGCTGAAGTACAGCTCACAAGGCACCGACTTCGAGGCGCTGCAACGGGAGCTCGCATCAGGTTCTGTCGACCGGTCCGAGATGACCGAGGCCGACAAGGACGAGTACGACGACTGGGCAGCCGACAAGCGCTGACCCGCACCCACCTGTCCTCCCCCGGCGGTGCCCCCCACCGCCCCGCCTCACCCCTGTTGATCACGCCGCGCGTGATCAACGGTGCCCACCAGCGGTGAATTGAGCGCTGTCGGGCACTGGAGAGCGCTGTCGGGCCGGTCGGAGTCGGCCGGTCAGGCCGGGTGGCTGCCCTGTACGGCGACAGTGCCGTCGCCGTGGCCCACTGTGCCGAGCACCCAGGCGGGGACCTCACGTCCGGTGAGCAGCTCCACCGCGCGGTCGGCCTCGTCGGCGGCGACCACCGCGACCATGCCGACGCCCATGTTCAGCGTGTGCTCGACCTCCTCGACCGCCACCCCGCCGACGTCCCGGACCAGCCCGAAGACCGGCGCCGGTGACCAGGTCGCCCGGTCCACGGTGCCGCCGAGGTCGGCGGGCAGCACCCGGGCCAGGTTGGCCGCCAGGCCGCCCCCGGTGATGTGGCTGAACGCGTGGACGTTGACGGCGTCGATCAGCGCCAGGCAGTCGCGGGCGTAGATCCGGGTCGGCTCCAGCAGCTCGTCGACCAGGCTGCGGCCGAGCTCGGGCACCTCGCGGTCCAGCTCCCAGCCGGCTCCCGACTCGCTGAGCAGCACGTGCCGCACCAGCGAGTAGCCGTTGGAGTGCAGGCCGCTGGACGCCATCGCCACCAGCACGTCGCCGGCCCGGACCCGGTCGGCGCCGAGCAGCCGGTCCGCCTCGACGACACCGGTGCCGGCGCCCGCCACGTCGTACTCGTCCGGCCCGAGCAGCCCGGGGTGCTCGGCGGTCTCGCCGCCCAGCAGGGCGCAGCCGGCCAGCACGCAGCCCTCGGCGATGCCCTTGACGACCGCGGCGATCCGCTCCGGTACGACCTTGCCGCAGGCGATGTAGTCGGTCATGAACAGCGGCTCGGCCCCGCAGACCACCAGGTCGTCGACGACCATGCCGACCAGGTCGTGGCCGATCGTGTCGTGCCGGTCGGCCGCTGCCGCGACGGCCACCTTGGTGCCGACACCGTCGGTCGAGGTCGCCAGCAGCGGACGCCGGTACGCCTTGAGCGCGCTCGCGTCGAACAGCCCGGCAAAGCCACCGATGCCGCCGACCACCTCGGGCCGGGACGCCTTCGCGACCCAGGCCTTCATCAGCTCGACCGCGCGGTCACCCGCCTCGATGTCGACCCCGGCACCGGCGTAGGAGACGCGCTGCTGGCTCACGGACCGCGAGCCTACCGGCGTCCGGCGGTCGCCAAGGTTCCGCGCAACGCCGCCTGCGCGGCGAAGAAGCCGCACATCCCGTGCACCCCGCCGCCCGGCGGTGTCGAGGACGAGCAGAGGAACAGCCGCGGGTCCGGCGTGGAGTAGGGCACCCGGCGGGCGACCGGCCGGGTGAACAGCTGCCGCAGGTCCTGCAGCCCGCCGTTGATGTCGCCGCCGACGTAGTTGGGGTTGTAGGCCTCCATCTCGGCCGCTGTCATCGTCGACCGCGCGAGGACGCTGTTCCGGAACCCCGGCGCGAACCGCTCGACCTGTGCTTCGACCCGGGCGGTCATGTCCTCGGTGCAGCCCGGCGGCACGTGGCAGTAGGCCCACCCGACGTGCTTGCCCGCCGGCGCCCTCGTGGGGTCGCACACGGTGGGCTGAGTGAGCAGCACGTACGGCCGGTCCGGCACCCGCCCGCTGGCCACGTCGGCCTCGGCCGCCGCGACCTCGTCGAGGCTGCCACCCAGGTGCACGGTGGCGGCACCGTCGACGCCCTCGGCCCGCCACGGGATCGGGCCGTCCAATGCCCAGTCGACCTTGAAGACCCCCGGGCCGTAGCGGAACCGGCGCAGCGCCCGGCTGTACCGCGCGGGCAGCCGGTGCCCGGCCAGCGCGAGGACCTGCCGCGGGGTGACGTCGAGCAGGACCGCGCCCGCGTCGTCCAACTCGTCCACGTTCTCGACCAGGTGACCGGTGACGATCTCGCCGCCCAGCGACTCGAGGTGGGCCGCGAGGGCGTCGGCGACCTGCTGCGACCCGCCACGGGCCACCGGCCAGCCGACCGCGTGCCCTGCGGTCATCAGCACCAGCGCCACGGCAGCACTTGGGACCTCGTCGAGCCGCAGCATCGAGTGGGCCGCGACCCCACCCAGCAGCGCCCGCCCGCGTTCGGCGTCGAACCGCGACCGGCCGAGCCGGGTCGCCGACTGCAGCCCGGCGAGGCCGAACCGGGCCATCGCCACCGGGTGCCGCGGCGGTCGCAGCGGCCCCAGCAGCTCGTGCATCAGCGCGTCGGCGTCGCGGACCAGCGGCGCCATCAGCCGGCGGTAGGCCCGGCCGTCGTGGCCGCCGCCGATCGACTCGGCGGTCTGCCCGATGTCCCGCGAGAGCAGCACGGCGGTGCCGTCGTCCAGCGGGTGGGCGAACGGCACCTCGGAGTGGACCAGCTCCAGCCCGTGCTCCGCCAGCGGCAGGTCGCGCAGGACCGGCGAGGCGAGCGACAGCGCGTGCACCGCCGAGCAGACGTCGTGGACGAAGCCCGGCAGGGTCAGCGCTGCCGACCGGCAGCCCCCGCCGACCGTGTCGGCCGCCTCGAGAACCGTGACCGACCGACCGGCCCGCGCCAGGGTGATGGCCGCCACCAGCCCGTTGGGGCCGGCGCCGACGACGACCGCGTCACGACCGCGGAAGTCAGCCAACGGCTCGCCGGCGACGGGTGCCTCCACGCACCGCACGGACCGGCGCGCCCATCATCCAGACGGTCGAGCGGATCGCCGACGAGTGCCACACGTTCGTCCAGCGGGACCACTGCCGGCGCTTGTCGACGCAGACCACCACGGTATCGACCTCGGCCTCCGGGTAGCCGACGTGCGCGGCCAGGCTGCTCAGCGTGTGGTTCCAGAACTTGTCCTCCTGGCGGTGCCCGCCGAGGGTCAATCCGAGCTCGAAGACTGGGTCCGAGGCCCGCATCAGAACCTGTGCCTGCGCGACGGTCCGGTCGTCCCGCTCGGTGGCACTGAAGGTGATCCAGCCGGCGAACATGTGCCCTTGCGGCGTCATCAGGGTGAACGACTCGTCGTCCGCGTAGAGGACCATCACCCCGGTCGAGAGCTTCATCCGGCCCGGCAGGGTCATGCCGATCAGCGCGACCTCGCCCGGCTCGATCCCGGTGAGCGGGGCGTAGAACCGGTTGCCCTCCGGCCAGAAGTCGGGGAAACGCTGCTTCCAGGTCGCGATCAGCTCGGTCGCGTGCACCTGCTCCCGCGGGAAGTTGACCTGGTAGGTCTTCTGCCACATCTTTCCGAAGCCTTGGACCGGGCCGGCCAGCCGCTTGCCGGAGACGTTGATCCCGGCCGCACCTTCGGGGACCTCGGACACCTCGAGCCGGGAGACCGCCTTGGCCCAGTGCGTGGCGTCACGCGCCGCCGTCTCTTGCGCTGCCTGCTCGTGGACGTCGCTCATCGTGGCCTCCTGCTCAGATCGCGCCGACCGCGCCGAGCGCGGCCTGCTCGGTGTCGTGGATGCCGACCGCCTCGTCCAGGCGGGTCAGCTCGAAGATCTGCCGGTAGTGGTCGGAGAGACCGAAGGCCATCAACCGCTGAGACCGCCGGTTGGCGCGCACCAGCAGGGTGACAAGCAGGCCGATGCCACCGCTGTTCATGTAGGCGAGCTCGGAGAAGTTGAGCACGATCGCCTTCGCGTCTCCCGCGCCGTCGTACGCGCTCATCAGCACGTCCTCCGACCCGGACGTCACGTCGCCCTTGATGTCGACCACGCCGGCAGAACCCACCCGCCGTACGTCGAACGTCGCCGTCGCCTCGGTCATCAGTGGTTCCCCTCCGCGCCGCTTACGGCGCTGTCCTCGTCGGGATTGATCGCCAGGAAGTCGGCCAGCCGGGTGATCTCGAAAATCTCCTGGTAATGCGGGGTCAAGCCGTAAGCGCGCATCGGGATCGCGTGCGCACGGGCCTTGGCCAGCAGCCCGACGATCAGCGCGATGCCGGTCGAGTTGATGTATCCGGTGTCCTGGAAGTTCAGGACCACCGCGGTCGGCGTCTCCCTGGTCGCCTCGGCCCAGGCCGTGTCCAGGGCGGCCTCGGCGCGCCGGTCGACGTCGCCCACCAGGTCGATGACCGCCACGCCGTCACGTCGTCGTACGCCGGTCGGCAGCTCACTGGTCGTCATCGTCATCTCCCTCGCTCCGGGGACGGGCCGGCTTGTCGCCGTCGGACAGGTGCATGACCAGCTCCAGCGTGTGCAGCTCACCGTCGGTCGACTCGTGCGCCTCGTCGACCATGTTCGTGATGAGGAAGACCCCCCAGCCGCGCGGCCTCTGCAGGCCGGCGAGCTTGGCGTCGATGTCCGGCACCTCGGCCTCCTGCTCCGGGCGAGCACCGCCGTGGTCGGTGATCCGGACCCGGACGTCGTCGGCCATGGTGACGACCTGGACGGTCACCGGGAGGTCGTCCCGGTACTGGTTGCCGTGCTCCATCGCGTTCATGGTCGCTTCGCCAACAGCGGTCTCCAGGCGCTTGAGCCGGCCCTCGGCCAGGCCCAGCGGCGCGACGATCGCGCTGACCCGCTGCAGCGCCAGCCGCTCGTTGCCCTCGGCGCTGGGCACCTCGAACTCCACCAGCTGGTGGGTCGTCGCCGCCCCGTTGGAGCCGGGGGCCAGCGGCGAGCGGGCCAGCGTGACCATGGTGATGTCGTCCTCTTGCTCGGCGTCCGGGCCGGTGTGCTCCCGCAGGTCGGTGAGCACCCGGTCGATCAGCTCGCCGCCGCCGGGGTAGCGAGCGACCGCGTCCTTCAGCCGTGGGAAGCCGAACATCTCGCCGCTGGGACTGTGCGCCTCGACGATGCCGTCGGAGTGCAGCAGCACCGAGTCGCCGTGCGCGAGCACGGTCTCCTTCTCCTCGTACTGCATCCCCGGCATCAGCCCGAGCGGCATGCCCCGTGCCCGCAGCTCGACCGACCCCTCGGCCGTCTTGACGTACGGCAGGTCGTGGCCCGCGTTGGCGAACCGGAGCCGCCCCGTGGTCGGCTCGAGCACGCCGTACAGGCAGGTCACGAACATCTTGGCCGGCATGTCCGGACAGAGGTGCTCGTTGACCCGCTCGAGCACCGCCCCGGGCTCGACCAGTCGCTGCGCGGAAGCCCGCAGCACACTGCGGGTCGCGGCCATCACCAGCGCGGCCGGGACACCCTTGTCCGTGACGTCGCCGACCACGAAGCCGACCTGCCCGTCGCGCAGCGGGATGACGTCGTAGAAGTCGCCCCCCACCTCGCGGGCCGGCCGGTAGTAGGCGTCCACCTGCCACCCCGGCAGCTCGGGCAGCACCTTGGGAAGGAAGTTCTGCTGGATCAGCTTCGCGACCTCGAGCTCCTGCTGGAACCGCTGCCGGGTGGCGGCCTCGGCCTGCTGCTGGCGCACCAGCTGACCGACCCGCAGCGCCGGAGCGGCCTGCGCCGCGAGGTTGTCGAGTAGCTTTCGGTCGTCGGTCGAGTAGTCCTGCTCGGAGCGCCGCGGACCCAGGTTGAGTACGCCGATCAGCTCGCCCTGGCTGACCAGCGGCACCGCCAGCCGCACACCCGCCGCCTTCAGCGCCTCGAGAGCCGGGGAGTCCAGCTCGAGGGTCTGCACATCGACGGCACCGGTGGCGCTCTGCAGGTAGGCGAGCAGCGGGTCATTGGGCGCGATGTCGACCGGGTCGCTCTCGTCCGGCGAGCCGATCAGCCCGTCGCGGTCCACGGCGGCCCGCTCGACCTCTGCGGTGCGGCCCAGGAAGCGGCGGCGGAAGGATCCGGTCAGTGCGGTCATGATGCGACCTTTCTACGGCGGTACCGTCCGCGAACCGTTACGGCGCCGAGGCTTCTGCGCCGGCCTCCAGCAGGTCCTTCAGCGTCTGGCAGCAGTTCTCCCACTCGCGCCGCGCCATCCGCGAGAACACCGGCTCGGCGAGGCGGAACAACCCGTGCGCCTCCGTCTCGCCCTCCATCGTGAAGCGCGTGCCGCTGCCCTCCGGCGCGAACCGGTAGGTGCCCTGCATCGGCACCGGTCCGGACTTGACCTGCACGGACGATCGGCTCATCGGCTCGTGCTCGGTCACCAGGAAGGTGATCTCGAACCGGCGACCGAGGAACTGCGACACCTGCTCGATCTCGGATCCCACCTCGATCGGCGCACCCACCTCGCGATGGACCTCGATGACCGGACCCTGCCAGAGAGGGTCGTTCATCGGCTCCATCACGAAGGCCCACACCTCGTCGAGCGGACGTTCGATCACAACGCTGTGCGTGAAACGGGTCATGGCTGCTCTCCTTCCGGCGATGTCCGGTCGGAGCCAGGATGCGACTGACGGGTCCGGCCATCGTTACGACCGCAGCCAGAGCGAGACGTGCGCGGGTTGGACGGTGTCGCGAACGGCAGCCCGCAGATCCACAGCGACGGCTTCCAGGTCGAGCTCGTGCCGCAGCCTGTCCGCGAACGCCTCCAAAGTCCGGGTCGCGTCGTAGCGGCTGCGGTAGAAGCGGCGGTCGACCGCAGACTGGATGCGACGACGAGCCGGGCCGAACAGCGCAGCCACCCCCAGGGTCGAGACCGCCACCGCCAGGTCCGACCGGTCGGTCAACGGCCGCAGCAGCAGCTGGAGCACCAGCACCGACCCCAAGTACACCGCCAGCAGCGTCGCCGACAACGAGCCGTACACCAGGGTGCGGTTGATCACGACGTCGATGCCGTACAACCGGTGCCGCAGGATCGCGACGCCGGCCGCGACGGGGATCGTGTTGAACGCGACCAGGACGAGCAGCTGCCCCCAGGTCGCGAACTCGGTCTGGAAGAGTACGGCGCTGCCCAGACAGGCAACCCCGAAGAGCACGGCGGAGAACGCGACCCAGCGCAGCTGGAGCCGTTCGTAGCCGCCGCTGCGGCGGTACCGCAGCACGAGTGAGAACGTGGCCAGGACGATGGCGCCCAGGGCCAACGTCCATCCCGCCAGTTCCAGGACCGTGACCAGCGAACCGGACACCCCCACCGGGTTGACGACGCCTGGAACCGGCGCGTCCTCCATGGGGCCGGCCGCGAGCGCCGCGGCAGCGGCCTGGCAGGTGAGACCTACGACGGTGAGTACGACGGCTGGCCACCAGTGCGGGCTCAGCGGTCGCCCGTCCGGGAACAGCAGGAAGAGCAAGGACGGGATGCCGAAGACCGCAGGCAGGAAGATCCAGGAGGTGAGCCAGGCCGACGCCACGGCTCCGGGAAGCCCGGGATCGACGACGAGCGCGTAGGCGGCGTACCCGTAGGTCGCCCCGGCGACGGCCAGCAGCAAACCGGCGCCGCAGAAGAGCCAGCCGATCGCGTTGCCCGGTCGGCGGGAGGCGATCAGTGCCCCGACGAGCGGCAGGACGACGAGTGCGGAGCTCGAGGCGAGGTCGAACACCGGCGTGATGTCGTCACTGACGACTGTCAGCGCCATGCCCAACGCCTGCAGGACAACGACGACGCCGAACACCGTCCAGGCCAGCCAGGTCGCTGCGCGGCGGCTCACCGAGAGCCCCGGAGCCACAGCGAGACGTGTGCCGGCTGGACCGTGTCGCGGACCACGTCACGCAGGTCCGCACACACCGACTCGAGGTCGACCTCCTGACGCAGTCGGCCCCCGAAGGACTCCAGGGTGAGCGCGGCGTCGTACCGCCGGCGGTAGAACCGCCGGTCGACCGCAGCCTGGAACCGCCGACGGGCCGGGCCGAACAGTGCCGCGACGCCCAGCGTCGAGGCCGCCACCGCCAGGTCCGACCGATCGGTCAGCGGGCTGAGCAGCACCTGCAGGAGGAGCACCGACGCCAGGTACACCGCCAGCAGCGTCGCCGACAACGAGCCGTAGACCAGCGTCCGGTTGATCACGACGTCGATGTCGTACAAGCGGTGCCGCAAGATCGCGACCGCGATGGTCACCGGCACGATCGTGAGACCCACCGACGACAGGGTGTTCGCCACGTCGGCAGCAGTGTCACCGGTCAGCCGGGACTCGACCCAGATCGAGGCCGCGAGCCAGCCGAGGACGATCGGGAGTGACCAGGCGAGCCACTTGAGCTGCTGCCGCTGCCGCGACGCGGCGCGCCGGTAGCGGGACACGAGCGAGGCGCACGAAGCGAGGATGCAGAAGAACAGCACGGCGAGGCCGGTGGTCTCCACCGCCCCGAGGGCGTCCTTCCAGGCCGCGATGCCGACCGGGTTGGACACCGCGGTGTCCTCGATCAGGCCCGGGCCGAGGGCGATCCCGACGGTGATGGCGACCAGCGACGCTCCGGCCAGCCAGGCGACGGGACGCCAGCGGGGCGTCGGCAGCCGCCCATCGGGGAACAGCAGCAGCACGAAGGTGGCGGCCGGGCCGACCCCGAGCATCCAGACGAACGTGCCGACCCACGCGGCCGCCGTGACCACCGGCCCGTGCCAGCCGTCACTGACAGCCTGGTCGGAGATGGTGACGCAGATACCGCCCACGGCGAACGCCAGCGCGGCCGAGCAGAGCAGCCACCCGATCGGGTTGCCCGGGATGCGGGAGGCCACCAACGCGCCGGTCGTCGCGAAGACCAGGATGAACAAGGCCCCGCTGAGCGCTCCGCCGTTCCCCGAGCCGGTCCCCCGCGGGAGCAGGCCGATGACGACGATCAGATCCGCGGCCCAGAGCGCCCAGGCGACCCGGCCGGCCGTGCGTCGGCTCATCGACCGACCTCCCGCAACCAGAGCGACACGTGGGTCGGCGCCATCGTGTCGGCCACGACCCGACGCAGGCCGGCGGCGACCGAGTCGAGGTCCAGCTCGTCACGCAGGCGTGCGGAGAAGCCCTGGAGCGTCTGCGCCGCGTCGTACCGCTGCCGGTAGAAGCGTCGGTCCACTCCCGCCTTGACCTTGTTGCGCACCGGGCGGAACAGCGCCGCGACGGCCAGCGTCGAGCCGGCGACGGCCAGGTCGGACGTGCCCGCCAGCGGAGTCAGGAAGAGCTGCAGGACGAGCACCAGGCCGAGGTAGGTCACCAGCAGGACGATGGTCACGGTGCCGTACACCAGGGTCCGCTTGATGACGACGTCGATCTGGTAGAGCCCGTGCCGCAGGACCGCGACGCCGGCGACCACGGGTAGTGCGGCGAGCGCCAGCAGGCCCGCGAGGAACGCGGTGTCGGCGAGCACCCCTTCGCTGACGACGCTGACCCCGAGCCCGACACCGGCGAGTGCCGCGCCGTAGGTGAACGACTTGAGCTGCTGCCGCTCGACCCCGCGAGACCGGCGAAGGCGCGTGACCAACGCGAGGGCCGCGACCAGCAGGATGGGGAGTGCCAGCACGTCCGTGACGCGCTCAAGCAGGAGGACGACGTCGGCGGCGGCGCCGGGGGCGGCCAATGGGTTGTCGAAGCCCGGATGGAGCCGGCTCGGGCTGGCGGCCGAGGAGAGCGTCGCCAGGGACACCCCCGCCGCGCTGAACCAGGCGGCCCAGCGCCACCGCTGCGAGAGCAGCCGGCCGTCCGGGAAGAGGAGGAGGAGGAAGACCGTCAGCCCGAAGAAGACCGGGATGGCCAGCCAGACCCCGAGCCAGGCGGCGTAGGCGGCTCCCGGCAGCGGCCCGAGATCCGTCTTCTTGCTCGCCTCGGCGTACGCACCGGCGACGAGGAGCAGCCCGAGCCCGAGCCCGAGAGCGAGCAGGATCGGACCGACTGCGTTCCCCGGCACCCGAGCCGTCACCACAGCTCCGGCCGTCGCGGCGCCGACGCCCAGCAGCGCGAACCCGACGCCGAACGGCAGGTCGACCGGGCCTACGAAGGTGGTCGCGGTGGTGGCGACCGCACCGGGAACGACCAACGTGATCGCGACCGCCCAGAGCACCCACGACAGTCGCGTCCTCATGGCGCGCTCCGCAGCCAGAGCGACACGTGGGCCGGCTGCATGGTCTCGTCCACGACCCGGCGCAGGTCGCCACCGAGGGCATCGAGGTCCAGCTCGTCCCGCAGCCGGCCGGCGAACCCTTCGAGGGTGCGCGATGCGTCGTACCGGGACCGGTAGAAGCGCCGGTCCACCACCGTCTGGATCTGGGACCGAAGCGGCCGCACCAGCGCCGCGACCGCCAGCGTCGAGCCGGCCACCGCCAGGTCGGACTGGCCGGCCAACGGGTCCAGCACCAGCCGCAGCAGCAGCACCAGGCCGAGGTAGGTGGCAGCGAGGGTTGCCGTCAAGGAGCCGTAGACCAGGGTCCGGTTGATGACCAGGTCGATGTCATAGAGCCGGTGACGCAAGATCGCCACGCCGACTGCGAGCGGCATCAAGCCGATCAGCAAGGAGAACAGCAGATCCCCGACCAGAACCCCGGCGACCCGGCCGTCGCCCTGCTCACCGATCGCGATCAGCACCGGCAGGAAGGCCAGCCATAGCGCGCCGGCATAGACCAGCCACTTCATCTGCAGTCGTTCCGGTCCCTGCGCACGTCGAAACCGAAGCGTGAGCGTCAGCAGGCCGAGCGCCAGGGAGGCGAACAGCACGGGGCTGGCCAGGTCCAGTGCCGCCTGCGGGACAGGCCCGGCCGCGGGCAGCCCCAGCGGATTGGCCAGCCGTGGAAAGTAGTACAAGGGGCCCGGGTTCAGCAGCGTGGCGATGAGATAGATGCCGAGGTCGATGCTGGTCAGCCAGACGAGCCAGCGCCAACCGGGCATCGGACGACCGGTCGGGAAGAGGACGAACAGCAGCAGGGTCGCGGCCCCGACAGCCGGGAGCCAAACAGCGTCAGCAACCAGCGCGGCGAACCGGCCGGCCGGCAGGGACCCGGGCTCCCTGACGAGCGCATAGGTCGCATAGCCGAGCAGGCTGTCCTCCATGGCGGCACCGAACCCGCCCGCGAGGAAGAGCCAGCCGATCGGGTTACGCGGCTGGTGGGCGGCGATGGCGGCGCCGACGGTGGCGAAACTCAGGAACAGCACCCCGAAGACCGCGTCGACGGCCGGGGTGCCGAGTGAGTTCGCGTGGGTCGTCGGTCCGTTCAGGGCGAGGAACACCAGCCCGACGACCGTCAGGCCGACGCAGGCCCACCAGACCGACCAGGCCAGGCTCCGCGGCTTCCTCACCAGCGCGCCCTCCCTCCCCCGCTCCTGCTTTGTACGCCAGACTGCGCGGCCGCCGTGCAGGAATCGTTACGATCCGCACCCGGGAGCGAGAAAACGCCGTGACGGGGTGGCGCGTGTGATCGAGGTCAGCCTGCTCGGCCCGCCGCGGGTCGAGCGCGACGGCGTACTGCTGGCCTTCGACACCCGCAAGGCGGTGGCGCTGCTCGCACACCTCGCCCTGACCGACCGGCCGCGCCCACGCGACGCGCTCGCCGACCTGCTCTGGCCGGGCACCGAACCGGAGCGCGCCCGCGGTGCCCTCCGCCGCACCCTGAGCACGCTGCGGACAGCGGTGGGCGCGGACCGGTTCGAGGCCACCCGGGACCACGTGTTGCTGGTGCGCGGCCCGGACCTGGTCGTGGACGTCGCCCGGTTCCGCGCGCTGCGCTCAGCCGGTGACCTCGAGGGTGCCGCGGCGGCGTACACCGGCGACCTGCTCGAGGGGTTCGCGGTGCGGGACGCACCCGACTTCGAGGACTGGCTGCGCGAACAGGCGCAAGCCCTCGACCGCGAGCTCACCAGCACGCTGGCCGACCTGGCGGCAGCCCGGGAGTCCGCCGGCGACGCAGCCGGGGCGCTGCTGGTGGCACGCCGGTGGCTGGCCGCCGACCCGCTGCACGAACCAGCGCACCGGGCGCTGATCCGGCTGTACGCCCTCACCGGCGACCGGGCGGCGGCGCTGTCGCAGTACCGGGACTGCGTGCGGACGCTATCGCGTGAGCTCGGCGTCCCGCCGCTGCCCGAGACCACGGCGCTCTACGACGCGGTCAACCGCGGCTCGTTCGACCCGGTCCCGCCGGTCAGCCGGCCACCGGACCGGGCCGAGCCGGTTCCCGCCAGGCCCCCCTTCGTCGGGCGTGCGGACGAGCTGGCGGTCCTGGTCGCCCGGTACGCCGGCATCGGCGACGACGGGTGCGTCGCGGTCGTCGAGGGGGAGCCGGGCATCGGGAAGACCCGGCTGACCGAGGAGCTGGTCGCACTGATCGAGGGTCGGGGCGGTCGTGCCCTGGTGCTCCGCGCCCACGAGGACGAGGTGCACCTGGCGTACGCCCCGGTGGTTGAGGCGCTACGGGGCCGGGTCCGGGCCGGCCGGACTGGCTCGACGAGGTCGCACCCACGGCTCTCGACCAGGCCGCCCGTCTCGTCCCCGAGCTCGCCGAGGGGCGGCCGAGCGGGTCGGTCGAGGCGGCGACCGTGGACGGGCCCGGAGCGGAGTTCCGGTTCCTCGGCGGCCTGTGGGACGTCCTCGCCGCAGCTGTCGACGGGGCGGTGGCTGGCGTTGTCGTCCTGGACGACGTCCCCTGCGCGGACGACGCGACGCTGGCCCTGCTCACCCACGGCATCCGCCGGCTCCGCGGCCGGCGGGTCCTCGTCCTGGTCACCTGGCGGACGCCGTTCGAGCACGGCTTCGGCCGGGTGGCGACCGATGCCGCGCGGGCCGGCGGTGGTGCGGTCTGCCGGCTCGAGCGGCTCGACCGGGACGCGGTCGGGCAGCTCGTCCAGGCGATCCGCCCCGAGGCAACCCCGCGCCAGCTCGCGTCGAGGCTGTGGGAACGGACCGAGGGCGTGCCCCTGTTGCTCGTGGAGTATCTGCGGGCGCTTGGCCCGGAGAGCGAGGAGCTGACCTTGCCGGAGGGGGTCCGCAGTCTCCTGCTCGCCCGGCTCGAGCCACTGAGCCCGACTGCGCGGCAGGTCCTGTCCGCGGCCGCGGTGACCGGCCGGTCCTTCGACGCGGACGTCGTCCGGATGGTCAGCGGCCGCACCGACGAGGAGACCGTGTCGGCTCTGGAGGAGCTGGCGCGCCGCGGCCTGGTCCGCGAAGGCGCCGGCGGCTACGACTTCAGCCACGAACAGCTGCGCAGCCTCGTCTACGACGACACCAGCCTGGCGCGCCGGCGGCTCCTCCACGCGCGGGCGTGCGATGTACCCCGCATACCCATCGGCGCGGTCGCCAGGCACCTGCACCTCGCCGGCCGGGACGCAGAGTCGGCGGTTGCCCACTGGCGGGCGGCCGAGCAGGCCCGGGCCCTTTTCGCCCATTCGGAGGCCCTGGACCACCTGCTGAGTGCCGCTGCCCTCGGCCACCCGGA
Source organism: uncultured Actinomycetota bacterium (assembly GCA_963846525.1). GTDB lineage: Bacteria > Actinomycetota > Actinomycetes > JACCUZ01 > JACCUZ01 > CAWJWE01. Next base: position 107,453 of record CAWJWE010000012.1, read on the forward strand.
CCGTACGGCGGTCCTGACCGCCGTCGGTGACGTCCTCACCGTGATGGGCGACTACCCAGGTGCCCTGAGGCACCTGGAGGAGGCCGCTGCCGGTGCCGACCCCGAGCACCTCGGCGGGGTCGAGCACCGTCTCGGCCGCCTGCAGCATCGACGCGGCGAGTGGGCCCTCGCCGAGGCGCACCTACGCGCTGCGCTCGAGCTCGTGCCCCGGACCGAGCCGTCCACTCGGGCGGAAGTCTTGGCAGACCTGAGTCTCACGGCCCACGCCCGACACGACACCGCACAGGCCCGCGCCCTCGCAGGCGAGGCAGCCGAGCTCGCAGACCGCTCCGGGGACGACCGATCGCGCTGCCAGGCACACAACCTTCTCGGCCTGCTTGCCACCAGCGAGGCGGACCTGGACACCGCACTCTCGCAGCTGACGCAGAGCAGGGCGCTGGCCGAAGGCGCCGGCGACGGGGATCTACGGGTTGCCGCGATGAACAACCTGGCGCTCGCCCATCGAGCCCGCGGCGAGCTCGGCACGGCGACCGCCTTGACCCGCGAGGCGTTGACGTTGTGCGTCGAGATGGGAGATCGGCACAGGGAGGCAGCCCTGCACAACAACCTCGCCGACCTGATGCACGCCGCCGAGCGTCCCGACGAGGCGATGGCTCACCTCAAGGCGGCGGTGGAGATCTTCGCCGAGATCGGCAGCCAGGACGAGCCGCAACCCGAGATCTGGAAGCTGGTCCGGTGGTGACGCCGATCAGGTCGGCTGGCTGATGTTGACCAACCAGGTGATGCCGAACTGGTCGGTGCACATGCCGAACTCGTCGCCCCACATCTGCTTCTCCAGCGGGACCGCGACCTTGCCGGCGGCGGAGAGCTTCTCCCAGTAGCCGCGCAGTTCGTCGGCGTCGGCGCCGGACAGGGAGATCGCGATGTTGTCGCCGTACGTGTGCGTCGCGTGCGGCGGGGTGTCGGCGGCCATCAGGGTGATCCCACCGTCGGTCACCAGCTGGGAGTGCATGATCTGGTCGGCCGCGGGGCCGTCCGCGGCGCCGTACTCGCCGAAGGTGTTCGACGTCAGGGTGCCACCGAAGACGCCCTTGTAGAACTCCATGGCTTGCCGTGCGTCGCCATCGAAGCTGATGTAGGGGTTGAGAACGGAGGCCATCGTCTGCTCCTTTGTGCTCGCGAGACTGCGAGTCTTGCAGCCCACGAGCCGGCCCACAATGCTCCTTCGGTGCGCATCAGCGCGCCCGGACCCTCCGGCCCGGGCGCGCTGGTGGCACGTGGTTCAGCCCTTCGCCACCCAGGTGGTGAAGCGGCGCGGCTGCTTGAGCCAGTCCACCTCGTTGGTCGGCTCGGTGCTGCCCTCGGGCAGCAGCTCGGCACCGGTCTTGACCTCGACCCGCACGTCGGCCGGGTCGTTCAGGACCACCTGGTCGATGCTGATGCGGGCGACGTCGTGGGCGTAGTCGAGCTTCATGATGTAGCTCCCGCCGTGCAGCGGCACCTGCCGGTTGCCCGCGGCCTTGAAGCCGTCGGCCTTCAGCAGCGCGTAGTCGGCGCCCTCGAAGGTGCCGCCGGTGAAGACGAACTCGGGGCCGGTGCGGGTCCGGTCGGTGTCGATGAAGACCGAGATGCTGCTGCCGCTGCGGAAGGACCGGACGAGGTCACGGTGGACCACATTGATCCGGAGCTGCTCCTCGCCGTTGATGACGCGGACCTTGCGGATGTCGGCGCCCTGGGACATGTCGCCGTGGGCGTCGTCGAAGGCTGCCGTCTCGGCCATCGCCGTACCGGCGAAAACGGTGATGCTGAGAGCGGACACCGCGGCGACTCCAGCCACCCGCTGTGCCGCGGACCTGAAGGTGTTCAACGTGACTCCTCATATCTCGAGGCGGACCGGAGTCCCGGTCTGCGTGCGCCTCGCGGTGAGGCGTCAGAGAGAAGGACCCGCGGACGCCCGGTCCGGTTGCACAGACCCCGCTGTGACCTGAGTCACGGCCGGGTGAGGGCGTCGGCGGCACCGATGCCGCCGAGCAGCGACGCGGGCTCGACCTCGAGCAGGTGCTTGCCGAGCAGCTCGGGCTCGGGCAGCTCGACCGGGTAGACACCGTCGAAGCAGGCCCGGCAGAGGTTGTCGATCGGCTGCTCGGTCGCGGCGACCAGCCCCTCCAGCGAGATGTACGCCAGCGAGTCGGCGTCGATCGAGGCGCGGATCTCTTCCACGGCCAGCCCGTTGGCGATCAGCTCGGCCGGGGACGCGAAGTCGATGCCGTAGAAGCACGGCCACTTCACCGGCGGCGAGGAGATGCGGACGTGGATCTCGGCGGCGCCGGCCTCGCGGAGCATCCGCACCAGGGCGCGCTGGGTGTTGCCGCGCACGATCGAGTCGTCGACCACCACCAGCCGCTGCCCGGCGATCACCTCGCGCAGGGGGTTCAGCTTGAGCCGGATGCCCAGCTGCCGGATGGTCTGCGAGGGCTGGATGAACGTCCGGCCGACGTAGGAGTTCTTCACCAGGCCCAGGCCGTAGGGGATGCCGCTGCCCTGCGAGTAGCCGACCGCGGCGGGCGTCCCGGACTCGGGCACCGGGATCACCAGGTCGGCCTCGGCGGGCGCCTCCTCGGCCAGCCGCCGTCCGACGTCGACCCGGGTCGCATGCACCGAGCGGCCGGCGATCTTGGTGTCCGGCCGGGCCAGGTAGACGTACTCGAACAGGCAACCCTTCGGCTCGGCGTCGGCGAACCGGGAGGTGCGCAGCCCGTGCGCGTCGATCGCGATCAGCTCACCGGGCTCGATCTCCCGGACCTGCGCCGCACCGACGATGTCGAGGGCGGCGGTCTCGCTGGCGACCACCCAGCCGCGCTCCAGCCGGCCGAGCACCAACGGCCGGATGCCCTGCGGGTCACGGGCGGCGTAGAGGGTCTCCTCGTCCATGAAGACCAGCGAGAACGCTCCGCGCAGCTGCGGCAGGACCTCGAGGGCGGCCTGCTCCAGGGAGCGGTCCGGGTACGACGCGAGCAGCGCCGTCACGATCTCGGTGTCGGTCGTGCTGTGCAGGGCCGCGTGGCTGCCGCGGGTGCCCTCGCGCCAGCGCCTCGTCTCCTCCTGGGTCGGGCCGTCGCCGTCGTACGAGAGCTGACCGCTCTCGGCGGCGAGCTTCTCGACCAGCTCGAGCAGGTCGCGGGTGTTGGTCAGGTTGCCGTTGTGGCCCAGCGCGATCGACCCGGCCGCGGTGGAGCGGAAGGTCGGCTGGGCGTTCTCCCAGACGCTGGAACCGGTGGTGGAGTAACGGGTGTGGCCGATCGCCAGGTGGCCGCGCAGCGAGTTGAGGTGGCCCTCGTCGAACACCTGCGCCACCAGGCCCATGTCCTTGTAGACCAGGATCTGCGAGCCGTTGCTCACCGCGATGCCGGCCGACTCCTGGCCGCGGTGCTGCAGGGCGTAGAGCCCGAAGTAGGTGAGCTTGGCGACCTCGGTCGGGTCGTCGCCGGACCGGTCGCCGGTCCAGACACCGAAGACCCCGCAGGAGTCCTGCGGGCCCCGCTCTGCGGGGTCGAGATCGAGATTGAGCCGTCCGTCGCCTCGGGGCACCCGGCCAGTCTAGGGGTCGGGCCGGCCCGAACCGGTCAGCGCCGCCGGCCTTCGAGCAGGACGGCGACCACGCCGCCGGCCAGCGCGCCCAGCCCGCCGAGCAGCGCGACCAGGTAGGCGAGCAGCCGGGCCCGGTCGTCCACGCCGGCCCCCGGCCCGAGCACCAGGACCACGGCGGCGAGTACGCCGACGACGGCGCCGGTCACCAGGAAGGCGGGGTAGCGGGGGTTGCGACGAGGCACGACCCGACCCTACGTTCCGGCCGGCGGGACGTCAGAGCCGGCCGCCCGCGGTGTCCGACGACACCCGCTGCGCCAGCCAGACCGGCAGGATCGACCCGATGATGAGGACCGCCGCGACCACGTTGACCACCGGCGCCTGGTTGGGCCGGGCCAGGTTCGTGAAGATCCACAACGGCAGGGTCTGCACGCTGGCCCCCGCGGTGAACGTCGTGACGATGATCTCGTCGAAGGACAGCGCGAAGGCGAGCAGGGCGCCGGCGAGCAGCGCCGACCGGACGGCAGGGAAGGTCACGTACCGGAAGGTCTGGAAGACGCCTGCCCCGAGGTCCATCGAGGCCTCCTCGAGCGACCCGCCGGTGCGGCGCAGCCGGGCGAGCACGTTGTTGTAGACCACCACGATGCAGAACGTCGCGTGGCCGACCACGACGGTGAACAGCCCGAAGTTCACGCCCAGCGGCTGCAGGGTCGTCGTGATCGCGTTCGACAGCGCGATGCCGGTGACGATGCCCGGCAGCGCGATCGGCAGCACGATGAGGATCGACACCGCCTCCCGGCCGAAGAAGTGGTAGCGGGAGACCGCGAAGGCCGCCATCGTGCCGAGCACCAGGGCCACCGCGGTCGCGCCGAGGCCGGCCTTGACCGAGGTCGCCAACGCCTCACGGGCGCCGGCGTTGTCCCAGGTGCGGGTCCACCACTCGAAGGTCAGCCCGCTGGGCGGCCAGCCGAAGGTGCGGTCGGTGTTGAACGACGAGATCAGTACGACGAGCAGCGGGACGTAGACGATGGCCAGGCCGAGGGCCATCACGGCCGCCAGCCCGGCACGGGCACCCCTGCTGAGGTTCATCCGGTGATCACAGGTTGTCCAGAGCGCCGGTGCGGCGGACGCCGAGCAGGAAGACGACCATGATCACGATCGGTACGGCGGCCAGCGCCGCGGCCAGCGGGAGGTTGTTCGCGGCACCGGCGTTGCCCTGGATGAGGTTGCCCAGCAGCTGGCTCTTGCCGCCGACGATCTGCACAGCGATGTAGTCACCGAGGCTCAGCGAGAAGGTGAAGATCGCGCCGGCCACCACCGCCGGGAAGGCCAGCGGCACCACCACCGAGCGGAACGTCCGCCACGCCTTGGCCCCCAGGTCGCCGGAGGCCTCGAGCAGCGAGTCCGGCAGCCGCTCCAGCCCGGCGTACACCGGAAGGATCATGAACGGCAGCCACAGGTAGCTCAGCACGATGACCGTCGCGGTCAGCCCGAAACCTGGCCCCTGCAGCCCGATCGGGTCCAGCGACCAGTTGACGACACCGTCGCCCGCGAGCATCGCCCGCCAGGCGAACGCCTTGACCAGGTAGCTCGCCCAGAGCGGGGTGAGCATCGCGACGACGAGGAACCGCCGACTCCGCGGCGAGGCCACCTTGGCCATGTAGAACGCCATCGGGAACGCGAGGACGGCACAGACGACCGTGACCGCGGCGGCCACCCCGACGGTGCGCACGGTGACCGCCCGGTAGGTGTCGTTGGTGACGACCTCCCGGAAGTTGTCCAGCGTGAACGAGTGGACGACGTTCCCGGTGAACGTGTCCGTGCTCCAGAAGGCCGAGAGCAGGAGGACGGCGAGCGCGCCGAGGTAGACCACGACGAGCACCAGCATCGGCGCGGCCAGCAGCAGCACCAGCCGCAGCCCCGCGTGCCGGTGCAGGACGCCGGAGAGGCGTCTCGGCACGGTCCCGTCCCCCTGCTCCCTGTCGGTCAGCCCTTGATCTCCTGCCAGGCCGACGTCCAGTCGCCGTAGTCCTTGCACTGCACGTCGGTCCGGCCGTCGAGGCACTGGGCGATCGGAGTGCTCCAGTACCAGACCTGGTCGAAGTAGGCCTCGTCCTCGGCGTGGAACGTTTCGCAGTGCTTCGGGTCCGCGGTCTCCGCGCACGACTTGCTGTTGGACGGTGCCTCACCGAACCATTCGGACACCTGGGCGTTCGCCGTCGGGCTGATGATGTGGTCCAGCCACTTGTAGGCGCAGGTCTTGTGCTGGCTCTTGGTCGCCACCATCCAGGTGTCCGACCAGCCGGTCGCTCCCTCGCTCGGCAGGATCGCCTTGACCTTCGCCTTGTCGGCCTGCGCGAGGTTGACGATGATCTGCCAGGTCGTGCCGATCACCGAGTCGCCGTTCTTGAAGGCCTGGATCTCCTTGGTGTAGTCCGACCAGTACTCACCGATGTTCGCGTTCTGCGCCTTGAGCAGGTCGATGGCTGCAGTGAACTGCTTGTCGTCGAGGGCGTACGGATTCTCGATCCCGAGGTCGGGCTGGGTCTTCATCAGGTACAGCGCGGCGTCCGCGATGTAGATCGGCGAGTCGTACGCCGTGACCTTGCCCTTGTACTGCGAGGCGTCGTCGAACACGGCGCTCCACGAGGTCGGCGCCGGCGTGACGGATTCGGTGTTGTACATCAGCAGGTTCGCGCCGCGGCCGTGCGGGACGCCATAGGCCACGTCGTCGACGCTGTTCCAGGCCTTCATCTTCAGCCCTTCGAAGACGTCGGCGTAGTTGGGGATCAGGTCGGTGTTGACCGGCTCGACGTCGCCGGAGGCGATCAGCCGCAGCGACGCGTCGCCGGAGGCCGACACCACGTCGTACTGGCCGGTCTTCATCAGGTTGACCATGTCGTCGGAGGTGGGTGCCGTCTTCACGTTGACCTGGCAGCCGCTCTCCTTCTCGAACGGCGTCACCCAGTCGACCGACGGGTCGGTGGAGCCGTCCTCGACATACCCGGCCCAGGCCACGATGTTGACCTCGCCCTCGGGTTCGCCGAGCTTGTCCAGGGCCTTGAGGTCCGGCGGGGTGAATCCCTGCGGGGCGGCTTCGTTGCCTGTGCCGCCCTTCTTGCCTCCGTCGTTCGACGCGCTGTCACCGTCGCCGCCGCAGGCCGCGAGCGCGAGAAGCGTCGCCACTCCGATCGCGAGAAGTCGCTTGCTGGTCATGTGTTCCCTCCCTGAGAGACCGTGCCCCGCACACGGTCAGCAATGGTGGCTTCGCCCTCGTCGGCCACGGAGTCCGTGGCCGAGGCGTTCTTGGTGGTGACCCGGTAGACGTGCGCCCGGCTGAACCCGACCTGCACCCGGTCGCCGCGGCCGATGACCGGTGACGTCGTCGCGCCGGTGTTCTGGACCAGCGCCTGCACCTCGGCCCCGGCGTCCAGCCGCACGATGACCCGGGTCGCCACGCCGGTGTAGACGACCTCGGTGACCACGCCGTCGGCGACGACCTCGCCTTCTGCCGGTGCCGCGCCGGCCGGGCCGATCCGGACCTTCTCGGGTCGGAAGGAGACCGGCGCCGGGTCGCCCAGCAGGGTCATTGCCGGCTCCCCCTGGAGCAGGTTGGAGCTGCCGACGAAGCCGGCGACGAAGGCCGAGGCCGGCCGCTCGTAGACCTCGCTGGCGGTGCCGACCTGCTCGATGCGGCCGTCGTTGAACACGGCGATCCGGTCGCTCATGGTCAGCGCCTCCTCCTGGTCGTGGGTCACGAACAGGAAGGTGATGCCGACGTCGCGCTGGATGCCCTTGAGCTCGACCTGCATCTGCTCCCGCAGCTTGAGGTCGAGGGCGCCGAGCGGCTCGTCGAGCAGCAGCACCCGGGGACGGTTCACCAGGGCCCGGGCCAGGGCGACCCGCTGGCGCTGCCCGCCGGACAGCTGCCCGGGCCGCCGACCGCCGTACCCCTCGAGTCGGACCGTGGACAACGCCTCCTCCGCCCGGGTGCGGCGTTCGGCCCGGGCGACGCCCTTGACCATCAACCCGTACGCCACGTTCTGCAGCACGGTCATGTGCGGGAACAGCGCGTAGTCCTGGAAGACCGTGTTGACGTCCCGGTCGAACGGCGCGTCCCGGGTGACGTCCCGGCCGCCGAGGTGCACCCGGCCCGCCGTCGGCGTCTCGAATCCGGCGATCATTCGCAGCACCGTGGTCTTGCCCGACCCGGACGGCCCGAGCATGGCGAAGAACTCGCCGTCCCGGACCTCGAGGTCGATCGAGTCGACCGCCACTACGTCCTCGCCGCCGGCACCGCCGCGGCCGACGAAGACCTTGCGCAGCCCGACGAGGCGCACCGCAGCCTCGCTCACCGCCACCTCCGCTGGGAGACCCGCCGACGCGCGCCACGGTAGCGCCCCTGGACCGCCATGGGAACGGATTTCGTTGTGTTGACCCGTTCGTACCGCCGAAACCGTGGCCGATTCGAGATCGACCGGAGGCCTTCCGCATCGCCCGTGACCCGGCCCGGCCCGGCTCGTTGGCCACGGTGGGTCATCGGGGGACTCACCGAGGGTGACCTGCCGGGCGCAGCGCGAGGCGCGGCCGGCCACACCGACGAAGGGTTCACCTGATGCGCTTGACCCGGAGAAGGACGGGAGTCGCGCTGGTCGCGGCTGCCGCTCTCACCGCCGCCACCGCCACCGCCGGCTCCGCCGCTGCCGCGCCGGACGACACGCTCCGGCGCTACATCGTCGTGTTGGACGACGGCACCGATGCCGGGTCGGTGGCTGCGGAGCACGCCCGCACCCTCGGAGTGGTGACCGGCCACGTCTACTCCAGCGCACTCGACGGCTACGCCGCGCGGATGCCGGCTGCGGTCGCCGACCAGCTCGCCCACGACTCGCGGGTCGCCTACGTGCAGCCCGACGGCAAGGTGCGCGCCACCGCGCAGACCACGCCCACCGGCATCAACCGGGCCAACGCCGACGCGAGCCCGACCGCCCGCATCGACGGCGTCGACCAGCGGGTCGACGTCGACGTCGCCGTGATCGACACGGGTGTCGACCTGGACCACCCGGACCTCAACGTCAACCGCGCCAAGGCCAAGAACTGTGCGCTGGCTCTGTCGGCCGACGACGACAACGGGCACGGGTCGCACGTCTCCGGGACCATCGGTGCCCTGGACAACGGTGCCGGCGTGGTCGGGATGGCGCCCGGCGCGCGGATCTGGCCGGTGAAGGTGCTCAACGCTGCCGGCGTCGGCTTCACCTCCGACATCGTCTGCGGCATCGACTACGTGACCGCCAACGCCGCGTCGATCGAGGTGGCGAACATGAGCCTCGGCGGCGACGGCAGCGACGACGGCAACTGCGGCCGCACCGACGGCGACGCCGAGCACCAGGCCATCTGCCGCTCGGTCGCGGCCGGCGTGACGTACGTGGTCGCAGCCGGCAACGACTCGGCCGATGCCGCGACGTCCGCCCCGGCGGCGTACGACGAGGTCATCACGGTCAGCGCGCTGTCGGACTTCAACGGCCTCCCGGGCGGCGGCGCACCGTCGACCTGCCGGACGGACGTCGACGACACCTTCGCCGACTACTCGAACCACGGCGCCGACGTCGACCTGATCGCACCGGGCACCTGCATCCTCAGCACCTGGATGAACGGTGGCTACAACACCATCTCCGGCACCTCGATGGCGTCGCCGCACGCCGCCGGTGGCGCGGCCCTCTACAAGGCGACCCACCCGACGGCGACCCCGGCGCAGGTCCGCTCGGCCCTGCAGGCCGCGGGCACCCTGGACTGGAACGACGTCGACGACCCGGACCCGGTCAAGGAGCGCCTGCTCGACGTCAGCACCTTCTGACGCTTCGCTCGAGGTGGGCTCACTGCACCGGCAGTGAGCCCACCTCGACGACGGTCCGGGCCGCCCGCCAGATCCGCCAGCTCGGCACCCGGGAGCCGAACTCCACCGTCACGGCCAGGCCGTCAGTGCGGTGGTTGACCCAACCGGTGAACGTCCCGTAGCAGACCCCGGTGCAGTGGAACTCGTCGACCGGCAGCCGCATGCCGCGGGCGATCGCCCGCACGGTGGGCATCGCCTTGTCGTTCGCGCCGACGCCGAACAGCGGCTGGTGGAAGGTGAGCGTGAGGTCCGGCTGGAGGCGACGGACCAGGTCCCGCAGCGCAACGCCCTCCGGCTCGGACAGCGGCTCCGGGCCGGACCAGGTCGCGGTGCGTGAGCTGCTGCGCCACAGGTAGGGGAAGTTGCGGTTCAGGTCGACGCCGTGCGCGTTGGTACGCCGGTAGGCGGCCGTGCCGTCGGGGTTGACCGTGGGCACCAGCCACAGGTCGAGCCCGGCGGGCAGCCGGTTCCGGTCGCGGAGCAGGCGGACGACCCGCATGCCGGCCTGCTCGTCGCCGTGGATGCTGCCGATCACCAGCACGGTGCGGGTGACGGCCGGATCGACGACGGTGCCCTCGGGTACGGTCCGGGTGCGGTGCACGGCCACGATCGGCCGGCCGTTCACCGACGTACCGATCACCTCGCGGGTCGTGACGACGTTGCTCTCGGCGCCGGCTGCCGGCGGGGACACGACGGCGGGGCCCACCAGGGCACCGAGCACAGCGACGAGGACGAGAGACCAGCGGTGAGACATCACCGGTCAAAGGGTGTCAGACGACCGGGAGGAACGCGGACAGGTCGGCGCGTTCCCCACTCGCCTGGACCAGTCCCTCGGCCACCGCCGCGTGCCACTCGGTGCCGCCGACCGCGAGCGCGACCCACGTCATCGGGTCGACCTCGACGACGTTGGGCGGGGTCCCGCGGGTGTGCCGCGGACCTGCCACGCACTGCACCGCGCCGTACGGCGGGACGCGCACCTCGACCGAGCGGCCGGGCGCCTTGGCCGCGAGCTCCTCCAGCAGGAACCGGACCGCGTCGCGCAGGTCGTCCGGTTCGAGCGTGTGCGCCTCGAGTACCCGGGTCAGCGCGGCACGGCCGGTCTCGGGGTCGGTGCGCCGACGGGGTGGCATCTCAGGCCCACGCCTCGCCGAAGTCGGCAAGCGCCTCGACGGCCACCGCCAGGACCGCAGCGGTCTCCTCGGCCGGCACCCTGGGGAGCATCTCCTCCCACAGCGCGAGGTTCGAACCGCGCAGCTGCAGGAGTCCGGCCGGGCGGCCGAACAGGAACACGTGCAGGTGCGCGCCGCCGTCGCCGAACTTGTTCACGTGCACCCGGGCGACCGAGTCCAGGGCCTCGACGGCGCGGGTGAGGCGGACGGCAAGGACTCCCAGCTCGGCAGCCATCACGTCGTCCAGGTCGCCGAGGTCGAGGTGGTCGCGCGGCATCAGCATGACCTCGAAGGGCAGCCCGGTCTCGGTGAAGGGAACCAACGTCCAGCGCTCGTTGGCCCAGGCAACGCCCGCATCCGGGTTGGCGCAGCGCCAGCACTCGACACCCCGCTCGCCGGCGCGCGGCGGCTCGGGCAGGGTCAGCGGGTCGAGCGGCTTGACCCGTAACGAGTCGGGCTCGAACGGGAAGATCTCCCACATCGACTGCGCCGGCAGCGGCAGCCGCCGGTCGTCGTCGGCGTGCGCGAGAACCCGCTCGAAGAACTCCTGCGGTGTCGGCGTCACCCGGCGACCCTAGAACAGCGTGCCGACGGCTATCGTGGGCCGCCGCGTCACTCCGGGGCGGCCCGGGGCGGCACGTGCGGGCGTAGCTCAACCGGCTAGAGCGCCACCCTTCCAGGGTGGAGGTGTTGGTTCGCGACCAGCCGCCCGCTCCACCTCGCTGGTCAGGAGGCGCCCGATGGCCGACCGGTCGCTGTGGTCCTGGCGGTCGCGGCGGTCGCTGCTCTCGATCCGCTCGACCGGATCGGTCCTGTCCATCGGCAGCGTCGGGTCGTTCGCGTCGATCGGCAGCGTCGGCTCGGCCATGTCGCTGTTCTCGGTGGGCTCATGGCAGAGCGAGCTGTCCGCACTCTCGGCGCAGTGCAACGTGTCGGTCCTGTCGTTCCAGGCGGACGGCGGTGTGCTCGGCCGGCGTACCGACGGTCCGCTGAGCCGGTTCCCCAGCACCCCGGTCGCGGTGGCGCTGGCCGCCCTCACCCTCGCCGCCGCGGCCCGGGACCTGCGCCGCCACCCGCTGACGTCAGCCGAAGAGCGCGGGCAGGGTGCCCTCGTGCGCGGTACGCAGCTCGTCGACACCGACCGAGAGAATCCCTCGCACCACAAGGGATTCGCCACCGGTGGTACCCAACCGGGTCACCGGCACGCCGTACGCCGACGCGCGCGCCTCGAGATCCGCGACCCGGTCGGCGGGTACCGACACGACGGCCCTGGCCACCGACTCGCTGAACAGCGCGACGAACGGGTCGCCCTGGACCTGGACCACCACCCCGACCCCGCGACGCAGCACCATCTCGACCAGCGTCTGCGCCAGCCCGCCATCCGACACGTCGTGCGCCGCGGTGACCAACCCGTCGTCGGCCGCCGCAGCCATCAGCTGCCCCAGCGCCTTCTCGGCGGCCAGGTCCACCGTCGGCGGCAGCCCGCCGAGGTGCCCGTGCACGTGGTGCGCCCACTCCGACCCACCGAGCTCGTCACGGGTGACGCCCAGGAGCACCACGACCTCCCCCGGCGCACCGAACCCGATCGGCACCCGGCGGCGCACGTCCTGGACCACGCCGAGCACGCCCACCACCGGCGTCGGGTTGATCGCGACGTCTCCGGTCTGGTTGTAGAAGCTGACGTTGCCCCCGGTGACCGGGACGCCGAGCTCCAGGCAGGCATCGGCCAGCCCGCGGGTCGCCTCCGCGAACTGCCACATGACGTCCGGATCCTCGGGGGATCCGAAGTTCAGGCAGTCGGTCACGGCGAGCGGCCGGGCGCCGCTGACCACGACGTTGCGGTAGGCCTCGGAGAGGGCGAGCTGGGCACCGGCGTACGGGTCGAGCTTGGCGAACCGGCCGTTGCCGTCGGTAGCCAGCGCGACCCCGAGCCCGGACTCGTCGTCGACCCGCACCACCCCGGCGTCCTCCGGCTGGGCGAGCACGGTGTTGCCGAGCACATAGCGGTCGTACTGGTCGGTGACCCAGGACTTCGACGCGAGGTTCGGTGCCGCCACCATCTGCAGCAGGGTCGCCCGCAGCTCGTCACCGGTCGTCGGCCGCGGCAGCGACGACGGGGAGTCGGCCTGCAAGGCGTCCTGCCAGGACGGCCGGGCGAACGGCCGTTGGTAGACCGGGCCCTCGTGCGCCACCGTGCGCGGCGGGACGTCGACGATCGTCTCGCCGTGCCACTGCACGGTCAGCCGGCCGCTGCCGTCGACCTCGCCGATGACCGTCGCGAGCACGTCCCAGCGCGCGCAGATCTCGAGGAACGCGGCCAGCTTGGCCGGCTCGACGACCGCGCACATCCGTTCCTGCGACTCGCTCATCAGGATCTCCTCGGGGCGCAGCGACGAGTCGCGCAGCGGCACCCGATCGAGCCACACCGTCATGCCGCCGTCACCGTTGGACGCCAGCTCCGAGGTCGCGCAGGACAGCCCGGCGCCGCCGAGGTCCTGGATGCCGACGACGAGGTCGGCGGCGAACACCTCGAGGCAGCACTCGATGAGCACCTTCTCCATGAACGGGTCGCCCACCTGGACGGCCGGCCGCTTGGTCGGGTCCGCGTCGTCGAAGGTCTCCGAGGCGAGCACCGAGACACCGCCGATGCCGTCGCCGCCGGTCGCGGCACCGAAGAGCACGATCAGGTTGCCGGTGCCGGAGGCGAAGGCGAGCTTGATGTCCTCGTGCCGCAGCACTCCGACGCACAGCGCGTTGACCAGCGGGTTGCCGGCGTACGACGGGTCGAACACCACCTCGCCACCGATGTTCGGCAGCCCCAGGCAGTTGCCGTAGCCGCCGATGCCCGCGACCACACCGGGCAGCACCCGCCGGGTGTCGTCGGCATCAGCCGGCCCGAACCGCAGCGGGTCCATCACCGCGACCGGCCGGGCGCCCATCGACATGATGTCGCGCACGATGCCGCCGACACCGGTGGCAGCGCCCTGGTAGGGCTCGACGTACGACGGGTGGTTGTGGCTCTCGACCTTGAAGGTGACCGCCCAGCCCTGGCCGATGTCGACCACGCCCGCGTTCTCCCCGATGCCGACCAGCATCGCGTCGGTCTTCGGGGCCTTGTCGCCGAACTGCTTGAGGTGGACCTTCGACGACTTGTAGGAGCAGTGCTCGCTCCACATCACCGAGTACATCGCCAGCTCGGACGACGTCGGGCGGCGGCCGAGGATCTCGCGGATCCGCGCGTACTCGTCGTCCTTGAGCCCGAGCTCGCGGTAGGGCTGCTCGAGCTCCGGGGTCGCCTCGGCGTCCTTGACGGTCTCGCTCATGCGTTCACCGCTGACGTCAGGACGGAGGTGAAGAACGCCAGCCCGTCGGTGCTCGGGCCGGTCAGGTCCTCGACCGCGTGCTCCGGGTGCGGCATCAGCCCGACCACGTTGCCGCGCTCGTTGCTGATGCCCGCGATGGCACGGTAGGAGCCGTTCGGGTTGTCCCCGACGTAGCGCACGACCACCCGACCCTCGCCCTCCAGGGCGTCCAGCGTCTTCTCGTCGGCGACGTAGCCGCCCTCGCCGTTCTTCAGCGGTACGACGATGCGCTGACCGGCTGCGTATCCCGAAGTCCAGGCGGTGCCGGCGTTCTCGACCACCAGCTCCTGGTCGACGCAGTTGAACTTGCGGTGGTCGTTGCGGATCAGCGCACCTGGCAGCATGTGCGACTCGCAGAGGACCTGGAAGCCGTTGCAGATGCCGAGCACCGGGAGACCGCCCTTCGCGGCGGCCACCAGCGGCTCCATCACCGGCGCGAACCGGGCGATCGCCCCGCACCGCAGGTAGTCGCCGTAGGAGAACCCGCCCGGCAGCACCACGGCGTCGACCCCGTGCAGGTCGGCGTCGGCGTGCCAGAGCCGCACCGCGTCGCCACCGGCCAGCCCGATCGCGCGGGCTGCGTCGGCGTCGTCCAGCGAGCCGGGAAAAGTGACGACTCCGATGCGCACTATGCGTCCTCCACCCGGACGGTGAAGTCCTCGATCACCGGGTTGGAGAGCAGGGTCTCGGCGGCACCGCGGATCTGGGCCAACCGCTCCTCGGTCACCTCGCCCTCGACCTCGAGCTCGAAGCGTTTGCCCTGCCGGACGGCGGCGATGCCCTCGTAGCCGAGCCGGGGCAGGGCCTGGGCGACCGCCTTGCCCTGAGGGTCGAGGATCTCGGGCTTGAGCATGACGTCGACGACGACGCGGGCCATCCGGGGCACTCCTGCAAGGTCGGCGAGGGGTCGCTGCGGTACACCTCACCCTACCGGCGTGGCCGCCCCCGAACCCGAACGCGTCCATTCCCGGACACGGGCCGCGCCGGACACATGAGGTGCCTACGATCTGCCCATGACGCCTCGCCTGCCCCGCCGCACCCTGGTCGCCCTGCTCGCGGTCGCCGCGCTCACCGCCGCCTGCGCCGAGGAGGACGCCGGCGACCAGGCCGGCACCACGTCCAGCCCCTCGGCGTCCGGCTCCTCCAGCGCCAGCGCCGACCCGTGCGCCAAGGACACCCTGCCGACGACGACGCCGGGCACGCTGACCATCGCCACCGACAAGCCGGTCTACGAGCCGTGGTTCGTCGACGACAAGCCGGAGAGCGGCGAGGGCTTCGAGGGCGCGGTCGCGAAGGCGGTCTACGAGCAGATGGGCTACACCTCGGCCGAGGTGACCTGGACCCGGGTGGGCTTCAACAGCGTCTTCAAGCCGACGCCGAAGAACTGGGACTTCGACATCAACGAGTTCTCGATCACCGAGAAGCGCAAGCAGGCCGTCGACTTCTCCTCGCCGTACTACGACGTCAGCCAGGCCGTCGTGACCACCAAGGGCTCCAAGGCCGACGGCGTCACGACGATCGCCGACCTCAAGGGCCTCACCCTCGGCGCGCAGGTCGGCACCACCAGCCTGGACGCGATCAACGAGGTCGTCGCCCCGAGCAAGCAGCCGCGGGTCTACAACTCCAACAACGACGCGGTGAAGGCGCTGGAGAACGGCCAGATCGACGCGCTGGTCACCGACCTGCCCACGGCGTTCTTCATGGCTGCCGCCCAGCTCGACAAGGGCAGCATCGTCGGTCAGCTGCCGGCCGGCGGCGGCACGCCGGAGCAGTTCGGGCTGGTCCTGGACAAGGACAGCCCGCTGACCGCGTGCGTGAGCCAGGCCGTGGACGCGCTGAAGGCCGACGGCACCCTGGACCAGCTGGTCGACCAGTGGCTGAGCCAGGGCGGCGCGCCGGTCCTGAAGTAGCGCACTGGTCGTGACCGTCCCCGCCGAGACGTCCCCAGTCCTGCCGGACGACCCGGGCCCGAGCGACCTGCAGCGCTGGCGGGACGACTACCGGCGCGGTCGCGCCCGGCGGTCCACGGTGCTGGCCGGGACCAGCACCGTGATCTTCCTCGCCGTCGTCGGCACCGCGACGGTGCTCTCGCCGGGCTGGCCCCGGGTCCGCGAGACCTTCCTCGACTGGGAGGTGGCCAAGGACTCGCTGCCGGACATCCTCTCCGGCCTGTGGCTCAACGTCCGGGTGCTGGCGGTCTGCGCCGTGCTGATCGTGATCGTCGGGCTGGCCATCGCGACGCTGCGCACCCTGCGCGGCCCGCTGTGGTTCCCGGTCCGGGCGCTCGCCGCGGCGTACACCGACTTCTTCCGCGGGATGCCGCTGATCATCTTGCTGTACCTCGTCGGCTTCGGGCTGCCCGGGCTGCGGCTGCAGGGCATCCCGGACGACCCGGTGGTGCTGGGCACCCTGGCCCTGGTGCTGACCTACTCGGCGTACGTCGCGGAGGTCTTCCGGGCCGGCATCGAGTCGGTGCACCCGAGCCAGCGGGCGGCGGCCCGGTCCCTCGGGTTGTCCTACGGCCAGACGATGCGGGTGGTTGTGCTCCCCCAGGCGGTACGCCGGGTGCTGCCGCCGCTGCTCAACGATTTCGTGGCCCTGCAGAAGGACGTCGGGCTGATCTCGGTCCTGGGGGCATTCGACGCGGTCCGGCAGGCGCAGGTGCACGCCGACGCTGCGTTCAACTACACGCCGTACCTGGTGGCCGGGCTGCTCTTCGTGCTGCTGGCGATCCCGACCATCCGGCTGGCCGACTGGGTGAGCCTGCGGGCGGCCCGCCGGCAGCAAGCGAGCGGGGCACTGTGACCGGCCCGGGTACGACGGTGCCGGTCCTGGCCTGCGAGGGCGTGGTGAAACGGTTCGGCGACCACACGGTGCTGAGGTCGGTCGACCTCGAGGTCGGCGAGCACCAGGTGGTCACGTTGATCGGGGCCTCCGGGTCGGGCAAGTCGAGCCTGCTGCGCTGCGTCAACCTGCTCGAGACCGTCGACGACGGCGTGATCCGGCTGGACGGCGAGGACATCACCGACCCGCGGGTCGACGCCGACGCGGTGCGCCGCCGGATCGGGGTGGTCTTCCAGGCCTACAACCTGTTCCCGCACATGACCGTGCTGGACAACGTCACCCTGGCCCCGCGGCTGGTCGGCAAGGTGGCCAAGGCGGAGGCCGCCGAGAAGGCGATGAGCCTGCTGCGGCGGATCGGGCTGGCCGAGAAGGCCCAGGAGTACCCCGACCGGCTCTCCGGCGGCCAGCAGCAGCGGGCCGCCATCGTGCGGGCGCTGGCCAACGAGCCGCGGCTGTTGCTGCTCGACGAGGTCACCAGCGCCCTGGACCCCGAGCTGGTCGGGGAGGTGCTGGCGCTGGTCCGCGAGCTCAAGGAGCAGGGGATGACCATCGTGATGGCCACCCACGAGATGAGCTTCGCCCGGCAGGCGGCCGACCGGGTGGTGTTCCTGGACGCCGGCGTGGTCCTGGAGGAGGGGCCGCCCGAGCAGGTGCTGGCCGACCCGGTCCAGCCGCGGACCCGGCAGTTCCTGGCCCGGATCCTGGAGTCCGGCCGCCTCTGAGCCCCGGTCACCCGATGTTGATCACGCGAACGTGGTCAACAGTGCCCGACAGCGGTGAATTCAGCGCTGTTGGCGGCAGTTGATCACGTGGGCGTGATCATTTCGCGGGGGGCCAGGGCGACAAAGCTGCAGGTCAGAGGGGCCTTAGGCGGTCTGAGCCGGCCTAAGCCGAGGGCTGCCGCGACGGCCGCGATGAATAGGACATCGTCCTGATGTGGCCCCCCTCCTCAGAGGCGGAGATTCATACCTGTCAGCAAAGAGCAGGTCCCCCAGAGGAGTTCCCATGTCGTCCATCGTCGGTCCCTACGCCGGTGTCGAGGCGGACTACCGCCGCAACCAGATCGCCGCGTCCTTCCGCGACCACAGCAAGTCCCGTCGCCGGCTGAGCATCCGCAAGCGGCGCCCCGCCGAGCCCACCCCGGCGATCGACTGGTTCGGCGAGTGAGCGCGGCGGCCGCCTGGGTGGTGCGTGAGCTCGCCCAGGCCCGCGGCGCGGAGCAGGCACCCGCCGTACGCCGAGATATCCCCGCTCCGCACCGCACCGAGCACCGAGATCCCTCGCCCGCCGACAGGTCGCGCCACTGAGGCCGACCGCTCGGCGGGCACCCACCCGCAGCACTTTCGAAGGAGTAACCGCAATGTCCCTCACCGGCCCGTTCGGCAACGTCGAGGCGGACTACCGCCGCGAACGCATCGCGGCGTCGTTCCGCGACCACCGCAAGACCCGCCGCCACCTGCTCCGTCGGCACGCCGACGAGCCGGCCCGAGGTGGTGAGTGAGTGCCCAAGCAGGGCGGATCCTCGCCCTCCGCGAGACCGACCGCCCGGCCCACGCCGCGCCGCAGCCCGGATTCCGGGCAGCGGCCGTCGGTGCACCCGGCGATGATGTCCCCATGGCCGGACCCGAGGAGCGCGTCCCGCTGGTCGGCCGCTTCGACGAGCTCGAGCGGCTGGCCGGCCTGGTCGGCCTGACCAGCGACGAGCCGCGACCCGAGAGCGCCGTCCTGCTCTCCGGCGACGCCGGCGTCGGCAAGACCCGCCTGCTCGCCGAGCTCCGCACCCGCGCCGAAAAGGCCGGCTACCGCGTCCTCGTCGGGCACTGCCTCGACTTCGGCGACAGCGCGCTGCCCTACCTCCCGTTCAGCGAGGCCTTCGGCCGCCTGGCCGCCGACTCCCCCACCGTGGCGCGCTCGCTGGTCGAGGCCGGCCCGGCCATCGCCCGGCTGATGCCCGCCCGCCGCGTCATCACCGAGCACCCCGAGCCCGCCGACGACAGCGGCCACCTGGACCGCCCCGACCTCTTCGCGTCCGCGCACGCCGCGCTGGAGCTGCTCGGCCGGGCCGCGCCGCTGCTGCTGCTGATCGAGGACGTCCACTGGGCCGACCGGTCCACCCGCGAGCTGCTCAGCTTCCTGTTCTCCCGACGCTTCGACTCCCCGGTGGCCGTGGTCGCGTCCTACCGCAGCGACGACCTGCACCGCCGCCATCCGCTGCGCAACGCAGCCGCCGAGTGGGCCCGGCTGCCCGGCGTCACCCGCATCGAGCTGGCCCGGCTCGGCGACGACGACGTCCGGACCCTGGTCGAGACGCTGCACCCCGAGCCGCTCCCCGAGCGCGCCATGCGCGGCATCGTCGAGCGGGCCGAGGGCAACGCGTTCTTCACCGAGGAGCTCGTGCAGGCCGCTTCCCAGGGTCCAGGTGCGCTGCCCGAGGCCCTCGCCGACCTGCTGCTGGTGCGGCTCGACCAGCTCGACGACGACGCCCGCCTGGTGGTCCGGGCCGCCGCGGTCTCCGGCCGCCGGGTCCCCCACCTGCTGCTCGAGCGGGTCCTGGACGGGCAGGTCGGCACCCTCGACTCCGCCCTGCGCGCGGCCGTCGAGCGCAACGTGCTGCTCCCGATGGGCCGCGACGGCTACGCGTTCCGGCACGCCCTGCTCGCCGAGGCCGTCTACGACGACCTGCTGCCCGGCGAGCGGGTCCGGCTGCACGCGGCTTACGCCAAGGCGCTGCAGCAGGGCGGCGTGGGCGGTACGGCGGCCGAGCTTGCCAAGCACGCCCGCGCGGCCAACGACGTCGCGACCGCGGCCCGGGCCAGCATGGCCGCCGGCGACGAGGCGATGGCCGTCGCCGGCCCGGACGAGGCGTCCCGGCACTACGAGCTGGCCCTCGAGCTGGCCACCGACTCCGGGCTGGACGACATCGACGTCGTCGAGCTCACCGCGCGGGCCTGCGAGGCCGCTCTCGCCGCCGGCCAGACCTACCGCGCGCTGGCCCTGGCCCGCGACCAGCTGAGGGCCACCTCCCCCGAGACCTCGCCGCAGGCTCGGCTACGGCTGCTGCACGTCAAGGCCACCGTCGCCATCGTCGCCGACTCGGGGGCCGACGCGCTGAAGGTGACCAGCGAGGGCCTCGCGCTGCTCGAGAAGCACCCGGACGACACGATGCGCGCCCAGCTGCTCGCGCTGCACGCCCGCGCTCTGTCCGAGCAGCGCCGCCACGACGAGGCCACCGAGTTCGCCACCGAGGCGGCCGAGCTGGCCGACCGGCTCGGGCTGGCCGTCGTCGTCGCCGACGCCCGCACCACCCTGGCCCGGCTGCGTGAGCGACCCGGCGAGACGGCGGCGTCCCGCGCGATGCTCGAGGAGAACGTCGGGCATGCCCGGGCAGCCGGTGACCTGGCCGTCGAGCTGCGCAGCATGTTCAACCTCGGCACGCTGCAGTACGAGGCAGGCGACATCGGCAGCGCCCGCGAGGAGTACGCCCGGACCCAGCGCCGGGCCGAGGAGGGCGGCCGGCCCTGGTCGCCGTTCGGGCTGGAGTCCCGGGTGCTCGGCATCCAAGCCGCCTACGTGCTCGGCGACTGGGCCGCTGCCGCGGCCCTCGCCGACCTGCGCCACGAGTCGCCGCCGGACCTCGCCGAGGCGATGCTGGTGTCCAGCGGTCTGCTGGTGCGGGCCGGCCACGGCGACGCGGCCGCCATCGAGGTCCTGCCCGGGCTGGTCCCGCACGGCCGGCGGGAGGGGATGGTCGCGCTGTTCGCCGGGTTCGCGGCGGTCGACCTGCACGGCGATCGGGGCGACCTCCTCGCCGCCGTCGAGGCGCACGACGACACCGTCGCGACCCTCGGCGAGATGTGGGCGAACAAGAACTTCCAGGCCCGGATCCGGCTCTCCGGCCTGCTGCTCGGGCAGCTCGCCTCGGCGGTGTCCGGCATCGGCAGCCAGGACCGCGACGACCTGGTGGGCCGCGCCGGTGACCTGCTGGATGCCGCCCACCGGGCTGCCCAGGTGCGCGAGCAGTCGGTCTGGGAGGAGGGGCCGGAGGGACGCGCCTGGCTGGCCCGGGCCGAGGCCG
Organism: uncultured Actinomycetota bacterium; assembly: GCA_963846525.1. GTDB lineage: Bacteria > Actinomycetota > Actinomycetes > JACCUZ01 > JACCUZ01 > CAWJWE01. Next base: position 128,378 of record CAWJWE010000012.1, read on the forward strand.
AGCACGCCCGGCTGCGCTGGCAGGTCGGCGAGGACGCACCGGAGCTCGACGAGCTGGTCGCCCGCTGGGAGCACGCCGTGACCGGGTTCGAGGCGTTCGGTCACGTCTACGAGCGGGCCCGCTCGCAGGCCCGGCTGGCCGCCGTGCTCACCGCGGCCGGGCGCACCGCCGAGGCCGCCGAGCTGACCGCCGACGCCGCCGCGGTGGCCCGATCGCTGGGCGCCGAGCCGCTGCTGCGGGAGCTGCGCACCCTCGGTGCTCCGGCCGGCCGACCGGACCCCACCACCCGACGCGACGAGCCGCTGACCGCCCGCGAGGCCGAGGTGCTGGCGCTGGTCGCGCAGGGGCGCAGCAACCGCGAGGTGGCCGGCCAGCTGTTCATCAGCGCGAAGACCGTCAGCGTGCACGTGTCGAACATCCTGGCCAAGCTCGGTGCAGCGGGCCGCACCGAGGCGGTCGCGGTCGCCCGGCGGCGCGGCTACCTGGGCGACTGACCCGCCGTACGTCGGTCAGCGGCTCTTCTGCCAGGCGTCCCAGGCCTGACCGGACCATGTCGGCGAGGTCCAGCCGTGCCGTCCAGCCGAGCTGCTTGCCGATCTTGGTCGCATCGGCGAAGTAGACCGGTGCGTCACCAGCTCGCCGGCCGACCACCTCGACCTCGAAGTCGACGCCGGTCACCTCGCGCACGGTCTCCAGCACCTCCTTGACGGTGATGCCCTCGCCGCGGCCGACGTTGAAGACCTCGCCCATCGGCTCCTCGTCGAGCCGGCGGGCAGCCGCGGCGTGCGCCTCGGCGAGGTCGACGACGTGGATGTAGTCGCGGATGCACGAGCCGTCGCGGGTCGGGTAGTCGTCGCCGAACAGCTGCGGGTTCCGGCCGTCGGTGAGCGCCTGGAACGCCATCGGCACCAGGTTGTTGACGCTGCGGTCGCCGAGCTCAGGGGCACCGGCGCCGGCGACGTTGAAGTAGCGCAGCGCGGCCCACCGCAACGACTTGGCAGCCGCCAGGTCCGCGGAGCATCCACTCGCCGACCAGCTTGGTCTCGCCGTACGGGCTGATCGGGACGGTGACGGTGTCCTCGTTCACCAGCTCGACCGGCGGTTCGCCGTAGACCGCGGCGCTGGAGGAGAACAGCAGCCGGTCGACGCCCTCGTCGAGGCACGACTGCAGCAACGAGCGCATGCCGCCGACGTTCTCGTCCCAGTAGAGCAGCGGCTGGGTGACCGACTCGCCGACCGCCTTCTTGGCCGCGAGGTGCAGGACACCAGTGACCCGGTGCTCGCGGATCGCGGCGCGGACCGCCTCGCTGTCACCGACGGTCGCCTGCACGAACGGGACGTCGGCCGGCACGTTCTCCCTGATGCCGGTCGACAGGTCGTCGAGCACCACGACCGGCAGGTCCGCGTCCTGGAAGGCCCGCACGATGTGCGCCCCGATGTAGCCGGCCCCGCCGGTGAGCATCCACGTCATGGGCCGTCAGCCTACGGCGTGGGCCTCACGCGAAGGTGCGGCCGGTCAACAGCTGGTAGGCCTCGACGTACTTCGCCCGGGTGCGCTCGACCACGTCGTCCGGCAGCGGCGGCGGGACTCGCCGGAGGCGCGGTCCCAGCCGGAAGCCGGCGAGGTGAGCCAGTCGCGGACGAACTGCTTGTCGTACGACGGCTGGGCGCGGCCGGGCTGCCACTGGTCGGCCGGCCAGAAGCGCGACGAGTCCGGGGTCAGCACCTCGTCGCCGAGCACCAGCCGACCAGCGCCGTCCCGGCCGAGCTCGAGCTTCGTGTCGGCAAGGATGATGCCGCGGTCGCGGGCGATCTCGCGGGCCCGGGAGTAGACGGCCAGAGTGGTGTCGCGCAGCGCCGCTGCGGCGTCGGCGCCGACGGTGGCGACCACGTCGTCGTACGTCACGTTCTCGTCGTGCTCGCCCATGGCTGCCTTGGTGGCCGGGGTGAACACCGGCTCGGGCAGCTCGGAGCCGTCGACCAGGCCGGCCGGCAGCGGCACTCCGCAGGTCACCCCGGTCGCGAGGTACTCGGCGAGGCCGGAGCCGGTCAGGTAGCCGCGGGCGACGCACTCGACCGGGTACATCTCGAGGCGGCGGCAGATGATGGCGCGCCCGGCGTACTCGGCGGGCACCTCGGTGGACAGCACGTGGTGGGGCACCAGGTCCTCGAGCTGCTCGAACCACCACAGCGAGAGCTGGGTGAGGATGCGGCCCTTGTCCGGGATCGGTGTCGGGAGCACGAAGTCGAACGCCGAGATCCGGTCGCTGGCGACCATGAGCAGCGTGCCGTCGGGCGCCTCGTAGAGGTCCCGGACCTTGCCGCTGTGCAGGTGTCGGTACTCGGTCACGGGGGCAGTCTCGCAGGCGCGCACCCGGCAACCCTCGACCGACTACACGGGCAACCGGGTGGAGATCGTGCGCCTCGACCAGCGATGATCGAGCGGTGACCGACACCGGGACCGAGATCACCAGCGAGGCCGAGCTGCGCGACCTGCTCGGCGCGCCGTCGGGCGGCGCCTTGAACAAGGAGCGCGACCACCTGCACGACCTCGACCGGGCCTGGATCGCCGCCTCGCCGTTCCTGCTGATGGCCACCTCGGCTGCCGACGGCAGCTGCGACGTGTCACCGAAGGGCGACCCGGCCGGCTTCGTGCAGGTACTCGACGACCGCACGCTGGCGGTGCCGGAGCGGCCGGGCAACCGGCGGGCCGACGGCTGGGTCAACGTATTGTCCAACCCGCACGTCGGCCTGATCTTCGTGGTCCCCGGCCGCGCCGACACGCTGCGGATCAACGGCCGGGCCCGGCTGGTGCGCGACGCACCGTTCTTCGACGACCTCGTCGTGCGCGGGCACCGACCGCTGCTCGCCCTGGTGGTCGAGGTCGAGCAGGTGTTCCACCACTGCGGCAAGGCGTTCCTGCGGTCCCAGCTGTGGGACCCGGCCGCCTGGAACCCCGACGCCGTGCCCCGCCGGGCGGTCATCGCGCGGGCGCTGGAGCGGCCGGACGCCGACCTGGCCGAGCTGGACGCCTACTACGGCCCGTCGTACGCCGAGCGCCTCTACCGCCAGACCTAGACGCCAGTTCCCAGATCCGCAGATCCCAGACGCGCATGATCAACCCCAGGGTGATCATGCAGCTCTGGCGATCCCGCCCAGCGCTGCAGGTCAGCCCCCCGACAAATCCCCGGTGATCATGCGCGAATGGTTCGCACCGTTCCTGCATGATCACCGGGGGTTTGGGCGGGGGCGTCCCGGGCTCGAGGAGGGGCTAGAGGATCGGGGCCGGGGTGTAGGCCGCAGCCCGGGGGTGCCGGGCGACGACCGCCTCGACCCGGGCGACGACGGCCGCCACCTGGGCGCCGGCCGCGCCGGTGAAGCCCGCCGGGTCGGCGACCAGCGCGTCCAGCTGGGCGCGGGACAGCCCGAGCCGCGGGTCGGCGGCCAGCCGGTCGAACAGGTCGTTGCCGGCCGCGCCCTGCTCGCGCATGGCCAGCGCGACGGCGACCGCGTGCTCCTTGATGGCCTCGTGAGCCTGCTCGCGGCCCACGCCGGCCCGGACCGCCGCCATCAGCACCTTGGTCGTCGCGAGGAACGGCAGGTAGCGCTCCAGCTCGCGGGCCACCACCGCCGGGTAGACGCCGAACTCGTCGAGCACGGTGAGGAACGTCTGGAACAGCCCGTCGGCGGCGAAGAACGCGTCCGGCAGCGCGACCCGGCGTACGACGGAGCAGAAGACGTCTCCCTCGTTCCACTGCGCCCCGGCGAGCTCGCCGACCATCGAGAGGTAGCCGCGGAGCACCACGGCGAGCCCGTTGACCCGCTCGCAGGACCGGGTGTTCATCTTGTGCGGCATCGCGCTGGACCCGACCTGACCGGCCTGGAAGCCCTCGGTGGCCAGCTCCTGGCCGGCCATCAGCCGGATCGTGGTCGCCAGCGACGACGGGCCGGCCGCGAGCTGCACCAGCGACGACACCGCGTCGAGGTCGAGCGACCGCGGGTAGACCTGGCCGACGCTGGTCAGCACCCGGGTGAAGCCGAGGTGCTCGGCCACCTTCTGCTCGAGCGAGGCGAGCTTGTCGACATCACCGTCGAGTAGGTCGAGCTGGTCCTGGGCGGTCCCCACCGGGCCCTTGATGCCGCGCAGCGGGTAGCGCTCGATCAGCTCCTCGAGCCGCTCGACGGCGACCAGCAGCTCCTCAGCGGCCGAGGCGAACCGCTTGCCGAGGGTGGTGGCCTGGGCGGCGACGTTGTGGCTGCGACCGGCAATCACCAGCTCGGAGTGCTCGGCAGCCAGCCGGGCGAGCCGGGCCAGCGCGGCGACCGCTCGGTCGCGCAGCAGCTCGAGCGAGGACCGGATCTGCAGCTGCTCGACGTTCTCGGTGAGGTCGCGGCTGGTCATCCCCTTGTGCACGTGCTCGTGGCCGGCCAGCGCCGAGAACTCCTCGATCCGGGCCTTCACGTCGTGCCGGGTGACCGCCTCGCGGCGCCGGATCGAGTCGAGGTCGACGTCGTCGAGGACCTTCTCGTAGGCCTCGACCACGCCGTCCGGGACATCGACGCCGAGGTCGCGCTGGGCCACCAGCACGGCCAGCCACAGCCGGCGCTCGAGCAGCACCTTGTTCTCCGGCGACCAGATGCGGGTCAGCTCGGCGCTGGCGTACCGGGCGGCCAGGACGTCGGGGATCGTCACGCCGCCGATTCTCCCCTACCCGTCGAGTGGCGCGTTCCGACAGGAAATTCGGCCCGGAATCTGCGCGAACGCGCCACTCGTCAGGGGGTGGCGGCGGCAGCGGCAGCGGCAGCGATGTCGGTGCGGTGGTGGCTGCCGGGCAGGGTGATCCGGTCCACGGCCGCGTACGCCGACGAGCGGGCGGCCGCCAGGTCGGCGCCGGTACCCACCACGGACAGCACCCGGCCGCCGCTGCTGATCACCCGGCCGGAGACGTCCAGCGCGGTGCCCGCGTGCAGCACCGCCGCGCCCTCGACCTCGCCGGCCGCGTCGAGGCCGGTGACCTCGTCGCCGGTGCGCGGCGACGCCGGGTAGCCGTGCGCGGCCACCACGACCGTGACCGCCGCGTCCTCGGACCAGTCCAGCGGCGGCACGTCGCGCAGCGCCCCGGTGGCAGCGGCCAGCAGCAGGCCGGCCAGCGGGGTGCGCAGCCGGGCCAGCACCACCTGGGTCTCCGGGTCGCCGAACCGTGCGTTGAACTCGATCACGCGCACCCCGCGCGACGTCAGCGCCAGCCCGGCGTACAGCAGGCCGGCGAACGGCGTGCCGCGCCGGGCCATCTCGTCGACAGTCGGCTGCAGGACGTCGGCGAGCACCTGGTCGACCAGCCCTGCGGGTGCCCACGGCAGCGGCGAGTAGGCGCCCATCCCGCCGGTGTTCGGGCCCTGGTCGCCGTCGTGGACGCGCTTGAAGTCCTGCGCCGGCACCAGCGGCACCACCGTCGTCCCGTCGCACAGCGCGAACAGCGACACCTCCGGCCCGTCGAGGAACTCCTCGACCACGACCCGTTCGCAGGTGGCCGCGTGGGCCAGCGCCTCGGCCAGTTCGGTGGTGACGACCACGCCCTTGCCGGCGGCCAACCCGTCGTCCTTCACGACGTACGGCGAGCCGAGCTCGTCCAGCGCGGCGGCCGCCTCGTCCGGCGTGCTGCACACCCGGGCCTGCGCGGTCGGCACCCCCGCGGCGGCCATCACCTCCTTGGCGAACGCCTTGGAGCCCTCGAGCGCGGCGGCAGCGGCCGACGGCCCGAAGCACGGGATCCCCCGCTGCCGGACCGCGTCGGCCACGCCGGCCACCAGCGGTCCCTCCGGGCCGACCACGACCAGGTCGACGGCCAGCCGGAAGGCCAGCTCGGCCACGGTCGCCGGGTCCGCGACGTCCAGCGGCCGGTTCTCGACCTCGGCCGCGGTGCCGGCGTTGCCCGGCGCGGCGATCACGGCGGTCACGGCCGGGTCGGCGCGCAGCGCCCGGACGAGCGCGTGCTCCCGAGCGCCGCCGCCGACGACGAGGATCCTCACGCCTTCCAGAACTCCCACCAGCGGCGGCCGCGCTCCTCCCGCGGCGTCGCGGGGTCGAACGGCTCGCGGTCGCGGGACCCGGCGACCGGCCGGGCCGGCGACCCGCCGGAGCCGCGCTCGTCGTCGTCCTCGTCGTCGTCCGCCCAGCGCCGCCGGGTGGGCGAGGTGTCGCTGACGTCGCTGACCGGCTCACCGAGCTGCGGGTCGTATCCCTCGAGGCCGGTGACCTCCTCGACCGCGCGGGCCAGCTCGTACACCGTGCTCATCAACGCCAGGTCGTCGCTGCCGGCCCGGTTCTCGGGGACGTGGATCTCGAACTCGCCCTGGAAGAGGGTCAGCCCGATGCCGGTAGCCGGGTCGGTGAGCTCGCGGGTCTCGTCGTCGTCCTGGGTGAGCTCCGCGCCAGGACCGAGGATCTCGTGGGCCCGGGGCAGCACGGCGTCCCAGAGCTCGAGGTCCTCCTCGGTGAGCGGACCCGGGTCGCCGCCCTCGTAGGAGTCCTCGAGGCTGTCGAGCGCGTCCTCGAACGTCTGGCCGGGGTCGCGCCGGACGAAGAAGATGTCGTAGCTCATCGAGGCGACGGTATCCCGGTCAGCGCGCGGCGTGCTCGTCCGCCACTGCCAGCGCCTCGTCGAGGATCGCCAGGCCCTCCTTGGCCTCCTCGTCGGAGGTCGTGCAGGGCGGCACGACGTGCAGCCGGTTGAAGTTGACGAACGGCAGCATGCCGCGCGACTTGCAGGCGGCGACCAGCGCGGCCATCGGTGCGTTGGCCTCCCCGGTGGCGTTGTACGGCACCAGCATCTCGCGGGTGGCCTTGTCCTTGACCAGGTCGAGCGCCCAGAACACGCCGAGCCCGCGCACCTCGCCGACGCTGGGGTGCCGGTCGGCGATCTCGCGCAGCCCCGGGCCGAGCACGTCCGCGCCGAGCCGGCGGGCGTTGTCGATGATGCCCTCCTCGGCCATCGCGGTGATGCTCGCAACGACCGCGGCGCAGGCCAGCGGGTGGCCGGAGTAGGTCAGCCCGCCCGGGAACACCCGCTCGGCGAAGGTGTCGGCGATCTCGGTGGAGATGACGACGCCGCCGATCGGGACGTAGCCGGAGTTGCTGCCCTTCGCGAAGGCGATGAGGTCCGGCCGGACGTCCCAGTGGTCGACCGCGAACCACTCGCCGGCTCGGCCGAAGCCGGCCATCACCTCGTCGGCGACGTAGACGATGCCGTAGCGGTCGCAGATCTCCCGGACGCCGGCCAGGTAGCCGTCCGGCGGCACCAGGATGCCCGCCGTACCGGGGATCGTCTCGAGCACCAGCGCGGCGATCGTGCCGGGGCCCTCGAACGCCACGACCTGATCCAGGTGCTCGAGCGCCCGGGCGCACTCCTGCTCCGGCGACTCGGACCAGAACGGCGACCGGTAGGGGTAGGGGCCGAAGAAGTGCACGACGCCGGTCGCGCCGCCGTCGTTGGCCCAGCGCCGCGGGTCGCCGGTCATCTGGATCGCGGTCGCGGTGTTGCCGTGATAGCTGCGGTAGGTGGTGAGCACCTTGTGCCGGCCGGTGTGCAGCCGGGCCATCCGGACGGCGTTCTCGATCGCGTCGGCGCCGCCGTTGGTGAAGAACACCTTCTCCAGGCCCTCGGGGGCGCGCTCGGCGATCAGCCGGGCGGCCTCCGACCGCTGGTCGTTCGCGTGCTGCGGCGCGATGGTGCACAGCCGTGCGGCCTGCTCCTGGATCGCGGCGACGACCTTCGGGTGCTGGTGGCCGATGTTGACGTTGACCAGCTGCGAGGAGAAGTCGAGGTAGCGGTTGCCGTCGTGGTCCCAGACGTAGGACCCCTGGGCGCCGGCGACCACCAGCGGCGTGATCAGCGCCTGCGCCGACCAGGAGTGGAACACGTGCGCCCGGTCCAGCTCGTAGGTACGAGCACCGGCGGTCGGATCGAGGGCAGGCAGGTCGGTCATGGCCCGCAGGATAAGCCTCCTAGGGTGGCCCGCATGCCGGTGTCCACGCTCACCCTGGTGCTCGACCTGTGCGGGGTGTTCGTGTTCGCTCTCTCCGGTGCGCTCGCCGCGGTGCTGCGCAAGCTGGACGTCGTCGGGGTGGTCGTGGTCGCCACCGTGTCGGCCATCGGCGGCGGCCTGCTGCGTGACGTCCTGCTCCCCGACGTACCGCCGCCCGCCCTGCAGGACTGGCGCTATGTCGCGGTCAGCGCGGCGGCCGGGGTGGTCGTGTTCTTCTTCCACCCGCAGGTCGGCCGGATGACCCGCGCCGTGCGGGTGTTCGACGCGGCCGGTCTCGGGTTCTTCGCGGTGGCCGGGACGGCCAAGGCGCTGGACGCCGGGCTCGGGCCGGTGCCCGCCTGCATCCTCGGAGTCCTGACCGGCGTCGGTGGCGGCCTGCTGCGCGACGTGCTGCTGCGCGAGATCCCGCTCGTGCTGCGCACCGGCGAGCTGTACGCCGTGACCGCGCTGGCCGGGGCGGTGATCGTGGTGGTGGCCGACGAGCTGGGCAGCTACAACGCGGGTACGGCGGGGGCCGCCGTCGCGGTCGTGTTCACGCTCCGGGTGCTGGCCCTGCGACGCCACTGGTCCGCGCCGCTGCCCCGCGGCATCAGCCCGTGAGTCGTTGCTCGAGGTGGTCCCGGACCGCCGGCCACTCGTCGCGCAGGATCGAGTAGACCACCGAGTCGCGCCAGCTCCCGTCGGCCCGCAGCACGTGCCGGCGGAGCACCCCCTCGCGGGTCGCGCCGAGCTTGGCGATCGCGGCCTGCGAACGGCTGTTGATCAGGTCGGTCTGCAGCTTCACCCGGCCGAAGCCGCAGTCGTCGAAGGCGTAGGACAGCAGGGCGAGCTTGCAGGCCGGGTTGACCGGGCCGGCCCACCACGTCGGGCCGTACGCCGTCCAGCCGAGGTGCACCCGCTCGTTGACCAGGTCCCACTCAGCGAGGCTGCTGGTGCCGACGACGGTGCCGGCGGCGCCGAGGTCGGAGTCGGAGGCGAGCCGCGCCACCCACGCTCGCCGCGGCCCGGTCGTACCCTGGTCGAACCGCTCCAGCGCAAGCCGGGCGGCCTCGACGTCCGGCCACCTGCCCGCCGGCCCGCCGCCATAGCCCGAGGCCCAGACCCGTTCGTCGTCCAGCGCCGCGAACAACCCGGCGGCGTCCCCGGTGGAGGCCGGGGACAGCCGGACCACGGCGTTGCCCAGCTCGACGGCCTCCGGTGCGCGGGTCACGCCGAGAAACTAGCCTGACCGTGACCGCAGAGAGGCGCGCCATGACGCTCGGCCGCACCATCCCCGCCCTGCCCGTGCGCGACGCCGCCGCGGCACTGACCTTCTACCGCAGCAAGCTGGGCTTCGAGGTGCTGCACCACGACGGCGGCTTCGCCGTGCTCCGCCGCGACGACGCCGTCGTGCACCTCTGGGAGTCCTCGGACGAGACCTGGCGCCAGCGCGACTCCCATGAGCGACCGGTGCGATCGGGCGCCGAGTCGTTCCTCGCCGGTACCGCGAGCTGCCGGATCGAGGTGACAGACATCGACGCTCTGTTCGCGGAGATGCGGGACCAGGCTGTCCTGCACCGGGTGTCTCACGCGGGCGTCGAGACGACCGACTTCGGCACCCGGGAGTTCGCCGCCCTCGACCTCGACGGGAACCTGGTCGGGTTCTTCACCTGGGTGACCTGACCCGGATCCGTCGACCGGCGGACGCCCTTCACGGCCGAGTGGACGCTGCTGCACCAGACACGCCGCGGGAGTGGTGCGTCGGCGTCCGAAGGATCTTCGTGAGGCGCCGTGTGTCGGCGGTCAGCCGAGCAGGGAGCGGACCGCGATCGTCTCGTCCCGGCCGGGACCCACCCCGATCGCCGACATCGGCGCGCCGGACATCTCCTCCAGCGCCGCCACGTACAGCTGGGCCGTCTTCGGCAGGTCGGACAGCGAGCGGGCTCCGGAGATGTCCTCGTCCCACCCGTCGAACTGCTCGTAGACCGGCTTCGCGTGGTGGAAGTCGGTCTGCGTCATCGGCATCTCGTCCTGCCGGACACCGTCGACCTCGTAGGCCACGCAGACCGGGATGCGTTCCCACCCGGTGAGCACGTCGAGCTTGGTGAGGACGAAGTCGGTGACGCCGTTGACCCGGGCCGCGTAGCGCGCGACCACGGCGTCGTACCAGCCGCAGCGGCGGGGCCGGCCGGTCGTGGTGCCGAACTCCGCGCCGTCGGTGCGAAGCCGCTCTCCGTCGGCGTCGAGCAGCTCGGTGGGGAACGGGCCTGACCCGACCCGCGTCGCGTACGCCTTCACCACCGCGATCACCCGGTCGATCCGCGTCGGCGGGATGCCTGAGCCGGTGCAGGCGCCGCCGGCGGTCGGGTTCGACGACGTGACGAACGGATAGGTGCCGTGGTCGACGTCGAGCAGGGTCGCCTGGCCGCCCTCGAGCAACACAGTGTCGCCACGGTCCAGCGCCTGCCCCAGCACCAGGGACGTGTCCGCCACCATCGGCCGCAGCCGCTCGGCGTACGACAGGAGCTCCTCGACCACCTCGTCGACCGTGATCGCGCGTCGGTTGTAGACCTTGACGAGCAGGTGGTTCTTCAGCTCGAGCGCACCCTCGATCTTCTGCCGCAGGATCTTCTCGTCGAACAGGTCCTGCACGCGCACGCCGACCCGCGACATCTTGTCGGCGTACGTCGGGCCGATGCCGCGTCCGGTGGTGCCCAGCTTGGCCTTGCCCAGGAAGCGCTCGGCCACCTTGTCGATCACCCGGTGGTGCTGCGCGATCAGGTGGGCGCTCGCGCTGACCAGCAGCGCGGAGGTGTCGACACCGCGGGCCTCCAGCGCGTCGATCTCGCCGAACAGCACCGCCAGGTCGATGACGACACCGTTGCCGATCACGGGGGTGACGCCGGGGGTGAGGATGCCCGACGGCAGCAGGTGCAGTGCGTACTTCTCGTCACCGATGACGATGGTGTGCCCGGCGTTGTTGCCGCCGTTGTACTTCACCACGTAGTCGACCGAGGACCCCAGCAGGTCGGTCGCCTTACCCTTGCCCTCGTCACCCCACTGGGCACCGAGAAGGACGATGGCCGGCATCAGGTACACCTACCTCTTGTCGGGAGGGAGATGCTACGTGAACCCGTTGCTCGTGGTCACGAACGAGGCCGCCGGCGGGACGGACGACGAGCGGGTCGAGGCGGCGCTCTCGGTGCTGCGGTCGGCGACCGACGTACGCCGGGAGGTCTGCGCCGAACCCGGCGACCTCGACCGGCTGCTGGACGGTCTCGGCGACCGGCTGCTCGTCGTCGCGGGCGGTGACGGCTCGGTCCACACGGCGGTGGCGACGCTGCACGCCCGCGGCGAGCTGTCGCCGGACCGGCCGCTCGGCTTGGTGCCGCTGGGGACCGGCAACGACCTGGCCCGCACCCTCGGCCTCCCGCTGGACCCGGCCGAGGCGGCGCACGCGCTGGTCGGCGGTCGGCCCCGGCCGCTGGACCTGGTGGTCGACGACGCCGACGGCGTGGTGGTCAACGCGGTCCACCTCGGGGTCGGCGCGGAGGCCGCCGGGAAGGCCGCCGCGCTCAAGGACCGGCTGGGCCGGGCGGCGTACGCCGTGGGCAGTGTCGCCGCGGGAGCGGGAGCGACCGGATGGCACCTGCACGTCGTCGTCGACGGGTCGGCCCTCGCGGTCGACGGGGAGGCACTGATGGTGGCGGTGGCCAACGGCCGAACTATCGGCGGCGGTGCCGAGCTCGCACCCGGTGCCGAACCCGACGACGGTCTGCTCGACGTCGTCGTCGCGACCTCGACCGGGCCGCTCGCCCGACTGGGCTTCGCGGTGGCGCTCCGCGAGGGCGAGCACGTCGAACGCGACGATGTGCTGGTGGTCCAGGGCCGCGAGGTCACGGTCACCGGCGACCCGTTCCCGGTCAACGCCGACGGCGAGCTGGCCGGCCCGGTGACCAGCCGCACCTGGACCGTGCGACCGGGCGCGTGGTCGATGGTCGTGCCGGCCTGACTACATCCAGCGCCGGATCGGCTTGACCGCGGTCTCCATCGCCCGCTGGGCCGGCGACCGGTTCCGCCATCGGGTGAGGTCGATCTTCACGCTGCGCCCGATGTCGTCGTCGAGATGCGCGTCGAGGGTTCCGGTGAGGTCGCGGTCGAGCGCGATCAGCACGACCTCCTCGTCGTGGTCCAGCGAGCGCCGGTTGAAGTTCGACGACCCGACCACCGCTGCGATCCCGTCGACCGTCATCACCTTGGCGTGCATCATCGAGGGCTGGAAGGTCCACACCTTCACCCCGCAGTCGACCAACCGCGCGTAGGAGCCCTCGCTGGTCAGCTGCGAGACCCGCTTGTCCGCGTGCGGCCCGGGCAGCAGCAGGTCGACGTCGACGCCGCGCGCCGGGGCGGCGCAGAGGGTGTCGAGGAAGTCGTCGTCCGGTGCGAAGTAGGCCGTCGCGATGCGCAGCCGCTCGCGGGCCGAGCCGAGCATGACGTGGAACGCCGACTGCATGTCGTCCCAGCCGAGGCTGGCCGAGCCACGCACGATCTGCACGGTCGAGGTGCCGTCCTGCTGCTGCACCGGGAACTCGTCGTCGTCGTCGTACAGCGGCCGGCCGCTCTCGGCCCAGTCCTGGATGAACGCCGACTGCAGGCCGTCGACGGCGGGTCCTTCGACCTGCAGGTGGGTGTCCCGCCACTCGTGCTCGTTGCGCGCGTCGCCGCACCACTCCTGCGCGATGCCGACCCCGCCGGTGAAGGCGATCCGGCCGTCGACCACGCAGATCTTGCGGTGCAGCCGGTGGTTGGACTTGAACGGCGACTTCATCAGCGGCTTGCGGAACCACTCGACCTGCACGCCGGCCCGGTCCATCTGGTCGACCAGCGTCTTCTCGATCAGCCGACCGCCCAGCGCGTCGATCAGCAGCCGCACCCGCACGCCGGCCCGGGCGCGCTCGGACATCGCCTCGGCGAACTCCACCGCGATGTCGCCCTGCCAGTAGACGAACGTCATCAGGTCGACGGTGGCCTCGGCGCCACGGATCGCCTCGAGCATCGCGGGGAAGATCTGGTCGCCGTTGCGCAGCACCTCGATCGCGTTGCCCTCGGTGAAGGGCGTGCCGATGACCACCTCGAGCCGTCGCCGGAGCACGTCGACCTGGTCGCTCACTCAGGGCCCTTCCTGTCGCTGCCGGTTCCGCTGCCGTGAGCCCATCAGATCAGGCCGCGACGCGCAGCCTCTATACCCGCCTGGAAACGTGTGGTCGCCCCGACCTCGTCCATGACCATCGCGATCCGCCGCCGGACGGTCCGCAGCGAGATCCCGAGCTGGCGCGCGATCGTCTCGTCCTTGAGGCCGAGCTGCAGCAGCTCGAGCACCGGCCGGACGTCGTCGGCGCTCGGCGGCACCGGCCGGGTGGACGGCAGGGGAGCACTCCTGGACCAGAACTGCTCGAAGAGCTCGCGGACCAGCGCGACCAGGGCGGGGGCGCGCAGCAGCAGGTGCCCGGTCCCGGCCGCACCGCCCCAGCCCGCCGAGACCAGCGCCGACTCGTGTCCGAAGACGGCGACGGCCGGTGGTGCCTCGGCCAGCAGCCGCACCGTCTCACCGGCCTCGCACCAGTGCCGGACGTAGGCGAGGCGGGCCGGGTCGGTGAGCACCTCGCTCGGGTAGAGGCCGCGCATCGGCCGGCCGTCGGACAGCTGGTGCTCGATGAGCTCGACGTACGTCGGCGCGTCGACGTCGATGTCGACGACCGGGTGGCAGGAGAGCACCTCTCCCGTCGTCCCGCGCTGGAGGTCCTCGACTGCGGCGAACGACTCCTCGGCGCTCAGCAGCTCGAACGGCATGCTGGACCAGGCCCGGGACTGGCCGACCATGTGGTCGGCGGCGAAGCCGGACAGGCTGGCGCGCACGGCGTCCAGCCGGGACCGGCGCTCCTCGAGGTCGGAGAGCTCGACGTGCACCAGGGCGGCCAGGGTGGTGGCGGGCGACGCCGGCGCCAGCCCGGCGGCGGCACGGGTCACCAGCCCGACCCGCACCAGCTCGTCGACGGCAGCGCCGACCGCCTCGGAGCGGGACCTCGAGGTGCCGGGACAGCTGGCCGAGGTCGAAGTCGGGGTTGCGCAGCATGGCCCGGTAGGCAGCCTCGGCGACGTCGTCCAGCCCCCACACGTCCAGTGCGCTCACGGCGCCACCGTAGCCGGGTCCTGGCAGGATGGTGCCAGTGGCCGGGAACGGCCACTGGCGAGCGACCCTTCGGGGCAGAATGGCCGTGACGAGGTGCGGAACCGCGGCAGGGGACGGTTCCGCGCCTCGTCTGCTGTCTAGGACAGCTCGTTTACCGCTTGCGGACTGCTGTCCAGCAGGAACTGCGCGCACCGAGCGGCCTCGTCGTCCTCCCCGATGGCTGCCGCCGCCTGGCCGAGCGCGTGCAGCGCCCGCAGGAAGCCACGGTTCGGCTCGTGCTCCCACGGCACCGGTCCGGAGCCCTTCCAGCCGCTGCGCCGCAGCACGTCCAGCCCGCGGTGGTAGCCGGTGCGCGCGTAGGCGTAGCCCTCGACGGTGCGCCCGTCGGCCAGCGCCGACTCGGCCAGCAGGGCCCAGGCCAGGCAGGACGTCGGGTGGTCGGCGGCGACCTGGGCGGCGTCCGCGCCGGCGGCCAGCGCCTCCCGCGGCCCCGGCTCGTCCGGGAGGAGGGTGGCCGGGGGCTCGCCGAGCAGGTTCGGGTGCGTCATCCGCCGATCCTCCCATCGGCGTGCCGCCATTCACCCATCCGGCGTAACTTTTGGTAATCCCTTGATGACTTGTTGTAACAAGGCCGATCCTTGGGTCGATCAAAGCAGCAGACGCCGACCCGTCCCGGGACGGCCGTCCACCAGGGGGTTCGATGTCGCGTCGGCGCAGTGTCGCTCGGACGGTCACGTCGATGGCGACCGCCTCGGTGCTGTCCGTGGCGATGTGCGCCGGCAGCGCGGCTCCTGCCCAGGCCGGGCTGATCGACGACCTGCTCGGCACCGTCGGCGCGCGTGACCGGCACCGTCACCACGCTGGTGGCGGGCACCACGCAGAGCCTGCTCGGCCCGACCGGCTGGATCACCGACGAGGGCGTCACCGACCTGGACCACGTCGCCGCGGTGATCGGCGCGGACCGGATGTACAGCCGCGGCGTCACCGGCAAGGGCGTCGGCGTGGCGCTGGTCGACACCGGCGTGGTGCCGGTCCGCGGGCTGACCTCCGGCAACGTCGTCAACGGCCCCGACCTGTCCTTCGAGAGCCAGTCCGGCGACGCAGCGGCACCTGGACACCTTCGGCCACGGCACCCACATGGCCGGCATCATCGCCGGCGACGACCCGTCGTCGCTGCTGTCCAGCGGGGAGTTCCAGGGCATCGCGCCCGGCGCGCGGCTGACCAGCCTCAAGGTCGGCGACCACCCAGGGCGCGGTGGACGTCTCGCAGGTCATCGCGGCGGTCGACTGGGTCGTGGCGCACCGCAACGACGACCCGAGCGAACCCGATCCGGGTGCTGAACCTGTCCTACGGCACCGACGGCGTGCAGGACTACCGGCTCGACCCGCTGGCCCACGCGGTCGAGAACGCCTGGCGCGCCGGCATCGTGGTCGTCGTCGCCGGCGGCAACAGCGGCACCGACAGCCCGCAGCTGAACAACCCGGCGTACGACCCCTACGTCCTGGCGGTCGGCGCCGCCGACACCAACGGGCACCGTCGGCGCCTCCGACGACCTCGTGCCCGCGTTCAGCAGCCGCGGCGACGCCAGCCGCCGGGTCGACCTGGTCGCCCCCGGCCGCTCGATCAAGTCGCTGCGCGACCCGGGCTCCTACCTCGACGAGGCGCACCCGGACGCGCGCGTCGACAGCCGGTACTTCAAGGGCAGCGGCTCGTCGCAGGCCGCGGCCGTCGTCTCGGGTGCCGTCGCGCTGCTGCTGCAGAGCCGGCCCGGCCTGACGGCCGGACCAGGTCAAGGCGCTGCTGCGCAGCTCGGCCGAGCCGATGCCGGCCGCCGACGCCGCCGGTCGCGGCGCCGGCGAGCTCGACGTCTACCGCGCCTTCCTCGCCGCGACCCCCGCCACGACCCAGACGCTGGCCGATCTCCACCGGGCTCGGCTCGCTCGAGCAGGCCCGCGGCACCCAGCACGTGGCCGACGGCGACCAGGAGCTGACCGGCGAGCGGCACCCGCTCGGCGACGTTCGACGCCCGCACCTGGGCACCGGCCAGCGCCGCGTTCAAGGCCTGGTCCGGCGGCGCCTGGGCCGGCGGGTCCTGGACCGGCGACTGCTGGTGCGAGTCGACCTGGTCCGGGCAAGTCCTGGTCCGGCAAGTCCTGGTCCGGCAAGTCGTGGTCCGGCGACGCCTGGTCCGGCAAGTCGTGGTCCGGCAAGTCCTGGTCCAGCGGCGCGTGGACCGGCAAGTCCTGGTCGAGCACCGGCTGGACCGGCAGCAGCTGGGTGGGCAAGTCCTGGTCCGGCGAGGTCGTGGGCGGCGGCTGACTGGGGCGACTCGTGACCGATCCGCCCAGCGGCCACGCCTCCCGGGTGTGGCTGCTGACGGCCGGGATCGGGGCCGCGGCGCTGGCCCTGCAGCTGGGCCTGGTCCCGGAGCTGGCCGAGCTGACGACGACGCAGGAACCCCTGCGTCGTTTCGTGCTGCTGGTGGTCCTCGTTGCGGCCTTCGCGGTGGCCGAGGCGGCTGTCGTGCACGTGCCGAGCGGACGCAGTGCCTACACGCTGACCCTCAGCGAGGTCCCGCTCGTCGCCGCGCTGTTCTTCCTCACGCCTACCCAGTACATCCTCGCCCGGGTGCTCGGCGCCGCCGTCCCGCTGGCCTGGCGCAACCGGCGAAGCCACCGCAAGCTCGCCTTCAACCTCAGCCTCTACTGGCTCGAGGCCGCCGTCGCGGTCGTCGTGTGGCAGCTGGTCGCCGCCGGGACCTCGGAACCCGGCCCGGTCGCCTGGCTCGGGGCCGCGGCGGTCGTGGTCGTCGTCGACCTGCTCGGCACCGCCTTGATCGCGGTGGCCATGGCGGTGGACGTCGGCCGCCGGCCGCGGCCGGCCGAGCTGCTGGACGAGGCCAGCCCGGTCGTCTCGCTGGTCAACGCCAGTGCCGCGCTGGTGGTCGTCTACGTGGTGACCGTCGACTGGCGGGCGTTGTGGACCGTCGGTGTCGTCGTCGCCGTGCTGTTCTTCGCGCTGCGAGCCCACAACGCGCTGCGCCGGCGGACCGAGAGCGTCGAGCAGCTGGGCCAGTTCACCGGCCAGCTGGGGGGCCAGCTCGACGTGGACGCCGCGGCTCAGGCAGCGGTGGCCTGGATGACCCGGGTGCTCAAGGCGGACGTCGTCGAGCTGACCCTGACCGAGGAGTTCGCCGGACGGCCGCGTCGGTGGGCCGCGCGCTACGACCAGGCGGCAGCCGAGGTCGACGGCCCGGGGAAGGCCGCCGCCCTGGCCGCCTGGCTGGACGCCGGGCCGCTGCTGGTGCCCCGCCGGATCCGGGACCGGGCGCTGCTCGCCGCCCTGCGCAGCGTCGGGCTGCGGGACGCCGTCGCGATGCCGTTGCAGGGCGACGGGGAGATCCTCGGCGCGCTGCTGGTCGGCGACCGGCTCGGTGACGTCGAGACGTTCACGGTCAGCGACCTCCAGGAGCTGCAGGCCCTCGGCAACCACCTCAGTGTCAGCCTGCGCAACGCGCGGCGCGCCGACCTGATCCGGGAGCAGGCCGAGGAGCAGCTCCGCCGCTCGCTGCACGACGAGCTGACCGGACTGCCGAACCGGCGGCACGTCGAGAGCCATCTGGCCGACCTGCTCGGCGACGGGCGACGGGCGACCGCGATCCTGCTGGACCTCGACCGGTTCAAGGAGATCAACGACACCCTCGGCCATCAGACCGGTGACGCCCTGCTGCGGATGGTGGCCGACCGGCTGCTGCGCTGCGCTCCGTCGGATGCCGTCGTGGCCCGGCTGGGCGGCGACGAGTACGCCCTCGTGGCGGAGACCCAGAGCGAGGCCACCGCGGAGTCGATCGTGGCGATGGTCCGGCACGCCTTCGCGGCACCGTTCGAGCTCGATGACCTGCGGGTGACCGTCGAGGCCAGTGTCGGCGTCGCATTGTCCGAGGAGACGACGACGTCCCGGGACCTGCTGCGGCACGCCGACATCGCGATGTACGCGGCCAAGGACCGGCGTACCGGGGTGGAGACCTACCGGCCCGAGCTCGAGGTGGTCAGCCCGGCCCGGCTCACCCTGCTCACCGAGCTCAAGGACGCCATCACCCACGGGGATCTGACCATCGACGTGCAGCCCAAGGTGCGGCTGAGGGACGGTGTCGTGCTCGGCGCGGAGGCGCTGGTGCGCTGGAACCATCCCGAGCGCGGCTTCATCGGCCCGGACGACTTCATCCCGGTGGCCGAGCACAGTGGGCTGATCACGCCGCTCACGTTCTCGGTCCTCCGGCAGTCGCTGGCGGCCTGCGAGTCGTGGCGCCGGGCCGGGTGGGCGGTCGGCGTCGCCGTGAACGTCTCGCCGCGCAGCCTGTCGGCGGCGTTCGTCGACGAGGTGGCCCGCGCGTTGGCCGCAGTCGAGGTGCCGGCCGACGCGGTGACCCTGGAGATCACCGAGTCGAGCCTGATGGCCGACCCGGAGCGAGCCATCGAGGTGCTCGAGCGGCTGCGTGGGCTCGGCCTGCATCTCTCGATCGATGACCTGGGGACGGGCTACTCCTCGCTGGCCTACCTGCAGCGGCTGCCGGTGTCGGAGGTCAAGATCGACAAGTCGTTCCTCCAGCCGGGGCAGCAGTCGGCCAGCTCGCTGGCGATCGTCGCCGCGATCGTCGACCTGGGGCACCGGCTCGGCCGCCAGGTGGTCGCGGAAGGCGTCGAGGACGAGCCGACCTGGCGGCACCTGCAGCAGCTGGGCTGCGACTCGGCGCAGGGCTACTGGATGGGCCGGCCGATGCCGGCCGCCGACTTCCTGCCCTGGCTCGAGCAGTGGCGGCCGCTCGAGGTGGCGTCGCTGCGCGCGCTGGCCTGACCTCCGGCTACTTGCCGAGCGAGGTGCCGGCCGACCGCAGGTCCTCGCAGGCCTCGACCACCCGGGATGCCATGCCTGCCTCGGCGGCCTTGCCCCACGCGCGCGGGTCGTACTGCTTCTTGTTGCCGACCTCGCCGTCGACCTTGAGCACGCCGTCGTAGTTGCGGAACATGTGGTCGGCGACCGGCCGGGTGAAGGCGTACTGCGTGTCGGTGTCGACGTTCATCTTCACCACGCCGTAGTCGAGCGCCTCGCGGATCTCCTCCAGGCTCGAGCCCGAGCCGCCGTGGAACACCAGGTCGAACGGCTTCTCGGTGCCGAGCTTGGCGCCGACCTCGTCCTGGATGTCCTTGAGGATCGACGGCTTGAGCTTGACGTTGCCCGGCTTGTAGACGCCGTGCACGTTGCCGAACGTCGCGGCGAGGAGGTAGCGACCGACCTCGCCCGGAGCGCCGAGCACCTCGATGGTGCGCAGCGCGTCGCCCGGGGTCGTGTAGAGCTTGTCGTTGATCTCGTTGGCGACGCCGTCCTCCTCGCCGCCGACCACGCCGATCTCCAGCTCCATGACGATCTTCGCGGCGGCGCACTTCTCGAGCAGCTCGCGGGCGATCTGCAGGTTCTCCTCGAGCTCGACCGCCGAGCCGTCCCACATGTGCGACTGGAACAGCGGCTCACGGCCCTCGGCCACCCGCTGCGCGGAGATCTCGATCAGCGGCCGCATGTAGCCGTCCAGCTTGTCCTTGGGGCAGTGGTCGGTGTGCAGCGCGATCTGCACCGGGTAGGCCTTCGCGACATGGT
Organism: uncultured Actinomycetota bacterium; assembly: GCA_963846525.1. Lineage (GTDB taxonomy): Bacteria > Actinomycetota > Actinomycetes > JACCUZ01 > JACCUZ01 > CAWJWE01. The sequence goes on from CAWJWE010000012.1 coordinate 148,246, forward strand.
GCGCGTACTCCGCCAGCGCCTCGGCGCCGAGCACCATGTCCTTGATCGTCGAGCCGGAGAGGTACTCGGCGCCGCCGGTCGAGACCTGCACGATGCCGTCGCTGCCGGCCGCGGCGAAGCCCTGCAGGGCGGCGGTCAGCGTCTGCGACGACGTCACGTTGATCGCCGGGTAGGCGAACGCTCCGGCCTTGGCGCGGTCGAGCATCTCGGCGTAGGCATCGGGAGTGGCGATGGGCATGGCGGGCTCCGTCGGTCGATCACAGCTGGGCAGTGGTGCGTCTCAGCGTCAATCCAACCAGAGCAGGGCGTGTGGCGGGAGCGCCGTCTCAGCCGTCGCGCACGGCGTCGGCAGCCTTGCGGGCGGCGATCAGCACCGGGTCCCACACCGGGCTGAACGGCGGGGCGTAGCCGAGGTCGAGCATCGCGATCTCCTCGACCGTCATCCGGTTCCACAGCGCCACGGCCAGCGCGTCGATCCGCTTCGCCGCGCCCTCCCGGCCGACGATCTGCCCGCCCAGCAGCCGGCCGGTCCGCCGCTCGACCACCAGCTTCACCGTCACCGGGGACGCGTCGGGGTAGTAGCCGGCCCGGGTGGTCGACTCGACCGTGACGGTCAGCCACCGGTAGCCGACGGCGTCGCAGTCGGCCTCCCGCAGCCCGGTGCGGGCGATCTCGAGGTCGCAGACCTTGCTCACCGCCGTACCGACCACGCCGGGGAAGGTCGCGTACCCGCCGCCGAGGTTGGTGCCCAGCACCCGGCCCTGCTTGTTGGCGTGGGTGCCGAGCGCGACGTGAACCCGGTTGCCCGACACCAGGTCGATCGACTCGACGCAGTCACCGGCGGCCCAGATGCCCTCGGCGTCGAAGACCCGCATCTGCAGGTCGGTGACCAGGCCGCCCCAGCGGCCTAGCGTGAGCCCGGCCGCCCGGGCCAGCGCGGTCTCCGGACCGACTCCGGTGCCGAGCACGACGAGGTCGGCATCGACGGTGCCGTCGCCGGTCGCGACACCTCGCACGTGGCCCGCCTCGTCGGTCTCGAAGCCGTCCAGCCGCACGCGGGTCCGGACGTCGATGCCCATGCCCTCCATCGCGGCGTGCACCAAGCGGCCCATGTCCGGGTCCAGGGTCGCCATCGGCTCGGCGGACCGGGTCAGGACCGTGACGTCGAGCCCGCGGTTGACCATCGCCTCGGCCATCTCGATGCCGATGTAGCCACCGCCGACGACGACCGCCGTCCGCGGTGAGCCCGCCAGCTCGTCGAGCAGTCGCTCCCCGTCGTCCAGCGTCTGGACGCCGTGGATGCCGTCGGCGTCCACGCCGGTCACCTCGGGGCGCCGCGGCCGGGCACCGGTGGCGATCACGAGCTGGTCGAAGCCGAGCCGGTACGTCGTGGCCTCCGCGTGGTCGCGGACCTCGACCTCGCGGCGGTCGACGTCGATCGCGGTGGCCTCGGAACGCATCCGCAGGTCGATGCCGTTGGCCCGGTGCTGCTCCGGCGTACGGGCGACCAGGTCGTCGACCGAGTCGACCTGGCCACCGACCCAGTACGGGATGCCGCACGCCGAGTACGACGCGTGCCGGCCGCGGTCGAGGGCGACCACCTCGAGGGCTTCCCCGCCCAGTCGCTTGGCCTGCGAGGCGGCCGACATCCCGGCCGCGTCGGCGCCCACCACGACGACCCGTTCGCTCATGCCGCGAGGTTACGGGCCTGGCTGCTCCCGACCGCTGAGGTCAGGCCGGCGGGTGCCAGTTCCACGGTGTCGTGGTGGTGAGGGTCCGCAGGCCGAGCCGCTCGAGGATGGGCCGGCTGTCGGGGGACGCGTCGACCTGCAGGTAGCGGAAGCCGCGTTCGGCCGCTTCGTCGGCCCGCCGGGAGACCAGGGCCTTGTAGATGCCGCGGCCGCGGTACTCCTCGAGGGTGCTGCCGCCCCACAGCGAGGCGAAGTCGGTGCCCTCGTGGAAGTTGGCTCGCGCGGCGCAGGTGACGGTGCCGTCGTCGGCGACCGCGAGCCACATCGAGGTGCCGCGCGGGTCGGCGGCGATGGCGGCCGCGATGGCCCGGTTCATGTCGGTGCCGTCCTCGCCCCACACGGCGAGGTGCAGGTCGTTGATGCCCCGCCAGTCGGCGGCGGCGCCCTCGGCGTCCGCACGCAACCGGCCGCACGGTGATGCCGGCCGGGTCGGCCGCGGCGGCCAGCCGCTCGCGCACGACCGCGACCTCGCCGACGACCAGAGCCTCCTCCTCGTCCGGCTCGAACCCGGCTGCGCGCAGCCGGTCCGGGAGGTCGTCCGGGCGGTCGTAGGCGTAGTGCTTCCACTCGAACTCGCGGCCCCGGGGGCCGAACCACGCGACGGCGTCGGCGATCGCGGCGTCGGCGTTCGACTCGTCGAGGTCGCTCCAGAAGACCCCGCCGCCCCAGGCCGCCTCGTCGCTCGTCGGCGTGATCCGCAGCATCGGCGCCGGGTGGTCGAGCCGCTCGAGCCGGAAGCCGGGCGGCTCCTCGCCGGCGCGGCGGATCTGGGCGTCGAAGACCTCGAGCAGCGCGGCGTCGTCCATCCCCGGACCCTAGGACCGTTGAGTGGCGCGTTCCAGCAGGTTTTGGCCGTCCGAACCGGTAGGAACGCGCCACTCGACGGATCAGAGGGGGTGGCCCTCGACGTGCTGGCGGACCCAGGTGTGCATCGCGACGGCGGCGGCTGCGCCGGCGTTGATCGAGCGGGTCGACCCGAACTGGGCCACCGACACGACGGCTGAGACCGCTGCCCGCGCCTCGGCCGAGAGTCCCGGGCCCTCCTGGCCGAGCAGCAGCACGCAGGCCCGCGGAAGCCGGGTCACCTCCAGCGGCCGCGAGCCAGGCAGGTTGTCGACCCCGACCACCGGCAACAGCTCCTCCGCCGCCCAGGACGCGAAGGCCGGCAGGTCCTCGTGGTGGCGGACGTGCTGGTAGCGGTCGGTCACCATCGCACCGCGCCGGTTCCAGCGGCGCCGGCCGATGATGTGCACCTCGCGGGCCAGAAAAGCGTTCGCGGTACGGACGACCGAGCCGATGTTGAAGTCGTGCTGCCAGTTCTCGATCGCGACGTGGAAGTCGTGACGGCGCAGGTCGAGATCGGCGACGACGGCCTCGCGGCGCCAGTACCGGTAGCGGTCGACGACGTTGCGCCGGTCGCCGTGCTCGAGCAGCTCGGGGTCGTAGCGCGGGTCGTCCGGCCAGCTGCCGGGCCACGGACCGACGCCGACCTCCTCGGCGCCGGGCTCCCGCATCTGGCCAACCCTAGGCTTCGGCGGGTGGCCCCGGTGCTCGACGTCCTCCCGGACCTTTCGCCCGACCTCGGTGCGCTCACGGCCGCCGCGGTGTACGCCGTCGTGCTCGGGTTCGTCTTCGTCGAGTCCGGGCTGCTGGTCGGGTTCTTCCTGCCCGGCGACACGATCCTGTTCGGTGCGGGTCTCGTCTCGGCCGAGCCCGGCTCCGGTGTCTCGCTGCCGTTGCTCGCCGGCGGCGCGTTCGTGGCCGCGGTGGCCGGCGACTCGGTCGGCTACTCGTTCGGTGCCCGGCTCGGCCGGGGCTGGCTGGAGCGCCGGGTCGCCAGCGAGCGGCTGGACGTGCGGCACCTGCAGCGTGCCGAGAGCTTCTACCGGCGATGGGGCTGGTGGGCGGTGGTCGTGGCGCGGTGGATCCCGTGGGTGCGCACCTTCACCCCGGTGCTCGCCGGGACGAGCCGGATGCCGTACCGCCGATTCCTGTCCGCCAACGTCGTCGGTGCGCTGTTCTGGGCAGTCGGGCTGACGGTGCTCGGTCACCTCGCCGCGTCGCAGCCGGCACTGCGGCACGCGTCCTACGCGGTCGCCGCGTTCTTCGTCGCCGGTTCGCTCATCGCGGGTGTCGTCGGCTGGTTGCGCCGTCGGGAGGCGAGCAGGCAGTAGCGTCGCGAGCGTGGGTCGACACACGGTGCCTGGCACCGGGACCCCGGAACCGGACCGGGGCTTCTGGGTGCGCCTCGTGGTGGGTGCGGTCGTCGTCCTGCTGGCCGGGAGCTGGTGGCTGCTCCGCGGCGACGGTGGCGAGGTCGGTACGGCGGCCGACGGCACCCCGAGCCCGACCGCGACCAGCAGCAGCTCCGCGCCCGACCCCGCCGCGACGATCCCGCCGCCGTCCCCGTCCCCGTCCCCGTCCCCGTCCGCCTCGACCACAGACCGCCCGGCCGCCGACGCTGGCGTTCACCGTGCGCTACCCGGCGTACATCACGGTGCGGGTGCCCGGCGGCAGCACCCTGGTCTCCAAGCTGTTCAAGTCCGGCGCGAAGGCCTCTTTCGACCAGAAGGTCCTCGAGGTGGTCAACGGCCGGCCGCGGGCGGTCCGGTTCGTCGTCAACGGGAAGGTCCGCAAGCAGGGCCCCGTCGGGCAGACCGAGACATTCACCGTACGCCGGCGGTAGCTCCGCGGCGCATGGGTAGCCTCCTACCGTGTCCGTCACCGCACTCGGCCCGTCCTGGCTCGACCCCGACCACCTGATCCGCACCTTCGGCCTGCTCGGCACGCTGCTGGTGGTCTTCGCCGAGTCCGGCCTGCTGATCGGGTTCTTCCTTCCGGGCGACTCGCTGCTGTTCACCGCTGGTCTGCTCGTGGCCACGACCGACCTGCTGCCACCGCTCGGAGTGGTGGTGCCGCTCATCGTGGTTGCCGCGATCGCCGGCGACCAGGTCGGTTACGTCATCGGCAAGAAGGCCGGGCCCAAGGTGTTCCAGCGGCCGAACTCTCGCCTGTTCAAGCCCGAGTACGTCGACAAGGCGTACGGCTTCTTCGAGCGTTACGGCGGCCGGGCGATCATCCTGGCCCGTTTCGTGCCGATCGTGCGCACCTTCGCGCCGGTGGTCGCAGGCGTCAGCAAGATGCACTACCGAACCTTCGTCGCCTACAACGTCATCGGCGGTCTCCTCTGGGGCGTCGGCGTGACGGTGCTGGGCTACTACCTCGGCCAGATCGATTTCGTGCACGACCACATCGAGATCATCCTGCTCGCGATCGTGCTGGTGTCGGTGCTGCCGATCGTCGTCGAGCTGCTCCGGGCTCGGTCGCGGAACCGGGACCAGACGGGTTCGACGGGAGCAGCGAGCGCGAGCAGGTCGTCCGGGACCGGATCGCTCCCGAGGACTGAGCCCGCTCAGCTGAAGTCGACCGACGGTGCGGAGCGCACCGCCTCGTCCTCGACCTCGAAGTACTCCTCCTTGTGGAAGCCGAAGGCGCCGGCCACGATGTTCGACGGGAACGACTCGACCCGGGTGTTGAGGGCGCGCACGTTCGCGTTGTAGAACCGCCGGCCGGCAGCGATCCGGTCCTCGGTCTCGGTCAGCTCACGCTGCAGCTCGAGGAAGTTGGTGCTCGCCTTGAGGTCCGGGTAGGCCTCGGCGACGGCGAACAGGCGACCCAGCGCCTGCCCCAGCACGCCCTCCTGCTGCGCCTGCTGGGCGGGTGACGACCCCGGTGCGGCCGCCGCGGCCCGGGCCCGGGTGACGGCGTCGAAGACCTCGCGCTCGTGGGTCGCGTAGCCCTTGACGGTCTCGACGAGGTTGGGGATCAGGTCGTGCCGCCGCTTGAGCTCGACGTCGATCTGGCGCCAGGACTCCTGCACCAGGTTGCGTTGCGAGACGAAGCGGTTGTAGGACACCGCGACGAACACGGCGAGCAGCACGACCAGCCCGAGGACGATCCAGAGCGCGGTCATGACCCCGGACTGTATCCACTCCCGAGGCCACCTGCGTCCTTCCACACGAAGCTCGGGATGCCGTCCTGGACCCGGCCGAGCACCGAGCAGGTGCGCACCACCTCCGCCGGGTCGAGCCGGCCCTGCGCGAAGCCCACCAGGTCCGACCCGCAGGTACGCCAGCCCTCGGCCGGGACGGAGAGCAGGTACTGCATGGTGCGCGGCGTCAGGATGTCGCTGGCGAGCTTGGGGTCGCCCGCGCTGACCCGGAACCTGCGGTTGAAGTCCTCGCTCTCCAGCTCGATGTCGGTCATCAGGCCGACGGCCCCGGCGACGCGGTCCAGCGCCGACTCCGGCACGACCTGCACGGTCCCCAGCCAGCCAGGCATCGGCACCGCGCAGACCGACCAGCGATGCGTCGTCGTCTTCCGGTGCCCCTTCGAGTCGGTGCTGTGCGTGTCGTACGAGTAGTCGAAGGCGGTGAACGGGCGGCCCGACTCGGTGCCGGTCATCACGTTGCGGGCCCGCCGGTTGTCGCCGCGGCCGAACGGCTCACCCGTCCAGCGGTCGACCAGGCTCGGGTCCTCGCCGGCGTACGCCCACCCGCGCATCAAGGCGAACTGCATCATCCGCTCGCGCCGCTTGCGTTCCAGGACGAACCCGCCCACCAGGACGGCCACCACGCCGATACCGAACAACCACGGCAGCAGCGGCGCGAGGTCGGTCACCTCAGTCGAGCCCGAGGTCGCCGAGCTGGTAGGCGGCCCGATAGGTGAGCCCCTCGGCCTCGACCTTGCCGGCCGCGCCGCGCTCGACGATGACGGCGACTCCGACCACCTCGGCCCCGGCCTCGCGCAGGGCAGCCACCGCCGTGAGCACCGAGCCGCCCGTGGTGGAGGTGTCCTCGACCGCGAGCACCCGGCGCCCGGCGACGTCCGGGCCCTCGATCCGCCGTTGCAGACCGTGCGCCTTGCCCTCCTTGCGGACGACGAAGGCGTCCAGCCGGCGGCCCCGGGCGGCGGCAGCATGCAACATCGCCGCGGCGACCGGGTCGGCGCCCAGGGTGAGGCCCCCCACGGCGTCGAAGTCGAGGTCGTCGGTGAGGTCGAGCATCACCTGACCGACCAGCGGCGCTGCGGTGGCGTCGAGAGTGATCCGGCGCAGGTCGACGTAGTAGTCGGCCTCCCGCCCGGACGACAGCACGACCTTGCCGTGCACGACCGCCTTGTCGGTGATCTGCTGGAGGAGCTCGTCGCGGGTGCTCATGGTGCGCGAGCCTAAGGCAGGCTGACGCCCGTGACCCCGACCACGCGCGGCCCGAGCACGACGATCGCGCTGGTGCACAGCCCGCTGACCGGCCCGGCCGCCTGGGGCCGGCTGCCCGGGGTGCTGCGCGACCGCGGGCACGACGTGGCCGTGGTCGACGTGCAGGACGACGACACCCCGCCGTACGCCTCTCGCTTCGTCGCCCGCGCCGCGCTGCAGGTCCGCGATGCGGCGGCCGACCGGCCGGTCGTGCTGGTCGGCCACTCCGGCGCGGGCTACCTGCTGCCGCTGCTCGGCGCCGCCCGACGAGCAGCCCGGTCCCCGGTGCGCGGGTACCTGTTCGTGGACGCCGGGCTCCCCCCGAGCCGACCGGCGAGCCGCCGCGACCAGCTGCGCACCGAGGACCCTGGCTTCGCCGACGAGCTCGACACGCTGCTCGGGGCCGGCGGCCGGTTCCCGGAGTGGACCGACGACGGCCTGCGCGAGCTGGTGCCGGACGACGCCGGGCGGATGGCGCTGGTGGCGTCGCTGCGTCCGCGCGGCTCGGACTTCTTCGACGAGCCGCTGCCGATCGCCGCGGACTGGCCGGACGCCCCGTGCGGCTACCTGCACCTCACCACGTCGTACGACGGGGCGGCGCGGGTAGCGGGGATGCGCGGCTGGCCGGTGCGGAGCCGGCCCGACGACCGGCCGGGCGGGCACTTCGCCGCGCTCGTCGACCCCGCTGCGGTGGCCGACGACCTCGAGGCGCTGCTCAGCCAGCTGTAACCCGAGCTACATCGGGGTGCGGGCGTGCCAGGCGGCGAGGATCTGCCGCTCCTTTGCCGGCTCGATGCCCTGACGGGTGAGGTACGCGCGGTCCGGCAGGTCCGGCAGGTGACCCGCTGCCTGGATCCAGGCCCAGGTGTCGGTGACCGTCTCGAGCACCGGCCGGTTCCGCATCCCGGCCGCCTGAGTGCGCTCGGTGCCGGCCTGCCAGACGGCGTCGCCGTCCTGCCCTGACGGCATCCACAGCGGCAGCTCGGTCCACGGCTCGACCTGGTGGGCGAGCAGCAGCTTGTCGTCGACCCAGGTCAACCGGGCGTCCGAGCCGGTGACCTCGACGCAGTTCTGCAGCCAGCGGCCGATCGTCGTGTTCCCGGGCGGCGCGGTCGCGTTGAAGGTTCCCGCTGTGCCGCGCTCGCCGCAGTCGAGCATGAAGGCCGCGAGGTCGCGGGCGTCCACCAGCTGCATCGGTACGTCGGGGTCACCGGGTGCGAGGACCTCGCCGCCGCGGGCGATCCGGGTCAGCCACCACGGCAGCCGGCCGACGTTCTCGTGCGGGCCGATGATCAGTCCGGCCCGCGCGATCGTCGACCGCTCGCCGTAGACCTCGGTCACGGCGCGCTCGCAGCCGGCCTTCAGCACGCCGTAGTCGCCGTCGTCGGGGCCCGCGTCGGACGAGCAGGGTTGACCCTCGAGTCCCTCCGGCGTCGGCCGCCCCGGCCAGGTCGGCGTCGCGGAGATGCTCGACACGAACACGTAGTGCGCCCCGGACGGTTCGAGCAGCCGCGCCGACTTTCCCACCACGCGCGGCACGAACCCGCAAGTGTCGACCACCACGTCGAATGGCCGGCCGGCGAGCTGGGCCAGCGCGGCAGCGTCGTCCCGGTCGCCGCGGAGCGCTTCGACACCGTCGACGTCCGGGGCGCTGCGCCCCCGGTTGAACGTCGTCACCTCCCAGCCGCGGGCCAGCGCGTCGACTGCCGCGGCCCGGCCGAGGAAGGAGGACCCGCCGATGATGAGCAGCTTCATCCCCCGACCCTGGCGCGAACCGGTGGCCCGCACCAGGTCGTTCACCGAGAGCGCAGAGCTACCGCCGTACGGCGGTAGTTAGCGGCGTCGCGCGACCAGCCTCCAGAGCACCAGCACGGCGAGCAGCCCGACGAGCACCGGTGCCAGCCGCTTCAGCACCGGTAGACCGGCGGTGTCGAGCAGGTCGATCGCCTCGTTCTCGGTGCGTCGGATCGGCGTCGGCGACGGTGCCGGCCGGGCTTGCGGCGTCGGTGTCCCGGTGGTCGACGCCGCGACGTCCGACGCGGCGGCAGCGGCCTGCGCCGCGGGCGCGGTCGCAGCCCCCGGGGCAGCACTGCCGAGCTCACCCGCGAGACAGTCGGCGAACCGGCCGAGCAGCTTGTTGCCGACCTCGACCATGACCCCCCGGCCGAACTGCGCCGGCTTCCCGGTGATGGCCAGGTCGGTCGTCACCGTGACGTTGGTGGCGGAGCCACCGTTGTCGTGCAGCTGCGCGGTGATGGTGGCGTTGGCGGTGCCGCTGCCCCGGGCCTCCTTGGCGTTGGCCTCGATCACGGCGCGCCAGGCCGACCGGTCCTTCTCGCTGAACCGCGCCGTGCCCGCGTAGGTGACCTGGATCGGACCTACCTTCACCTTCACCCGGCCGACGATGGTCTCGCCGTCGAACGACTCGACCGTCGCCCCGGGCATGCACGGCGCGATCCGCTCGACGTCCAGCAGCACGTCCCACGCCTGCGCGACCGGGACCGGGACCGAGAACTCGTGCTCGAGCTCCATCAGCTAGCTCCCTGCCGCCGAAGCCACGGCCCGCCGGGTCAGGACCCGGGCGAGGTGCTGGCGGTAGTCGGCCTTGCCGTTGAGGTCGCGAGGGCGGGCTGGTGCCCTCCGCCGCCTGCTCGGCGGCCGCGCCGATCGCGTCCGGCGCGGCCCCCGCCAGCGCCTGCTCGACCGCCGTCGCCCGGACCGGCGTCGCACCCATGTTCGTCAGGGCGACCTTGGCCTCGCCGATCGCGCCGTTGTCGCGGCGGACGGCGGCGGCGACACCGACGATGGCCCACGACTGCGCGACCCGGTGGAACTTCTCGTACCGGAAGCCCCAGCCGGTCGAGCTTGGGCACCCGCACCTCGACGAGCACCTCGTCCGGCTCGACGGCCGTCTGCAGGTAGTCGACGAAGAACTCCGACGCCGGGACGGTCCGCCGGCCGCCGCTGCCCGCGATCACGAGCTCCGCGTCGAGAGCGAGGGCCACGGCGGGCAGGTCGCCGGCCGGGTCGGCGTGCGACAGGGCGCCGCCGAACGTGCCACGGTGCCGGACCGCCGGGTCGGCGACCGTCGCCGTCGCCTCGGCGATCAGGCCGGCGTGCTCCTTCACCAGCGGGTCGCGAATGACGTCGTGGTGGGTCGTCATCGCGCCGATGACGAGGTGGTCGCCGTCGTCGCGGACCCCCCGCATCTCCTCGACCCGGCCGACATCGACCACGACGTCGGGGTAGGACAGCCGCAGCCGCAGCAGCGGGATGAGCGACTGCCCGCCGGCCAGCACCTTGGCGTCGTCACCGCCCGCGGCGAGGGCGGCGACCGCTTCGTCGACCGAGCCGGCCCGTACGTAGTCGAACTGCGCCGGGATCATGACGACTCACCTCCCGCCGTCGACTCGGTGGACGCACCGCCGTACGCGACGGTGCCGGACGCGGCACGGTCGCCACCGTCGCCGCCAGCGCCCGCCTTCGCGTCCTGGATCGCCCGCCAGACCCGTTCCGGGGTGAGCGCCATCCGGATGTCCCGTACGCCGAACTGCCGGACCGCGTCGATGACGGCGTTCACCACGGCCGGCGTCGAGGCGATCGTGCCGGCCTCGCCGACGCCCTTGACCCCGAGCGGGTTCGTGGTCGACGGGGTGACCGTGCGATCGGTGTCGAAGGACGGCAGGTCGGGCGCCGCCGGCACCAGGTAGTCGACCAGGCTGCCGGTCACCAGGTTGCCGTCGTCGTCGTACACGGCCTCCTCGTAGAGCGCCTGGGCGATGCCCTGCGCGATACCGCCGTGCACCTGGCCCTCGACGATCATCGGGTTGACCACGTTGCCGATGTCGTCGACGCAGACGTACTTGCGGATCTTCGTCATGCCGGTCTCGGTGTCGACCTCGACCGCGCACAGGTGGGTGCCGTGCGGGAAGGAGAAGGTCTGCGGGTCGATGGTCGAGCTCGCCTGCAGGGTGGGCTCGACGCCGTCGGGCAGGTCGTGGGAGGTGAAAGCCTCGAACGCGACCTCCTGGATCGTCTTCGTCGAGCCGGGCGAGCCCTTGACCCCGAAGACGCCGTCGGTGAACTCCAGGTCGCCAGGGTCGGCCTCCAGCATGTGCGCAGCGATCAGCCGGGCCTTCTCCACGGCCCGCTCGGCGGCCGCGACCACCGCCATCCCGCCGACGGCCAGCGACCGCGAGCCGTAGGTGTCCATGCCGTAGGGCGCCGTGGCGGTGTCGCCGTAGACGACGGTGATGTCCTCGGTGTCGACGCCGAGCTGCGTCGGCCGCGATCTGGCTCCAGGCGGTGACGTGGCCCTGGCCGTGCGGCGACGTGCCGGTGACGACCTCGACCTTGCCGGTCGGCAGGCATCCGGACCGTTGCGTGCTCCCAGCCGCCGGCGACGTACTTCAGTGCCGACAGGATCCGCGACGGGTGCCAGCCCGCACATCTCGGTGAAGGTCGAGATGCCGATGCCCAGCTGCACCGGGTCCTTGGCGTCCCGACGCCGCTGCTGCTCGGCGCGCAGACCGTCGTAGTCGAACATGCCGACGGCCTTCTCGGTCGCGGCCTCGTAGTTGCCGCTGTCGTAGGTCATTCCCGACACCGTGTCGTAGGGGAACTCGTGGTGCTCGATCCAGTTCTTGCTTGCGCAGCTCCAGCGGGTCCATGCCGAGCTCGGCCGCCAGATCGTCCATCAGCCGCTCGATGGCGAAGGTCGCCTCCGGTCGGCCGGCCCCGCGGTAGGCGTCGGTCGGTGTCGTGGTCGTGAAGACGCCGGTGCAGGTGAAGTCGTAGGCCTCCATCTTGTAGATGGAGTGGTACATCCACGCGCCGAGGATCGGGATGCCGGGCGAGATGATCATCATGTAGGCGCCCATGTTCGCGAGCAGGTCGACCCGCATCCCGAGGATCTTGCCGTCGTTGGTGAGCGGCGAGCTCGACCTCCTGCAGCTGGTCGCGGCCGTGGTGGGTGGCCTGTGCGTTCTCGCTGCGCGTCTCGACCCACTTGACCGGCCGGCCGATCTCCAGCGCGACGACCGCGGCGATGCGTCTCCTCGCGGTAGAACTGCAGCTTCGAGCCGAAACCGCCGCCGACGTCCGGCGCGATGACCCGCAGCTTGTGCTCCGGGATCCCCGCGGTCAGCGAGAGCAGGACGCGCACGATGTGCGGGATCTGGGTCGACGACCAGAGCGTCAGCTCGCCGTCGGTCCCGGTCGGCGCGGCGACCACGGCCCGCGGCTCCATCGCCATCGGGATGAGCCGCTGGTTGACGTAGTGGCGGGTGAACACCCGGTCGGCCTTCGCCTTCGCGGCCTCGTAGTCGCCGCCGTCGAGCTTCCAGGTGTACGACGTGTTGGTGCCGAGCTCGGTGTGCACCAGGTCGGCGCCGTCGGCCATCGCGGCACTGCATGTCCAGCACCGGCGGCAGCGGCTCGTAGTCGACCTCGATGGCCTCGAGCGCGTCCGCCGCGGGGTAGCGGTCCGCGGCGACCACCACGGCGACGCAGTCCCCGACGAACCGCACCTCGTCCTTCGCCAGCGGCGGGGAAGTCGGGGATCTTGATGTCGTCGGTGACCGGCCAGACGCACGGCATGGTGCCCAGCTTGTCGCCGAGCTCGTTGCGCCGAGAACGCAGCGACGCACGCCCGGGCGTTGCAGCGCCGGCGAGACGTCGATCCGGGTGATGCGGGCGTGGGCCATCGGGCTGCGCAGGATCGCCATGTACAGCAGGCCCGGCAGCGTCGATGTTGTCGGTCCAGTTGGTCCGGCCGGTGACCAGCCGTCCGTCCTCCTTGCGGCGCAGCGGCCTGGCCGACGAGCGTTCTGCCGGACGTGCCGGGGCGGCCTCGGTGGCGGTCATCGGGCACCACCCGCGGCGGCGGCGTGCTGCACGGACTTGACGATGTTCTGGTAGCCGGTGCAGCGGCAGAGGTTGCCCTCGAGCCCGTCGCGGATCTCGTCCTCGCTCGGGTTCGGGTTGTCCTTGAGCAGGTCGACCGCCGCCATGATCATGCCGGGGGTGCAGTAGCCGCACTGCAGGCCGTGGCACTCCTTGAACGACTGTCTGCACCGGGTGCCACTCGCCGTTCGCGAGGCCCTCGATGGTGGTGATCGTCGCTGCCGTCGGCCTGTACCGCGAGCAGGCTGCAGGACTTCACGCTCTGCCCGTCGAGCTGCACGGTGCAGGCGCCGCAGTTGCTGGTGTCGCACCCGACCGGGGTGCCGACCTTGCCGACTCTCTCGCGCAGGTAGTGCACCAGCAGCAGCCTCGGCTCGACCTCGTCCTCGCGGCGTTCCCCGTCGACGGTGACCTGGATCTGGACCATGCGAAACACTCCTCAGCTCGCCGTTGAGCAGGGTGATCAGCAGTCTTTGGCAGCCAACCACGCGGGGGCCGTCTGCGGAAGGGTCAGGTCTCTGCGAGAGTGGATCAGTGCGGACACCGCCCCTCGCCCGACGTCTCGACGGCCTCGGCACGACCGTCTTCGCCGAGATGTCGGCGCTGGCCCTCGAGACCGGCGCGGTCAACCTCGGCCAGGGCTTCCCCGACACCGACGGGCCGGTGGAGATCGCCGAGGCGGCCATCGCGGCGATCCGGGCGGGAGCCAACCAGTACCCGCCCGGGCCCGGGCATCGCGGACCTGCGGGCGGCGATCTGCGAGCACCAGCAACGGTTCTACGGCCTGCAGCTCGACCCCGCCACCGAGGTCGTGGTCACCACCGGCGCGACCGAGGCGGTCGCGGCCGCGCTGCTCGGCCTGGTCGACCCGGGCGACGAGGTGGTCGCCCTGGAGCCGTTCTACGACTCGTACGTCGCCTGCATCCCGATGGCCGGCGGCGTCCGGAGTGCCGGTCACGCTTGCGCGCGCCCGACTTCCGGCTGGACGTCGAGCGGCTGCGCGCCGCCGTCACCGACCGGACCCGGCTGCTGCTGCTCAACACCCCGCACAACCCGACCGGCACGGTGCTCACCGACGACGAGCTGACCGCGGTCGCCGAGCTCGCCGTCGAACGTGACCTGATCGTCGTCACCGACGAGGTCTACGAGCACATGACCTACGACGTCGCGCACCGGCCGATCGCCACCCTGCCCGGGATGCGCGAGCGGACCCTGACGATCAGCTCGGCCGGGAAGACGTTCTCGTTCACCGGGTGGAAGGTCGGGCTGGGCCACCGGACCGGCCCACCTGGTGCGAGCCGTGCTGATGGCCAAGCAGTTCCTCACCTTCGTGTCCGGCGCGCCGTTCCAGCCGGCGGTGGCCGCGGGGCTGCGGCTGCCGGACTCGTACTTCGAGGACCTGCGGGCGAGCCTGCGCGGGAAGCGCGACCGGCTCTGCGCGGGGCTCTGGGACGTCGGGTTCGAGGTCTTCGTGCCGCAGGGCACCTACTTCGTCACCGCCGACGTCCGGCCGCTGGGCTGGGCGGACGGCGTGGAGTTCTGCCGCGACCTGCCGCGCCGGGCGGGGTCGTGGCGATCCCGCACCAGGTGTTCTACGACGACGTGGCGGCCGGCCGCCCGTTGGTCCGGTTCGCGTTCTGCAAGCGCGACGAGGTCCTCGACGAGGCGCTCGACCGGCTGCAGGTGCTGCGGCCGACGTCCGGCTGAGGGCGCGGATGACAGGTAGGCGATTCGTCGACACCCTGGGGGCGTGGCTGCTCGTGGTGCTGGGCGGCCTGCTGCTGCTCAGCGGCGCGGTGGGGCTGTTCGGGGCGCTGGTGGACCGGTCGTGGGGCGAGGCAGCGGTGCTCACCGGGATCCTGGTGTTCATCGGCTTCGGCACCCTGCGCGGGGCGCGCCAGCTCCGCCGCGGCTCGGGGCGTCGCCGCCCCGCTGACGGCGACCGCTAGCGGCGACCCGCCGGTGTCCCGCGCCGGGTGCCGCGGACCCGGCGGGCCACCGCGCTCAAGACCCGGGTCGGCACGTGCCGCGCCACGGTGACGATGGTCTTGTACTGCAGGCCCGGGACGCAGACCACCTGGCCGCGGCTGAGCGCCGAGAACGCCTCCGAGACGACGTCGTCGGCCTCCAGCCAGAGCCAGTCGGGGGTCCGTCGCATGTCGATGCCGGCCCGCTCGTGGAACTCGGTGTGGGTGAAGCCGGGACACAGCGCGAGCACCTGCACGCCGGTGCCCGCCACGTCGCCCGCCAGCCCCTGGGTGAAGCTGGTGACCCACGCCTTGGCCGCGCTGTAGGTGCCCTGCGGCACGAAGCCGGCGACCGACGACACGTTGATGACCACGCCGTGCCGGCGTCCCAGCATGCCCGGCAGCGCCGCACGGGTCAGTCGTAGGACGGCGCGGACCAGGACCCGCAGCATCCGCTCCTCGTCCTCGACGTCGCCGGTGATGAACCGGCTGTTGACCGAGAACCCGGCGTTGTTGACCAGCAGGTCGACCGGGCGGTCGGCGTCGGCGAGCCGGGCCTCGACGGTGCGGCAGCCGTCGTCCTCGGCGAGGTCGGCCGCGAGCGTCTCGACCTGCACCCCGTACGACGTGCGCAGCTCGGCAGCCAGCTCGTCGAGGCGTGCGGCGTTGCGGGAGACGAGGACCAGGTCGTAGCGGTCGGCGGCCAGCCGGCGGACGAAGGCGTTGCCGATCCCGGCGGTCGCCCCGGTGACGAGTGCGGTGGACATCCACCCACCCTCTCAGGCGCCCGCGTGATCAACGCGTGTCAGGCGGCGGGGACGAGCTCACCGGCTCGCACGCTCGCGCTCGAGGCGCTCATCGCGGCGGTCCTTGCGCAGGCCCTGGACGGCCAGCCCGAGGAAGACCAGCCAGATCGCCGCGATCGTCGCGTAGATCTCTGGCCGCACCGCGTTGCTGACGTCGAAGGCGTTGAACAACGTCCGGGTGTTGGTGAGGATGATGATGCCGCCGACCGAGACGCCCAGCATCCGGGCGGGAACGTGCCGCACCAGGTACGCCGCGATCGGGGCGGCGATCAGGCCGCCGACCAGCAGGGCGCCGACCGCCGACCACGGGATGTTCTCGTTGCCGATGCCGATGAAGAAGCCGAGGCTCGCGGCCACCGCGACGAGGAACTCCGAGGTGTCGACCGTGCCGATGACCCGCCGCGGGCTCATCCGCCCGCTGCTGATCAGCGTCGGGGTCGCGACCGGGCCCCAGCCGCCGCCGCCCGGTCGCGTCGACGAACCCGGCGAACAGGCCGAGCGGGGCGAGGAACCGCTTGCGGGGCGGAACCTCGTGCTTCTGGGTCGGCACCTTGGTGGCGAACCGGAGCAGCAGGTAGACGCCGAGAGCGAGCAGGATGCCGGCCATCCAGGGCGCGGCCGACTCGGTGGACAGGGAGCTGAGGAAGGTCGCACCCGCGAAGGCGCCGATCGCGCCGGGGATGCCGATGTTGCGCACCACCTGCCAGTTGACGTTACCGAACCGCCAGTGCGCCGCGCCGGAGGCCAGCGTGGTGCCGATCTCGGCCAGGTGCACCGAGGCGGAGGCGACGGCCGGCGCGTACCCGGCGGTGAGCAGCAGGGTGGTCGAGGTGACGCCGTAGGCCATGCCCAGGGTTCCGTCGACGAGCTGGGCACCCAGCCCGACGATGGCGATGGTGACGACCGACTTCATGGATTCTCCTCGTTCCCTATCAGATCCATAGACAAGATAGGCGCAGTGGTACCCGGAGTCCAGTCAGCCACGCCCCGCACGCGGCGCCGAGTGAGTCAGATCACTGCGCCGAGCCGCGTCACGTCACAGGAGTGACAGGAGTGCCGGAGGTGACAGTGAGGCCTCCGGTTGCCTGGTCCAGGTCGACGGTGACCGTGTCGCCGTCGCGGACCTCCCCGGCGAGCAGCGCCCGGGCCAGCGGGTCACCGATCGCGGACTGCACCAGCCGGCGCAGCGGCCGCGCCCCGTAGACCGGGTCGAAGCCGGTCCGGGCCAGCCAGTCGCGCGCCGCTGCGGTCACCTCGAGGCCGAGCCGGCGGTCGGCCAGGCGGCGGCGCAGGTGCTCGACCTGCAGGTCCACGATCCGAGCCAGCTCCTCGGCGCCGAGCGCGTCGAAGACCACGATCTCGTCGAGCCGGTTGAGGAACTCCGGCTTGAACGCGGTGCGCACCGCCGACAGCACCGCTTCGCGCCGAGCGTCCGGGGTCATGGTCGGGTCGACGATGAACGTCGAGCCGAGGTTGGAGGTCAGCACGATGATCGCGTTGCGGAAGTCGACCGTGCGGCCCTGGCCGTCGGTCAGCCGGCCGTCGTCGAGCACCTGGAGCAGGACGTCGAAGACCTCCGGGTGCGCCTTCTCCACCTCGTCGAGCAGGACGACGGTGTACGGCCGGCGCCGGACGGCCTCGGTGAGCTGGCCGCCCTCCTCGTACCCGACGTAGCCGGGCGGGGCCCCGACCAGCCGCGACACCGAGTGCTTCTCGCCGTACTCGCTCATGTCGATGCGGACCATCGCCCGCTCGTCGTCGAACAGGAAGTCGGCCAACGCCTTGGCCAGCTCGGTCTTGCCGACGCCGGTCGGGCCGAGGAACAGGAACGAGCCGGTCGGCCGGTCCGGGTCGGAGATGCCGGCCCGGGCCCGCCGTACGGCGTCGGACACCGCCCGCACCGCCTGGGTCTGGCCGACCAGCCGCTTGCCGAGCTCGTCCTCCATCCGCAGCAGCTTCGCGGTCTCGCCCTCGAGCAGCCGGCCGGCCGGGATGCCGGTCCAGGCCGCCACCACCTCGGCGACGTCGTCCGGGCCGACCTCCTCCTTGACCATCGCCTCCCGGGTCTCCGACGCCGTCCTGGCCTCGGCCAGCTCCTGCTCGGCGGCCGGGATCTCGGCGTACAGCAGCCGGGACGCGGTGGCCAGGTCGCCGTCGCGCTGGGCCCGCTCGGCCTGGCCCCGCATGTCGTCGAGCCGGGCCATCAGCTCCCCGACCCGGTCCAGGCCGGCCTTCTCCTGCTCCCAGCGGGCGTTGAGCTCGCGCAGCTGCTCCTGCTTGTCGGCCAGGTCGCGCGCGCAGCCGCTCCAGCCGCGCCCTCGACCCCTCGTCGGTCTCCTGGACCAGCGCCAGCTCCTCCATCTGCAGCCGGTCCACCTGGCGCTGCAGCACGTCGATCTCGACCGGCCGGGAGTCGATCTCCATCCGCAGCCGGGAGGCCGCCTCGTCGACCAGGTCGATCGCCTTGTCCGGCAGGAACCGCGAGGTGATGTAGCGGTCGGACAGCGTCGCTGCGGCCACCAGCGCGGCGTCGGAGATGTCGACCTTGTGGTGCGCCTGGTACCGGTCCTTGAGGCCGCGCAGGATCGCGATGGTGTCCTCGACCGACGGCTCGCCGACCAGCACCGGCTGGAACCGCCGCTCCAGCGCGGGGTCCTTCTCGACGTGCTCGCGGAACTCGTCCAGCGTGGTCGCGCCGACCATCCGCAGCTCGCCGCGGGCCAGCATCGGCTTGAGCATGTTGGAGGCGTCCATCGCGCCCTCGCCGGTCGCGCCGGCGCCGACCACCGTGTGCATCTCGTCGATGAACGTGACGACCTGCCCGTCGCTGCCCTTGATCTCGTCGAGCACCGCGCGCAGCCGCTCCTCGAACTCGCCGCGGTACTTCGCGCCGGCCACCATCGCACCGAGGTCGAGCGAGATCAGCGACTTGCCGCGCAGCGAGTCGGGCACGTCGCCGGCGACGATGCGCTGGGCCAGCCCCTCGACGACTGCCGTCTTGCCGACGCCGGGCTCGCCGATCAGCACCGGGTTGTTCTTGGTACGCCGGGACAGCACCTGCACGACCCGGCGGATCTCGGCGTCCCGGCCGATGACCGGGTCGAGCTGGCCCTCGCGGGCGGCAGCGGTGAGGTCGACGCCGTACTGCTCGAGGGCCTGGAAGGTGCGCTCCGGGTCGGCCGAGGTGACCGTGGCGCCGGCCCGCACCCGGTCGACGGCCTCGGTCAGCGCCTCGGCGGTCGCGCCCCGCTCGCGCAGCAGCTCGGCTGCCGCACCGCCGGTGGTCGCCAGGCCGAGCAGCAGCAGCTCGGTCGAGACGTAGGTGTCGCCACGCGCCGACGCGAGGTCGATGGCGGTCGCCACGACCCGCTGCAGGGCGGCCGACGGCGCCGGTGCCGCGACCGACGAGCCGCTGGCGCGGGGCAGCGCCGTCACCGCCTTCTCGGCGTCCTCGCGGACCAGCGCGCGGTCCACGCCGAGCTTCTCCAGCACCTGGACGGCGATGCCCTGGTCGTCCTGGAGCATCGCCCAGAGCAGGTGCTCCGGCTCGACCGCGGGGTTGCCCTCGCGCAGCGCCCGGCGGGCCGCGGCGGCGTAGGCCTCCTGGCTCTTGGTGGTCAGCTGGTTGGCGTCCATGTGGGTCTCCAGTGAAACGTTGCGCCGGTCGATCCGGCCGAACAACTCGTCGTACGTTTCAGTCGATGGTCAGCGTCGGGGTTGTGGAGCGGAGGGGCGCCAGACGACGAGGGCGGTACGCCGGTCGCGCTCCCGGAACGAGTCGAGCTCGGCCTCGAGCTCGCGGACCCGGGCCTGCAGGGCGGCCACGTGGTGCTCCAGCTCGAGCACCTGGCGCACGCCTTCCAGGCCGAGACCGAGACCGGAGAGCCGGACGACCTCGCGCAGCACGGCGATGTCGTGCCGGGAGTACCGCCGGCCGCCGCCGGAGGTGCGGCCCGGGGACACCAGCCCGAGCCGGTCGTACTGGCGCAGCGTCTGGGCGTGCAGCCCGGTCAGCTCGGCGGCCACCGAGATGACGAACACCGGGGTGGTGTCGTCGCTCTCCCAGGCGCCGTCCCGGCCGGCGGTGAACGGCATGTCAGGCCCCCTGACGTGGTGCGGCGAGCAGGTCGGCCCGCGGGTCGTCGCCGTTCGTGGCGTCCCGCAGTGCCTCGACGGCCTGTCGCGCGTCGGCCGACAGGGTCGTCGGGACGGTGACCTCGACGGTGACCAGCAGGTCGCCGCGCGGTGTCCCGTCGCCGGCCTTGCGGGGCACGCCCTTCCCCCTGACCCGGAACGTGCGGCCGTTGGCGGTGCCCGCCGGGATCCGCAGGGTCACCGGTGACCCGCCGAGGGTGGGCACCCGCACCTCCGCGCCGAGAGCAGCCTCGGCGAAGGTGACCGGCACCGTGAGGGTGAGGTTGTCGCCGGTGCGGCCGAACACCCGGTGCGGCGAGACCGCGACCGTGACGTAGAGATCGCCCGGCGGTCCGCCCCGCTCGCCGGGAGCGCCCTTGCCCTTGAGCCGGATCCGCTGGCCGTCCTTGACCCCGGCCGGGATGCGCACGGTGAGGGTGCGGGTGCCCATCGCCCGGCCGCTGCCCCCGCAGTCGGGGCACGGGTCGTCGACGACCATCCCCCGGCCGCGGCACTCGCGGCACGGCTCGGCGAACGCGAAGCCGCCGGCATTGCGGCTGGTCTGCCCGGTGCCGTGGCAGGACGGGCAGGTGTGCGGCAGCGCGCCGTCGCGGCCGCCGGTGCCGTGGCAGGACGGGCAGGGCTGCTCGCTGCTCATCCGCAGCGGCACCGTGACGCCGTCGACCGCTTCGGCGAACGGCAGGGTCACCGACGACTCGATGTCGGCGCCGCGACGCGGGGCGACGGTGCGGGCGCCGCCGGACCGCTGGCCGAAGATGCCGCCGAGCACGTCGCCGAGCCCGCCGCCCCCGGGGCCCCGCCGAACAGGTCACCGAGGTCGAACGGGGCGCCGCCGCCCGGCGCACTGGTGCCGCCGGGTGTGCGGAACCGTCCGCCGCCGGCGCCGAACAGGGCGCGCGCCTCGTCGTACTCCTTGCGGCGGGCGGTGTCGGACAGCACGTCGTAGGCCTCGGAGATCTCCTTGAACTTCGCCTCGGCCTTGTCCCGGTCGCTGTCGCCGTGCCCGCTGTTGGCGTCCGGGTGGTGCTGCCGGGCGAGCTTGCGGTAGGCCTTCTTGATCTCGTCGGCCGTGGCGTCCTTGGGGACGCCGAGCGTCTTGTAGAAGTCCTTCTCCAGGAAGTCCCTGGTGCTCATGAGCGTCCCCCTCCTCTCGGCCTGCTACTCGGGCTCGGCGACGGCGACCCGGGCCGGGCGGACCACCCGGTCACCGATCCGGTAGCCGGGCTGGAACACCTCGATCGCGGTCGCCTCGGTGACGTCGTCGGAGTGGGTGTGGGTCAGTGCCTCGTGCACGGTCGGGTCGAACGGGTCGCCGGCGGTGCCGAACCGCACCAGTCCGAGCTTCTCGACGATCTGCTCGAGGGCCTCGCCGACCGAACTTGAAGCCGCCCTCCAGCTCGCCGTGGTCGCGAGCCCGGCCGATGTCGTCGAGCACCGGCAGCAGGTTGGTGAGCACGTTGGCCACCGCGGTCTCGCGGATGACCTCGCCGGTCGCGCTCGACCCGGCGCCGGTAGTTGGCGTACTCGGCCTGCAGCCGCTGCAGGTCGGCGGTGCGCTCGGCGAGCTGACCGGTCAGCTCGTCGACGACGTCGCCGCCGAGGCCGTCGGCCGGGGAGTCCGGCACCCCCGGGGCCGCGGGAGCCGGCGCTGGCCGGCTCCCGCAGCTCGCCGGTGACCGGGTCGATGCGGCGCTTGTCGCGCACCACCGGCCCCTGGTGCTCCTCGGCCGCGGGATCGCGGTCGTCGCTGTGCTCGCCGGGGCGGTCGGTCACTTCGGCCTCGTCCTCGTCGACGATCTCGGCGTCCACGACGTCCTCGTCGAGGCATCGTCCGACGCGCCGTCGCCGGGCTGCGCCGGCCTGGCCACCGTCGGCCCCGGGCGCCGCCTGCTGCTCGGCGTACATCGCGGCGCCGAGCTTCTGGCTGACGGTCGCGACCTTCTCGGTGGCGCTCCTTGATCGCCGGGATGGCGGCTTCGTCGGTGCCCTCGAGCGCCTTCTTCAGCTCGGCGACGGCCTCCTCGACCTCGGCCCTGGTGGCGGCCGCGTCGCCCTCGGCGAACTTGTCGGCGTTGTCGGCCAGGAACTTCTCGGTCTGGTAGACGAGCTGGTCGCCGGTGTTGCGGACCTCGGCCTCCTCGCGGCGCTGGCGGTCCTCCTCGGCGTGCGCCTCGGCGTCCTTCATCATCCGCTCGATGTCGTCCTTCGGCAGCGCCGAGCCGCCGGTGATCGTCATCGACTGCTCCTTGCCGGTGCCGAGGTCCTTGGCGGACACGTGCACGATGCCGTTGGCGTCGATGTCGAAGCCGACCTCGATCTGCGGCACGCCGCGGGGTGCCGGCGGCAGGCCGGTCAGCTCGAACATCCCGAGCTTCTTGTTGTACGCCGCCATCTCGCGCTCGCCCTGGTAGACCTGGATCTGCACCGAGGGCTGGTTGTCGTCAGCCGTGGTGAAGATCTCGGACCGCTTGGTCGGGATCGTCGTGTTGCGCTCGATCAGCTTGGTCATGATGCCGCCCTTGGTCTCGATGCCGAGGGACAGCGGGGTGACGTCGAGCAGCAGGACGTCCTTGACCTCGCCCTTGAGCACACCGGCCTGCAGGCTGGCGCCGATGGCGACGACCTCGTCCGGGTTCACGCCCTTGTTCGGCTCCTTGCCACCGAGTCAGCTCCTTGACCAGGTCGACGACAGCCGGCATCCGGGTCGAGCCACCGACCAGCACGACGTGGTCGATCGCCGAGACCGCGATGCCGGCGTCGCGCAGCACCGACTGGAACGGCGCCTTGGTGCGGTCGAGCAGGTCGGCGGTCAGCTGCTGGAACTGCGAGCGAGTGAGCTTCTCGTCCAGGTGCAGCGGGCCGGCGTCGGAGGCGGTGATGTACGGCAGGTTGATCGTGGTCTCGGACGACGAGGAGAGCTCGATCTTCGCCTTCTCGGCCGCCTCGCGCAGCCGCTGCAGCGCCATCTTGTCCTTGGACAGGTCGACGCCGTGGCCGTTCTGGAAGGCCTTCACCAGGTGGTCGACGATGCGCTGGTCCCAGTCGTCGCCGCCGAGGTGGTTGTCACCGCTGGTGGCCTTGACCTCCACGACGCCCTCGCCGATCTCGAGCAGGGACACGTCGAAGGTGCCGCCACCGAGGTCGAAGACGAGGATGGTCTGGTCGGTCTCGCCCTTGTCCAGGCCGTAGGCCAGGGCGGCCGCGGTCGGCTCGTTGACGATGCGCAGGACGTTGAGGCCCGCGATCTCGCCGGCCTCCTTGGTGGCCTGGCGCTGGGCGTCCTCGAAGTACGCCGGCACGGTGATCACGGCGTCGGTGATGGTCTCGCCGAGGTAGGCCTCGGCGTCCCGCTTGAGCTTCATCAGCACCCGTGCGGAGATCTCCTGCGCGGTGTACTTCTTGCCGTCGATGTCGACCGACCAGTCGGTGCCCATGTGGCGCTTGACCGAGCGGATGGTCCGGTCGACGTTGGTGACGGCCTGGCGCTTGGCGACCTCGCCGACCAGCACCTCGCCGTTCTTGGCGAACGCGACCACCGACGGGGTGGTCCGCGAGCCCTCGGCGTTCGCGATGACGGTGGGCTCCCCGCCCTCCAGGACCGAGACGACGGAGTTGGTCGTCCCGAGGTCGATGCCGACCGCACGTGCCATGGTTGCTGTTCCTTACTGTGGGGCGTCCCGAACGGGACAGAGTTGAGTCGTGACGACTCATAGTGTGCAGCCCCGGTCAGGTCCGTGTCAAAAGTTGAGCCGACGTGACTCAACTCACTCGGGTTCGCCGGCCATGAAGGCGCCGAGCAGCGCGGCGAACCGGTCCGGGTCGTCCAGGTGCGGGAAGTGCCCGGCCCCCTCGAACAGCTCGACCCGGCTGCCGGCGATCGCCTGCGCGGCGGCGGTCGCATGCCACGCCGGGATCATCCGGTCCCGGGTCCCCCACACCACCAGGGTCGGGATCTCCACCGCCATCGGCAAGTGGTCGTGTGCGGTCACGGTCTGCCCGCCGGGGTCGATCACCGACCGGACGGTCGCCAGGAACGCGCGCCTCGCCTCCACGTCCTGCAGCCCGGTGAAACCGCGCCAGCCCTCCTGCAGCTCGGGACCGGCCCGCCAGCCCAGCCGGGCAACGGTCCGCCCGACTGCCTCGGCCCGGCCGCGGACCCAGCGCGAGGCGACCAGCGGCAGGACCCATTCGGCGCCGGGCAGGGTGGCCGAGCGCAGGAGCGGGCTCACCGACCGGCCGAGCCCGCCGCTGGACACCAGGACCAGCCGCTCGACCCGGTCCGGGAACAGGTAGCAGAACTGCATCGCGACGCCACCCCCGAGCGAGTGGCCCACCAGGGTCACCCGCTCGACGCCGAGCCGGTCGAGCAGGTCCCGCAGGGTCGCGGCGTGGGAGCCCAGCGAGTAGTCGCCGCGCGGCTTGGCCGAGGCCCCGTGACCGAACAGGTCGGGCGCGATCACCCGGTGCCCGGTGTGCAGCGCGTCGACGAGGTGCGCCCAGCTCTGGTGCGAGCCAAGCAGCCCGTGGATGAACAGCACCGCCGGGCCGCTCCCGCTGTCGAGGTAGGACAGGTCGTGCCCGTGCAAGGTTGCGGTGCGGGTGGCGTCGGTCATCCGACGGTCACCACCCGGCTGATCCCGGCGGCCAGCCCGGACCCCGGCCGTCCCGCGACCCGGACCCGCAGCTCGGTCGGCCGCGGCGAGGCGACCCGCCAGGACAGCGCCCAGCGACCCCGGTCCAGCCGGGCCCGGGCGACCGGCTCCCAGCCGCCGTCGGGGCCGCGGCGCTGCAGGGTCACCCGGCCGCTGCGCAGCGGCAGCACCGAGCCGTGCAGGGACACCGTCTGCCCCGGCCGGACCGACAGCTCGGACGCCGCCAGCGTCACCCGCTGGTGCACCACGGTGCTCCGGAGCCGGCTGCGGACGCCGATCTCGCTGCCCGCGCCGCCGTACTGGACGAACCAGTCGGCGCTGCGGCGGGCGTCCCAGCCGAACGCGAAGCTGCCGTCGGCCGCCGTCACGGTCGTGGCGGTCAGCAGGTACGCCGCGGACCCGGCCTCGCGGCGCAATAGTCGTACCCGCCGGCCGGGCAGGCCGACGCCCTGCGCGTTGCGCAGCGTCCCGGGGGCGCGGACACGCCGGCCCCAGTCGATCGACGTCGGGCCGGTCAGGGTCAGGGCGCTGCCGGACATCACCCGGGTGACCGGTGGCGAGGTGCCGTTCGAGGTCACCGCGACGAGGCGCACCGTGTAGTCGACTCCCGGTGCCAACCCGCGGAGGACCCACGAGGTGGCCGACGGCTCGACGGTGAAGAAGTCGTCCCCGTGCAGGCCCGGCGCCACCGCGACGACGTAGGACCCGAGCGCTGCCGAGCCGGTCGTGGCCGGCCGCGCCCAGGACAGCCGCACCTCGCCCGGACCGCTGGTCGTCACCACCCGGCGCGGCGCGCTCGGCCCGGTCCAGCGGGCGAGCTCGGTCGACTCGACGGCCGCGGTCACCGTCGCGCACTCGAGGGCGGTGTAGGCGAGGTTGGTGCAGGACTGCCGCAGCGCGGCGGCCAGGTCGACGAAGTCCGCTCCCGGCGTCAGCATCTGCAGGGTGGCCCAGTACAGGGTCGCCGTCCGGGCGGTGCCGATGCCCGGGAAGGCGCGGCCACGGAAGGCGCCGTCCGGCTCGGCCGCCGTGCCGTCCGCGATGAGGTACGCCGTCTTGTTGGGCACGCCGCTGTTGGTGTGCACGGCGCCGTTGTCGTCGTAGTCGAAGGCGTAGTCGTACAGCGGGCTGCGGGTGGTGTCCGGCTGGCCGAACCGCGGCGGGTCGGCCATGTCCCGGGCGGGTCCACCGGAGCCGGCCGGCAGGTCCTCACCGAGCCGCCAGCGCTGCTCGGGCCCGTCACCACCGGTCCCGTCGGCCAGGTCGACCAGCTCGCCGAACACGTCGGACATCGACTCGTTGATCGCACCCGACTGGTACCAGTAGACGAGCCCCGCCGTGTGCTGGGTGACGCCGTGCGCGAGCTCGTGCGCGACGACGTCGTCGGCCGAGGTGTACCCGGCGCCGTAGACCATCTGGTCGCCGCTCCAGAAGGCGTTGTCGAGCGGGCAGTCCCCCGGCGGGCAGTAGTTGGTCGTCGACCGCAGCTTGCGGCCGTCACCGAGGTCGTTGCCGATGAGGGCCGTGAGGTCGACGCCCAGGGTGTCGGTGAACCAGGCCGCGGTCGCACCGGTCAGGTCGTAGGCCCGGTCGACGTCCAGCACACCCGTGGGCGGCCCGCCCTCGACCCGCTCGTAACCGCCTCGGCAGCGGTAGCCGTGGGTTCGGACGTCGTCGCACACCACCCGGTCGAGGGTGGCCACCTCGCTCAGCCGGAGGGTGACCCGGCCGGTCCGGGCGTCGACCAGCACGAGGTCGCGCAGGTCGGCGCGCACCGCGGATCGCACCGGGACCCGCCAGACCGGTCGCAGGTCAGGCATGGCCCGCGGGTCCAGCAGCGAGCGGTCGAACAGCCACTGCGTCGGCCGGTCCGCGGACAGCGTGCGCCGGGGCACCTTGTGGTGCGCAGCCGTCGCCGCGCGGGCGGTGCGGGCCGCGGTCGAGGCGGCGACGTCGTACGCCGTGGAGCCGGCCGGGCCGGCGGTCTCGCCGGACACCGACAGCAGTCGGCCGTGGCCGTCGAGGACGGTGACCAGCTGGCCGCCGAGGACCGGCAGTCCGCGGCGGGTCTGCTGGAACCGCACGACGTCGCGACCGGCGACCCGGCTCACCGCAACGGTGCGCATGTCCCGGCCGGCGACACCGAACGTCGGTCCGACCCGGTCCAGGTGCGCGCGGGCCGTGTCGACGACCGAGGCCGGCGCGACTGCTCCGGCCGGCACCGTGGGCGAGGTCGCCTCGGACGGCGTGGCCGCCGCCAACGACGCGGCGAGGGCGAGGACCGTCAGGACGGCAGCCGGCACCCGGGCACGGCGGGCGGTGCGGTGCGGCACGCGGGTCCCCTGCTGGACGAAACGGCGACAGACCGGCACGGACCGTCCAGCGCAGGGTAGGCGATCGCGGCGCCCGACCAGTGCGGATCGCAGGTGGTTGGGCCACCGGTGCCCGGGCAAGGGAGGCCCGTGGCAGCGAACTCATCGATGGGGTGGCGGCTGCTCGGCGGGATCTCGGCGATCCTGGCCGGCGTCGCGGCCCGCAAGGCACTGGTCAAGGGCTGGCGGGCGACCACCGGCGCGAACCCGCCGGCGAACCCGGCACAGCCCGGCACGCAGTGGCGGGAGGCGATCCCCTACGCCCTCGCCAGCGGCGCGGCGATGGGACTGGCCCGGATGCTCGCCACCCGCAAGGCCGCGGACTACTACCGCAAGTCCACCGGTCACCTCCCGCCCGGCATGGAAGAGGTCACCTAGCACCGGCGCGGGGCCACTCGTCGTACCCTCGGAATCATGCTCCCCGCCCTACGCGACCGCCGCGGCAAGCCCGCCGCGCCCCTGCGGCTGCTCGCCGTGCTGGTCCTGGTCGGGATGCTGACGATCGCTGCACCGGTCCTCGTTCCGATGCTGCGCTGGGCCTCCTCGCTGTTCTGAGCCGCCAGGCCGGCCCGCGCTCCACGGATAAGTTACCCGTCGGTAGGATCGGTTCCCCCTACGCTGACCCCGGATCCGGGACCCGGCGTCCTCTCCCAGGAGGTTCCGTGCGACTCGCCATCGGGCTGGTGATGACCCTGGCCGCGCTGGCGGTGGCGGGCCGTCGCGTGCACTACCTGTACCGGCTGGTGACCTCCGGCCAGCCGGCGCCGGGTCGGCTGGACAGCATCGGCACCCGGGCCAAGAGCCAGCTGCGCGAGGTGTTCGGCCAGCGCAAGCTGCTGCAGTGGTCGGTGCCGGGGGTCGCGCACTTCTTCACCTTCTGGGCCTTCGTGGTGCTCGCGGCGACCATCCTGGAGGCCTACGGCGCGCTGTTCGACCGCGACTTCGCGATCCCGCTGATCGGGCACTGGCGCCTGCTGGGGTTCCTCGAGGACTTCTTCGGGGTCGCCGTGCTGGTGTCGCTGGCCGTGTTCGCCGTGATCCGGCTGCGCAACGCGCCGGCCCGACGCGAGCGGGCGTCCCGCTTTTACGGATCCCACACCGGGGCCGCCTGGCTGGTGCTGTTCATGATCTTCAACGTGATCTGGACGCTGTTCCTCTACCGCGGCGCCCAGGTCAACACCGGGGTCTTCCCCTTCGGCGACGAGGCGTTCGCCTCGCAGGCTGTCGCGAAGATCCTCGAGCCGCTGGGCGAGGACACCAACGAGGCGCTCGAGACCGTCGGGATCCTGCTGCAGATCGGGGTGGTGCTCGGCTTCCTGGTCCTGGTCGTCTACTCCAAGCACCTGCACATCTTCCTCGCGCCGCTCAACGTGCTGACCAAACGCGAGCCCAACGCACTTGGCCCGCTGCTGCCGATCATGGTCGACGGCAAGCCGATCGACTTCGAGAACCTGGACGACCTCGACGAGGACACCGTGTTCGGCCGCGGGAAGGTCGAGGACTTCACCTGGAAAGGGATGCTCGACTTCGCGACCTGCACCGAGTGCGGTCGCTGCCAGGACCAGTGCCCGGCCTGGAACACCGGCAAGCCGCTGTCGCCGAAGCTGGTGATCATGGACCTGCGGGACCACCTGTTCGCCAAGGGCGCGGGTGACGAGGGCGAGGCCGCCCGGCCGCTGGTCGGAACCCCCGAGCAGGGCGGGGTGATCGACCCGGACGTGCTCTGGTCGTGCACCACCTGCGGCGCCTGCGTCGAGCAGTGCCCGGTCGACATCGAGCACGTCGACCACATCGTCGACATGCGCCGGTTCCAGGTGCTGGTCGAGTCGTCGTTCCCGTCCGAGGCCGGGACGATGCTGAAGAACCTGGAGAACAAGGGCAACCCGTGGGGCATGTCGTCCCGGGCCCGCCTCGAGTGGACCCAGGGCCTGGACTTCGAGGTGCCGGTCCTCGGCCAGGACGTCGAGGACCTCAGCGAGGTCGACTACCTCTACTGGGTCGGCTGCGCCGGCGCGCTGGAGGACCGCGCGAAGAAGACCACCCGGGCGTTCGCCGAGCTGCTGCACATCGCCGGGGTGAAGTTCGCGGTGCTCGGCGAGGCCGAGGCCTGCTCCGGCGACCCGGCCCGCCGGCTCGGCAACGAGTTCGTGTTCCAGATGCTCGCCCAGCAGAACGTCGAGACCCTGAACGAGGCCGGTGCGGACAAGACCGTCATCGTCGCGACCTGCCCGCACTGCTTCAACTCCCTCGGCCGCGAGTACCCCCAGCTCGGCGGCACCTACGAGGTCGTCCATCACACCCAGCTTCTGGACCGCCTGGTGCAGGAGGGCCGGCTCACGCCGGTCACCCCGATCGACCAGCTGGTGACCTACCACGACCCGTGCTACCTGGGGCGGCACAACAAGGTGTACACGCCGCCGCGCGAGGTGCTCGCCAGCGTTCCCGGGCTGCGCACCGAGGAGATGCACCGCTGCAAGGAGCGCGGCTTCTGCTGCGGAGCCGGCGGTGCCCGGATGTGGATGGAGGAGAAGATCGGCAAGCGGGTCAACGTCGAGCGGGTCGACGAGGCCCTCGCCCTCGACCCCGACGTCGTCTCCACCGCCTGCCCGTTCTGCCTCGTCATGCTCGGCGACGCCGTCACCGCGAAGAAGCAGGACGGCTCCGCCCGCGAAGAGGTCGAGGTGCTCGACGTCAGCCAGCTGCTGCTGCGCTCGGTGCACCGCAACATCTCGGTGATCCCGGTCGGCGACGACGGGTCACCGGTGGCGGAGACCACGGCCTGACCCGGGCGGGTGGTGCTGGCACCACCCGCAGGTCTCAGGGCAGCACGCTCGTCCGCGGCGGCGCAGGCGACGACGGTGGTGGGACGACGCCACCGCCGCCCCTCCGGGGCTGCCGAGCCCAGGAGAACGCATGTCCGCCACCTCGCCGGCGACCACCGCCGCCACCGTCCCCGCGGCGCGCATCGGCGCGCTGCCGGCCGCCGTCCGCGCCATCGGCCTACGCAAGACGTACGGGCGTGACGACAACGCCGTGCATGCGCTCGACGGCGTGGACGTCGAGCTCGCCGCCGGACAGTTCACCGCCGTCATGGGTCCGTCCGGGTCCGGCAAGTCGACCCTGATGCACGTCACGGCCGGCCTGGACACCGTGACCAGCGGCACCGTCTGGGTCGGCGACACCGACCTGACGACGCTGAAGGAGAAGGAGCTCACCCGGCTCCGCAGGGACCGGATCGGCTTCGTGTTCCAGCAGTTCAACCTGGTGCCGACGTTGACCGCGGCCGAGAACATCGCGCTGCCGATGCGCCTCGCCGGCCGGGCGCCGGACCAGGCGTGGCTGGACCGCATCATCGACGTGGTCGGCCTGGGGGACCGGCTTCGGCACCGCCCGAGCGAGCTCTCCGGAGGTCAGCAGCAGCGGGTCGCGGTGGCCCGGGCGCTGGTCGCCCGCCCCGAGGTGGTCTTCGCCGACGAGCCGACCGGCAACCTCGACTCGCGCTCCGGCCTGGAGGTGCTGTCGTTCCTGCGCCGCTCGGTCGACGAGAACGGCCAGACGATCGTGATGGTCACCCACGACCCGGTTGCCGCGAGCCACGCCGACCGGGTCATCTTCCTGGCTGACGGTCGGGTCGTCGACGAGATGACCGAGCCCACCGCGGACCGCGTCCTCGACCACATGAAGACGCTGGAGGGCTGACCAGTGCTGACCCTGACCTTGCGCGGACTGCGCAGCCACAAGCGGCGGCTGGTCTCGACCGTCGTCGCCGTCCTGCTCGGAGTCGCCTTCATGGCCGGCTCCATGGTGTTCACCGACACCATGCGGGCCAGCCTCGCCGGAGTCTTCGCCGACGCCGAGCGCCAGACCGATGCGCTGGTCCGCGGGCCGGCCACGATCGAGGGCTTCAACGGGACCCAGCACGCCCCGGTGGACGAGTCGTTGGTGGAGCGGATCGCCGCACCTCGACGGCGTCGAGCAGGTGGCGGCCCGCGTCGAGGGCTTCGCCCAGGTCGTCGGACCCGACGGTGAGGCCGTCGACGACATCGGCATGGGCGCCGCTCCCGCCGGCAGCCGCGTGGACGGAGTCGAAGCGGCTCAACCCCTTCCACCTGGTGGCCGGCCGCGGGCCGCGCGCCGGGGACGAGGTGGTCGTCGACCGCTCGCTCGCCGACGAGGCCGACCTCGGCGCCGGGCGACCGGACGACGGTGCTGACCGTGTCCGGACCGGCCGACGTGACGGTGGTCGGCGTGGCGACGTTCGGCGACGCCGACAACCGGGCCGGCAACCGCACGGTCCTGTTCAGCCTCGACACGGCCCAGCGGCTGCTGGGCCGCGACGGAACGGTCGACAGCATCGCCGTGGAGGCCACGGCCGGCGTCAGCCAGCCCGGTCTCGCTGCTGAGCTTCGTCACGCGCTGGGCAGCGACCTCGAGGTCGTTACCGGCACGGCACTGGAGAAGGAGAACAGCTCGCGGAAGAACGAGGACGTCGACTTCTTCGGCATCTTCATGCGGGTCTTCGCCGCTGTCGCGTTGCTCGTCGGCGCCTTCATCATCAACAACACCTTCGCGATCCTGGTGGCCCAGCGCACCAAGGAGCTCGCCCTGTTGCGGGCGATCGGTGCGAGCGCCAGGCAGGTGCGGCGCAGCGTCGCGATCGAGGCCGCCCTTGTCGGCGTGGTGGCGTCGGCGCTCGGCCTGGTCGCCGGCGTCGGCGTGGCCAAGGGCATCGGGGTCCTGTGGCGCAGCTTCGGCGTGACCATGCCGGAAGGGCCCCTCGTGGTGCGTCCGGCGTCGCTGGTCATCGCCTTCGTCCTTGGCGTCGCGGTGACCGTGGGATCGGCCCTGCTGCCGGCCCGCCGGGCCGCGCGCGTGGCGCCGGTCGAGGCCATGCGCACGGTCGCGGCCGAGAGCACCCGGACGTCGAGACGGCGGGTCGTGCTCGGCCTGGTCCTTGTCGTCGGGAGCGTCGCGGCCGTCCTCGGCGGCATCACCAGCGGCACGGTGCCGATGGTCCTGCTCGGCGCGCTGGCCGGCTTCCTGGGAGTGGCCACGCTGAGCCCGGTGCTGGCCCGGCCGGTGGTCCGGGTCCTCGGACAGGTGCTGCCGCGGCTGACCGGCGCCCGCGGGCAGCTGGCCCGGGAGAACGCCGTACGCAACCCACGGCGGACCGCTGCCACCGCGTCGGCACTGATGATCGGGGTGGCGCTGGTGGGTGGGATCACCGTGTTCGCTGCCTCGGGCAAGTGGTCGGTCAGCCACTCGTTCGACAAGGAGTTCCGCGGCGACCTGGTCCTGGAGACCGGAGCCTGGGTGTACGGCGGGGTGAGCCCGCAGCTGGCGGCCGACCTGGCCGAGACCGACGAGGTGGCCGCCGCGGTGCCGCGGCAGTTCACCGAGGCCGAGGTCGGCGACGGCATGACCGAGCTGGCCGTCTGGCCGGCCGCCACGGTGCAGCGGGTCTTCGACCTGGGCATCTCAGCCGGTTCGCTGGCGGAGATGGGCTCCGACGGCATCGCCCTCGGTTCTCGGCATGCCGAGAGCAAGCAGCTCACGATCGGCAGCAAGGTCCCGGTCACGTTCGGGAACGGCGAGCAGCGCACCTTCGTGGTGCGGGCCCTGTTCGACCACCCGGACTGGACCGGCCAGGCCTGGATCGACCGTGCGGCGTACCGAGCAGTCGACCCGGCAGCTCTCGACACCTCGGTGTACGTCGTCGGCGACCGAGGGCGTGGCGGGGACCGACCTGCGCCGGTCGGTCGACGCCGTCACCGCGGCGTACGGCAACGTGCAGGTGATGGACCGGGACGAGGTGCGCCAGTCGGTGGTCGACGACTTCAACGCGATGCTGGGCATCGTGTACGCGCTGCTGGCGCTGGCGATCCTGATCGCGCTGATCGGCATCGGCAACACCGTGTCGCTGGCCGTCGTCGAGCGGACCCGCGAGCTCGGCCTGCTCCGCGCGATCGGGATGTCCCGAGGGCACCTGCGCGGCATGGTGCGCTGGGAGGCGGCGCTGGTCGCGGTCTACGGCACGCTGCTCGGGCTCGGCGGTCGGCCTGTTCCTCGGCTGGTCGCTGGTCTTCGCCATCAGGGAGTCCGGCATCGAGACCGCGCGCACCGTCGTCCCGGTCGGTCAGCTGGCGGCGATCGTCGCGGCGGCCGCGTCGTGCGGGATCGTCGCGGCCCTGCTGCCGGCTCGCCGGGCAGCGCGGCTGGACGTGCTGGAGGCGATCGCCAGCACCTGAGCCGAACCGCTGTGACGCAGGAGCCCGCGCCCCGCGAACAGTGGGGTGCGGGCTCCTCCGTTCGGCCCCCTGTCGGCACCGTAGGTACTGGTCTGTTACGCCGTCCGTGTGCAATGAGTCAAGGTCACGTGACTTTCGGTAACAGGTAAAGGGATAGTCACGATCTCTCGACGACACCTATCTGGGGGACACGTGAATCCGCACCGACTGGATCGGCCACTGCGCTGGCGGGCTGCTGCCGCCGTAGCGCTGGCCGCGGGGGGTCTGCTGCTCGCCCCGTCGACGGGGGACGCGTTGGCAGTCAGCTCGGCCGGCCCCGAGGACGTCGCTCCCGCGGACTCGTCCTCGAGCGTCCGCGTCGTCGTCGAGGCCAACGAGGGCCGGCTCGCCGCCGCCCGCTCGGCCGCGACCTCGCTCGGCGGCACCGTCGTCGCCACCCAGGGCTCGCTCGGCACCCTGGTCGCCGACGTCCCGGCCCCGGCCATGGCCCGGCTGCGCACCAACCCCGCCGTGCAGACGGTCACCGAGGACAGCCGGCTGCACCTGCAGTCGACCGGCATCGGCCCGACCGGCACCGCCGGCGACATGACCAACGTGGCCAGGCTGACCGGAGCCCCCACGTTCTGGCGCAACGGCTACAGCGGCCAGGGCATCGACGTCGCGTTGCTCGACTCGGGCGTCCTGCCCGTCGAGGGCCTGATGACGAACAACAAGCTGGTCATCGGCCCGGACCTGTCGCTGGAGTCGCAGACGCCGACCCTCGAGGACCTCGACACCTTCGGCCACGGCACGCACATGGCGGGCATCATCGCCGGCCGCGACTCCGGGTCGACGTCCGTCGACGTACGCCACGGACAACACCCGGTTCCTCGGCATGGCGCCCGGCTCGCGGATCGTCAGCATCAAGCTGGCCGACGCCCAGGGCAACACCGACGTGTCGCAGGTCATCGCGGCCATCGACTGGGTCGTGGCGCACTCCCGCGACGCCGGCTTGAACATCAGGGTCCTGAACCTCTCGTTCGGCACCGACTCGACGCAGGACTACCGGCTCGACCCGCTGGCCCACGCCGCCGAGGTCGCCTGGAACAGCGGCATCGTGGTGGTCGTCTCGGCCGGCAACGGCGGCGGCGGCACCACCGGGCTGGCCAACCCGGCGTACGACCCGGCCGTGCTGGCCGTCGGCGCCGTGAACACCCAGGGCACCACCGACCGCTGCCGACGACCGGGTGCCCGCGTTCTCGCAGCGCGGCGCCACCCTCGAGGGCAAGCGGGCTCCCGACCTGGTCGCGCCCGGCTCCTCGATCGTCAGCCTGCGTGCTCCGGGCTCGTTCGTCGACATCGTGCACGGCGACACCGGCACGCTGAACAACCGGTTCTTCAAGGGCAGCGGCACCTCGCAGGCCGCGGCAGTCGTCTCCGGCGCCGCCGCGCTGCTGCTCTCGCAGCGGCCGTGGCTGCGCCCGGACCAGCTGAAGGACATCCTGCGTCGCTCGGCGTACGACGTGCCGGAGGCAGGGGTCGACGCCGAGGGCGCCGGCGGGCTGGACCTGGCGACGGCGTACAACACCTCGAACGTCCGGGTGACCGCAGCCACGGTGCACGCCGGCGGCGGCTCGCTAGACAAGGCGCGTGGCACCAAGAAGCTGAAGAAGAACGGCGTCACGCTGACCGGCGAGCAGGACATCTTCGGCACGCCGACCGACACCGGCGCCCTGGCCGAGGCCGAGGTGGCCGGCACCGCCGGCGCCACCTGGGCCGCCGGGCAGTGGACGGGACCGCCGCTGCTGGGCGCGACCTGGGCCGGGACCAAGTGGTCCGGCGCGACCTGGGCGGGGACCAAGTGGTCCGGTGCGACCTGGGCCGGGGCGACCTGGGCCGGGGCGACCTGGGCCGACGCGTACTGGGCAGGTGCGACCTGGGCCGGTGCGACCTGGGCCGGGGCGACCTGGGCTGATGCTTACTGGGCGAACGACCTCTGGTCGAGCGCGAGCTGGGGGTGAGCGCGATGACCATGACCACCATGACCATGACCGCAACGGGAACGACGACGGGGACCGACGGGGGGACCACGATGAGCAGGACGGACAAGGGTGACGTCCCCGGGGCGACCTGGGTCTGAGCTGGTCCCGGCTGCGGCACTGCCCGGGCTAAGGCTCGACGCCAGTTCCCTCCGATGCACCAGGCATGGGGACGACGCGGGAAAAGCCCGGGGCGCCCGCGCCGGTCCGCCGCGCGGTGCGCCCCACCCGGCGTGTCCTGGCCCTGACAGCCGGACTGGCCGTCCTCGGCACGGTCCTCTGGGTCGGCCTCCAGTCCTTCCCGCCGGACGCGCCGCTCGACCTGCAGATCCCGTGGTGGGTGCTGGCGGTGCTGTTCGCCGTCACCGAGATCTGGGTGTTCCACATCCAGGTCGGCCGCGAGGCGCAGAGCATCAGCATCAGCGAGGTCCCGCTGATCCTCGCCCTCTTCTACGCCTTCCCGCAGGACCTCCTGGTGGCCCGGGTGGTCGGCTCCGCGCTGGTCATGCTGCTGCACCGCCGGCAGACCCTGCTGAAGTCCGGCGTCAACGCCGCCCTGATGTTCGCCGACACCACCGTCGCGCTGGTGGTGTTCCGCGTCATCGGTGGCGGCAGCACCGCCGACGGTGGCCGCGAGTGGGTCGGCGGCGTGGCGGCCTGCGCGGCCGCGATGGCCGTCGACCTGGTCGTCCTCAGCGTGATCATCCGCTGGTACGACGGGAAGCCGCCGCTGTCCGGTGTCCGCAGCCTGTTCTCCGGCATCGGCATCGCTGCCGCCAGCGGCGTGCTCGGCCTGATGCCGCTGCTCACCCTGCGGCTCGGCCCGCTCGCCGCCGTACCGCTCGTCGCGTCCGGCGCGATGCTGATGATCGGCTACCGGGCCTACGCCTCGCTCGCCGACCGGCACACCAGCCTGGAGCGGCTGTTCCGGTTCAGCCGCGAGCTCAGCGTGGCGCCGACCTCCGACGACGTCCTGCCCTCGGTGCTGCACCAGGCCCGCGAACTGCTCCGCGGCGAGACCGCCGAGGTCATGCGGTTCGGCGACGACGGTCTCTCGGTCTCCCGCTACGACGGCGAGCGGGTCGTCGACCTCGACCCGGAGGAGGCCGACCGGGCCACCAGTCTGCTGCGCGTCCTGCTGGACGGCTCGGAAGCGGTCCTGGTCCGCTCCACCGACGGGCCGGCCGCGGCGTACCTGCTGTCCCGGCACGCGAACGAGGCCGTCATCGCGCCGCTGCGGTACGACGGCCAGACGGTCGGCACCCTCGCGGTGCACGACCGGATGGGCGAGGTGCGCGGCTTCTCGGCCAGCGACGTGCAGCTGCTGCAGACCGTCGCCAACCACGCGTCGGTGGCGCTGCACAACGAAATGCTCATCGGGCAGCTGCGGCACGACGCCATGCACGACACCCTCACCGGGCTGCCGAACCGCTCGCAGATCACCGCCGAGGCGGTCGCGGCACTGGCCGACGCACGGCACCGCCGCGGCCAGGTCGCCATCATGATCATCGACCTGAACGGCTTCAAGGCGGTCAACGACACCCTGGGGCACCACATCGGTGACGACCTGCTGCGCCAGGTGGCGGACCGGTTCGCCGACATCTGCCCCGAGGGAGTCTCGGTCGCGCGGCTCGGCGGCGACGAGTTCGCCGTCCTGGTGCACGCCTGGGCCGCGATCAGCCCGGAGGCGATGGCCGACGAGCTGCTGGGAACGCTGAGCGAGCACTTCACCGTCGGCCAGGAGCGGCTGCACCTGTCCGGGTCGGTCGGCATCGCGCTGGCGCCCGAGCACGGCCGCAACGTCTCGGACCTGCTCAAGCGCGCCGACATCGCGATGTACGCCGCGAAGAACGGCGCCGACTCCCGAGTCCTCTACCGCGCGGACATCGACGTCAACGACCCGTCGCTGCTCTCGCTGATGGGCGAGCTGCGGGAGGCCATCGCGACCGGCCAGGTCGACATCGAGGTCGAGCCGCTGGTCGACCTGCAGGACGGCCGGGTCGTCTCGGCCGAGGCGCTGGTCCGCTGGCACCACCCGGTGCGCGGGACGCTGCGGCCCGGGCTGTTCCTGCCGCTGGCCGAGCGCAACGGTCTGATCGTCCCGCTGACCACGCTGGTGCTGGACCGGGCCGTCGCCGCGTGCGCCGCCTGGCGGGCCGAAGGCCTGGACCTGAGCATCTCGGTGAACCTCTCGGCCCGGTCGCTGCTCGACATGATGCTGCCCACCGCGGTCGCCGAGACCCTGGCCAAGCACGGCCTGCCCAGCGACCGCCTGACCCTGGAGATCACCGAGAGCATCGTGCTCAGCGACGCCGACCGCGCCCTGGGGCTGCTGGCCGACCTGCGCGAGCTCGGTGTGCGGCTGTCGCTGGACGACTTCGGCACCGGCTACTCGTCACTGACCCACCTGTCCGAGCTGCCGATCCAGCAGCTCAAGGTGGACCGGTCCTTCGTCAGCCAGGTGCACGAGGCCGGCCGGGACCGGGCGATCGTCGCCGCGGTCGCCGACCTGGCCGGCCACCTCGACCTGCAGGTCGTGGCCGAGGGCATCGAGACCCCGGAGACCGCACAGCTGCTGGCCAGCCTGGGCTGCGAGCTGGGTCAGGGTCACTACTTCGCGACCTCGATGGCCCCGGAGCTGCTGCCGCTGTGGATCGCCACCCGGCCGGCGTACCCGTTCACCGGCGGCACGGCGCGCGCCCAGTTGCTGCGCACCGTCCGCTGACCCAGGCCTACCTTGCCTCGGCTGAAACGCTCGGCGACCGCAACGGCCGCATCGGCTCGCCGTACGTTTCAGTCGAGCCTCAGGTCGGGGTGCGGTGGAAGTTCTGGAACGAGCGGGACGGCGTGGGGCCGCGCTGGCCCTGGTAGCGGGAGCCTTGCGCGCCCGAGCCGTAGGGCGACTCGGCAGGACTGGTGAGCCGGAAGAAGCACAGCTGGCCGATCTTCATGCCCGGCCAGAGCTTGATCGGCAGCGTCGCCACGTTGGACAGCTCGAGGGTCACGTGCCCGGAGAAGCCGGCGTCGATGAAACCCGCCGTCGAGTGGGTGAGCAGCCCCAGCCGGCCGAGCGAGCTGTTGTGGGTCGGGATATAGCGCTCGCCGGCCAGGAACATCCCGTCGGCTGCGTCGACCTCGATGCAGCGGACGGGCACCGAGGCGATGGGGCGCGCGGCGACGATGCCGCGGTGGGCGTGCTCGCGCGAGTCGGTCTTCAGGCGGGCCAGCTTGCGGGCGAGGCGGAAGACGGGCAACCGGGGCGTGAACTTGACCTGGAAGCAGGGTCCGCAGTCGATGCCGTTCAGCATCGCGCGCTTCTTGCGCGCCACCGGCCGCAGTCCGAGGCTCGCAGCGAGCTCGGCCACGGCGTTGCTGAGCTCCTCCCGCATGTTGACGAACTCGCAGCGCCCGAAGACGTCGACGTAACCGTCGCTGTCCATCAGCCCTTGCAGCAGTGCGAGGCGCTGCTCGGCGCTGCCGACCATGTAGACCTCTGGCAGGTGCTTGTTGCCGAGCAGGCCCATGCTGCGCAACGTGCTCGAAAGCGACCCGTCGGCGACGTAGTGCCCGGCGGCATCGCGGGTGCGGCCGACGGCGCGCCGCGAAAGCCCACCGATCCTCCAGGCCATCGGGCTTGACGCCCGCCACACCTGGTAGCCGGCCGCCTCGATGTGCCGCAGCACCTCCTGATCCCCAGGCGCGCAGGTGATCTCGGCCTTCGTCGATGTGCCATCGCCGAGCCACACGCCGAGGACGTACGGGTCGATGGGCAGGTCTCGATGCGGATAGTCGACGGGTGCCGTCAGGGCAACGTGGTGGTTCACCTCATTGCGCACCCGGAGGCTGGCCGCGATCTCCGCCGTCGTCCGGACCGACGTTCCGCGGCGGCCGTGGTCGCGCTCGGCCTTGGATGTGGTCAGCCATTGGTGGGAGCCGTCGGCGATGAGGACCGAGTGGTCGGAGAACTCGACCTCGTAGCAGGGCCGGTCTGTCATGACGCCGGTCGCGGCCACGACCCGTCGCTGCCTACCGTCGGGGCCGAACACCTGGTCGCCGACGCGCAGGGCGCCCATCGTCGTCCAGCCGGAGGGGGTGGGGATCGGCGTCGAGATCGAGAGCGCCTTGCCCTCGAGCCGCGCCGAGACGTCGTCCGGCAGGGAGACGACCTCGTAGGTCGAGCCGAGGACGAACTCCCCCGGGTGCAGGATGAACGGCTCGTCGCCGTCCGGCTCGACCAGCCGGGTCAGCTCGGCCTGCTCGACCGACGGGTCGATGTGCGGGTAACGGTGGTTCTCGAAGACCCGGAAGTAGCGGTCGATGCGCACGTCGACGCTGGACGGCTGGACCATCTCCGGCGCGTACGGCTCGATGGCGACCCGACCGGAGTCGATCGCGGCGCGGATGTCCCTGTCCGAGAGCAGCACGGGATGACCCTAGCGGGGACTTCGGACCCAACCCTGCAGGGCGCTAACATGTCCGAGTTCCACCACGCGGGTGTAGTTCAATGGCAGAACATCAGCTTCCCAAGCTGACAGTGCGAGTTCGATTCTCGTCACCCGCTCTCCTTGTGTGACCGGCGGCTCCGTAGGGCTTCAGCCGAGCCGAGTGGCGCGAGCAGCGGCTGTGCACGCGCGCTGACCCTGTTGGCGGCCAACCCGTTCGGGCTAACAAGCTAGTGGCCCCGCCAGCCGATGACGCCTACAGGGGAGGGCATCGCTATCGGGGTTACTCGAACGACTCGCTTGGACGAGTCGCGCTGGCAGGCGCGTCCCGTACTCGCACGCGCGCTCTCCTTGACCGTGTTCGTGGTCCCGGTCGCCGGCTCGTACGTCGTCACGCGACTGGCGGCGCCGCTTGTCAGCGGCGTCCCGCTGCTGGCCCGGATCATCGCCCTCGGGATGCTCGCGATCATCACGGGCTTCCTGGTCGAACGCGTCGTCCGGCGGGTGCTCCCGCTCGCCGCCCTGCTCCGGATGACCATGCTCTTCCCGGACCACGCCCCGTCGCGCTACCGGCTCGCGCGGGCAGCCGGGAACACCGGGATCCTGACCGAGCGGGCGCGCAACCGTCCCGGCGAGACTGCCGGGGAGGCCGCGACCCGCATCCTCGGCCTGCTGACCAGCCTGGGCGCCCATGACCGACGGACCCGCGGGCACTCCGAGCGGGTCCGGGTCTTCACCGACGTTCTGGCCGCCGAGCTGCACCTGACGCAGGCTGCGCGCGACCGGCTGCGCTGGGCGTCGCTGCTCCACGACCTCGGCAAGATCGGCGTACCCGCGACCGTGCTCAACAAGCCGGGCGCGCTCCTAGCCGGCGAGTGGGACATGGTCCGCCAGCACCCCGACCAGGGCGCCGTGCTGGCCGGCCCGCTGCTCGAGTGGCTGGGCGAGTGGGGCACCGCGATCTCCCAGCACCACGAACGGTTCGACGGCATGGGATATCCGCGTGGCCTGGCCGGCCACGAGATCTCGCACGCAGGGCGCATCGTCGCTGTTGCCGACGTCTTCGAAGTCATGACCGCTGCCCGCAGCTACAAGCGGCCGATGTCGGTGGCCGCCGCACGACGCCAGCTTGCTGAATCCGCCGGAACACAGCTCGACCCAGCCTGCGTACGAGCGTTCCTGGGCGCCAGCCTGCCGCGTGTGTTGTGGGCCGTCGGACCGCTGGCGTTGCTGGCGAACCTGCCGTTCCTGCGCCAGGTCGCGGAGGCCGGTCGAGTCGTCGAGCATGCAGGCACCGTGGCAGCGGGGCAGGCCACCACGGTCGCGGTCGCCGCGACCACCGCGGTGGTGCTCGCCGTTCCGGCGACGGGCCCGGCCGTGATCGAGCACCACAGTGCCGAACCCCGGTCGCAGGGCAACTCATCGGTGCTCGGTGCGGGGCGCGGGGAGTCCCCGACGGACTCCGACCACAGGGTTCGGAACGTCGCCGTTCCTAGGCCTCGACCGAGCAAGGCGGCAGGCCCGGCAGCCTCCGAGACGATTTCGGCAGGTCGGGTGCCGCCGTTGCGCACGCGTCCCAGCGAGCCGCCGGCGCCGCGTTCGACGACCGCACCCGCGTCCGAAGCCGCTCCGGCCACGTCGCCTGGCGGCTCAGCCGCGGACTCGGGCTCGGCGAACGCGCCGGCTGCAACGTCGCCGGGCTTCTCAGCCGCGGACTCGGGCTCGGCGAACGCGCCGGCAGATTTCGCCTTCACGAAGCCCGTCGCCCTGGGCAGC
This sequence comes from uncultured Actinomycetota bacterium, assembly GCA_963846525.1. Classification (GTDB taxonomy): domain Bacteria; phylum Actinomycetota; class Actinomycetes; order JACCUZ01; family JACCUZ01; genus CAWJWE01. Next base: position 189,594 of record CAWJWE010000012.1, read on the forward strand.
GCCGCGAGTTTCGCGATCCTCGCTGGGTCGGCGGTCACCAACACCGGTCTCACCCTGCTGACCGGCTCGGTCGGACTCAGCCCGGGCGTGGCAGTGACCGGGTTGCTGACGCCGCCGAACAACGGCGTCCTGCACGCGGCGGACGATGCAGCCGTGCAGGCCAAGGCCGACCTGGCCGCAGCCTACGACGACGTCGCGAGCCGCCCGGTGACGGGCAGCATCCCGGTCGAGCTCGGCGGCACCACGGTGACGCCGGGGGTCTACGCGTCACCGGCGGGCACGTTCGGCATCACCGGCACCGTGACGCTGGACGCGGGCGGCGACCCGAATGCAGTCTTCATCTTCCGAGCCGCGTCCACGCTCATCACGGCGTCCGCGAGCCGCGTGAAGCTCGTGAACGGTGCGCAGGCGTCGAACGTGTTCTGGCTGGTCGGCAGCTCGGCGACCCTCGGCACTTACTCTGTCCTTCGCGGCAACGTCCTGGCCCTCGCGTCGATCACGGTCACGACCGGCACCACGGTGGACGGCCGGCTGCTCGCCCACACCGGCGCAGTGACGCTGGACACGAACGTCATCACCCGCACGCCCGGCGGCAGCTAGCCAATCGGCCCGCGCTGGCGTGCTCTGTTGTCACCAGCCGGCCGAGACGGACCGGCCCGCGCTACTTGGCGCGGCGCTTCTTCGTGAACCAGCTCCGCAACGCGCGCGTCCGCTGAGGCTTCGCGGGCCTCTCCCCATCGCCCCGGCCGTACTTGTCCCGCATGGATGCGGTCCGCGACCATCGTGCGTCGGTCGGCGGGTTCTCCCCCGGCTGAGTCATCTGGTTCCCTCGTCTCAGCCGCACCCTACGCCGCCGGACGGTAGGTCAGTATCAGCGATCCGGTGGTGGTGAGCGTGGAGTCGACGAGCACCAGCCGCCGCACCTGCTCGGCGTCCCGGAACAGCTTCTTGCCGCTGCCCAGCACGAGGGGGCAGACCGTCAGGGAGTACTCGTCGACCAGGTCGTGGGCTATCAGCGTCTGCACGAGGTTCGCGCTGCCGAGCACGCCGATGTTGCCGCCCGGTTGCTCCTTGAGCCGGGCGACCGCGGCCGGGACGTCGCCGTCGACGATGGTCGAGTTCTGCCAGTCGACGCTGCTGAGCGTCCGGCTGGCGACGTACTTGGGTGTGCTGTTGAGGTGCACGGCGAACGGGTCGTCCGCCGGAGCCGTGGGCCAGTAGGAGGCCATCCCCTCGAACGTCTTCCGGCCGAACAGGTGGGTGTCGGTCGCGGCCATCCCCTCGGCCGCGGCGGCGCCGAGGACGTCGTCGAAGTACGGCGGGTGCCAGCCGCCGTGCTGGAAGCCGCCCTCGGTGTCCTCCTTGGGGTCCCCCGGCGCCTGGACGACGCCGTCCAGCGACATGAACTCGATGACGACGAGCTTCCGCATGGGCACCTCCGTGGTGCAGGTCGGTCGGACGTGGAGGCAGACCCGGCAGCCGAGCCGAACTCATCGGTCAGGACGACCCGGCCAGCTTCTGCAGCCTGGTCGCCCCCGACTGCCAGGGCACCCCCATCAGCAGCAGTCGCCCCGACCCGCCGTCGGCCGGCATGCCCAGCCACCCCTGGAAGGTGGTGCCGTCGATCACGAGCATCTCCCTGCTCCAGTCGAGCGTGGTGCCGTCACTGCCTTCGACAGGTCGCGGCTTGCCCGGCAGCACCGCGCCGCTCTGGGTCCGGAACCGCCGCTCCTCGAGCGGCTGCGTGGTCATCCAGAGGTAGGGCTGGTAGGCCCGTTGCCCCACGTCCACCAGGCAGCTCGGAGCCAGGCTGTCGGCCAGCACCACGGTGGGGGTCGTGGCGGTGCACGGGTCGAAGTCCGACTCCTCGAACACCTGCCACCCGTCCGGCACGGTGAAGCTGACATCGCCCACACGGACCACGTCGGACCGCTCTGTGACGCGGTTCCTGGGCTCCCCCTCGTCGAGCAACCGGGCGGTCGCGGCGGGCCTGCCCGCAACCCGGCCCACGCCGCCCAGCTCCGACACCGCGGCCTGGCACCCGGTGGCGTCGGCGGTGACGTCGACCCGGACCCAGCTGCCGGCAGGCCGCTGCAGCCAGAGGGTCCTCGCACTGACCGGCTCGTCGCAGGGCGGCAGCGACCGCCTCGCAGGACGCAGCTCGTGCAGCACCGCCCGGGCGTGCTCCTGGGTCCAGATCAGGGCACCCGGAGCCGCCCCCACGTTCCGTGGCTCGATCGTGAGCACCACGGAACGGACGTCCTCGGGCAGCTGGTGCCGGCGGATCCGTTCGCCGCCGCGGACGCCGACCCCGGCGGCAGCATTGAGCGCCTCGACCGGGGCGGTCCAGACATTCTCACCCTGCAGCGACGGCACGACCGGTTCCTCCGGCCCGGACCCGTGCGGGGCGACGACGACGTATCCCACGTCCTCGGTGCCGCCGACCAGGTAGGTCGCCAACGCGTACGGCGTATCGCCGGTCTCGACCCAGGCGGCGCGGTTGCCCACCATGGTCGGGGTCCCGGTGGTCCGGACCCGCTCGGCGAGCACGCGGTCCAGCCGCCCGGCGACGAGGACGGGTCCGGCGACGGTGAGCTCCGCGGTGGCTGGGCACCGCAGGTCACCGATCGTCGCGTCGCGGTAGACCGTGCGGGGCGTCAGGTTGCTGGCACAGGTCAGCGTCAGGCCGCTGTCGTCGAAGTGCCATCCGGGCAGCAGGTCGACGGTGAGCCGGATCGGCCGCGGCGCAGGGGCCGGGGTCGGTTTCGGGCCGTCACCGCTGGACAGCGCCACGGCGCCGCCGCCCGCGACCAACCCGCAGGCGACCACCCCGCCGATCAGCGCGCGCAGGTGTCGGCGCAGCCGGGCAAACGGAGCCAGGTCGGCACGCCGCAGGACGTCATCGGCAGGTCGGCTGCTGGTCGGAGTGACCTGGGCAGCGCGGGTGAGGAGCATCTCGATGCGCTCGGCGTCGTTCATCGGGCACCTCCCACGGTCTCGTCGAGCAGGCCACTTCCGCGCAGTGCGGCGATGGCCCGGCTGGCCCGGCTCTTGACCGTGCCGGTCGAACAGCCGAGCTCGTGCGCGATCTCGGCCTCGGTGAGGTGCGCCCAGAACCGCAGCACCAGGACCACCCGCTGCTGGGCGGGCAGCACGGCCAGCGCCGCCCGCACCGCGTCGGCCGTGTCGGCCCGGGCGTATGCGTCACTGCCCGCCTGGTCGACCTGTTCCGGCAGCTGGTCGGTGGGCCGCTCGCCCCACCACTTGCGCCGCGACGCGCGCCAGGCCGCGTGGGTCATCACCATGCGGGTGTAGGCCTCGGGGTCGCCCTCGCCGAGCCCGACCCGGGTCCAGCCGCGCAATGTCTTGATCAGTGACTCCTGCACGAGATCCTCGCCCCGCCCGGGGTCGCCGCAGAGCAGCGTCCCGAACCGGACGAGGGACGGATAGCGCGCTTCCACGAAGGCGCGGAAGCCGTACGGCTCGTGCACCGTCCCTCCTCCCCGTCGACCTGGATCGCCGGTGCTGCGCTCGGCAGTGTGTCAGCGATCCGACTGCTTCGAACCTGGAAGGCCCCAGCCCGGCGCGGGGGTTCCACCTGATGCCAGCCTTTTCCGCACCATCGATCAAGGGCGATCGTCAGCCGACGACGACGGCGCCCTGCGACTCGGCGATGTGCAGGGCCAGCGTCGAGTCGACCTTGCTGCCCTTCCACTCCAGGCCGGCGAGGTCGACGTCGGTGAGGTCGGCGCCCACCAGGTCGGTCTCCTCGAGCCGGACGCTGCGCAGTGTCGCCCGGGTCAGGTCGACGTCGCGCAGCACGGTGTGCCGCAGGTCGGCCTCGGCGAGATCGGCCTCGACCAGCCGCAGCCCGGACAGGTCGACGCCGGACAGGTTCGCGCCCCTCAGCGACACGAAGGACCAGTTGCCACCCTCGACCGTCATCGGCCGCAGCTTCGCCCCGGAGAACGACGAGCCGACCAGCTTGCAGCCGCGCAGGGTCGCCGCGAAGAACGAGGTCCGGGTGAACCGGCAGCCGGTGAACGACGTCCCGTCGTGCGTCGAGGCGTTGAGCTGACCGCCGCGGAACTCGCAGTCCTCGAACCGTGCGCCCTTGGTGGTCACCTCGGTGAGGTCGGCGTCGACGAACTCGCACCCGACGAAGACGCTGGCGCCCAGGTCCTCGCCGTACCAGTCGACGCGCGGGAACCGCTCGCCCTGCGCTGTTCGCACCGCCATCTCAGCCGGTCCGCTCGTCGACGATGCGCCGCATCTTGCCGACCGACCGCTCGATGCCCTCCGGCTCGACCACCTCGACCGCGACGCTCACCCCGATGGTGGCCTTCACCTGGCCGACCAGCGCCGCACCGGCGCGGTCCGCGTCGGCCGGCGAGGCCACCGTCCGCCGCTCGACCCGGACGGTCATCGAGTCCAGCCGGCCGTCGCGGCGCAGCACGCACTGGAAGTGCGGCGACAGCTCGGGGATGCGCAGGATCAGCTCCTCGACCTGGGTCGGGAACAGGTTGACCCCGCGCAGGATGATCATGTCGTCGGAGCGGCCGGTCACCTTCTCCATCCGGCGCATCGGCCGGGCGGTGCCGGGGAGCAGCCGGGTGAGGTCGCGGGTCCGGTAGCGGACCACCGGCATCGCCTCCTTGGTCAGCGAGGTGAACACCAGCTCGCCCTTCTCGCCGTCCGGCAGCACCTCGTCGGTGAGCGGGTCGACGACCTCGGGCAGGAAGTGGTCCTCCCAGACGTGCAGCCCGTCCTTGGTCTCCACGCACTCCTGGGCGACACCCGGCCCCATCACCTCCGACAGTCCGTAGATGTCGACGGCGTGCATGTCCAGCCGCTGTTCGAGCTCGCGGCGCATGTCGTCGGTCCACGGCTCGGCACCGAAGATGCCTACCTGCAACGACGTACGCCGGGGGTCCACGCCCTGCCGTTCCATCTCGTCGACGATCGCGAGCATGTACGACGGCGTCACCATGATGACGTCGGGCTCGAAGTCCCGGATGAGCAGCACCTGCCGCTCGGTCATGCCACCGGACACCGGGATGACCGTGCAGCCCAGCGCCTCGGCGCCGTAGTGGGCACCGAGCCCGCCGGTGAACAGCCCGTAGCCGTAGGCGACGTGCACCCGGTCGCCGGCCCGACCGCCGGCCGCCCGGATCGACCGGGCCATCACCGTCGACCAGGTATTGACGTCCTGCGCCGTGTAGCCGACGACGGTCGGGCGTCCGGTGGTGCCGGAGGACGCGTGCAGCCGGGACACCTGCTCGCGCGGTACGGCGAACATGTCGAACGGGTAGTTCTCGCGAAGGTCCGCCTTGGTGGTGAACGGGAAGCGCCGCAGGTCCTCCAGCGACCGGCAGTCGTCGGGGCGCACCTCGGCCGCGTCGAACACCCGCCGGTAGTGCGCGACGTTCTCGTAGGCGTGCCGCAGGGTCTGCTGCAGCCGCTCGAGCTGCAGGGCTCGCAGCTCGTCCACCGAGGCACGCTCGACCGGCTCGAGGGTCGCCCGGTCCGGCGTACGGTCCTGCATCTCGGGCCTCCTCAGCGCGCGTCGCTCCGAGGTTGTCACGCGCCTCGGCCAGGGCGCACCTTCTGCCGTGCCCCGGCCCGGACCGCGACCGCCTGCTCGGTGAGCCGCTCGAGGGCGGCGAGCGCCCCGAGCGCCTCGTCGGCGACGACCGGCCGCCCGGCGTAGAGCACCCGCTGCACCACCGCGAGTGCGGCCGACACTCGCTCGGCGTCCGGCAGCCCGCCCGGCCACCGGCCGATCAGCAGATGGCGGAGCTCGTGCACCGAGGTCTGCGGCGGTCGGGCGAGCGGGGTGCCGGCCAGCGCCCGCTCGAGCTCCGCGAACGCCGCGAGCACCCGCGCCTCGAGTGGCTTCGCCAACGCGCGGGCAGCCGCCCGCCGGGACCGTACCCGGCGTACCGCCAGCACTGTGGTCATCGCCAGGGCCGCGGCACCGAGGGCAAGGGCGCCCAGCAGCGCGGTGTGCGAGCGCAGGAGGTCCAGCAGCCGGGTGGCGACACCGTCCCGGTCCTCGGCGAGGGTCGCGCCGGCGGTCGGGTCGGACCACAGCCACCGACCGTCGCCGACGTGCACCTGCACCCAGGCGTGCGCGTCGCTTCCCCGCAGGACCCGGCCGGTCCCCTCCCGGCTGCCGCCGGCGAACCCAGTGACCAGCCTGGCCGGCACGCCGACCGCTCGCAAGAGGACCGCCTCGGCTGAGGCGAAGTGCTCGCAGAAACCCTCGTGCGACTCGAACAGGAAGTCGTCGACGGCGTCCTCGTCATCGTCGGGCACCGGGGAGTCGAGGCGGTAGCGCTGGTGGGCATGCAGGTAGTCCTCGATCGCGGACACCTTCCCCTCGACGGTCGCGGCGCCGCGGGTCAGCTTCCGGGCCAGGTCGCGCACCCGGTCCGGCACGGACGCGGGCAGAGCGGTGTCGGCCGGCGTCACCGGCTCGACGACCGTGACGTTGCTGCTGATGACGTACGGGCGACCGGGGCCGGCCGGGACGAACATGCTGCTGCCCAGGGCCCCGATCTCGACGTCGGTGCGCACCGAGACCGGCTGCCCCGGTGCGAGCAGCGGCAGGTTCAGGCTGGGCAGCAGCGGACGCACCGCATCGGTCCGGTCGGCGAGTCCCGGCGCCAGCCCGGGAACCGCCCCGCGGCGGAGGTCGTGCGCGCCGGTCGGCATCGCGCGGGACCGTCGAGAAGGAGGTGATCTCCTCGCCCGGGCCCCAGGCCCGGCCGGTGTAGTCGACCATCACGGTCGAGGCCCACAGCGCCGGGCTGTCGGCGGGGACCTCGACCAGCCGGGTCGTCGGCAGCTCGCCACGGGCGTCCAGGTCAATGCCGGGTGAGAGGTAGTTCTGCACGCCGCGCGAGCCCGCCGCGCCGCCGCCCGCCGCCCCGGGTGCACCATCGACGTTGTGGCCGACGCCGCCGGGGCGGATGCCTGCGGGGTGCGGCAGCAGGAGCGCCAGCAGCCCGACCAGGGCAGGCACCAGGACCAGCAGCAGCGGCTGCCGGATGCCCGGCCCACCGCCACCCAGGTACCGCGGCGCCCGGGCCCGCTCCGTGCCCCGGTGGATGAGCCACAGGGTCACCAGGCCGGCCGCCCAGCCCAGCCCGAGGAACGCGCCGAGGGCAGACGTCAGGTCCGGCGTGGTCGCGTCGGGCACCGTCCCGAGGGCGAGCACGGCGCACAGCAAGCTCCCGATCAGCACCACGCCGAGATCGCGCAGGCTGCCCGTCGATCCCAGCTGCGCGACCAGGATCAAGACGAGCGGATACGACATCGCCGTCCCGATGCCGCTCACCAGCTCGGCCGGGTCCCCGGCCGCGGCGCGTACCCGCACCAGCAGCAGCGCGGAGGTCAGCACCATGCCGGCGACGACGACCGGCTGCGCCACCGACCGGCGCAGCGCCGCTCCGCGACCGGTCGGCCAGCGGACCAGGGCCCAGCCGGCGGCGGCGACCAGCGCGACCGCGAGGACCGCGACCGGCCTGGGCAGCAGGCCGCGCGCACCGAGGCAGCCGATCGCTGCGGCTGCCGTGACGCCGGTGCCGATCGGCAGCAGCGGCAGGACCCCCAGCTCCGAGCGACGGCCGCTCATCGTGCCGCCTCGAGCCGGCGCAGCCCCAGGCCGGGGCCGGCCAGCCCGGCGGCCGCCAGCCACCAGTCGTCGGTCTCCGGAGGTGCCGCCACGAGCAGCTCACCGGCGCCAAAGCCGGCGAGGGCCAGCGACCCGAACGCTGCCGGGTCCGGCAGCACCGTGTCGGTCACGCTCGACCACCAGTCCAGCAGCTCCCAGCGGGACCCCGCCGGCGCCAGGACCGGCCCGTTCACGTGCCAGGCCACGGCGGTGACCAGCAGCCCGGACCGCACGGCGCGGTCGCACACGGAAGCGGCTGTGCTGAGCAGGTCCTCGAAGCCGGCGGCGTGGTCCGAGCCGACCAGCACCAGCCGGAGCTCAGCCGCCACCGGGTCGCCGCGCTCCAGAACCGTCAGCCGGCCGCTGCGGGCGGTGCTGCGCCAGTGCACCCGCCGGGGATCGTCCCCCGAGCGCCACTCGCGGACTCCGAGCACCTCGGGGCCGCGACCACGGGCCACCGACGCATGGGTGCCGGCGACGCGGTGCTGGGTGACCGGGACGTCGGCGACCTCGAACAGCCGTGGGTGGACGGTGACCCGGTCGGGGACGTGAACCGGCCGGGTCGTTGCGAGCAGACCCAGTCCGGGACGAGAGAGCAGGTGCACGACCGTGCCGTGGGCGACCGCCCGGCCGGTGGCTGCCCGCACGATGGGCGCGCGGACCACCTCGCCGGGGGCGAGCATCCCGATGGACGCCTCGACGTCCGCGAGCCCGGCCGTCTGCAGGCGGAAGATCGCCTCGGTGCTCGTCCGGCTGCCGCGATTGGTGATCGTGAGCGTGCCCGGCAGGTCCGCTCCCACCGAGACCCGTGCCGGGTGAACCAGCTCGACGGACAGACCGTCGACACGGCCACGCCAGACGACGCCCAGGACGAGCACCCCGGCGCACCCACCGCCGAGCAGCAGGAACCAGGCGTTCCCGGTCATCCACAGGAAGTTCAGCAGGACGGCGCCCAGCACCACCGGCGCGGCAACGCGGGACGTCGCGCGGTGCCGCGTGCCGGCGCCCGGGCTCATCGGAACACGGGCACGCGCACGCGGCTGAGGACGTCGCGCACGACGTCGGCGGCGGTCACTCCCGGGCCGGCGACGGTGGCCAGCCGGTGTGCCAGGCACGGCACCGAAGCCTGCTTGACGTCGTCCGGCAGCACGAAGTCGCGGCCCCGCAGCACCGCCAGCGACTGCGACAGGCGCACCAGCATCAGGGCCGCCCGGGTGCTCCCGCCGCCGGCGACCCGCGGGTCGCTGCGGGTGCCGTGCACGACGGCCAGGGCGTAGTCGAGCACGTCGTCCGCGACGTGCGTGCCGCGGACCCGGTCGCGGGCCGCGACCAGGTGCGCGACGTCGACGACCGGCTGCAGCCGGTCAACCGTGGCGCCCGCGAGCTGCTCCTGCACGACGACCCGCTCGTACGCGGGAGCCAGCGGACCCAGGCTGAGGCAGACCGCAAAGCGGTCCAGCTGCCCCTCGGGCAGCGGGTAGGTGCCGTGCTGGTCCAGCGGGTTCTGCGTCGCGACCAGGGTGAACGGGTCCGGCAGGAGGCAGCGACGACCGTCCACCGTGACCGCCGACTCGTCCATCGCCTCCAGGAGGCCGGACTGGGTCCGCGGCGAGGTGCGGTTGAGCTCGTCGACGAGCACCACGTTGGCGAACAGCGGGCCTTCGATCATCTCGAAGCCGAACCGTTCGGGGTTCCACACCGCCGAGCCGGTGACGTCGGCAGGCAGGAGGTCCGAGGTCCCCTGGATCCGGGCGAACGAGCCGCCCAGGCTGCGGGCGAGTGCCCGGGCCAGAGTCGTCTTGCCGCTGCCCGGGACGTCCTCGATGAGGACGTGGCCGCCGGCCAGGACGGCGGCGACGACCAGCTCGATGACGTCGTCGTGGCCCCGGACGACGCTGCTCACGCTGGTCACGAGGGCGCGCGCCACCGAGGCCGGGTGCCAGGCCTGGCCGAGCGGCGCACCTCCTGGCGTGTCACTCAGAGTGCTGTCGAGCACGATCCGTCCTCCCGCTCTGGCCGGCCCCGGACGCGGCGCGGCGACCGGCGGGCCGCGGTCATGCGTGCCGGTCCTCTCCCATCGGCGGTACACAGGCCCGGCTTGACCGGACGAAGATCGCTGGCGCTCGGGGTCCGGGGCTGCCACGCTTCCTGGCGCCATGACCCACCAACCCGGGCCGCCGCGGCGGCGACCGCGGCTGCCGGCCGTGCTGCGCGACGAGCCGCAGTACCGCCTGCTGTTCACCGGCCAGGTGCTGTCGATCCTCGGCGACCGGGTCACCGGCGTGGTGCTGCCGTTCGCGGTGCTCTCGATCGGCGGCGACGTCGGTGACGTGGCGATCGTGTCGGCGGCGCAGTTCCTGCCGTTCGCGATCCTGGCGCTGCCGGCCGGCGTCTGGGCCGACCGCTACAACCGCAAGCTGATCCTGATCGCCTCCGACGTGGCACGCCTCGTCACCCAGCTCACTGCCGGGGTGCTGCTCGTCTCCGGCAACGCGCACGTCGCGCACCTGGTGGCGCTCGCCGCGGTCTACGGCGCGGCCGACGCGTTCTTCGCCCCCGCGTTCACCGGTCTGCTGCCGGGCACCGTGGCCCCGGTCAACCTGCAACCGGCCAACGCGCTGCGCGGGTTGAGCTACTCGACCGGCTCGATCGTCGGGCCGGTCCTCGGCGGCGTCCTCGTCGCGTTCGCCGGCGGCCCGGGCGGCGCCATGCTGTTCGACGCCGGGACGTTCGCGGTCTCGATCGCGTGTCTGATCCCGCTGCGCCCCCGGCTGGTCGCCGACGTGCTGCACGACGAGGACCCGGAGGCCTCGACGGCGCACTTCCTCACCAGCCTGAAGGAGGGCTGGTCGGAGGTGCGCAGCCGGCCATGGGTGACCGCGTTCCTCGGTGGCATGGCGTCGTACCACGTCGTCGTGCTGCCGGCGATCTTCGTGCTCGGGCCGGTGCTCGCCGAGGACGAGATGGACGGTGCCCGGTCGTGGGCCATCATCACCGCCGGCTTCGGTCTCGGGTGCGTGCTCGGCGACCTGCTGCTGCTGCGCTGGAAGCCGCGGTTCGCGCTGCGGGTGGCCAGCCTGATGCTGATCGGCGCGTCCTGCCAGGCCGCCTTCATCGGCAGCGGGCTGGGGGTCTGGGCGATCGCCGGGCTCGAGGTGCTCGCCGGGATCTGCGTGACCGGCACGTTCACCCTCTGGGAGACCTCGCTGCAGGAGCACGTGCCGGACCGGGCGCTGTCCCGGGTCTCCAGCTACGACTACCTGACCAGCGCCGGGCTGATCCCGGTCGGCAACCTGACGATCGGTGCGGTCAGCGCCGCTGCCGGCGTACGCCCCTCGCTGTTCGCCATGACGGCGGTGGGGGTGACGGCGGCGGCGTTGATCGCGAGCGTCCCGTCGGTACGCCGGCTGCCCCGCGGCATCGGAACGCAGCAGGCCGCGGCGGGCTAGCCGAGCCGGTCGGCCAGCCGGTCCAGGAAGGTGGTCTGGGCGCTGACGAGCAGGTCGCGGGCGGTGCCGACGTCGACCCAGGCGAACCGGTCCAGCTCCGGGAAATCCTGCAGCCGGCCGGAGCCGCGCGGCCACTCCAGGCTGAAGGTGTTGCTCACGGCGGCTGCCGCGTCGAGGTCGCCCTCGACGGCCCACACGGTGACCTCCTTGCCACCGGACTGCCGCACCGTGCCCAGCGGCTGCGGCTCGCCCGGCGGCACCGGCAGGCCGGTCTCCTCGACGAACTCGCGGCGGGCGGCCGCCAGCGGCTCCTCGTCCGGCGGGTGCTCGCCCTTGGGCACCGACCAGGCCCGCTCCTGCTTGCGGGCCCAGAACGGGCCACCCATGTGACCGAGCAGCACCTCGACCCGGCCGGTCCGGTCGCGCCGGAACACCAGCAGCCCGGCGCTGCGCCTGGTCGTCACCACGCTGGGCATCCTGGTGGAAGAGTCCGACAGCCGGCGCTGTTGTGAGTTACGAAACCCTGCTTCCCCCGCTGAGGAGACTCGATGGCCACCGTCACGGCGACCACCACCACCTTCGACGAGCTCGTCGAGCACGACGGCATCGTCCTGGTCGACTTCTGGGCCGAGTGGTGCGGACCGTGCCGTTCCTTCGGGCCGGTCTTCGAGGCCGCCTCGGAGGCCCACCCGGACATCCGGTTCGCCAAGGTCGACACCGAGGCCGAACGCGACCTCGCGGCCCGTGCCGCCATCACCTCGATCCCGACGCTGATGGCCTTCCGCGAGGGCATCCTCGTCTTCGCCCAGCCCGGTGCGCTGCCGGCGCCGGCACTGGAGCAGCTGATCGCCGCGGTCCGCGGTCTGGACATGGCCGACGTACGCCGGCAGGTCGAGGCCGACAACGCCGAGACCGCAGCCGGCTGACCGACTCAGCCTTCCGGCACCCGCTCGAACACCGACGGGGGCAGCTCCCGGTCGGGCACCAGCTCCGCCAGCAGCCGACGTACCCGCCGGTCGATGTCGGCGATGACGCGCCGCACGGTGGCCTCGTCCTGACCCTTCGGGTCGTCCAGCGGCCAGTCCGAGTAGCGCGCCCCGAGGAACACCGGGCAGGACTCCCCGCACCCCTGGGTGACCACGACGTCGTAGGTCGCGCCGGTGTCGAAGCCCTTCGGCACCTCGCCGCTCACGTCCAGCCCGAGCGCGGTCAGCGCGTCGGCGACCTCCGGGTGGACCCGGTCGCCCGGCTCGGACCCGGCGGAGAACACCTCGACCGCGTCACCGCCGTAGTACTCGGTCAGCACCTTGCTCGCGACCGACCGGCCGCCGTTGGCCCGGCAGGCGAACAGGATGCGTGGCTTGCTGGTCACGACGAACCTTCCGGGTAGAGGACATGTACCAGGCCAAGCCCCACCGCGCCGCCGACCAGCTGGGCCAGGACGAACCCGAGCACTCCCGACGGCGCGATGCCCGCGAACGTGTCGGAGAACATCCGGCCGACGGTGACCGACGGGTTCGCGAAGCTGGTCGAGGAGGTGAACCAGTACGCCGCGCCGATGTATGCCCCGACCGCCGGGGCGGACCAGGCGCCGCGGCCGGCGCGGGCGAGGGCGAAGATCAGCGCCACCAGGCCCGCGGTCGCGACCACTTCACCGACCCACAGGTGCCAGTCGTTGCGGTCCTTGGTGGCGAACGCGGCCGGCACGTCGAACATCAGGTTGGCGAGCAGCGCTCCGGCGACCGCACCGACGGTCTGCGCGACCGCGTACGCCGCCACGTCACGGCCCGGCAGACCACGCCCGACCCGACGGCCGAGCCACCAGTCGACCGCCGAGACGACCGGGTTGAAGTGCGCCCCCGACACCGGGGCCAGCATCAGGATCAGCACGGTCAACCCGAGGACCGTGGCGATGGAGTTGTAGAACAGCTGGAGGCCGACGTCGTCCGGGGTGAGGTCAGCGGCGGCGATCCCGGACCCGACGACGACAGTCACCAGCAGGCCGGTGCCCAACAGCTCCGCGAAGAGCCGTCGACTCAACGGTGCTGCAGCGGTCGCCTCGCTCACATGGGTCATGGCAGCGTGCATCGTGACGGGCTCCTGGGGCCGGTGCAAGCGAACGTCCGGTGAACGGCGCGGCGGCCGGCACGGGTGTGTGGTGACCGGCCGCCGGCCGTGCGGGCTTTCAGCAGCAGCCAGGCTCGCAGCACTCGGTCGTCTCGTCACAACAGGTGTCCATCGCCGTCACCTCCCCTCGGCACGGCCATCGACGGATCAGCAACAGGACGCGGCGGCGGCGGTGCGGGTCGTGCCGTCGAGCTCGACGCCGGCGTCGGCAAGCACGGTGTAGACCTCCCAGCGCTCACCGTCCGGGCCGCTGACCCAGACCTTGTCCTGCAGGGCGTAGCAACAGGTGGTGCCGTCCTCGACGGCCGTGACCATGCCGGCCGCTGCGTAACGCCGGGTGGCAGCGACGACCTCGTCGGTGGAGGCGACCTCCACCCCCAGGTGGTTGAGCGAGCCTCCGGCGCCGGGATTCTCGATGAGGACGAGCTTCAGGGCCGGCTCGTCGATCGCGTAGTTCGCGTAGCCGGGGCGACGCTTCGCCGGCTCGGCGCCGAACAGCCGCGAGTAGAAGGCGACGGCCGCGTCGATGTCGTCGACGTTGAGGGCGAGCTGGACACGGGACATCAAGGCCTCCTGAAGAAGGGTGGGTGCTCAGGCGCAGCAGACGGACGCGGCCCGGGTCGACGCCGGGCGGCGCAGGCTCTCGCGCAGCGCCGAGGCGACCGCGGCCGGCCAGGCGGGGCTACGCCGGACTGCGCGGGCCCGCCGGGCGGCGTCCGCGGCCCGGATGAGCTCCGCGACGCGGGGCGGCTGCTCGGCGGCAAGCGGGCTGGTGAGCATGTCGGGCTCCTCTCATCGACATTCATCGATGCGTCTACCGTGGCCGACGTATCGACATCTGTCAATACGTTGGGTAGGGTCTGTTCATGGCCACCGCAACCAGAACGCTGCTGCCGCTGCTCGAGGAGCCCGGCGAGCTGTGCTGCGCGCCGCTCACCTCGGCTCCCCTGTCCGAGGCGGACGCCGACGAGCTGGCCAGCCGGCTCAAGGCGCTGGCCGACCCGGCCCGGCTCCGGCTGCTCTCCCTCGTGCTGGCGTCCGGCGAGTCCTGCGTCTGCGACCTCACCGAGCCGGTCGGGCTGAGCCAGCCCACGGTCAGCCACCACCTCAAGGTGCTGGTCGACGCGGGTGTGCTGCGCCGGGAGAAGCGCGGCCGGTGGGCCTGGTTCAGCCCGGTCCCTGGCGCGCTCGGCGCGCTGGCCGCCATCCTCGGCACCGCTGCGACCGCCTGAGCCGCGGCGCCCGATGCGGGTCGCGACGTTCAACATCCTCAGCGGCCGCTCGCCGGACGACGACCGGGTCGACCTCACCCGGTTCGCTGCCGCCGTTCGCGAGCTGGACGCGGACGTCCTGGCGCTGCAGGAGGTCGACCGGGGCCAGGACCGCTCGGGTCACGCGGACCTGACGACAGTGGCAGCGCGGGCGATGGGGGCCGTGGACCACCGCTTCGTGCCCGCGCTCTGCGGCACGCCGGGAGCCGCGTGGGCTGCCGCCACCGGTGACGAGCCGGCCGACACCCCGGCGTACGGCGTGGCGCTGCTCTCCCGGTTCCCGGCTCACGACTGGCACCTCGTCCGGCTGCCGGCACTGCGTGGCCGGGTGCCGTACTCGTTCCCCGGCCAGCGCCCGCACCTGGTCTCCGACGAGCCGCGGGTCGGCCTTGCCGCCCGGCTCGTCACCCCGCTCGGGCAGCTGACCGTGGCCACCACGCACCTGTCGTTCCTGCCGGGGTGGAACGTCGTGCAGCTTCACCTGCTGATGCGTGCCCTGCGCGGGACACCGCGGCTGGTGGTGGCGGGCGATCTCAACATGGGACCCGCCACAGCCCGACGGGTGACCGGACTGGAGGCCGCGGCGACCAGCCACACGTTCCCGGCGGGAGCGCCGGTGCGCCAGATCGACCACTTGCTCGTGGCCGGCCTGCCCGCCGCGCGGTCAGCAGAAGCACGGGCAACCGGCCTCTCGGACCACCGCGCGCTGCTGGCCGACTGGTAGCCGCACCCGGCGGTGGGCTCAGGGCGAGACGGCGATCCCGAGCGACTCGGCGCCGAGCGCCTTGGGGGCGCCCGGCTGGTAGAAGACGTCCAGCTCGGTCACCGTGAAGCCGGCCCCAGTGAGCAGCTCGACCACCGGCCGGGTCAGGTGGCAGCCGCCGGCCACCCGGCGCTGGACCGGCTCCAGCCGGTGCTGCCACCGCCGTACCCGCTCGTCGGGCGCCAGCCCGTGCTCGATGAAGTGGAACGCGCCGCCCGGCACCAGGACCCGGCGCAGCTCGCGCAGCGCGATGCCCGGGTCGGGGATCGTGCACAGAGTCCAGGTAGACACCGCACTGTCGAAGCGGGCGTCCGGGAACGGCAGCGACTGGCCGTCCAGGCCGGCCCGGACCACCGGGACGTCACTGGCGGCGACCCGCTTGCGGGCCAGTCTCCAGCCCACCCCCGACGGCTCGACCGCAGCCAGCTCGCGCACCGTGGCCGGGTAGAAGGGGACGTTCAGGCCGGACCCGAAGCCGATCTCGACGACCCGGCCGGTGAGCCCGGCGCAGACCCGCCGGCGCAGCGGCTCGGCCGGTGCCAGCCCGCACGCCGTGTTGATCAGCCGCGGCACCACATGTTCCGCGTACCAGCCCATGACCTACCTCCACGCTCAGCCAAGCACGCGGCTTCTCCCGAAGCGCTTGCCAGGAGTTACTGGCGGGTAGCATCATGTTGTTACTGGCGGGTAGGAACGCTGCGCCGCACGCCGTCGTACGGAAGGAAGCCCCCTGAGATGGGCCACTACAAGAGCAACCTGCGCGACATCGAGTTCACCCTCTTCGAGGTGTTCGGCCGGCAGAAGGTGCTCGGCACCGGGCCGTACGCCGAGGTCGACGAGGACACCGCGCGCAGCATCCTCGACGAGGTCGAGCGGCTGGCCACCCACGAGCTGGCCGAGTCGTTGCTCGAGTCCGACCGCACGCCGCCGGTCTACGACCCGGCCACCCACACGGTGACGATGCCCGAGGGGTTCAAGAAGTCGTACCAGGCCTACATGGACGCCGAGTGGTGGCGGATGGACCTGCCGGAGGGCCTCGGCGGCACCGTCGTGCCGCCCAGCCTGCGGTGGGCAGTGGCCGAGCTGATCCTGGGCTCGAACCCGGCCGTGCACATGTACGCCTCCGGGATGGCGTTCGCGCACGTCATCTACCGGCTCGGCACCGAGGAGCAGCGCAAGGTCGCCCAGCGGATGGTCGACGGCCGCTGGGGCGCGACCATGGTGCTCACCGAGCCGGACGCCGGCTCCGACGTCGGCGCCGGCCGCACCAGGGCGACCGAGCAGCCCGACGGCACCTGGCACATCGAGGGCGTCAAGCGGTTCATCACCTCGGCCGAGCACGACATGACCGAGAACATCGTGCACCTCGTGCTGGCCCGCCCCGAGGGCGCCGGCCCGGGCACCAAGGGCCTGTCGCTGTTCATCGTGCCCAAGACCCACTTCGACTGGGACACCGGCGAGCTGGGCGAGCGCAACGGCGCCTACGTCACCAACGTCGAGCACAAGATGGGCCTGAAGGCCTCCACCACCTGCGAGGTCACCTTCGGCGAGAACGAGCCGGCCGTCGGCTGGCTGGTCGGCGAGGTGCACGACGGCATCGCCCAGATGTTCAAGATCATCGAGTTCGCCCGGATGATGGTCGGCACCAAGGCGATCGCCACCCTGTCCACCGGCTACCTCAACGCGCTGGACTACGCGAAGACCCGGCTGCAGGGCCCGGACCTCACCAAGATGACCGACAAGGCGGCCCCGCGGGTGCCGATCACGCACCACCCCGACGTCCGCCGGTCGCTGATGACCCAGAAGGCGTACGCCGAGGGCATGCGCGCGCTGGTCCTCTACACCGCGACCATCCAGGACGACGTGGCGGTGGCCGAGGCCGCTGGCGACGACCAGCGACGCGTCACGACCTCGCCGTACGCCTCAACGACCTGCTGCTGCCGATCGTCAAGGGCTACGGCTCGGAGAAGTCCTACGAGCTGCTCGGCTCCCAGTCGCTGCAGACCTTCGGCGGCTCGGGCTACCTGCAGGACTACCCGCTCGAGCAGTACATCCGGGACGCCAAGATCGACACCCTCTACGAGGGCACCACGGCGATCCAGGGGATGGACTTCTTCTTCCGCAAGATCGTGCGGGACAAGGGTCAGGCGCTGACCAAGCTGATGACCGACATCCAGGAGTTCGCCAAGGGCGACGAGGGCAACGGCGCGCTGCAGACCGAGCGCGAGCTGCTCGCCACCGCGCTGGAGCAGGTGCAGGGCATCGTCGGCCACCATGGTCGGCTCGCTGACCGCCTCGGCCGAGGACGTCAGCAACATCTACAAGGTCGGCCAGAACACCACCCGCCTGCTGCTGGCCTGCGGCGACCTGGTGGTCGCCTGGCTGCTGCTGCGGCAGGCCGCGGTGGCCCTGGCCGCGCTGGACGCCGGCGCAACCGGCCGGGACGCGTCGTTCTACACCGGCAAGGTGGCAGCGGCGAAGTTCTTCGCCGGCCCAGGTGCTGCCGCTGCATCACCGCCCAGCGGGCTGTCGCCGACAGCGTCGACAACGCCCTGATGGACGTCCCCGAGGACGCCTTCTAGCCCGGCCAGCCGCATGATCGCACACCGGATTTGGTCACGATCAGGAGTGACGGATCCGGTGTGGATCACCTGCTTCAGGCGGGGTGTATGGGCGAAACGCCCGGATTTGCACCAGTTGCCCGACGGCTGATCGGGTGGTGGGCGGTGTGCCGGGCAGCGGCCGGGGTACATCCGGTCTAAGCAGCCGTCACCCGTCGGTCTGCACAACGGCTCACCCGAGCCGCTCGACTGACCAACCCGGGAGGAACCATGGGCATCGGGGTCAGCATCTTCCTGATCGCGGTCGGCGCCATCCTTGCCTTCGCCGTCGAAACCAGCGTCTCCGGTCTCGACATCGCCGTCGTCGGTTACATCCTGATGATCGTCGGCGTGATCGGCCTGATCATGACCGCCTTCATCTGGGGCCCGCGCCGCAACGCGGCCCGTGGCGACGTCGTCGAGGAACGCCGCGTCTACGACGACCGCATCTAAGGTCACGACACAGCACAGCTCCACCGGCCGGCGTCCCGCACCTGGGTCGCCGGCCGCGGCGCGTCCGGAAGGAGAACCGTGAGCAAGCCACGCCCCCGACCCGCCCGCAGCCCGGTCGGCCGCGGCTCGGTCGGCACCGGCATCGTTCTGATGGCGGTCGGCGGGGTGATCGCGTTCGGGATCACCCCGCCCGACCGGATCTCGGAGTACGTCGACCTGCTGGACCTGGGCCTGATCCTGGTCTGGGCCGGTGCCCTGCTGCTCGTCATGCAGGTCGTCATGCACCGTCCGCGACGGCCCCGGCGGTCGACCTGGGACGACCGGACCGACCAGTGGTACGAGCACGACGTGCACCGGCCGGGGTACTCCGGGCAGACCCGCCAGCTGCCCACGGTCCGCGACGACCAGCGCCGCTGAGCCGGCGCAGGTCAGCCGGCGAGGTAGAGGCGGAGCTCGGTCGGCGCGCCCTCGACGAGCCGCACCGGCACCCCCCAGTCCTGCTGATGGACGTGGCAGGCCGGGAACTCGGTGCCGTCGGCGTCGCAGGACGCGGCTATGGCCGCCACGTGCAGCACGCCGTCGCCGACATGGGCGTCCAGGTCCAGGCGCCGGGTGAGCCCCTCGCCGCGGCCCTCACCCGCGCGTAGCAGGCCGGGGGGCGTCGAGGAGACGACTAGCCGGGTCGCCGGGCCGTACCGCTCGTCCAGCTTCTGCCCGGCCGGCGGGGTGAACACGACCCCCAGCTCGACCGTTCCGGCGGCCAGCTCGGTGACCGGGCGGTGGGTGCGGTGGGCCACCCCGTCGATGACCAGCGCTTCCTCCGGCAGCCGGACCCGGGTGAGCCGGTGGGCGGCCGACTCGACCACCACGAGGTCGCCGTCGAGCAGCACCGCGGCGCTGGGCTCGGCCAGGCCGGTGAGCAGGGTGCTGACCGCACCGGTGCCGGGGTCGAACCGGCGTACGGCGCCGTTGTAGGTGTCGCTGACCGCGACCGACCCGTCCGGCAGCGCGGTGACGCCGAGCGGGTGCTGCAGCAGCGCACCGGCGGCCGGCCCGTCGACGTGACCGAACTCGAAGAGGCCGGACCCGACGTCGGTGGTGACGACCCCGGCGTCGACGTGCCGCAGCGAGGAGGTCTCCGCGTCCACCAGCCAGAGTCGTTCACCGCTCAAGGCAAGGCCGGAGGTCTGGGCGAACCAGGCGTCTGCGGTCGGGCCGTCGAGCAGCCCCTCGTGGGTCGTCCCGGCGAGGACCTGGATCGTCCCGGACCGCGGGTCGAAGGCCCAGAGCTGGTGGATGCCGGCCATCGCGACGACGACCCGGCCGTCGTACCACGCCAGGTCCCACGGCGAGGACAGGTCGTCGGTCCCCGAGCCCTGCATCCACGGCCGGCCGGTGCCGGCCACCGTCGTGACGGCACCGTCCTCGAGCCGGACGCCGCGCAGCGCGTGGTTGACGGTGTCCGCGACGAGCACGTCGTAGCCGACCTCGGCCCGTACATCGGCCGGCAGCAGCAGCACGCCCTGCGGCTCGCTGAACGCCGCATCGGCCGGACCGCCGTCGACCAGGCCGCGGTCGCCGGACCCGATGCGGCGCAGAACCGTCTCGCCGTCGGCCGCCAGCTCGACCAGCGAGTGGTGGCCCGGAGTCGGAGACCAGCAGGGTGCCGCCGGGCAGCGCGACTGCCTTGCCGGGGAAGCGCAGCTCGGTGGCCGGCGCGGGCGGCGCGACGTACGGGCCGTCACCACGGTGCAGGGTGCCCTTCGGCTCGTGCTCGCGGACCAGGTCGTCGAGCAGCACCTCGAGAGCGTGCGCATGACCCTCGCCGGAGAGCTGGGCCACGACGTAGCCCTCGGGATCGACCACCACCAGGGTCGGCCAGGCCTTGACGGCGTACTGCTTCCAGGTCGTGAGGTCCGGGTCGTCGAGCACCGGGTGGTGCACGCCGTAGCGCTCCACCGCGCCGGCCAGCGCCACCGGGTCGGCCTCGTGCGCGAACTTCGGGGAGTGCACCCCCACGGTCACCAGGACGTCGGCGAACCGCTGCTCGAGCGGGCGCAGCTCGTCCAGGACGTGCAGGCAGTTGATGCAGCAGAAGGTCCAGAAGTCGAGCAGCACGACCTTGCCGCGCAGTCCGGCCAGGGACAGGTCCTGGCCGCCGGTGTTCAGCCAGTCCCGGCCGGCCAGCTCGGGTGCCCGCACCCGGCCGCGCCGCGGAGTCGTCGGGAGATCGGCGGTCGTCACGGTGCGATCCAACCGCCCGGACACCGGCCACCTTCCCAACGGGTCCAGAAAGAGGGGCTTGACCGGTACAGAGACCTCGGCTACTGTAGCGGTACAGAGAACGACCCGAACCGCACCACCGAGACCCTGAGGAGGGCCCCGAGATGACCAACCTGCCGCTCGCCTACATCCTTTCCGAGGGTGCGACCTCTCGCCAGGTCAACAGCGCCCGTCCGCACGCCCCCGTCGTGCCGCACCAGCCTCGCGTCCCGCGTACCCTGCGCACCCGGATCGCCGTCGCCGGGCTGCTGGAGCGCGCTGCCGGTGCGGTGGCTCCCGCCGAGTACGTTCCCGCTCGTTGACCCGGGGCCCGACCGACGACCTGCATAGGGTGACGCCCGTGGGCCGGGTGACCTTGCAGACGATCGCCGACCAGGTCGGCGTCAGCCGGATGACGGTGTCCAACGCGTTCTCCAAGCCGGACCAGCTCTCCGGGGCTCTGCGCGACCGCATCCTGGCCACCGCGGAGGAGCTCGGGTACGTCGGGCCGGACCCGGCCGCCCGCGCCCTCGCGCGCGGCACGGCCGGGTCGGTCGGCGTGCTGATGACCGACTCGCTGACCTGGGCCTTCACCGACGAGATCGCGATGGCGTTCCTCGGCGCCATCACCGAGCAGCTGGCGCCCACCGGCCTGGCTCTCACCCTGCTCTCCACCTCGGAGAACGCAGCCGTCGTGCCGGCCCGCGACGTCGCGATGGACGGCGCACTGGTCTACTCCTGCGAGGGCGACTCCGTCGCGCAGGACTGGCTGGTCCGGCGCGGCCTGCCGCTGGTCTACGTCGACCAGGCCCAGGTTCCGGGGGTGCCGAGCGTCAACGTCGACGACCGGGCCGGTGCCCGGGCGGCTGCCCAGCACCTGGTGGACCTCGGGCACCGCCGGGTCGGCATCGTCACCGGCGAGCGCGTCGGGCCGCACGACGTGATCGTCCCCCCGATGACGGCCACCCTGCACCACATCTCGCGGCAGCGGATGCTGGGCTGGACCGACGCGCTGACCGCCGCCGGCATCGAACCACTCGTGGTGCGGCACTCGCTACGGCACGAGGACTCCGAGTACGACGCTGCGAGGGTGCTGCTCGACCTGGACGACCCGCCGACCGCGATCCTCTGCTTCTCCGACGTGATGGCGCACTGGGTCGTGCGCGCGGCCGAGGACCGGGGGCTCCGGGTGCCCGAGGACTTGTCGGTGGTGGGCTTCGACGACAACCCGCTGGCGCAGCGGATGCGCCCGGCGCTCACGACGGTGCGGCAGGACGTGGCGGCCAAGGGGCGGGCGGCGACCGAGGCGTTGACGGATTCGATCGCCCGCAAGCAGCAGGGGCTGCCGGCACGGGTGCGGCACGTGCTGCTGCCGACCGAGCTGGTGGTACGCGACAGCACGGCGCCGCCTCGCGGGCGGCGCTGACCGGCGTACCGACTAGAGCTTGCTGAGCTTCGGGTACGGCGTACCGATGCGCAGCTCGCGACCACCGAAGTCGACGAGGACGGCGATGCCCTCCTCGACCCCGATGACGCGGCCTAGCCCGCACTGGTCGTGGGTGACCCGGTCGCCGACCGCGAACTTCTCGACCGGCCTCGCGACCGGATCACTGAAGGGGCTGCCGGCTGGGCGGGGGCGTGGGTTGGAGCGGGACGATGTCATCACCCCCCAGTATGCGCCCCCTCAGGCCCGCTCGGCATCCGCAAGGTCATGCTCGAGGGCTGCGAGGTCGACGACCCGCACGGCGGCGGCCGCCAGGGCGTCGCTCAGAGCCTCCCTCCCCGGGCTCAGGACGACCAGCGGGCCGCACTGCGCGAGCTCGGCGAAAATGCCGTCGTTGCTGACCACCAGGGCCTGCGCGTCCGGCAGGTCGAGCTGGTCCACCGCGTCGAGCAGCGCGACGTCGGCGACGTCGCTGCCGGCGGGGACGGCCCGCGCGGAGGCCGCGAACTCCTCGAGGTACGGCCGGGCCCGGCGCACCGCGCCCTCCTGCCCGGCGAGCACCGCGTGGTCGGCCTGCCGGGCCAGCGCCACCACGACCGCCATCCGGGCCCGCCAGCGCAGCGGGCCGGCCCGCATGTTGTCCAGGTCGACCAGCAGGATGCGCGGGACGTCGCCGTCCTCCCAGATGTTCTCGCGAGCCAGCCGCTCGACCAGCGCACTCGGTGACGGCACTGCCGGCTCGGGCGTGCCGCCGCCCGAGGGGAACCACTCGTAGTCGTCCGCCTCGTCGTGCCGGTAGCCCAGTCCCACAGCCCTATCGTCGCAGGCCGGACGCCGGATCAGAGCCGGCGGTCGGCCAGCACCGGGAACGTCGTCCGGGTCTCGCGCACCAGGTCCGGGTCGAGCTCGACCACCAGCACCTCCTCGCCCTCACCCGCCTCGGCGAGCACAGTGCCCCAGGGGTCGACCACCATCGAGTGGCCGCCCATCGGCACGCCGGAGTGCTCGCCCCCGGTGTTGCAGGCGACGACGTACAGCTGGTCCTCCACGGCGCGGGCCTGCGCGAGCAGCCGCCAGTGCTGCACCCGGCGGGCCGGCCAGGCCGCCGGCATCAGCAGTACCTCGGCCCCGGCGTCGAGCAGCGCGCGGAACATCTCCGGGAAGCGCAGGTCGTAGCAGGTAGCGAGGCCGAGCCGGTCGTGCACGACCGGGCCGTCTCCCGGGGTCATCAGCTTGGGCTCGCCCTCACCGAAGCCGAACAGGTGCACCTTCCGGTACGTCGTCTGGACGGCGCCGTCCGGGCCGAGCAGCACCGAGGTGTTGAAGAGCCGCCCGGTGCTGTCTCGCTCGACGAACGAGCCCATGTGCACCTGCGCCCCGAGGTCCCGGGCGGCGACCTGCAGCGAGGTGACGACCGAGCCGTCGAGGGGCTGCGCGCCGTCCTGCCAGGTGTCGTAGGCGAAACCGCCGTTCGGCCACAGCTCGGGCAGCACCACGAGGTCGGCGCCGACCTGGGCCCGGACCAGGGCGGCAACCCGGTCGGTGCGCTCGGGAGTGGACTCGTCGTCGCCGTAGGCGAGCTGGATGACGTGGACCTGCACGCCCCCTAGCCTCGCATGCATGACGGCTGACCTGCAGCGAGCGCTCGACGCGTACGCCGACGCGCTGACGTCCTTCCACGCCCTCGCGGCCGACCTCGAGGAGACCGACTGGGACCGCCCGACCGCCTGTCCCGGCTGGGGCGTGCGCGAGCAGGTCGCCCACGTCCTCGCGGTCGAGCTCCAGCTGTCGGGTCAGCCCGTTCCACCGCGCCTGCCGGTATACCCCGCGCATGTGCGCAGCCCGTCCGGCGAGCACATGGAGAACGGGATCGCCGCACTCGCTCTGGTGCCGCACGACGAGCTGGTAGCGCGCCTCGGTCGGACGATCGACGAGCACCTCAGGCAGCTGCGCGCCCTCGACCTCGCCGAGGACACGACCGTCGTCGGCACCCTGGGCAACCCGGTGCCGCTGCCGCGGTTCCTGCCCATCCGGGTGCTCGACGTGTGGACCCACGAGCAGGACGTGCGGCAGGCGACCGGACGCCCCGGCGGGCTGTCCGGAGCGGCGGCCGCGGTGTCCGTCGGCCAGATCGCGGCGCTGCTGCCCTACGTGGTCGGCTCGAGCGTGGCGCCGCCGCCGGGCTCCTCGGTCGCGGTCGCCGTCGACGGCGGGGTGCCGGTGGCCACCACGGTCACGGTCGGCGCCGACGGTCCGGCCACGGCCACCGACGGAGTGCTTCCGGGCGCCACCGTGACGCTGCGGATGAGCACCGAGACGTTGGGCCGGCTGGCGGGCGGCCGGGTCGACCCGGGCTCGGCAGCGGTCGAGATCGAGGGCGACGACGAGCTCGGCCGGCGGGTGCTCGCCGAGCTGGCGATCACGCCCTAGTTGCCGCGCTGAGGTAGCCGCCGTGACCGAGGCGGTCCTAGCGCCGCTGCGCATGGCTCACGGCCGCTGCGCATGGCGTGCACGCCTTGCGTAGCAGCCGTCGATCACGTTTACGTGGTCGACGGGGCGAGGCCGGCGGGGCTACCAGAGGAGGGCGGTCGCGGGGTCCTCGAGGACGCGGGCGATGTCGGCGAGGAACAGCGAGCCGAGCTCGCCGTCGACCAGCCGGTGGTCGAAGGACAGCGCGAGCTGGGTGACCTTGCGCACCGCGATCTCGCCGTCGATGCACCCACGGCATGTCGCGCGACCGCGCCGAAGCACAGGATCGCGGCCTCGCCCGGGTTGAGGATCGGCGTGCCGGCGTCGACGCCGAAGACGCCGACGTTGGTGATCGTGATCGTGCCGCCGGACATGTCGGCCGGCTGGGTGCGGCCCTCGCGGGCGGTGGCGGTCAGCGCCTGCAGCGCCTCGGCCAGCTCGCGCAGCGACATCCGGTCGGCGTCCTTGATGTTCGGGACGACCAGCCCGCGCGGGGTGGCCGCCGCGATGCCGAGGTTCACGTAGTGCTTGACCACGATCTCCTGGGCGGCCTCGTCCCAGGTCGCGTTGATCTCCGGGTTGCGCTGGACGGCGAGGAGCAGCGCCTTGGCGACGAGCAGCAGCGGGCTGACCTTGACGTCCCGCGAAGTCGCGGTCCTGCTTCGAGCCGGTCGACCAGCTCCATCGTGCGGGTGACGTCGACGGTGACGAACTCGGTGACGTGCGGCGCGGTGAAGGCCGACGTCGACCATCGCCTGCGCGGTCATCTTGCGCACGCCCTTGACCGGGATGCGGGTCTCGCGCTGGCCAGGCGGCCGGGGACGTACGCCGGCGCCGCGACCGCCGCGCCGCCACCGGCCGCCGCGGCCTCGACGTCGGCGCGGGTGACGACGCCGCCGTCGCCGGACGGCGCCAGCGGTGGCCAGGTCGACGCCGAGGTCCTTGGCCAGCTTGCGGACCGGCGGCTTGGCGAGCACCCGCGCCGGCTGCCGTTCGAGTCGCCGCCGACGGTGTGCGCCGGCGCCGACTCGGCGACGTCCTCGACCGACGGCTCGCTGCACCGGGGTCGGCGTCGTCATCATCGAGGTCTGCACGGCCTGCTGAGCGGTCGCGGCGGAGGCGCTCGCAGGGGTCGGCGCCCTTGCGGGGACGCCGCGCGGCGGTGGTGGTCTGCGGGCCGTAGCCGACGAGCACCGAGGTGCGGCCGCCGGGTGCGGGGCCGCCGATCAGGCCCGGCTCGACGGCCTGCGTCCTCGCCGGGGGTGCCGATCGCCGACGGGTCCGGGACCGCCGGGCGCCATGTCGTCGCCGCGGCGGTGCCGGCGGGCGCTGCGCCGGTGCCGTCGTCGACGGTGATGATCGGCGTGCCGACGTCGACCGTCGTGCCCTCGGCGACGAGCAGCTCGCTGACCACGCCGGCGAACGGCGACGGCAGCTCGACGAGCGCCTTGGCGGTCTCGATCTCGACGACGATCTGGTTGACCTTGACCGTGTCGCCGGGCTTGACCTTCCACGACACGATCTCGGCCTCGGTGAGCCCCTCGCCGACGTCGGGGAGCTTGAACTGCTTGCATCGTGCACGCGGGCTCCCTCAGAACGCGAGCGAGCGGTCGACGGCGTCGAGCACCCGGTCGAGGTCGGGCAGGTACTCCTCCTCGACCCGGCTCGGCGGGTAGGGCGTGTCGAAGCCGCCGACCCGCAGCACCGGCGCCTCCAGGGAGTAGAAGCACTGCTCGGTGATCCGGGCGGCGATCTCCGACGCCCATGCCGAGGAAGACCGGCGCCTCGTGGACGACGACCAGCCGGCCGGTCTTCTCGACCGAGGCGCGCAGGCGTCGGCATGTCCAGCGGCGAGAGCGAGCGCAGGTCGATGACCTCGAGCGACTTGCCCTCCTCGGCCGCCGCGGTCGCGGCCTCCAGCGCAGGTCTTCACCATCGGGCCGTAGGCCGCGACGGTGACGTCGGTGCCCTCGCGGACGACCCGCGCCGAGTGCAGCGGCATCGCCGGGTCGAGCGTGAGCGACTCGTCGAGCTCGGCCTTCTCCCAGTAGCGGCGCTTGGGCTCGAAGAAGATGACCGGGTCGTCGCTGGCGATCGGCCTGCTGGACCATCAAGTAGGCGTCGACCGGGTTGGAGCAGGCGACGACCTTGAGGCCGGCGGTGTGCGCGAAGTAGGCCTCGGGGGACTCGCTGTGGTGCTCGACCGCGCCGATGCCGCCGCCGAACGGGATGCGGACGACGACCGGCAGCGACACCTTGCCGAGCGCGCGGGCGCGCATCTTCGCCAGCTGGCTGACGATCTGGTCGAACGCCGGGTAGACGAAGCCGTCGAACTGGATCTCGCACACCGGCCGGTAGCCGCGCAGCGCCAGGCCGATCGCGGTGCCGATGATGCCGGACTCGGCGAGCGGGGTGTCGATGACCCGGTCCTCGCCGAAGTCCTTCTGCAGGCCGTCGGTGACCCGGAAGACGCCGCCGAGCTTGCCGACGTCCTCGCCCATGACGAGGACCTTGGGGTCGGCCTCCATCGCCTTGCGCAGGCCCATCGTTGATGCCCTTGGCGAGGGTGATCTGCGTCATCAGTGACTCCCGCGGCTCGCTCCTCGAAGGTGTCGAGGTAGGCGCGCGAACTGCTCCCGCTCCTCGTCGACGAGCGGGTGCCGCTCGGCGTAGACGTGGTCGAAGATCGACAGCGGCTCCGGGTCGGGCATCTCGAGGCAGCCCTCGCGCACGTGCGCGGCGAGCTCGTCGGCCTCCGCCTCGAGCGCGTCGAAGAACGCCTGGTCGGCGATGCCCGGTGCGGACCAGGTAGGCCTTCACCCGCTCGATCGGGTCCTTGAGCTTCCACGCCTCGAGCTCGTCGGGCGAGCCGGTAGCGGGTCGGGTCGTCGGAGGTGGTGTGCGCGCCCATCCGGTAGGTGAAGGCCTCGACCAGGGTCGGGCCGTTGCCCTCGCGGGCGTTCTGCAGCGCCGCCCGGGTCACGGCCAGCACGGCGAGCACGTCGTTGCCGTCGACCCGGACGCCGGGGAAGCCGAAGCCCAGCGCCCGCTGGTAGAGCGGGATGCGGGTCTGCCGCTCGATCGGCTCGGAGATCGCCCACTGGTTGTTCTGGCAGAAGAACACGACCGGGGCGTTGAAGACGCTGGCGCAGATGAACGCCTCGTTGACGTCGCCCTGGCTGGTCGCGCCGTCGCCGAAGTAGGCGATGACCGCGGCGTCGGCGCCGTCCTTCTGCATGCCCATCGCGTAGCCGGTGGCGTGCAGGGTCTGCGCGCCGATGACGATCGTGTAGAGGTGGAAGTTCTTCTCGTTCGGGTCCCAGCCGCCGTGGTTGACGCCGCGGAACAGGCCGAGCAGGTTCAGCGGGTCGACGCCGCGGCACCAGGCGACGCCGTGCTCGCGGTAGGTCGGGAAGGCGTAGTCGTCGTGCGCGCAGCGCGCGGCCCGGAGCCGACCTGGGCGGCCTCCTGGCCGAGCAGGCTGGCCCAGATGCCGAGCTCGCCCTGGCGCTGCAGGGCGGTCGCCTCGGCGTCGACCCGGCGGACCAGGACGAGGTCGCGGTAGAGCCCGCGGAGCTCCTCGTCGGTGAGGTCGACGGAGTACGTCGGGGTGCTCGACGCGCTCGCCCTCGGGGGTGAGCAGCTGCACGAGCTCGGGCTCGGGCTCGGCTGGTCGGCCACTGGGCTGGCGGCGCTCACTGCGCTGGCCGGGGCCCCGACGGCGCTGTCGGTCACGGGCACTCCTCGTTCGCTCGCGGCCGGCTGCGGGGTCTCCGCGGCCGGTGCCGTCGTGCTCTGCTCGCGGGTCGCGCCGACCGGAGCCGGTGGGCTCGGCGGCGTACCCCGTCCGGTGGGTCGGGTGCGCTGCGGCTCACAGGGTGAGACGCGGCACCTAACGTACCGGCGGGAGGTGCCCCGCGACGAACCGGGCAGGGTCAGTCGTCGTCGTGCCCGTTGCCGTGGTCGTCGTCGTGCCCGTTGCCGCCCTGGTCGTCGTCCCTGTCGTCGTGCCCGTTGCCGTGGTCGTCGTCGTGGCCGTCGGTCGTCGCCGTCGGCGTCGTCACGTCGTGGCCAGCCCGCGCTGCTCGTCGTCCGTGGTGCCGGGCGCCGGTGCGACGACCGAGGGCACGGGTGCCGGCCTGACCGGCGTGGCAGTGGGCCGCGCGGCCGGGCGCTGGTCGTCGTCGTCCCGGTCGCCGTCGTCCCGGTCGTCGTCGTCCCGGTCGTCGTCGTCCTTCTTGGCCTTGTCGTCCTTCTTCGCCTTGTCGACCTTCACCTTGTCGCGGCCCGACGGCCTGGCCGTGCTTGACGTCCAGCACCGCGGCCTCGGACGTCGGGACCGGGTCAGGCGTCGCCGCGAACACCGGAGCGCTGGGCGCCGGGGCCGGGGTGGGGACTGTGGTCGGCGTCGGGGTCGGGGCGGGGCGGCTCCGGAGCCGGTGCGGGGTCGCTGGGCGTCCCGGGACCGGCGGTGGAGAGCCCGGGGGTGCCGCCGCTGCCGAGCTCGGGGAGCAGGACCGGGCCGACCGGGACGACTGCCGGCCCGGCCGGGTTGCGGCCGCCACCGGAGCGTCCGGTCCCGGCGGGCTCGGTCGGAACCGCGGGCTCGGTGACCCGGACCGCCCCGGGTTGCCGGAGGGTGTCGGCCGGCCGGCTGTCCGGGCGGCTCGGCCCGATGTCCCGGATCTCGCTGGCCGTCACCATCCCGAGGGTGGCCAGCGTGCCGGCGCTGAGCAGCGGCGAGGACAGCCGTCGCCACACCGGTCGTGCTGCCGGTGTCGCGTACGGCGGGCATCCCGGCTCGCCTGTTCATCGTCCCCGTTCGCTGCCTAGCCATCGTGAGGTCCCGAATGGTCGTGCGCCATCCACGTACCGCGGGTGACGAGGGGACCACCATATGTGACAGATCGGACGCCAGACAGGGCCGATGTAGTGAATTGGCCCGGCTTTCCGTAACGCGGACACCGCGTATCGCGATGGTCAGTACCAAAGTAGGGTGTCGCTCATGACATCGGGCCGCCCTCCCGCGCCGGCGAGCCCGCTCGCCCTCTGGGTCGCGCTGGTCACGGTCTACCTGGTGTGGGGCTCGACCTACCTGGCGATCCGGGTGGTCGTGGACACCGCCCCGCCGCTGCTGGCGATGGGCGCCCGGTTCCTGGCCGCCGGGGCGCTGCTGGCCACCTTCCTCGCTGCTGCGCCGCGGCCCGCGGGCGCTGGCGGTGACCCGGCGGCAGCTCGGCGGAGCGGCGCTGGTGGGGCTGCTGCTCCTGCTCTGCGGGAACGGCGGGGTGGCGGTCGCCGAGCAGACGGTGCCCTCCGGGGTGGCCGCGCTGCTGGTCGCCGCGACCCCGCTCTGGCTCGTGCTGCTGCGGAGGGTCGCCGGCGAGCGGGTGGCCCGGCTCACCCTGGCCGGCACGGCGCTCGGCTTCGTCGGCATCGCGGTGCTGGTGCTGCCCGGTGGGCTGGCGGACGAGGACGGCACCGCCGTGAGGCCTGGGGGCTGCTCGTGGTGATCGGCGCCGCGGCCTGCTGGGCGGTCGGCTCGTTCGCCAGCAGCCGGATCCCGATGCCCCAGGACGCCTTCGTCGCGACGACCTGGGAGATGCTCGCCGGCGGGGTCGGCCTGGTGCTGGCCGGTCTGGCCGGCGGCGAGCAGCGCGGCTTCGCAGTCTCCCAGGTGTCGGGGGAGGCCTGGGCCTGGCTGGGCTACCTGGTGGTGGTCGGCTCGCTGGTCGCCTTCTCGGCGTACGTCTGGCTGCTGCAGCACGCACCCATCTCGCTGACCGCGACCTACGCCTACGTCAACCCCGTGGTGGCGGTCCTGCTGGGCGCGCTGGTGCTCGACGAGCCGATCGCCGCGGCCGTGGTCGGCGGCGGGGCCATCGTGGTGCTGGGCGTCGGTCTGGTGGTCTCCTCGGAGCGGCCGCGGCGGCCGGAGCCGCAGCCGGTTGGGGTCGGCGCGGAGGTGGTAGACACCCGGGGATGAGCGACCTGGTGATCGGCCCGCTGCTGCGCCATGTCGGCGAGCACGACGCGACGGTCTGGGTCGAGACCGAGCAGCCGTGCACCGTCGAGGTCCTCGGGCACCGCGAGCGCACCTGGACCGTCGGCGGCCACCACTACGCACTGGTGGTGGTCGAGGGCCTGTCGAGCGGGCACCACGACGCCGTACGACGTGCGGCTGGACGGCGAGGTGGTGTGGCCGCCGGCCGGCTCGAAGCTCCCGCGGCCCCGGATCCGGACCCTCGACCCGACGACGCCGCTCCGGGTGGTCTTCGGGTCCTGCCGCTACGCGACGCCCGGACGGCGGTCACCGACGACAAGCACTTCGACGCCGACGCGCTGGACACCTACGCGAAGCGGATGGCCCGGCTGCCCGACGACCGGTGGCCGGACGCGCTGCTGCTGCTCGGCGACCAGGTCTACGCCGACGAGACCTCGGACGCGGATCCGCGCGAAGATCCGGGACCGGCGGGACATCAGCGTCGGAGCCGTGCGAGCAGGTCGAGGACTTCGAGGAGTACACCTGGCTCTACCACGAGGGCTGGAGCGACCCGGACGTCCGCTGGCTGCTGTCGACGATCCCGTCGTCGATGATCTTCGACGACCACGACGTCGCGCGACGACTGGAACACCTCGCGCGCTGTGGCGGCGCGAGATGCAGCAGACCTCGTGGTGGGAGGAGCGCGATCATCGGCGGCCTGTCGTCGTACTGGGTCTACCAGCACCTCGGCAACCTCTCGCCGGCAGGACCTGGCCGACGACTCGAGCTCTACCAGCGGGTCCGGTCGTCACGGCGAGCGACTGCGAGCCGATGCTGCGGGAGTTCGCCGCGGCCGCCGACAAGGAGGCCGACGGGCGCAAGGGCGCGCAGTGGTCCTACCGGCGCGACCTCGGCGACGTCCGGCTGCTGGTCATCGACTCCCGGTGCGGCCGGATGCTCGACGACCGGGCGACCGGTCGATGGTGTCCGACGCCGAGTTCCGCTGGATCGAGGAGCAGGTCGACGGGGCCTACGACCACCTGCTGGTCGGCACCTCGCTGCCGTGGCTGCTCGCCCGCGCGCTGCACGACATCGAGTCCTGGAACGAGGTGCTGGCCGACGGCGCCCGCGGCCCGCGGATGGTCGCGCGCTGGGCGGAGAAGCTGCGGCGGGCCGCCGACCTCGAGCACTGGGCGGCGTTCCGGCGAGTCCTTCGACCGGCTGGCCGAGCTGTTCCGCTGCGTCGGCCGCGGCGAGCACGCGGGGTCGGCGGGCAGCCGCCCGGCTCGATCTGCGTGCTGTCCGGCGACGTGCACCACGCGTACGCGGCGCGGGCGCAGTACGGCGACCGACGTGCGGTCGCCGGTGTACCAGCTGACCTGCTCGCCGGTGCACAACTACGTGCCGCGGCGATGAAGGTGGCCTTCCGGATCGGCTGGAGCCGGGCTGCGGAGGCGTGCACCCGGTTCCTGCTCGAGCGGCGTCGCGCGGGTGCCGAAGCAGGAGCTGTCCTGGTCGAGGCTGGCCGGCCCGTTCTACGGCAACGAGATCGCGACCCTGCTGCTCGACGGGCGGTCCGCCCGGCTGGTGATCGAGCGGGCCGGCCGGGACCGGTCCGGCACCGCCCGCCTCACCCCCGTCGTCGACCTCCCCCTCGCCTGACCCGCATGATCACCCCCGCGGTGATCATGCGGGAGTGGTGATCCGGCGCATCGCCCCAGGTCAGCGGGCCGCAAGACCCCAGTGATCATGCGCGAATGGTGCTCGCCACAGCTGCATGATCACCGGGGGGTGTTGACGGGGTGCTCCGGCTGCGCGACGGCGAGGCTCCCTCAGAGCTCGCGGACCTGCCCGCCGTCCACGTGGACGTGCCGGTCGGTGTGTACCTGTCGCAGCAGCCGCCGGTCGTGACTGACGAGCAACAGCGTCCCGTCGTAGGTCCCCAGCGCCTCTTCGAGCTGCTCGATGGCAGCCAGGTCCAGGTGGTTGGTCGGCTCGTCCAGCACCAGCAGGTTCGCGCGGCGAGCCATCAGCAGCGCGAGGTCGGCCCGGGTCCGCTCACCGGGCGACAGGCTGCCCACGGCCCGCAGCACGTCGTCGGCCCCGAGCCCGAACTTCGCGAGCAGCGTGCGCGCCGCCGCCTCGTCCTGACCGGTGACCGCGCGGAACGCCTCGGCCAGCGGTTGGTCGGCGGAGAAGGTGCGACGGACCTGGTCGACCTCCCCGACCACGACGCTGCGGCCGAGCCAGGACCGGCCGGCGGTGACCGGCAGCCGGCCGAGCAGCGCGGCCAGCAGGGTGGACTTGCCCGACCCGTTGGGCCCGGTGACGGCGACCCGCTCACCGCGACGCACCGCGAGGTCGACCGGACCGAGCCGGAACGCGCCCCGGTCGACCACCGCAGCGGCCAGCCCGGCGACGTCGTCCGGCCCGCGGGTCGCCGGGTCGAGGACCAGCCGGAGCTGCCAGGCGTCGCGCGGGTCCTCGACCTCCTCGAGCCGGTCGGCCTGGCGCTGCAGCCGGGCGCCGATCGCCCCCCGCGACTGCGCGCCGGCGATCTTGTGCGCCCGGACGTTCTTGTCCGGCTCGGCGGCCCGGGCCCGGGCGCTGGTGGCTCGGGCGGTGCCCTGCCGGGACCACTCCTTCTCCCGGCGGGCCCGGTCCAGCAGACCGGCGCGCTGCTCGTCGTACGCCTCGAAGGCCGCCTTGGCGGCGGCCCGGGCCCGGTCCCGCTCCTCGAGGTAGGCCGCGAACCCGCCGCCGAACAGCGCCGCGCGGCGGGTGAACTCGTCGATCTCCAGCACACCGGTCGCGACCCGCTCGAGGAAGGTGCGGTCGTGGGACACGACGACCAGCCCGCCCGCCCGGAAGGCGAGGAACGACTCGAGGTCGGCCAGGCCGTCAGCGTCCAGGTCGTTGGTCGGCTCGTCGAGCAGCAGCACGTCGACCTGGGTGAGCAGGGTCGCGGCCAGCCCGCAGCGGGCCAGCTGGCCGCCGGAGAAGGTGCTGGTCTCGCGGTCCAGCAGCGCCTCGTCCAGGCCGAGCCGGTCCAGGACCACCGGCGCGCGGCCGTCCAGGTCCGCGCCGCCGAGACCGAGCCAGCGCTCGAGGGCGACGGAGTAGGCGTCATCAGCGCCGGCCGCGCCGTCGGCCAGCGCGTCGGAGGCCGCGGCGAGTGCCCGGTCGGCGGCGGCCACGCCGGTACGCCGAGAGAGGTAGCCGCGCAGCGTCTCGCCGGTGCGGCGGTCGCGTTCCTGCGGCAGCAGCACCACCGTCGCCGACGGCGGCGACAAGGTCACCGCACCGGACTCGGGCACCAGGTCACCCGCGACCAGCGCCAGCAGGGTCGACTTCCCGACGCCGTTCGGGCCGACCACGGCCAGCCGGGTCTGCGGACCGACCGTGACGGTGACCTCGGCCAGCACCGGGTGCGGGCCGTGCGAGAAGCCGACTCCGCGGAGGTCGACCTCGGCACCGGACACGGTGTCGAGGCTAGGCAGCAGCACGGCTACCGGGCGACCCCGTTGTCGCTAGTCGATGCGGACGACGCCGCGGCCGGTGCTGAAGTGCACCGCGGCCAGGCCGGGGTCGCCGTCGGACACCCAGTCGACCTGGAACTCGGCGCGGGCCACCGGCTCGCCGAGCCAGTCGCCGACCTTCGCCGCGTCACCGCAGACCTCGACCCGGGTGATGCCCGGGCCGGGTGAACCGTCGACATCTGCGGACGGGTGCAGCGCGGGGTCGCTGGTCCACTGGATGAAGAACGGGAGCGCGGGATCGTCGAGCAGGTCGAGCACGCCCATCTGGCGCCAGGTCAGGTCGACGCCGTCGGGTCGGCGCCGGTGACCCTCGACGGCCGCCCGGCCCAGCCGGGTCTCGATCGGCGCGATGTCGTCGACCGCGACCACCCAGGCAAGCCAGCCGCCGCCGGCCTCGGTGCGTGCCTTGACCGCCTGGCCGAACGGCGCCTTGTCGGCAGCCGGATGGTCCAACGCGGCAACGACCTCGACGTAGACGCCGTTCGCCAGCGGCAGCACGAAGTTGCGGGTGCCGAACCGCGGGTGCAGACCGCCGTCGCGGAATCCGGCGCCGAGCGCAGAGCCAAGTCGTTGAGCAGTGGCACCGAGCCCGTCCGGACCGGCCGCGTAGGAGAGATGGTCGAGTCGCACGTCTCGACCATCTCACCTACTCGCACAGGCACCGAATCCAGGGTGTCGGTCAGTCGGTGGCGAAGTCCTTCGCCACGGTGAGGAACAGGTCGTTGGCTGCACGCTCGCCGACGGTGACCCGGGCGCCTTCGGCACCGAACGGTCGCACCACCACACCGGCCGCCTCGCACGCCGCGGCGAAGTCGGCGGTCCGCTCGCCAGCCGGAGCCAGACGAAGTTGGCCTGCGAGTCAGGCACCGCCGTCCAGCCCTGCTCGCGCAACGCCGCCTGCACCCGGGTGCGCTCCTCGACGAGTCCGGCGACCCGCTCCAGCAGCTCGTCCTCGGCCGCCAGCGACGCCGTCGCCGCGGCCTGCGCGATGCTGCTGACCCCGAACGGGACGGCGGTCTTGCGCAACGCCTCGGCCACCGGTTCGTGCGCCACGGCGAAGCCGACCCGCAGACCGGCCAACCCGTAGGCCTTGGAGAAGGTGCGCAGGACCGCGACGTTGGGTCGGTCGCGGTAGACCTCCAACGCGTCGGGCACCTCCGGGTCGCGGACGAACTCGCGGTAGGCCTCGTCGATGACCACCAGGACGTCACGCGGGATCCGGTCCAGGAACCGCTCCAGCTCGGCCCGGCGTACGGCGGTGCCGGTCGGGTTGTTCGGCGTGCAGACGAGCACCAGCCTGGTGCGGTCGGTGACGGCGTCGGCCATCGCGTCGAGGTCGTGGTGCTCGTCGGCGGTGAGTGGCACGGTCACCGACCGCGCACCCGACACCTGCACGACGATCGGGTAGGCCTCGAACGACCTCCAGGCGTACACCACCTCGTCGCCGTCGCCGGCGGTCGACTGCACCAGCTGCTGCAGGACGCCCACCGACCCGGTGCCGGTCGCCACATGGGTCACCGGCACGTCGAACCGGTCGGCGATCGCCTGGGTCAGCCCGGCCGCGAACATGTCGGGGTACCGGTTGAACGACGCCGACTCGGCCCGCACCGTCTCCAGGACCGACGGCAGCGGCGGGAAGGGGTTCTCGTTGGACGACAGCTTGAACGCGGGCGCGCCCTCGCGGGCTGAGGCCGGACGACCGGGCTTGTACGTCGGGATGCCCTCGAGGGCATGGCGCAGCCGGGGGCCGGGACCTGCGGTGTCGTTGCTCACCCGCTCACCCTAGGGACGGCGCGCGGAACGCTCCAACGTCAAGGCGGCGAGGCACTGCGTGGGGTCCTCGTGGTAGCGCGCGACCAGCTCGGCCGTCGCCCGGTCCAGCCGGCGGTGCAACGCCTCCCGGTAGGAGGACAAGACGCTCTCGGCGGACGCGAGCCGCGCGAACAGCTCGGCCCGCACGCCCTCGTCATGGTGGTCGACACAGCTGGCCCACAGCTCGGGGAGGTGGGGGAGGATCGGCATCCCGCCCTCCGGGTGCAGGGTGAGCATGACCTGGCGGCCGGAGCCGCCGCGCTTCTCGGTGAGCGCCTCGGTGAGCGCCTGCCGGTCGCCGGCCGCGCTGCCCGAGCGCAGCAGGTCGCGACGGGCCTGCAGCAGCCGGCGCCAGTACGAGGCGCGGAGCTCCTCGTCGAGCAGGGTCCGCCGGTAGCTGCGCAGCCGGGGCAGCGTCATGTGGGCGAGCTCCGGGCAGCGCTCGGGGACGCGGCCGAGGGTGCGGGCGCGCGAACTCGTGACGGTGGCCGCTGCGCGTGCCCCGTCCGCCTGGTCCAGCTGTCCCACTAGTGTCACGAGCAGTGCATCGTCGGAAACCGGGCCCGCCTTGATGCCTCTCACCCCTGCGGAGTAGGCCGAACACCCGGCCGCACCCTGAGACCTTCGGCGTTCGGCGCGATCAGGGCCGCTGCCCGGGATACCGTTCGCGCGTGCTCGACGTCCAGGCGGTGATGTCCGACCTGCGTGACTCCAACCCGCAGGACGTGGCTGACCTGCTGGAACGGGTCGCGCATCCGCTCGGCAGCGACGTCACCCTCTACCTGGTCGACTTCCAGCAGGTGGTGCTCCAGGCGGTCCCCAGCCTGGTCGAGCCGCGGGTGGTGACCGAGGAGAACGTCTCGACCAGCCTCGCCGGGCGCGCCTTCATGACCGCGGCCCCGGTGGTCGCCGAGCGACCGGACGGTTTCCGGGTGTGGGTGCCGGTGCACGAGCACTCGGCGCGGGCCGGTGTCCTGGCCGTGACGGTGCCGGTGGCCGACGAGGCGACCCTGGCCCACTGCACCTACCTCGGTGACCTGGCCGGCCTGCTGATCGCAGGCGCCGCGCGGTACACCGACCTGATCCACGTCCGGCGGCGCGGCCGGAGCATGTCGCTGGCGGCCTCGATGCAGTGGGACCTGCTGCCGCCGCTGACCCTGCGCTCGCCGCGAGCCATCGTCACCGGCCTGCTGGAACCGGCGTACGACGTGGCCGGCGACGCGTTCGACTACGCGCTGAACGACAACCGGCTCGACGTCGCGGTGTTCGACGGGATGGGGCACGGCATCGCGGCGACCCTGCTGACCACGCTGGCCGTGGGCGCCTACCGGCACGCCCGGCGCAACGGCGAGGGCGTCGAGGCCATCCACCGCGCGATCGACGGTGCCGTCGAGGCCGAGTTCGACCGGGATGCCTTCGTCACCGGCGTCCTCGCCCGGCTGCAGCTCGACACCGGAGAGCTCACCTGGTCCAACGCCGGGCACCCGGTGCCGTTGCTGCTGCGCAACCGCAAGGTCGTGGGCCCGCTCGCCTACGAGCCGGCCCCGCCGTTCGGGCTGGACGGCGACGGCTGCCACACCCAGGTCGAGGCCCTCGAGCCCGGCGACACGCTGCTGCTCTACACCGACGGGGTGATCGAGGCCCGCACGAGCGCCGGCACCGAGTTCGGGCTGGACCGGCTCGCCGACCTGCTCGAGCGGGAGGCGGCCGCCGAGACCACCCCGGAGGAGACCGTCCGGCGGCTGGTCCGCAGCATCCTGGAGCACCAGGGCGGCGACGACCTGCGCGATGACGCCACGCTCGCGCTGCTGCACTGGAGCGGCCCGCCGGTGACCCTGCCGCAGCAGGACCGCGGGCCGCAGTAGGAGCACCGCGGCCAGGAACGGCACAACCGCAACCACCGAGTAGCAGAGGGCGGCGTGGCCGGAGCCCGGCCGCGCTGGCACGATGAGCCGGGTCCGCTCCACCCGCAACGCACCACGACGGGACTGCTCTGTGAGCCATCCGCACCCTGAGCTCGGTCCGCCCCCGCCCCTCGCCAAGGGTGGACTGCGCGTGGTCGCGCTCGGCGGCCTGGGCGAGATCGGCCGCAACATGACGGTCTTCGAGCACGCCGGCAAGCTGCTCGTCGTCGACTGCGGGGTGCTGTTCCCCGAGGAGAACCAGCCCGGCGTCGACGTGATCCTGCCGGACTTCACCTCGATCCGGGACCGGCTGGACAAGATCGTGGCCATCGTGCTGACCCACGGGCACGAGGACCACATCGGCGGCGTGCCCTACCTGCTGCGGGAGCGGGCCGACATCCCGGTGGTCGGCTCGAAGCTGACGCTGGCGTTCATCGACGCCAAGCTCAAGGAGCACCGGATCAAGCCGGTCACGGTCGAGGTGGCCGAAGGACGCCGGGAACAGTTCGGGCCGTT
This sequence comes from uncultured Actinomycetota bacterium, assembly GCA_963846525.1. Taxonomy (GTDB): domain Bacteria; phylum Actinomycetota; class Actinomycetes; order JACCUZ01; family JACCUZ01; genus CAWJWE01. The sequence continues at coordinate 227,864 of CAWJWE010000012.1, forward strand.
CGACTGCGAGTTCGTCGCGGTCAACCACTCGATCCCGGACGGGCTGGCCGTGGCGATCCGCACGGCGGCCGGGCTGGTGCTGCACACCGGCGACTTCAAGATGGACCAGTTCCCGCTGGACGACCGGATCACCGACCTGCGGGCGTTCGCCCGGCTCGGCGAGGAGGGCGTCGACCTCTTCCTCACCGACTCCACCAACGCCGAGGTGCCCGGCTTCACGACCTCCGAGCGCGAGCTGTCGCCGGCGATCGAGAAGGTCTTCCGGACCGCGCCGCGGCGGGTCATCGTCTCCAGCTTCGCCAGCCACGTGCACCGCATCCAGCAGGTGCTCGACGCCGCGCACGCCCACGGCCGCAAGGTCGCCTTCGTCGGCCGGTCGATGGTGCGCAACATGGGCATCGCCCGCGACCTGGGCTACCTCAAGGTGCCCAAGGGCCTGGTCGTCGACCTCAAGGTGCTGGAGAAGCTCGCGGACGACAAGATCACCCTGATCTGCACCGGCTCGCAGGGCGAGCCGATGGCCGCGCTGTCCCGGATGGCCAACCGCGACCACATGATCCGGATCGGCAAGGGCGACACCGTCCTGCTGGCGAGCTCGCTGATCCCGGGCAACGAGAACGCGATCTACCGGGTGATCAACGCGCTCACCCGGTGGGGCGCCAACGTCGTGCACAAGGGCAACGCGAAGGTGCACGTCTCCGGCCACGCCAGCGCCGGCGAGCTCGTCTACTGCTACAACATCGTCCAGCCCGCGAACGTCATGCCGGTGCACGGCGAGTGGCGGCACCTGCCGGCCAACGGCGACCTCGCGATCCGCACCGGCGTTCCCCCCGAGAGCGTGGTGATCGCCGAGGACGGCGTGGTCGTCGACCTCGTCGACGGGCGGGCGAAGATCACCGGCAAGGTGCCGGCCGGCCACGTGTACGTCGACGGGATGACCGTCGGCGGCGCGACCGAGGCCTCGCTGAAGGACCGTCGGACCCTCGCCGAGGAAGGCGTCATCACCGTCGTCGCGATCGTCGACGCCGACACCGGCAGGCTCGCCGAGCCGCCGGACTTCCTGGCCCGCGGCTTCGTGCACGACGAGACGACCTTCGACGCGGTCGTGCCGCTGATCGAGAAGGCGCTGGCCAAGGCCGCGCGAGGAAGGCATCGGCGAGCCGCACCAGCTCGAGCAGCTGATCCACCGGACGGTCAGCCGGTGGGCCCGGGACACCTACCGGCGTACGCCGATCATCCTGCCGATCATCATCGACGCCTGACCCCGGCGTTCGGGCCGACCGGAGGTCAGCGCTCGGGCACCGCAACGCTGTACGGCTCGGCGAGCCGGTTCTTCTTCGCGTGGTACATGGCGCGGTCGGCCGCCGCGAAGAGCACTCGTGGCGTCCCGATCCGGCCAGAGGTGCTGGCGATCCCGCAGCTGACACCGGGTGGGTGCGGCAGGCCGACCACCTGGTCGGCGAATCGACGTACCGCGGCCGTGACCCTCGTGGCGTCGCCGGTCGGCACGATGAGGCAGAACTCGTCGCCGCCGGTGCGCGCGGCGAGCGAACCGGGCAGTGCCGCGGCAACTGCCGCGAGGGCGTGCCCCACGGCCTGGAGCAGGCGGTCGCCGGCATCGTGGCCATGGCGGTCGTTGACCGGCTTGAGGTCGTTCACGTCGATCGACACCACGACGACGTCCGAGCGGGCCGGGATCATCGCGGCGGCGACCTGGTCCAGGCGACGCCGGTTGGCCAGCCCGGTGAGCGGGTCCTGGTACGCCAGCTCGGTCAGCCGGGTCTCCCGGACCGCCCGGGAGACGCCGGAGGCGAGGATCGCCGCCAGGGCCTCGACGTAGGCGAGGTCGGCGTCGTCGAAGGCCGCCCGCCCGATGTGCCGGGTCAGGTAGAGCTCGCCCCAGAGGTCCCCGTCGACCACGACGGGCGCTCCCATCGAGGAGCCCTTGTCCAGCTCGTCCAGCAGCGCAAGCTCGTGCGGGTCGGGGTCCACGTCGTCCCGCGAGCAGGTCCAGGCCTCGAGCTCGCCGACCACCTGGGAGAGCTTCGGGAAGTCCGACATCTGGTAGGTCTCGTCGCGCGGCCGGGACTCCTCCTGCGGGCTGAGGTCACCGACGTTGACGAGCACCCGGACCAGCCCGGCCGGCCGGTCCAGCACGCTCACCGACCCGGAGTCCGCGTCGACGACCCGGCAGCCCTCGGTGATGGCCCGCTCGACCACGTCCACCACCCCGCCGGAGCGCACCAGAGCCCGCGCCATCGCGGCCAGGCTGCGCAGGCGCTCACCTTCTGCCCGGCTGACCGGCGACAGCGTGTCGGCTGGTGAGCTGGTTCGGGCCACGCTGTTCTCTCGGCAAGTCGGGCGGCCGGGTGAACTCCCGGCCGGGTCAGGCGTCCGCGACCGGGACCCGGCTGAGCCACCGCTCGTAGGCCTCGTCCAGGGCGACGGCACGCCGGGGGTTCACCACCGGACCTTGCCGACGCTGCGGTGCCAGGGCGCCACCCGTGCCCCGTGCCGCCAGCACCGCGGCCCCGGTCGCCGACGAGCTGCGCACCTCCACGCGCCGCACCTCCCGGCCGAGGACGTCCGCGAGCAGCTGCTGCAGGGCAGGTTCACGACCGCCACCGCCGGTGAGACACACCGGCCCGGCGGCCGACGCCGGGGCGTCGGGAAGCAGCTCGACGGCCCGGCGGACCGTGAACACGAGCGCCTCGAGCGCCGCCCGGGCCAGGTCGTCGCGGGTCGTGGCCTGGTCCAGTCCGAGCCAGGCCGCCCGACTGTCCGGCTGCGCCAGTGCACCGCGCTCACCGGTGAGGAAGGGCAGGAACGAGACGCTCTGCCGCGGCGCGGGTGCGGACAGGACGTCGACGAGGTCCTGCCAGGAGAGGCCGAGGACGGTCATCACCCAGTCCAGGGCCAGCCCGGCGTTCTGCACCGCGGCCATCGCGTACCAGCCGCCGTCGGTGTCGGCGTACAGGTGGGTGTCCGGGTCGGCACGGTTGTCGGGCTCGACGCCGGCCAGCAGCACCTGCGCGCCGGTGCCGAGGTTGATGTGCAGTCCCCGGGAACCCGCCGCCAGCATCGCGACCGGTGTGTCCCCGCCGCCGGCCACCACGGGCACGTCGTCCGGGCCGTCGCCGACCGTCTTCGCCAACCAGGACGTGACTCCCGTGACCTGCTCGGACGCGACGACCTTGGGCAGCAGCCGATCAGGGACGCCGGTGCGGGCAGCGATGTCCCGGGCCCAGGCGTCCTCGGTCACGTCCCACAGCAGCGTCGCCGACGCGTCGCTGCGGTCGGTGCAGGGATCGCCGGTCAGGCCGACCCGAACGACGTCCTTGGGCAGCAGGGCGACGGCTGCACGCGCGACGACGGACGCCTCGTTCTCCGCCAGCCAGCTCAGGACCGGGCCGAACATCCCCGGGACGATGGGGTTCGCCAGCCGCGCCCGGTCGGCTGCCGAGAGCGCGCGCCACCGGGCCAGCTGCGGCTGGGACCGCCGGTCGGGCCACAGGATCGCCGGTCGCAACGGTGTCCCGGCACCGTCGCAGAGCACGACGCCGTGCATCTGGCCGGCCAGGCCGATGCCGTTGAGCTGGTGCGCCTGCAGGTGCTCGGCCATGCCCTCGACGACGTGGCCGAGCGCGGCCCACCAGACCGCAGGGTCCGTCTCGGCCCATCCGGCGCGCGGGGCCTGCACCTGGTAGGCGGCTTCTCCCTCGGCGACCAGGTGGCCGTCCTCGCGGAGCAGGGCGACCTTGAGCCCGCTGGTGCCCAGGTCGATGCCCAAGTAGCTGGCAGGTCGGGTCACGTGGGCCTCGGTCGTCGGTCGTGCGCCGGCTTGACGTCGAGGGAGTCGGCCACGACGTTGTCACTGCCCAGCGTGGTCAGTCGAAGACCTGGCGGCAAGGGGGCTGAGATGCGCATCTGCTCGTTCAACGTGGAGAACTTCTTCCAGCGACCGCGGGCGATGAACCAGGCCACCTGGTCGGTGGGCCGGCCGGTGCTCGCCGCGCATGCCGAGCTCAACACTCTGCTCGACGAGGCCGTCTACACCCCGGCGGCGAAGGCGCGCATGGTCGAGCTGCTGGACGTCCTCGGTCTGACGCGCACCGACAGCGCCGAGATGGCGGTCCTTCGCCAGATCCGCGGCAAGCTGGTCCGCCGGCCGCAGGGCGGCGGGGTCGAGGTTGCCGCCGACGGGCGCAGCGACTGGGTCGGTTGGGTCGACCTCACCACCGAGCCGGTCACCGCGGCAGCCATCGCGAACACCGCCCGGGTGATCCGCGACATCAACCCGCACGTCCTGGGCGTGGTCGAGGCGGAGAACCGGGTCGTGCTGAAGCACTTCACCGACGCCCAGCTCCGGACGGCGGCACCGGGGGGCAGCGGGCACGACGTACCGCTGTTCCCGCACGTGATGCTGATCGACGGCAACGACGACCGCGGCATCGATGTCGCGCTGCTCACCCAGCGGGGCTATCCGCTGGGACCGATGCGCTCGCACCTCGACGACGCCGACGAGCGAGGCGTGGTGTTCTCGCGGGACTGCCCCGAGTACGAGCTGCGCACTCCCGGCGGACGCCGGCTGGTCATCCTGGTCAACCACCTGAAGTCCAAGGGCTACGGCTCGCAGAGCGCGAACAACGCACGCCGGCTGCGGCAGGCCGAGCTGGTGGCCACCATCTACCGCCGGCTCCGGGCCAGCGAGGTCGCGTACATCGCCGTCCTCGGCGACTTCAACGACACACCCACGTCGGCGCCGCTCGCACCCCTTCTGACCGGCACCGACCTGCGGGACATCTCCACGCATTCCGGCTTCGACGACGGCGGCCGGCCCGGCACGTTCGGCACGATGACCGCTAGCAACCGGATCGACTACCTGCTGCTGTCACCGGCGCTGTTCAAGAAGGCGACCGGAGGTGGCATCTGGCGTCTCGGTGCCTGGGGCGGCGTCAACGGAACGCTGTGGCCGCACTACGACACGGTCACCAAGGCCACCGATGCCGCGTCCGACCACGCCGCGATCTACGCCGACGTCTCGCTGACCTGAGATGTCGGTACGGTCGGCTAGCTCTGCGCCATGTCCACGAAACGTGAGTAGTGGCCCTGGAAGGCGACGGTGATGGTGGCGGTCGGACCGTTGCGGTGCTTGGCCACGATGAAGTCGGCCTCGCCGGCGCGAGGCGACTCGCGCTCGTAGAGCTCCTCGCGGTGCAGCAGCACCACCATGTCCGCGTCCTGCTCGATGCTGTTGTGTACCGCGACGCCGTCTGCGACGAAGTTGTGGCTGCCGAGCACGGTGGCGTCGTAGACCTCCTCCTCGCCGACGCTGGTGATGGACACCACGCGATCCCACAGGACGTCGTTGGTCGCTGTGACCTCGAGGTGGTCCGTCGCGAGCACCGATGTCAGCCGACCGAGGAGCTGCGGGGGCGCGACCATTCCGACGCCTGCAGGAACGGGATCGCGCAACAGCTGCTCGACCTGCCGCCACGCGCCGGCATCGCAAGTCGAGCTCGACTTTCGTCGGGAGGTCTCGGCGACTACTCGCCTCAGCATCCGCGCGGCGTCCTCACCCGGGCAGCCGATCTCCTGCAGGAAGCGACGTTGGTCATCGACATCGGCGATGCGCAGGGTCGAGCCGCGCACCTCGACTGAGATGCCGAAGCGCAGCAGCAGGCGGGAGATGTCGTCCAGGTCGCCTGAGGAGTCCAGCCTGATCCAGACCGTCCCTCTTCCGTCCGCGTCGCTGTCGACGCCGCCGTGCTCGCGCCACAGAGCCCACAACGTCGAGGCGATCGTGGACTTGGCTGTCGAGAACACGCGGCGGTCCAAGGGCAGGGTCGCCGTGATCGTGTCCGAGCACGTGGGGTCCGTCGGCGCCGGGACGTGGCGCGGCACGGCGATGCGACAGCCCTCGGCGAGCTCGCCGAGGGGCCGCCATCCGTCGTAGGTGAGGAACGGGTGGTTGGCCGTTGCGCGCACCGTCTTGCCGGACGCCAGACGCAGCTCGAACACCTGGCGGCGTCCGGTGGCGAACACGTGCGTCATGGTGCGGGGGACGATAGCGCAGACTGTCGTCCAGCGACCAGACCGGCACGTCGCGCGCACCGGAGGCGAACAGCTCGCCCAGGGTCACCTCGGCCCCGGTGTCGGCCCGCAGGATCCGGGTGGACGCCGGCAGGCAGCCGGACTCGCGAAGGTCGGACATCTGCGGCTTCTTGTCGGTGCGCTGCTCGGACCCACGGTTGAGCTGGGAGATCGCGATGACCGGGACCTCGAGCTCCTTGGCGAGCAGCTTGAGGGCCCGGGAGAACTCGGAGACCTCCTGCTGGCGGCTCTCGACCCGCTTGCCGCTGGACATCAGCTGCAGGTAGTCGATGACCACCAGCTTGAGGTCGTGCCGCTGCTTGAGCCGCCGGCACTTGGCCCGGATCTCCATCATCGACATGTTCGGCGAGTCGTCGATGAACAGCGGCGCGTTGGACACCTCGCCCATCCGGCGAGCCAGCCGGGTCCAGTCGTCGTCGGTGAGCCGGCCGGTGCGCATGTGGTGCAGCGGCACCCGGGCCTCCGCGGACAGCAGCCGCATGGTGATCTCGTTGCGGCTCATCTCCAGGGAGAAGATGCAGGTCGCCATGTTGTGCTTGATCGCCGCTGACCGGGCGAGTCGAGTCCCAGGGTCGACTTGCCGACCGCCGGACGGGCGGCCAGGACGATCATCTGGCCGGGGTGCAGGCCGTTGGTCAGCTCGTCGAAGTCGGCGAACCCGGTCGGCACGCCGACCATCTCGCCGCCGCGGGAGCCGATCGCCTCGATCTCGTCGAGCGTGCCCTCCATGATCGCCGAGAGCGGCAGGTAGTCCTCCGACGTACGCCGGTCGGTGACGGCGTAGACCTCGGCCTGGGCGGCGTCGACGATGTCGTCGGCGTCGCCGTCGCCGGTGTAGCCGAGCTGGACGATCTTGGTGCCGGCCTCGATCAGCCGGCGCAGGACCGCCGTCTCGCGGACGATCTTCGCGTAGTAGCCGGCGTTCGCGGCGGTCGGCACCGACTGGAGCAGGGTGTGCAGGTACGGCGCCCCGCCGACCCGGCCGAGCTCGCCGCGCTTCTGCAGCTCGGCGGAGACGGTGACGGCGTCGGCCGGCTCGCCGCGGCCGTAGAGGTCGAGGATGGCCTCGAAGACCAGCTCGTGGGCGGGCCGGTAGAAGTCGTGGCCGCGGACGACCTCGACGACGTCGGCGATCGCGTCCTTGGACAGCAGCATCCCGCCGAGGACGGACTGCTCGGCGGCGAGGTCCTGCGGCGGCGTTCGACCCAGCTCAGCCGTCGACGGAGACGCTGGCGAACTCGGCCACACTCATCTCGCTGCACCCCTCTCGCGCCCCCGGATGCGACCGTGACCCACGACCATCGACTCAAGGACGTCGGACAGAACCCTCTCGCGTACCGCGGTGACGCTAGGTGCGATCGCCGCCAAGCACCGAATCGGCCTGTGGACAAGTTGTGGACAACAACCGCCTCAGGTGGGGACCGAGAGGGCCGGAAGGTGCATCTCGCTGTGGACAGGCCTGTGTACGGCGCGCGCGGCCGACCGACCGAGACGCCTGCGGGGTGCGCCGTTGTCCGCCAGCCCCTGTGGACCGGAGAAACTTCGCCCGCTGTCTACGATGTGGACCTGTGTGGCCGACATCCGGACGTCCCGAGAGCGGCGGTCCGGTGCCCCAGGCAGCCGGCCGAGGGGTCCACGACCGCGAGATCCTGCGGCTCGCCGTGCCCGCGTTCGGCGCGCTGGTCGCCGAGCCGCTCTTCCTGCTCGCCGACTCGGCGATCGTCGGCCACCTGGGCACGCCACAGCTGGCCGGGCTCGGGGTCGCCGGGTCGCTGCTGGCCACTGCGGTGTCGGTCTGCGTCTTCCTCGCCTACGGCACCACCGCGGCGGTCGCGCGGCGGGTCGGGGCCGGCGACCTGCGGGCGGCGGTGGCCCAGGGGGTCGACGGCATCTGGCTGGCGCTGGTCATCGGCCTGCTGCTCGCCATCGGCCTGGCCCTCGGCGGCGGCCGCTGGTCGGCGGCCTTCGGCACCGGCGCGGACGCGACGCCGTACGCGCTGACCTACCTGCGCGTCTCGCTCATCGGGCTGCCGGCGATGCTGGTGGTGCTCGCCGCTACCGGGGTGCTTCGCGGCCTGCAGGACACCCGCACCCCGCTGGTGGTGGCGGCCGCCGGTGCGGTCGCTCAACGTCGTCCTGAACGTGCTCCTGGTGTACGGCGCTCGACCTGGGCATCGCCGGCTCGGCGCTGGGCACCGTGCTCGCCCAGGTCGGGATGGCCGTCGCCTTCGGGGTCGTCGTGGTCCGCGGTGCCCGGCGCGAGGGGTCGCCGCTGCGCCCGGACCTGCCCGGCATCCGGGCCGCGGGGCGCGCCGGGCTCCCGCTGGTGGTGCGCACCCTCGACGTTGCGCGCGGCGCTGCTGCTGATGACCTACGTGGCGACGGCGGCGGGCACCGTGGCCATCGCCGCGCACCAGGTGGCGTTCACGATCTGGCTGTTCCTGTCGCTTGATGCTCGACGCGGTGGCGATCGCCGGGCAGGCCATCGTCGGTCGCTACCTCGGCGCCGGGGACGTCGACGGGCACCCGGGCGGCGACCCGCCGGATGGTGGAGTGGGGCCTCGCGGTCCGGTGTCCTGCTCGGCCTGGTCCTGCTCGCGCTGGCCGCCGCCTTCGTCCCGCTGTTCACCGAGGACCCGGCGGTCCGCTCGCTGCTCGCGACGGTGCTGATCGTGGCGGCCGTCGCGCAGCCGGTGTGCGGCGTCGTCTTCGCCCTCGACGGCGTGCTGATCGGTGCCGGGGACGGCGGCTACCTGGCCTGGGCCGGCATCGTCACGCTGGTCAGCTTCCTGCCGCTCGCGCTGCTCGTGCTGGTCCAGGACGCCGGCCTGGTCTGGCTGTGGTGGGCGTTCGACGCCTTCCTGGTGGTCCGGCTCGGCACCCTCGTCGTGCGTTGGCGCGGCGAGGGCTGGCTGGTCACTGGCGCGATGCTGCCTCGGCGTACCGGCCGGTAGTCACCGACGGCGGGCTCACCAGTACCCGCGACGCCGGCGGACCCACAAGCCGCAGCCCTTCGTCGACCCGGCGCGAGCGCCGCCGCACTCAGGAAGCTGCTCAGGCCAGTCCGCCTCGACGTAGTGGGTGACGCCGTCCTCGTCGTCGTATTCTCGCGACGGCGTCCACAGCTCGCGCGCCGGCTCGTAGCCGTTCATGAAGATCTCGCAGTCGCAGTAGCCGCCCACCGATCCGAGGCGGCGCTCCAGCCCGGTGACCCGGGGCGCCCGGAGGTCGCGGTAGCGGGCCGCCCACCGCAGCCCGGTGCAGCCGTGCTCGAGCATCCGGTAGACGTAGCAGAGCAGGCACTCGCCCGCGCGCGGGTCGGTGAGCGCGCTCGCGAGGAGGCGCAGCTCGTGCTCGGCGTCGTTGACCAGCGACTCGGGGTCCATGACCAGATCGCAGCACGGGGGCCGGACACATCGCGACCGCGCCGGAGCTGCGCGGCGGCGGTCAGTCGCCGGTGTTGCCGTCGACGCACTCGCGAAGCAGGTCGGCGTGGCCGTTGTGCCGCGCGTACTCCTCGATCATGTGCAGCAGCAGCGCCCGCACGTCGATCGTCTCCTCGGAGCCGTCCCGGCGGTGGACGACGAACGTGTCGTCGAGCCCGTGCGCGGCCTGGACGGCGCGGGCGGCGTCGGCCTCCGCCGCGTACGTCGCGAAGTCGGCCTCGGCGCCGGCGGCGTCGGCCTCGTCGAAGTCGGTGTCCCACGGCCCGTAGATGCGATCGACGTCCTCGCCGGCCAGCCGGTCCCGGAACCACACCCGCTCGACCTCGGCCATGTGCCGCACCAGCCCGAGCAGGGACATCGACGACGGGGGCACGGACCGGCGGGCCAGCTGCTCGCCGGTGAGCCCGGCGCATTTCCACAGCAGCGTCGCGCGGTGGTACTCGAGCAGCTCGTCGATCGCCTGCCGTTCGGGGGCCACGTTCGCGCCCCCGGGTCGCTCGACGTCGGGCGCGGTCCAGGTGATGGTCATGGTCAGGGACGGTAACCAGCCGGTCCGACGGTGATCCACACCGGATCGGTACCACCTGGTGTGACCGATCCGGTGTGGATCACGGAAAGCGCGTGGTCACGTACGACGGTGGGCGAACATGCGCCGGCCCGGCGACCCCCTAGGGGTGGCCGGGCCGTCGTACGACGTACAGCCGTCAGGCCGGGACGACCTCGACGGACAGGGTCGCGGTGACCTCCGGGTGCACCCGGACCGTCACCTGGTGCGCGCCGACGGTCTTGATCGGCTGCCCGATCTCGATCCGCCGCTTGTCCACGGCCGGGCCACCGGCCTTGCTGACGGCCTCGACGATGTCGGAGACGGTCACGGCGCCGAACAGCCGACCGGCCTCGCCGGCGCGGACCGGCAGCTTGATCGCGAGGCTCTCGAGCTTGCCCTTGATCTCGCCGGCCTGGCCGAGGTCGCGGACGTCGCGGACCTCGCGGCCACGCTGGATCGAGGCGACCTGCTTCTCGCCGCCGCGGGTCCAGCGGATCGCTGCGCCGCGGGGCATCAGGTAGTTGCGGCCGTAGCCGTCCTTGACCTCGACGATGTCGCCGGGGCCGCCGAGACCGGCGACCTCCTGGGTGAGGATGAGCTTCATGGTCGTCGCTCCCCTCAGCGCGCGGTGCTGGTGTAGGGCAGCAGCGCCATCTCACGGCTGTTCTTCACGGCCGTGGCGACGTCGCGCTGGTGCTGGGTGCAGTTGCCGGTGACCCGGCGGGCCCGGATCTTGCCGCGGTCGGAGATGAACTTCCGCAGCAGGCCGGTGTCCTTGTAGTCGATGTAGGCCGTCTTGTCCTTGCAGAACTGACAGACCTTCTTCTTGATCTTGCGGGGCGGTGGCTTGGCCATCGTGGTGCTCCAGTCGCTGGATGCCCGGCACGGTGGCCGGGATGGTCAATCGGTCGGGTGGATCTCAGGGGTGGATCAGAACGGGGGCTCGTCGGAGGCGCCGGGGGCGTTCCAGCCGCCGCCGCCGGCACCCGCGCCGCCGCGCCGGAGCCGGTGCGGCCGAGGCCCACGGGTCGTTGTCGGCAGCCGGTGTGCCGCCGCCGAAGCCGCCGCTGCCGGCACCGCGCTGGGTCTTGACGACCTTGGCGGTGGCGCTGCGCAGGCTCGGGCCGACCTCGTCGACCTCGATCTCGTACACGGTGCGCTTCTCGCCCTCCTTGGTCTCGTAGGACCGCTGCTTGAGCCGGCCCTGGACGATGACGCGCATGCCGCGCTGGAGGGACTCCGCGACGTTCTCGGCCGCCTGGCGCCAGACGTTGCAGGAGAGGAAGAGGCTCTCGCCGTCCTTCCACTCGTTGGTCTGCTTGTCCATGAACCGGGGGGTCGAGGCGATGCGGAACTTCGCCACGGCCGCACCGCTGGGGGTGAAGCGCAGCTCGGGGTCGTCGACGAGGTTGCCGACGATGGTGATGACGGTGTCGCCTGCGGCCATGGGTGAGTCCCTCGTTCTCGGCGGTGTCGGGTGTGCGGGTGGCTAGCGCTGGTCGGGGCGCAGGACCTTGGTGCGCAGCACGACCTCGTTGAGGTTGAGCTGGCGGTCGAGCTCCTTGACCGTCGCGGGCTCGGCCTGGAGGTCGACGACGGCGTAGATGCCCTCGGACTTCTTGGCGATCTCGAACGACATCCGGCGACGGCCCCAGATGTCGACCTTCTCGACGCTGCCGCCGTCGTTCTTCACGACGGTCAGGAACTGGTCGAGCGCGGGAGCGACGGTGCGCTCCTCGATGTCGGGGTCGAGAATGACCATGAGCTCGTAGTGACGCATGCGGACAACCCACCTCCTCTGGACTTGGCGGCCACGGTCTCTCCGTGGCAGGAGGGCTACTGCATCTGCAGCGCTTGCGTGTGCCCAGGGTAGCCGCCGATCGGACCGCGACGAAATCGTCGTCCACAGCCCCGGAACTGGCGGCGGCTGGCCCCGGTGCGGGTGTCGGGACCCGGTCGTACTGTTCCGGTCATGACTTCGCTGCGCATCGGTGCCCACGTCGGCTCGGAGCGACCCGCTCGCGGAGGCGGCCGCCCGGGGCGCCGACCTGGTGCAGATCTTCCTCGGCGACCCGCAGGGCTGGAAGGACCCGGCAGTGGCGTACGCCGGGGGAGCGGCCGCCCTGCGCGCCGGCGCCGAGGCGGCCGGCATCGACCTCTACGTGCACGCGCCGTACCGGCTCAACGTGGCGACCGCCAACAACCGGATCCGCATCCCCAGCCGCCAGCTGCTGGCGAAGCACGCCGCCGCGGCCGCCGAGCTGGGCGCGCAGGGCATCGATCGTGCACGGCGGGCACGTGCTCTCAAGGACGACGACCCGGAGAGCGGCTTCGACAACTGGGCGAAGACCTTCGAGCGCTGGGACCCACCGCTGCCGGTGCTGATCGAGAACACCGCCGGTGGCGACGGCGCGATGGCCCGTCGGCTCGACCGGCTGGCCCGCCTGTGGCAGGTCTTCGAGGACCGGCTGGACCCCGCCGTCCTGGAGAAGGTCGGCTTCTGCCTCGACACCTGCCACGCGCACGCGGGCGGCGAGGAGCTGGCCGGCGTCGTCGACCGGGTCAAGGCCGTCACCGGCCGGGTCGACCTGGTGCACGCCAACGACTCGCGGGACACCTTCGACTCCGGCGCCGACCGGCACGCGAACTTCGGTAGCGGCCAGATCGACGGGGACGACCTGCGTGGCGGTCGTCGCGGCGGCCGGCGCGCCGGTGGTGTGCGAGACGCCGGGCGGCGCCGAGGGGCAGGGCGCCGACATCGCCTGGCTGCGGGAGCGGCTGCCCGGCTGACTGCTGCTCAGCTCGCGGCGGTGGCCTCGCGCAGCGTGGCCAGCTCGGCGCCGTCGCTGCCGACGGTCGAGCAGGGGGCCGCGTGGTCCCGGACGGCGCGCAGGCCGGCGACGAAGTCGGCCAGGCCCGCTTCGCGCAGCGGCTCGATCAGCCACTGCTCGGTGAGCTCCAGGTGACCGGGCAGCACCTGCCCGAGCAGCTCCCGGCCGGCCTGGCTGATCACGGCGTACGTCGTGCGGCGGTCGGTCGCGCAGGCCTGGCGGGTGACCAGGCCGCGCTCGACCAGCCGGTCGACCACCCGGGTGATGCCGCTGCTGGTCAGGGTGGTCTGGGCGGCCAGGTCGGTCATCCGCAGCAGGCCCTCGGGGGAGCGGGCCAGCCGCAGGCAGACCTCGAACTCGGCCCCGGCCAGGCCGAAGTCGGCCAGGTGGGCCAGGTGCCCGGGCGCTGAGCCGACGCCCAGGTCTCGGCGAGCAGCCCCATCACGGTGAGCCGCTCGTCCTGCAGGACCTGGTCCAGGTCCCGGTCGTTCTGCATGCGCCCCACTCTACAGGAACTTGACAAGGGGAATGTTGAGAGTGCAATATTTGCTCCAGCAGCAGTCAGCAACGCTCCGACATCGTCCCGAGAGGACCTACCCCCCATGACCGACCAGATCACCACCACCCCAGGCCTCCGGGCTGCGCGTCGTCGACGGCGTGACCCTCCCGGCTGCCGGGCACCTACGTCCTGGACCCCACCCACACCCGCATCGGCTTCGTCGCCCGGCACCTGATGGTGACCAAGGTGCGCGGCTCGTTCCGCGAGTTCGAGGGCTCCATCACGATCGGCGAGGACGCCGCCTCGTCCACCGCGCAGGCCACCATCCAGACCGCCTCGATCGACACCGGCACCCCGGACCGTGACAAGCACCTGCGTCTCCGGCGACTTCCTCGAGGTCGAGAAGTTCCCGACGATCACCTTCGCCAACGCCAAGGTCGTCGTCCCAGAAGGGCACCGACTTCACCGTCACCGGCGACCTGACGATCAAGGGCGTGACGCGCGAGGTCACCCTGGACGTCGAGCTCGACGGTGTCGCCAAGGACCCGTGGGGCAACGAGAAGCTCGCCGTCACCGCAAGACCGAGATCGACCGCGAGGACTTCGGCATCACCTGGAACGTCGCGCTCGAGAGCGGCGGCGTCCTGGTCTCCAAGAAGGTCACCATCGAGATCGAGGCGCAGGCGGCCCGTCAGGCCTGATCCGTCCGACTGCTGCGCGACGCCCCGGTGTGCTTCGGCACCCGGGGCGTCGCGCTGTCCGGCGGTCTGCATCCAGCCGGCCCTGGGTAGCCTCGACCCGACCTGACCGCCGCTGCCCGAGGAGCAACCGCCGCATGGCGCTCGCCGTCCGACCGATCAGCAGCGCCGAGCACCTCGCGTTCCTCGCCGCGCGACCGTCGGCCTCGTTCCTGCAGTGCCCCTCGTGGGCCGCGGTGAAGCAGGAGTGGGGCAGCCGCGAGCCTCGGCTGGTACGACGGCAACGGCGAGCTGGCCGGGGCCGGCCTGGTGCTGCTGCGCCAGGTCCCGAAGGTGAAGAAGTTCCTCGCCTACCTGCCCGAGGGGCCGGTGCTCGACTGGGCGACCGACGACCTCGTGGCCTGGCTGGACCCGATGGTCGAGCACCTCAGGGGCGAGGGCGCGTTCGGCATCAAGATGGGTCCGCCGGTAGTACGCCGCCGGTGGTCCGGCGGCGACCGTGAAGGCCGCCATCGCAGAGGGCACTGCGCGCCGGCTGGCCGACCGTACCGCCCGACTCGTCCGACGACGTCGGCGAGCGGGTCGCGACGACCCTGGCCGGCGCCGGCTGGCGGGCGCCGACGAGCGACGAGGGGTTCGCCGCTGGGCAGCCGCAGTACGTGTTCCAGGTGCCGCTGGCAGGCCGCTCGGAGGACGAGCTGCTGAAGGGCTTCAACCAGCTCTGGCGACGGAACATCAAGAAGGCCGACAAGCTCGGCGTCGTCGTACGGCAAGGGTCCGCCGACGACCTGCCGGCGTTCCACGCGCTGTACCTCGAGACCGCCGAACGCGACCACTTCACCGGCCGGCCGCTGTCGTACTTCCAGCGGATGTGGGAGGCGATGCGGGCCGAGGACCCGGACCGGATCCGGCTCTACCTCGCCGAGCACGAGGGCGACCTGGTGGCCGCGACGACGATGGTGCGGGTCGGCGAGCACGCCTGGTACTCCTACGGGGCGTCGTCGACCGCGAAGCGCGAGGTGCGCGGCTCGAACGCCGTGCAGTGGGCGATGATGCGCGACGCGAAGGCGGCCGGCGCGACGGTCTACGACCTGCGCGGCATCACCGACACGCTGTCCGAGGACGACCCGCACTTCGGGCTGATCCAGTTCAAGCTCGGCACCGGCGGCGAGGCGGTCGAGTACCTCGGCGAGTGGGACCTGCCGCTGAACAAGGTGCTGTTCAAGGCGTTCGACCTGTACATGGCGCGGCGCTGATGAGGACCTGTCGATGAGCTTCACGCTGTACGTCGACGAGTCGCGCTGGCGGGCGCACCTGGCGGCGACCGTCGCGGCGACGCCGGGCATCGTTCCGGTCATCAAGGGCAACGGCTACGGGCTCGGCAACCAGCGGCTGGCCGCCGAGGCTGCGCTGCTCGGCGTGGACACCGTGGCGGTCGGCACGGCGGACGAGCTGCCGGCCGTGACCTCGGCGTTCCCCGGTGACGTGCTGGTGCTGACGCCGTCGTACCCGCGCCCGTTCGACGACCCGACCGGGCGGGTCGTGCAGACCGCGGCGCACCTGGAGACGTTGCGGGCCGGCGGTGGCGCGCGCGTGCTGGTCGAGGCCCTCACCTCGATGCACCGGCACGGTCTGGATACCGGCCGAGCTGCCTGCCCTGGCGGCGGCGTTGATCGACGTACGGCTCGAGGGGCTGGCGTTCCACCTGCCGATGGACCGGCACGGCGGCTACGACCCGGCGGCCGAGGTGGACGGGTGGCTGCGCCGGTTCGCTGCTGCCGGCGTACCAACCGGGACGGCGTGGATCAGCCATCTGCGGGCCGCCGAGCTGGACCGGACTGCGCAGCGCGTTCCCGGCAACGACGTTCCGGCCGCGGATCGGGACGTCGCTGTGGCTGGGCGATCGCGGTGCGCTGGTCGCCCGCGGCACGGTGCTCGACGTGCACCAGCTGGAGCGCGGGACGCACTACGGCTACCGGCGGCGGCGGGCCGCGCGGGACAGCCACCTCGTGGTGGTCAGCGGCGGGACGGCGCACGGGGTGGCGCTCGAGGCGCCGCGGACGGTGCGCGGGCCGGTCGGTCGCGGCAAGGCGCTGGCGGTCGGGACCCTGGCGGCGGCGAACCTGTCGCTGTCGCCCTTCCGGTGGGCCGGCAAGCAGCGCTGGTTCGCCGAGCCGCCGCACATGCACGTGTCGCTGCTGCTGGTGCCCGCCTCGGTCGACCCGCCGGTCATCGGCACCGAGCTCGACTGCGACGTCCGGATGACCACCCTGCACCCCGACGCCGTCGCCCCCCTCCCCACCGTCGAGCCTCGCGCGGCGAAGCTCGCCCGTCGACCACGTAAACGTGATCCACGGCTGCCACGCAAGGCGTGTGCGCCGTGCTCAGCAGCTCTGCGCCTTGCGTTGTGACGCGCCGGGTCGGCGCTGGTCAGCCCGACCGTCCGCGCCGCTCGGCTGCCCGGGCCATCGCGGCTCGGACGCGAGCGCCCAGGACACTCGGCCGGTAGAGGTCCGCAACGGACCAGCGGACGACCTCGTGGCGCACCCGCAACCGGTCCTCGCGCCGCTTCTCCCGCCAGACGATGCGCACGGTCTCGGTGGCGTCGACCTCAGCCCCGATGGCGTACTTGGCTTTGCCGTCGAACTCGCCGAGCACACCGTCCCAGCCGAAGTCGGCGTACCCCACCAGGCCCTCCTCGTCGTCGACGCGGACCTGCAGGTCGAGCGGCGGGACTCCTTGCTCGATAAGCACCACGCGTGACCATGACTCACCCGGGTTCGCTGCCCTGCCGTCGCCCAGATCGAGAGCGCGGCCCACGAATCGAGCACCAGGCCAGGATCGGCACAGCGCGAACATCTCCCGAAGGTCAGCCTTCGGCACGCCCATCCGAAGCGCCGAGTCGACGGCCGCGACTGCGTGCTTCAGGTCGTCGGCATGGCGGGCGACGTCGATCGCCGTTCGTCCCACCGTGCTGAGGTCCATCGCGTCAGGCCGGCGGATGACGTGGCTCTCGGGCAACTCGGCAACGTGGTGGTGGACTCCAGCCTCGGTCCGGGCACCTGAGTCAGCCTCACGCGTGACGTGGAGAAGCGACAGGTCCGGGTCCAAGAGATCGAGGTCGAGCTCGGTGGCCGCCGACTGATGAGTGAGCACCGCGGGGGCCGTCAGCGTTTGATCGAGTGCGGCCACTCGGATCCGATGCTCGACCTCGACGGGAGCACCGTCGTACTCCTCGCGCCATGCATAGACCCCTCGGCGAACGACGCTGAGCACCTTGTCGTCCTTCAGCCGCCGAATGTCGGCAGCGACATGGCCGTGCGCGCGGGCCTGCGCGGCAGTGAAGACCCCGCCCTGGGCATCCATCACAGCGATCAACGACGGGTTGAGCGAGCGCGTCCGAGACATGCCAGAAGCCTGGACTGGTCCGGCGGCTTCCAGGGGTACGCCGTCCACAGGCCCGGCTGGGTCCGCGCGACGGACTCGGCTGCGCACGGCTGAGCGACTCTGCGCATGGCGCACACGCCGTGCGCAGACGCCGTCGATCACGTTTACGTGGTCGACGGGCGAGTGCCAGCTGGCGGGTCAGGTGGGGAGGAGGCGGAGGGTGTCCGGGGCACCGTCGAGGACGCCGCCGGCGGGGTCGTCATCGGCGGTGCCGTCGGGGTGCGGTGCCCGGACCGGGTCGTGCTCTGGGTGCAGCACGTCGCGCACGACCTGCGCGCACAGCCACAGCGTCGCGACCACGTGCGCCAGCACGGTGAGGCCGTACCCGTCGTCGCTCAGGGCCCGCTCGGGATGACCGGGCGGGTAGCCCACCAGCAGCATCCAGATGCCGACGTAGTGCACGACCTCGGCCGCCTGCCAGATCAGGAAGTCGCGCCACCGGGGCCGGGCGAGCACCGCCAGCGGCAGCAGCCAGAGCACGTACTGCGGCGAGTACACCTTGTTGGTCAGCAGGAACGCCGCGACCACGAGGAACACCAGCTGCGGCAGCCGCGGTCGACGCTCGGCCGCCAGCGCCAGGACGGCGATGCCCGCGCAGGCAACCGCGAACAGCCCGCCCGCCAACAGGTTCAGCACGTTGTCCGGCACCGGATGGCCCTGCTGCGCGAGCACGAACCAGATCGAGCTGAAGCCGGCGCCGCGCTCCTGCGAGAGCCGGTAGAACTTCGACCACCCCTCGAAGTCCGCCAGCATGACCGGCACGTTCACCGCCGACCAGGCGCAGGCCGACGCCACCAGCGCGGCCCAGAACTCCCGCATCCGACCGGCCCGCAGGCACAGCACCAGCAGCGGTCCCAGCAGGAACAGCGGGTAGAACTTGGTCGCCGCCGCGAGACCGACCAGCACCCCCGCGGCCACCGGTCTCTCCCGCGCCCACGCCAGCATCCCCAGCGCGAGCAGCGCCACGGCGTACAGGTCCCAGTTGATCGTGCCGGCCAGTGCCAGCGTCGGCGCGACGGCGAACATCGCGGCGTCCCACGGCCGCCGCCCGGCGAGCAGCGCGGTCGCTCCCACTGCGACCGCCGCGGCCACGCGCGAGCCCGAGCACGTTGATGTCGAAGTACCACCGGGACCGGTCGGCGGGGTCGCTCGAGGACGGCACGAGCTTCGCCGTCAGCGTACATCGCCAGGCCGGTCAGCACCGGGTACTCGACCTGCCGGTCGCTGTCCTGCCCGATGTACGGGACCTCGCCGTCGGCCAGCCCGCGGCCGTAGTAGAGCGGCGGGATGTCGCTGTAGCAGGCGTGCGAGTAGACACCGGGTGCGGCCCACGAGTGGTCGCGGCACCAGTCCTTCTGCACCAGCCCCACGCCAGCGGTGAGGAACGTCAGCGCCAGCAGCACCCGGAGCGGTGTCCACCACCTGCGGGGAAGCCGCGCCCGGCGGCCGAGCGGACCGCCGACCACCTCGGTCCCGAGACGTACGACGGGATCGTCACGCGAGGGCAGCACGGCATCGCCGCGGGTGCTCACCCGTCAGCCGCCGCCGGCACCGGGACCGCCGTTCGGCGTGCCGTTGTTCTGCGGTTCCAGGCTGGGCGAGATGACGATGGTGCCCGACGGTGACTGGCCCGGCGGCGTGCTGGGCGCGCCAGGTGTCGGCGTCGGCGTCGGCGGGACGACCGTCGCGGTGTCGGTCGGCGTCGGCGTCTCGGTCGGCGACTTCGTCGGCGACGGCGTGCTGGTGGGCTGCGGGTTCACGGCCTCACCGACGTACGCCGGCGGCGGGAACTCCTTGATCCCCTTGCCCTGCAGCGCCGCCGTCATGAAGGCCGTCCAGATCCGGGCCGGGTACTCGCCGCCGAAGAACGTCGGCAGACCGCCGACACCGTCGAGGTCGGCCTTGCCGGTGCCCTTGTAGAAGTCGACCGCTGCCGAGAGCTGCGGGGTGAACCCGACGAACCATGCCGAGGTCGTGGTGTCCGGGCGCAGTGCGGCCGTACCGGTCTTGCCGGCCGCCGGCCGGCCGAGCGACTGCGCCTCGGCACCGGTGCCGTTCCTCACGACCTGCTGCAGGGCGTAGCTGAGGTCGGCCATCACGTCCTCGTCGAAGGCCCGGGAGGTCTTCGGCTTCGCCCGGTAGCGGGTGCCGCCGTTGGCGCCCTTGACCTCCTGCACGACGTACCACTGCGCTGCCTCGCCCTGTGCCGCGAAGGTCGCGTAGGCCGTGGCCATGTCGATGTTGCGCACCGAGGCCGTGCCGAGCGTGGTGACCGCGTTGGCCGTCAGCCCCGGGGTGTCCTCCGGGATGCCCGCATCGACGGCCGCCTCGACCACCTTGCGCGCGCCCATCTCCAGCGACAGGTCGACGAACGCGGTGTTGATGGAGTCCTCGGTGGCGGTCACCAGGTCGACCGACGAACCGTAGTCGTTGTCGAACTCGTTGTTGACCTCCTTGTCGGTCCCCGGCACCTCGAGCGGCGAGTTGCCCCAGAACCGGCTCTTCAGGCTGATGTCGTCGCGCAATGCCGCACTCAGGGTGAACGCCTTGAACGCCGAGCCGGGCTGCACCCGGGCCTGGGTGGCCTCGTTGAGCTGGCCGGCCTCGTCCGCCGCCGTACATCGCGACCACCGCACCGGTCCCCGGCTGCACCGCCGACAGGCCGATGTGCACGTTGCGCGCGTTCTCCCGCGGCCGCTCCTGGCGCACCGCGCGGACCGCTGCTCGCTGCGAGCGCCGGTCGAACGTCGAGGTCACCCGCAACCCGCCGAGGTCGATGTCCTGGTCGGTGAACCCGTTCGCCTTGAGCTCTCTTCGCACGGTGTCCAGCAGGTAGAAGTCGGTGCCGCCACGGGGCTTCTTCGCCTCGGCCAGCTTCGGCACCTGCATGCCGCTGCGCTTGCTCGCCTCGAGCCAACCCTTGGCCACCATGCCGTCGAGCACGTAGTCGAACCGGCTCTTCAGCCGCTCCGCGTCGTCGACCGGGTCGTAGTTGGCCGGCGACCTGATGACCGCGGCGAGGACCGCGCCCTCCTCGACGGTGAGGTTCTTCGCGTCCTTGCCGAAGTAGGTCTGGGCGGCCGTCTGGATCCCGTAGGCACCGCGGCCGAAGTAGATGGTGTTCAGGTAGTCCTCGAGGATGCTGTCCTTGTCGTCCCGCCGGGCCAGCTTGACCGCGATGAAGAACTCCTTGAACTTGCGCTTGTAGGTGCGCTCGGAGGAGAGGTAGGCGTTCTTCGCGTACTGCTGGGTGATCGTCGAGCCGCCCTGGGTGGCTCCGCCACGAAGGTTGGTCCAGAAGGCCCGCGCGATGCCGGTCGGCGAGATGCCGCGGTTCTCGTAGAAGGAGCGGTCCTCGGCCGCGAGCACCGCCTTCTGCACGTGGTCGGGGACCTGGTCCAGCGGGACGATGATCCGGTTCTGCTCGCCGAACCGGCCGATCTCGGTCTTGCCGTCGTCGAAGTACACGATCGTGGTCTGCGCCGAGATGAGGTCGTTCGGCTGCGGGATCGGGGTCGCGGCGTACGCGACGCCGATCAGCGCGACCAGGGCGAGGAAGCCCACGCCGCAGAGCGCCAGGAACTGCTTCAAGGAGGGCACCCAGCGGCGTATGCCGTCGTACTCCGCGCGGGGGTAGTCGACTCTCATCGGCTCACGTTGTTTCGGCTCACGGTGTCGACTCACGGTGGTTCAAGGTCCTTCGATCCCGACGGCAGGGGAAGTGGGGTGGGGGTCGCAAGACTAACGACGCCGCGTGGACCTACCCTTCGGAGGCGCCGCCCGAACCGGCGCCGGCGCCCGCGTGCTCCGCGGCGTCCCGGTGCCCGCCCCGGCGCATCCGGCGGTCCACTCCGTCACCCAGGACGTAGGACCGCACCAGGTGGTTCCACCGGCAGCCGGCGCAGACCTCGACGACGTACACCCGGAACTCGCCGTGCTCGTGGGCCATCTCGGCCAGCTCGGCGCGGCGCTTGACCCGGCCCTCGTAGCGGCCGAGCTGCTCGCCGTACACGTAGCTCACGTCGATCAGTCGCTCCCGGCGGCAGACCGGGCACTCGCGGCCGGTCGGCTCGCCGTGGAACCGGGCGGCCCGCAGCAGGTAGGGGTGGGCGTCGCAGGCGTCCTGGGGCGTGGTCGGCCCCGGCCCGAGCAGCGACGTGAGGGTCGCGCGGCGGGCCAGCCCGTAGTCGATCACCGACCGCTGGGACCACACACCGCGAGCGTACGACGAGCGGGCGGTTGTCGGGTTCGTCCCGGCCTGCGCTTGCCAGCCGGGGCGTCGCCGCCTATCGTCACGATGTATCAGCTCGATACATCGAGGACCAACGGCAACGGGAGGTACGGCGGTGGCCAAGCGGTCCGACGTCCTCGAGTTCGCCGTCCTCGGCCTGCTGCACGAGACCCCGCTGCACGGCTACGAGCTGCGCAAGCGGCTCAACGCGACCCTCGGCGCATTCCGGGCATTCTCCTACGGCTCGCTGTACCCCTGCCTCAAGGGCCTGCTGGCCTCCGGCCTGGTCACCGAGCAGGCGGAGCTGCCGGAGACCACCGGCAAGCGGTCCCGGATCGTCTACCAGCTCACGGCGGAGGGCAAGGAGCACTTCGCCGACCTGCTGGACGAGAGCGGTCCGTCAGCCTGGGACGACGAGGGCTTCGGCGTGCACTTCGCGTTCTTCGGGCGCACCGACGCCCAGACCCGGCTGCGGATCCTGGAAGGACGCCGGACCCGGCTGGAGGAGCGGGTGGACGGCTTCCGGGCCGCCCTCGCCCGCAGCCGCGAGCGGGTCGACAGCTACACCCTCGCCCTGCACCAGCACGGGCTGGAGTCGGTCGAGCGCGAGGTGCGCTGGCTGTCCGAGCTGATCGACGACGAGCGGCGCCGCCGCCCGTCGACAGACGACCCGGGCAGCGTGCCCGGTCCCACGACGGTGCCGGGGCTGACGTCCCTCACCGGCACGACAGAGAACACCGAGAAGGAGCACCCATGAGTTCGGTACGTGTGGCCATCGTCGGCGTCGGCAACTGCGCGGCGTCACTGGTCCAGGGCGTCGAGTACTACAAGGACGCTGACCCCCAGAGCCGCGTCCCCGGGCTCATGCACGTCCAGTTCGGGCCGCTACCACGTCCGGGACGTCGAGTTCGTGGCGGCCTTCGACGTGGATGCCAAGAAGGTCGGCATGGACCTCGCGGAGGCGATCACCGCCAGCGAGAACAACACCATCAAGATCGCCGACGTGCCACCCACCGACATCACCGTGCAGCGCGGGCACACCCTCGACGGCCTCGGCAAGTACTACCGCGAGACCATCATCGAGTCCGACGACGATCCGGTCGACGTCGTGCAGGTGCTGCGCGCCACCAAGGCCGACGTCATGGTCTGCTACCTGCCGGTCGGGTCCGAGGACGCCGCGCAAGTTCTACGCGCAGTGCGCCATCGACGCCGGCGTCGGTTTCGTCAACGCCCTGCCGGTCTTCATCGCCGGCACCCCGGAGTGGGCCAAGAAGTTCGAGGACGCCGGTGTTCCGATCGTCGGCGACGACATCAAGTCGCAGATCGGTGCGACCATCACGCACCGCGTGCTGGCGAAGCTGTTCGAGGACCGCGGCGTGATCCTGGACCGCACCTACCAGCTCAACGTCGGCGGCAACATGGACTTCAAGAACATGCTCGAGCGCGACCGCCTCGAGTCGAAGAAGATCTCGAAGACGCAGGCCGTCACGTCGCAACATGGAGAACAAGCTCTCCGCCCGCAACGTGCACATCGGCCCGTCCGACTACGTGCAGTGGCTCGACGACCGCAAGTGGGCCTACGTCCGCCTCGAGGGTCGCAACTTCGGCGACGTCCCGCTCAACCTCGAGTACAAGCTCGAGGTCTGGGACTCCCCGAACTCCGCCGGCGTCATCATCGACGCGATCCGGTGCGCCAAGATCGCCATGGACCGCGGCATCGGCGGCCCGATCCTGTCGGCGTCGTCGTACTTCATGAAGTCGCCGCCGGAGCAGCACGACGACGACACCGCGCACGAGCTCGTCGAGAAGTTCATCCGCG
The DNA here is from genome assembly GCA_963846525.1 of uncultured Actinomycetota bacterium. Classification (GTDB taxonomy): domain Bacteria; phylum Actinomycetota; class Actinomycetes; order JACCUZ01; family JACCUZ01; genus CAWJWE01. The sequence goes on from CAWJWE010000012.1 coordinate 251,495, forward strand.
GCGAGATCGAGCGCTAGTACTCCTCGCAGCGCCGCACGACAGCAGAGCGGACCGGTCCGCGGCCCCTTCGGGGTACGCGGGCCGGTCCGCTTCGTCGTGCGGCCCGCGTCACCCGCCGTACGCTCCGGTCATGTCCTTCGCCGGCGACCTGCGTGCCGTCATCCGGCACCGTGACTTCCGCCGGCTGTTCGCGACCCGGCTGACCTCGCAGGCGGCCGACGGCGCGTTCCAGGCCGCGCTGGCCAGCCTGTTCTTCTTCTCGCCGGAGCGGCAGACGTCGGCGAGCAGCGTGGCCGCGGCGTTCGCGACGCTGCTGCTGCCCTACTCGCTGGTCGGCCCGTTCGCCGGCGTCCTGCTCGACCGCTGGCGACGCCGCAACATCCTGGTGGTCGCGAACCTGCTGCGGACGGTCATGGTGCTCGGCGTCGCCGGGCTCACCGTGGCCGACGTGACCGGCGTACCGCTGTACGCCGCCGTGCTCGCCTGCCTCTCGGTGAACCGGTTCTTCCTCGCCGGCCTGTCCGCGGCCCTGCCGCACGTGGTCAGCCGAGACGAGCTGGTGATGGCCAACTCGGTGTCGACCACCACCGGCACCGTCGTCGCGATCTCCGGCGGCGGCATCGGTTTCGCCCTGAAGAAGCTGCTCGGCGAGGGCAGCACGGCCGACGCCGAGGTGATCGTGGTCGCGGCCCTGGTCTACGCGCTGGCGGCCGGGCTCGCGGCGCGGATGGATCGCGACCTGCTCGGCCCGGACCTGGACAACGAGCCGCCGCAGACCCGGGCCGCCGTACGCCGGGTGGCTCGCGGTCTGGTCGACGGCGCCCAGCACGTGTGGCACCACCGGTCGGCCGGGCACGCGCTCGCGGCCATCGGCGCGCACCGCTTCTTCTACGGCGTCTCCACCATCACCGCCATCCTGCTGTTCCGCTCCTACTTCAATGATCCGGACGACGTCGACGCCGGGCTCGCGGGGCTGGCGAAGGTGTTCGCGGCGTCCGGCTTCGGGTTCTTCCTGGCCGCCGTGCTCACACCCGAGGCGACGACGCGGGTGCGCAAGCAGACCTGGATCGTCATCTGCTTCTCGTTGGCCGCCGTGGTAGAGGCGGTGTTCGTCGTGGTGCTCACCGAGTGGCTGCTGTACGTCGGCGCGTTCGTGCTCGGCGTCGCGGCTCAGGGTTCGAAGATCTGCGTCGACACGATCGTGCAGACCTCGGTCGACGACGCCTACCGGGGCCGCGTCTTCTCGTTCTACGACGTCATCTTCAACATCGCGTTCGTGTCGGCGGCCGCGTTCGGAGCCGTTGCGCTGCCGGCGGACGGCAACTCCCGCGCGGTCTATGCCGTGGTCGCCGTCGGGTACGCCGTGACCGCCGTCGGCTACGCCCGCGCCACCAAGCACCTCACCGCCCGCACCGCCACCCGCGCCGTCGACCACGTAAACGTGATCCACGGTTGCTACGCAAGGTGTGTGCGCCTTGCTCAGCGACCGTCGACCACGTAAACGTGGTCGACGGCGGGAACCTCAGGAGGGCTGGGTGGACCACCAGCGGCGGAGCTCGGCCTCGGCGTCCTCGGGCGAGAGCGGGCCTTGCTCGAGGCGCACCTCCTTGAGGTGCTGCCAGGCCTTGCCCACCAGCGGGCCGGGCGGGACGCCGAGGATCGCCATGATCGCGTTGCCGTCGAGGTCCGGCCGGATCGACTCCAGCTCCTCCTGCTCGCGCAGCCGGTCGATCCGCTGCTCGAGGTCGTCGTAGGTGCGGCGCAGCTGCTCCGCCTTGCGCCGGTTGCGGGTCGTGCGAGTCGGACCGGGTCAGCAGGTGCAGCCGGTCGAGCAGCGGGCCGGCGTCGGTGACGTAGCGGCGGACCGCCGAGTCGGTCCAGGCCCCGGTGCCGTAGCCGTGGAACCGCAGGTGCAGCTCGACCAGCCGGGACACGTCCTCGACGACGTCCTTCGGGAACCGCAGGGCCCGCAGCCGGGCCCGGGTCAGCTTCGCCCCGACCACCTCGTGGTGGTGGAACGACACCCCGCCGCCGGGCTCGAAGCGCCGGGTCTTCGGCTTGCCGACGTCGTGCATCAGCGCGGCCAGCCGCAGCACCAGATCGGGTCCGTCGGGCTCCGAGCGCGATGGCCTGCTCGAGCACCGTCAGGGTGTGCTCGTACACGTCCTTGTGCCGGTGGTGCTCGTCGATCTCCAGCGCCAGCGCCGGCAGCTCGGGCAGCACCTGGTCGGCGAGCCCGGTGTCGACCAGCAGCCCGAGCCCCGGCCGCGGGGCGGGCGAGAGCAGCAGCTTGGTCAGCTCGTCGCGGACCCGCTCGGCGGACACGATCGAGATCCGGCCGGCCATCGCCGTCATCGCCGCGACCACCGCCGGGTCCACCCGCAGGCCGAGCTGGGAGGAGAACCGCGCGGCCCGCATCATCCGCAACGGGTCGTCGCTGAACGAGTCCTCCGGCCGACCCGGTGTGCGCAGCAGGCCGGCCGCAAGGTCGGCGAGCCCGCCGTGCGGATCCTCGAAGGTCGACGACGGCAGCACCACGGCCATCGCGTTGACCGTGAAGTCGCGGCGGCGCAGGTCACCCTCGAGGGTGTCGCCGTACGACACCTCGGGCTTGCGCGAGTCGTCGCGGTACACCTCGTCGCGGTACGTCGTGATCTCGACCACGTGCTCGCCCTTGCGCGCCCCCACCGTGCCGAAGGCGATGCCGACCTCCCACCAGGCGTCCGCCCAGTCCTTGAGCAGGTCCCGGACCACCTCGGGCCGGGCGTCGGTGGTCAGGTCGAGGTCCGGCGACGGCCGTCCCAGCAGCAGATCGCGCACCGACCCGCCCACCAGCGCCAGGCTGTGCCCCGCCGCCGCGAAGCTCTCGGCCAGCCCCCCGAGCAGCGGCGTGAGCTCCACCAGCCCGGCCGCGAGCCGCCGGCGCGCGGCAGGCAGGTCGAGCGGCGCGGAGGCTGCGGGGACGTCGGGCACGAGAGGGAAGGGTACGGCGATGCGCCCCCGCCCGAGCCCGCTGCGGGCTGCCGCGACCCCGGGTGACGGCTGGCTACGATCGACAGATGGCCCGCTCCCCCTCGTCCCGACGGCCGCGCCCGCGGCAGCCGGCGGCCGGGCAGCGAGGGCTGCGCAAGGTCGAGGAGACCTCGGCGGGCGGCCTGGTGGTCGACCGCAGCGCCGGCCGACCGCGAGTGGCCCTGATCGGGCGGGTGGACCGCCGCGGCCGGCTGCTCTGGTCGCTGCCGAAGGGTCACCTCGAGGACGGCGAGACCACCGAGGACGCCGCGGTCCGCGAGGTCGAGGAGGAGACCGGGATCCGCGGCCGGGTGCTGGCCGCCCTGGGCACCATCGACTACTGGTTCGTCGCCGACGACCGGCGGATCCACAAGACCGTGCACCACTACCTGCTCGAGGCCTCCGGTGGCGAGCTCAGCGACCAGGACCTCGAGGTCGACGAGGTGGCCTGGGTGCCGCTCGACGAGCTGCGCGAGCGGCTCGCGTACGCCGGTGAGCGGCGACTCGCGGAGACCGCCGCGGACCTGCTGGCGGACACGGCGTGAACCGGCCCACGCGCGCCCGTCGCGCGGGGGTCCTCGGCGCGCTGGCCGTCCTGCTCGTCACCCTCACGGTCGGTGCCCCGCCGACGAGTGCCGGGGCGGCCGGCGGGGTGAAGGTCGCCGTGACCACGCTGTTCCCGGGCGTCGCGGCCCCCGGGACGACGCTCACGGTGGCCGGCACCGTGACCAACAACGGCGACCAGGTGGTCCGGGACGCGTCCGTCCGGCTGCGACTCTCGGCCACCCACCTGAACAGCCGGGCCGAGCTGGCCGCCGTGATGGCCGGCCAGGTGGCCAGCCGGGACGGCGACGTCCTCGTCGAGGCGGGGTTGATCGACCTGGCACCGGGAGGCTCGACGTCCTTCACCCTGAACCAGGCGCTGTCCGACGTTGCGTCGCTGACCGAGTTCGGGGTCTACGTGCTGGGCGTCGAGGTCATGGGCACCCGCGGCTCGACCACCGGTCGGGTCGCCATCACCCGGACCCTGCTGCCGTGGGTGCCGCAGCCGTCCGACATCAGCCCGACCGGGTTCAGCTGGATCTGGCCACTGGTGGACGCCCCGGTCCGGCAGGCCGACGGCCGGTTCGCCGACGACTCGCTGGCCGCCGACCTCGCGATCGGCGGACGGCTGGACCGGCTGGTCCAGGCCGGTGCCCGGCTCGGTGACGGTGCGGCGGTGACCTGGGCGATCGACCCCGACCTGGTCGAGACCGTCGCCGACATGGCCGACGAGAACGGCTACCTGGTCGCCACCCGCGGTGACGGCTCGGTCCCCGGAGGCGGCGGCGCGCTGGCCCAGCAGTGGCTGGACCGCCTGCGGACCGCGACCGCCGGTGCCGACGTGCTCGCGCTCCCGTACGCCGATCCCGACATGGCGGCGCTGGTCCACAACGGGCAACCACGGCACGTGGCCCAGGCCCGAACAATCGGCGCCGAGGCGCTGACCGCGCTGCTGCCCTCGGCGAGCGTCATCGACGACATCGCCTGGCCGGTCGACGGCTACCTCGACCGGGACACCCTGGACAGCCTCGGCCGGGCGGGAGTCTCGGCCACCGTCCTGGACGGCCGGGCGCTGCCGACAACCGTCGACCTGGCCTACACCCCGGCCGGTCGGGCCCAGCTGCGGTCGAGCTCGGGCCGGGTCGCTGCGCTGCTCGCCGACCCCAGCCTGGTCGACCTGCTGGCCCGGTCCCGGGCCAACACCGCCGCGCCGGTGCTGTCGGCGCAGCGGATCGTCGCCGAGACCGCGATGATCACCGCGGAGCTGCCCAGCACCGGGACGGTGCGCACCATCGTGGCGATGCCCCCGCGCCGGTGGGACCCGCCACAGGAGTACCTGGACCAGCTCGTGGATGTGGCGCCGGCGCCGTGGGCGGCGCCGGTGTCCTTGCGGGAGCTGGCGGCGGCGGCGCCTCCCGAGGTCGATCGCGGCCGGTTGCGCTACCCCCGGGCCGAGCGGCGCGCCGAGCTGCCGGTGCCCTACCTGCGGGCGCTGGACTCGCTGCACGGGAAGATCGACAACTTCGCCGGCGTGCTCACCGACCCCAACCAGCTCGTGCCCGGCACCAGCACCTTGCTGGTGCCGGGGATGGAGAGCTCGCTGCGGCGGCTCGAGTCCTCCTGGTGGCGTGGCAGCGACGCGGCCCGCGGGATCCGGCTGGACCGGGACAAGACGTACGTCGGGAACCTGCGCGGCAGCGTCAAGGTGCAGCCGGGCAGCTTCACCTTCGGCAGCAAGTCCGGGATGATCCCGCTCACCCTGGTCAACGACCTGCCGCAGGAGGTCGTGGTGGAGCTCCAGCTCGAGCCGCAGACCCCACGCCTGCGGCTGGGGGCCGTCGAGCCGCAGCCGATCGGTCCCAACCAGAAGATCCAGGTGAACGTCCCGGCGACCGCGATCGCCGGCGGCCCGGTCGTCGTCGTGGCCAGCCTGCACACCCGCGACGGCGCGCTGTACGGCCAGCCGGTGCAGCTGCGGGTCAACGTGACCCAGATCGGCACCGTCGCGCTGGTCATCACGGTCGCGGCGGCGGTCGTGCTGTTCCTCGCCGCCGGGTTCCGGGTCGTACGGCGGCTGCGGGCCGCCCGCCGGACCGGACCGCCGGGACCCGACGAGCCGGCACCGGCCGACGAGAGCACCGAGGTACCCGCATGAGCGGGACCGACCAGAGCGCCGACTCGGCGCCCGACCCGGTCGACCCGCCGGACCCGGTCGACGTCCGCGGCTCGGCGCCCTCGCTGCTGCGCGCCTCGTCGGTGATGGCCGCCGGGACGGTGGCTTCCCGGGCGCTCGGCTTCGCCCGCAGCGCCGTGCTGGTGGCCGCGCTCGGGCTCAGCACTGACGAACTCCACGTTCACGGTGGCCAACACCGTCCCCAACATCATCTACATCCTGCTGGCCGGCGGCGTCCTCAACGCGGTGTTCGTCCCCCAGCTGGTGCGCGCCATGAAGGACGGCCCCGAGCGCTCCCGGGCCTACAGCGACCGCTTGCTGACGCTGGCCGGGCTGGTGCTGCTGGCCATCACGGTGGTCGCGACGGCCGCGGCCCCGCTCGTCATCGAGCTGTACGGGCGCCGGCTGACACCCGAGGACGCCCACGTGGCGACCCTGTTCGCGTTCTGGTGCCTGCCGCAGATCTTCTTCTACGGCGTCTACACGATGCTCGGGCAGGTCCTCACGGCCCGGAACAGCTTCGGACCGATGATGTGGGCACCGGTGCTCAACAACCTGGTCGCCATCGTGACCGGGCTGGTCTTCATCGGCCTGTTCACCGTGGACGAGTTCGATCCGTCCTCGCTCTCGACCGGCGCGATCGCCCTGCTGGGCGCCGGCACCACGGTCGGCGTCGCGATGCAGGCCCTGGTCCTGGTGCCGGTGCTGCGCCGGGGTGGCTTCGGGTGGCGACCCCGCTGGGACTTCCGCGGGGTCGGCCTGGGCCGGGCCGGGGACCTGGCGAAGTGGACCTTGCTGTTCGTGCTGGTCAACCAGCTCGCCTACGTGGTGATCGTCAACCTGGCGCTGCGCGCGGACGTCGACGCCACCGCCGAGCTCAGCTACGGAGTCGGCTACGCCGCCTACGCGAACGCCTACCTGATCTTCATCCTGCCGCACTCGATCATCACGGTGTCGGTGATGACCGGACTGATGCCCAGGCTGAGCAGTGAGGCCGCGGACGGCGACCTGGCGGCGGTCCGGGCCTCGCTGTCCGAGGCCTGGCGGCTCACCGGGGTCGGCATCGTGCTGGCGGCAGCCGCCCTCGTCGCGCTCGGCCCGGACCTGACCGGGGTGCTGTACTCGGGCACGTCCGACGAGGGCGCGCGGTACATCGGCCTGGTCACCGCGGCGTTCGCTCTCGGGCTACCGGCGTTCTCGGCGCAGTACGTCGCGCTCCGCGGCTTCTACGCCTTCGAGGACACCCGGACGCCGTTCCTCCTGCAGGTCGCCATCGCGGCCACCAACGTGGTCCTCGCCCTCGCCGCCTACGCCGTGCTGCCGCTGCGCTGGAGGATGGTCGGCGTCGCGCTGGCCTACGCGCTGACCTACCTCGGCGGGCTGGCGCTGTCGACCTCGGTGCTGCGCCGACGGACCGGCGGGCTGGACGGGCACCTGGTGGTCCGCCACTACGTGCGGCTGGTCACCGCGGCGGTCCCGGCCGGGGTCCTGGGCTGGGCGGTGGCCTGGGCGGTCGGCCGGGCCGTCGGCGACGGCGTCGGCGGTTCGCGTCGCGTCGCTGGCTGCCGGCGGACTGGTGCTGCTCGCGATCTTCCTCGGGCGTGGCCCGGGCGTTGCACGTCGCGGAGCTCACCGCGCTGCTGGCCCGGGTACGGCCCGGATCCCGCGCCTGAAGACTGCCGCTCAAGGGCGCGGGCTCGACGTCCGACACAAGAGCATGCGCTCCGCCCTGCACCGTCCCGTCACGCCAGCGTCCGGCGACGACCGCGGCGGCATCGTGATCGGCTGGCTGACCAAGCTCACCGTCGCGCTCGCCCTGCTCGGCATCGTGCTCTTCGACGCCATCTCGGTCGGCACCACCCGCGCGACCGTCGCGGACGACGGCTCGTACGCCGCCCACGAGGCGTCCGACACCTGGGCGCGAGACCAACGACCTCCAGCAGACCTTCGCCGCGGCGACCGCCGCGGCCCTCGAGCCGAACTCGCGCGAACGTCGTCGCCACCAAGGGCTTCACCGTCGACCCGGACGGCACCGTGCACCTGGTGATCAGCCGGACGCGCCGACACGATGGTCTTGTTCCGGTGGGGCCGCACCGCCAAGTGGGCCGTGGTCCGCACCAGCGCGCAAGGGCCGCAGCGTCGCCTGACCCGCCGCAGCCAGGACTGACCGGCCGCGAGGCGGGGTAGGCGCACTTACGATGGAGCCGCCTGCTGACGCAGGCGCACCGCCGTGTCCCGCCGTCAGGAGTCCCGTGTCGTCCCACGCCGTCGAGCCGGGCACCCGGCTCGTCGATCGCTACCGCCTCGAGGAGCACCTCGGCGAGGCGGACGGCACGTCGTACTGGCGGGCCCAGGACGAGCTGCTCGACCGCCCGGTCGGGCGTCTGCCTGCTGCCCGCGTCCGACAGCAGCGCCGAGCGGGTCCTGCGCGCCGCCCGGCGGGCTGCAGTCCTCACCGACGCCCGGTTCCTGCGGGTGCTGGACGCCAGCGAGGTCGACGAGGTCGTCTACGTCGTCAGCGAGTGGGTCAGCGCCACCAACCTGGTCGACCTGCTCGCCGACGGGCCGCTGCCTCCGGCCGAGGCGCGTCAGCTCGCCGTCGACGTGGCCGAGGCCCTGTCCGCCGCGCACCGGGCGGGCCTGGCGCATCTGTGCCTGCAACCGGAGCACGTGCTGCGCACGACGCACGGCCAGGTGAAGCTCGGCGGGCTGGCCGTCGACGCCGCGGTCCGTGGTGTCGCGGCCGCGGGCGACGCCGACGCCGCCCGGCGCGACACCTGGGGCGCCGCGGCCATCGCCTACGCCGCGCTCACCGCCCGCTGGCCCGGCGACGAGGCCACCGGCCTCCCGGCCGCCCCGCGCGACGGGGCCGCCCGTGCAGCCCGCGGCAGGTCCGGGCCGGCGTCCCGCACGACCTGGACGCCGTGCTCTGCCGCGCGCTGGACATCCCCCAGCCCCAGCCGGACCCGCTGGCGACCCCGGACGAGCTCGTCCGGGCGCTCGCCGCCGTGCACCTCACCAGCAGGGTCCCGGTGGTGCGGCGCGGGCGGGGACGACCCGCGGACCGACCCGTCGTACCGGCCGCCGCCGCTCTCGCCGTACGACGACCAGGCGGGCCGGCCGCGCAGCCGCACCGCGCTGCTCGCCTGGGGAGCCGTCACCCTGGTGCTGGTCGTCGGCTTCGCGCTGGCCGGCGGACAGCTGGTGATGAGCGCGCTGGACGGCAGCGGCACGCCGGGTGACGACCAGACGCAGAGCGAGAGCAACACGCCGCCGGCGTCGGCGCCCGCCACCGGGACACCGATCCGGGTCAAGCAGGTCCTCAGCTTCGACCCCCTTCCGGACGGCACCGGCGAGGAGAACGGCGACCGCGCGGCCCGGGTCGTCGACGGCGACCGGTCCACGGTCTGGACGACGAAGAGCTACGACGACCCGTTCGGCCCCACCGGGATCAAGGACGGCGTCGGCCTGCTGCTGGACCTGGGCTCGCGCACCGAGGTCGGCTCCGCCACGGTCTGGGTCGCCGGCGGCTCCACCGACCTGGAGGTCCTCGCCGCCGACCAGCGCGGGCGAGACGCTCGGCGACTACGACCCGGTGGCCAAGGCGGTCGACGTCGACGGCCGCGCCGTGTTCCGTCCCGACCGAGCCGCTGCAGGCGCGCTACCTGCTGGTCTGGCTCACGTCGGTGCCGGTCGCCGACGGGTCCCGCTACCGCGGTGCCGATCTCGGAGGTCACGGTCCGGGAGTGACCGGCGCGCTTGAGCGCCGGCTCCGACCTGCCGACCTAACCTGGGCGAGCGCCCGTCGGGGGCGCCGCAGGTGCGAGGTGGTGCGCGTGGGGCAGGACGACGCCGGATGTCGCTGCGGAGCCGCGCGCCGACGCCGACCTGCTGCAGGCCCACGCCGCCGGCGATCCCGACGCCTTCGGCGAGCTGGTACGCCGGCACCGGGACCGGCTCTGGGCGGTGGCCCTGCGCACCCTCGGGCACCGGGAGGAGGCGGCCGACGCGCTCCAGGACGCCCTGCTGTCCGCCTTCCGGGCCGGGCGCAGCGGCTGCGGCCTGGCGCGGTGACGCCGCCGTGACGACCTGGCTGCACCGGATCGTCGTCAACGCCTGCCTGGACCGGGCCCGGCGGCGGGCGGCCCGACCGGCCGACCCGCTGCCGGAGCACGACGTCCCGGCCCGCGGGGACGCGCTCGCCTCCCGGGTCACCGGCCTGGACGTCGAGGCGGCCCTGCGCACCCTGCCGGTCGAGCAGCGCAGCGCGCTGGTGCTCGTCGACATGTACGGCTGGTCGGTCGAGGACGCCGCCCAGGTGCTCGAGTGCCCGACCGGGACGGTGAAGAGCCGCTGCGCCCGCGGCCGGGCCCGGCTGCTGCCGCTGCTGCGCGAGGGGAACCCCGAGCCGCGCGGCGACGTCCCACCGCCGGAACATCCACCGCAGTCCGGCCCGACCCCGTCAGGAGGTGAGCACCGATGACCGAGCCCGCACGTCGATCGACCCGACGTGCTCGCCGACCTGCAGGAGGGGCTGCTCGACCCGCCCGCCGTCGCTGCCGCCGAGGCCCACCTGGTCGGCTGCGCCGGCCTGCCGCGGCGAGCTCGCGGCGCTGGACGCGGTGCGCCGACCGGCTCGCCGCGGCCGGTCCGGTCGGCCCGCTGCCCGACGACCTCGTGGATCGACTGGACCGGGCGCTGCGCGGCGGCCGCCGCCGAGCCGGACAGCACCGCGCCAGCCGGACCGTCATCCCGCTGCGATCGCCTCGGCGCGCGACACGCCCGCGCGGCATGCGCCTGCTGCAGGCGGCCGCCGGCGCTCGTCCTGGTGCTCGCCGGCGGCGCGCTGGCGGTCTCGGCGCTGGACGGGCTCGGCGGCGGCAGCACGCAGGACTCCGCGGGCAGCGCCGGCGAGCGATGCCAGCGCGCCCAAGCGCGACGCGCCGGCTTCCCGGTGAGCGCCAGCGGCCGCGACTGGACGGCGGCCACCCTGCGGGACGGCCGCCCCGCGGCTGCGCGACCGGCGACCTCGTCCCCACGACGACCAGCGGGCTCGCTCGAGCGAGCTTCCGGGCCTCGGCGGAGGCATCGCGACCCCGGGCATCCGACGGGGCGCCCGCGAGCTGGCCGAGCGCACCGGCCGGGCGGCTCGCCGGCGGCGCCGGCCCTGGCCGAGCTGCGCGACCCAGCTGGCCGGTGAGCCGGTGACCCCGGTGGCCGTGGACCTGGCCAGCTACGAGGGCAAGCCGGCCGCCGTGCTGCTGCTGCCCGACGACCGACGACCCGGCCTCGCTGGACCTGTTCGTCGTCGAGCCCGCGTGCCCGCCCGGATCGTTCCTGTACTTCGCCCGCGTGCCGCGGCCCTGACGCGCTGTCGGGGAATCAGCCACCCGTAGGATCGGTTGACGAGCACGACTGCCCGGTCTACCCGGGCGGCCCGGCACCCGAAGGGCGCAGGACCGCAGTGGACGACGTACGCAACGTGATCATCATCGGCTCCGGCCCGGCGGGCTACACCGCCGCGATCTACGCGGCGCGGGCCAACCTGGCGCCGCTGGTGTTCGAGGGCTCGGTCACCGCCGGCGGCGCGCTGATGAACACCACCGACGTCGAGAACTACCCCGGCTTCCCCGAGGGCGTCATGGGCCCGGACCTGATGGACCACCTGCGCAAGCAGGCCGAGCGCTTCGGCGCCGAGCTGGTCACCGACGACGTCACCGCGGTCGACCTGACCGGCGAGGTCAAGGTCGTCACCGACGGCAGCGGCGCACGAGCACCGGGCGCACGGCGGTCATCATCGCCACCGGCTCCGGCTACCGCGAGCTCGGCCTGCCGCAACGAGAAGCGGCTGTCCGGCCACGGCGTCTCGTGGTGCGCCACCTGCGACGGCTTCTTCTTCAGCGACCAGGACATCGCCGTCGTCGGCGGCGGCGACTCCGCGATGGAGGAGGCGACCTTCCTCACCCGGTTCGCCCGCTCGGTCACCGTCGTGCACCGCCGCGACAGCCTGCGCGCGTCCAAGATCATGCAGGAGCGGGCGTTCGCCAACGAGAAGATCCGGTTCCTCTGGAACAGCGAGGTCGTCGACGTGCTCGGCGAGTCCAAGGTCGAGGCGCCTGCTGGTGCGCGACGTGCGCACCGGCGAGGAGTCCCGGCTCGACGTGACCGGGCTGTTCGTCGCGATCGGCCACGACCCGCGCAGCGAGCTGTTCGAGCGGCCAGGTCCGGCGCGACGACGAGGGCTACATCCTGGTCGACAGCCCGTCCACCCGCACCAACCTGGCCGGCGTGTTCGCCTGCGGCGACGTCGTCGACCACACCTACCGCCAGGCGGTCACCGCCGCCGGCACCGGCTGCTCGGCCGCGCTCGACGCCGAGCGCTACCTGACCGCGCTGGAGGACGCCGACGGCCACCGGCGACCCGGCTCAGGTCGCCCAGGCATCCGTGCGTCTGAGGCCACCCGTCTGTCCACCCCCTGCTCGCAGGGCAGACACCACCTAACGGAACGCACACCTGAGAGGAGCTCCTGTGGGAGCCAAGAGCGTCACCGACGAGACCTTCAGCGCCGAGGTGCTGAAGAGCGACAAGCCCGTGCTGGTCGACTTCTGGGCCGAGTGGTGCGGACCCTGCCGCCAGGTCTCCCCGATCCTCGAGGAGATCGCCGGCGAGCACGCCGACAAGATCGAGATCGTGAAGCTCAACGTCGACGAGAACCCGCGCACCGCGGCCGACTACGGCATCATCTCGATCCCGACCATGAACGTGTACAAGGGCGGCGAGGTCGTGAAGAGCGATCGTGGGCGCCAAGCCCAAGGCGATGCTGCTGCGCGACCTCGACGCCTTCATCTGACCCGGGTACGCTGCGGCGTCCCGGGCCGACCAGGCCTCCCACCCGCGCAGGAGCGCCCGCGCACGATGTCCGACGTACGGTCCACGGGGCCCGAGAACGCTTCGGGACGCAGCTATCGCCGCGGCGACACCGGCGCGGCCGTGGCGGAGATCCGCGCCAAGCTCGAGCCTGCTCGGCCTGCTCACCGACGGTCGAGGGTGCCGAGCTGCTGGACCCGACCGGTGCCCTGTTCGACGAGGCCACCGACCGGGCCGTGCGCGCCTTCCAGCAGCAGCGCGGCATCTCGGTCGACGGCCTGGTCGGGCCCGCGACCTACCACGCGCTGGAGGAGGCCCGCTGGCGGCTCGGCGACCGGATCCTGTTCTTCGTGCCGGCCCGTCTGATGGCCGGCGACGACGTGGCCGCCCTGCAGCAGCGGCTGATGGACATGGGCTTCGACTGCGGCCGGGTCGACGGCCTGTTCGGCGTCGAGACCGAGCAGGCGCTGCGCGAGTTCCAGCGCAACATCGGCGTCGTGGCCGACGGCACCTGCGGGCCGGCCACCCTCAAGGCGCTCGACCCAGCTCAGCCGCACCGTGGTCGGCGGCCGACCGCACGCGATGCGCGACTCCGAGGCGATCAACCGGGCCGGGCCGGCGCTGGCCGGCAAGCTGGTCATCATCGACCCCGGGCACGGCGGCCCGCACGACGTACGGCGGTCCGGACGCTCTCGACGAGGGCGAGCTGGTCTACGACCTGGCGTCCCGGATCGAGGGCCGGCTGACCGCCACCGGCGCGTCCGCGTTCCTGACCCGCGGCCCGGACGGCACGCCGGAAGGACCCGGCGAGGAGGACCGGGCCAGCTTCGCCAACGCCGCCGGCGCCGACCTGCTGCTGTCGCTGCACGTGAACCGGCACCCGAACCCCGCGGCCCGCGGCGTCGCGTCCTACTACTACGGCAGCGACGAGTTCGGTCACTACTCCACTGTCGGCGAGAAGCTGGCCGACCTGGTGCAGCGCGAGATCTGCGCCCGCACCGACCTGCTCGACTGCCGGGCGCACGCGAAGAACTGGGACCTGCTGCGCCGCACCCGGATGCCCGCCGTGCGGGTCGAGGTCGGCTACCTGACCAACCCCGGCGACGCGCTGCGGCTCGCCGACCCGGCCTTCCGCGACGTGCTGGCCGAGGTCGGTGGCCGCGGCCGTGCAGCGGCTGTACCTGCCGGCCGGACCAGGACGCCGACACCGGCGGTGCTGCCGCATCCCGCGACTGGCTGCGAGGTCTAGCAGCGGTCAGACCGGCCGGAACGCCGGCTCGGGGTTCATCGAGCCGAGCAGCCGCTCCAGGGCCACCTCGACGTCCTCCCGCCAGGACAGCGCGTTGCGCAGGTCCAGCCGCAGCCGCGGGAAGCAGGTGGTGCGGGCGCACCGTCTTGAAGCCGACGGCCAGCAGGAAGTCGGCCGGCAGCACGCAGCCACCGACCGGCACCTCGTCGCCCATCCGACCGAACGCCTCGATCGCCCGGACCCCGCGCCGGGTCAGGTCCTTGGCCGCGGCCTGGACCAGCATCCGGCCCAGCCCGCCGCCGGCGAACTCCGGCAGCAGCCGGGCGGTCATCAGCAGCACGGCGTCCCCGGACACCGGCGAGGTCGGGAAGGCGAGGCTGCGCGGCACGTGCACCGGCGGCGCGTAGGTCACGTAGCCGGCCGGCAGCGAGTCGGCGTAGACGATCTTCCCGCAGGAGCCCCACTCGAGCAGCGTCGCCGACAGCCACGCCTCCTTCTCCAGCGCGACGTCGCCGGACTCCTCGGCCGCCTCGCGGGCGACCGGGTCCAGCTCCCAGAAGACGCAGCGGCGGCACTGGCCGGGCAGGTCGTCGAGGTTGTCCAGGGTCAGGCTTGCACACCGGCGTGACAGGGTGCCTCCTACCAGCGGTCCCGAAGGTCGGCAGGCAGGCTACCGCCGCCGCGGCGCCGCCGGAAGGCCCCGGCGGGGTGAGAGCCGACATGTCGACACGGCAGAGATGTCGACATGTCGTCAGGTCGAGATGCCGAACCCTCGGCTGGTCGGTACGTCGACAGGTCGAGGTGTCGGGACGGCGACGTGTCGACACGCCGACATCTCGACCACCTCCCACCCCACCAGCCGCGCCAGCCGCACGGGCCGCACCGGTCGCACCGGCCGCACCGGGAACGGTCAGTCGGTGCCGTCGCCGGGCGGCCAGCTCGCTGTCCGGCGCCATCAGCGCCACGATCCGCTCCAGGTCGTCGATCGAGGCGAACTCCACCACGATCCGACCCTTGGACCGACCCAGGTCGACCTTGACCCGGGTCTCGAAGCGGTCGGACAGCCGGTCGGCGAGCACCGCGAGCTTCGGCGCCACCGGGCGCCGCGCCCGCGGTGCCGCGCTCGGCGGCGGCCGGGTCGCCGCCGAGGGCGACGATCTCCTCGACCGACGCGGACCGACAGGCCCTCGGCGACGATCCGCTGGGCCAGCCGCTCCTGCGCGGCCGGCGTCGTCGAGACCGAGCAGGGCGCGGGCGTGCCCGGCCGACAGCACGCCGGCCGCGACCCGGCGCTGCACCGGCGGCGGCAGCTTGAGCAGCCGCAGGGTGTTGGAGATCTGCGGCCGGGACCGGCCGATCCGGCCGGCGAGCTCGTCGTGGGTGCAGCCGAAGTCCTGCAGCAGCTGGTCGTAGGCGGCGGCCTCCTCCAGCGGGTTGAGCTGGCTGCGGTGCAGGTTCTCCAGCAGCGCGTCGCGCAGCAGGTCGTCGTCGCCGGTCTCGCGGACGATCGCCGGGATGGCGGTGAGGCCGGCCTCCCGGGCGGCCCGCCACCGCCGCTCCCCCATGATCAGCTCGTAGCGGTCGGCGCCGAGCGGGCGGACCACGACCGGCTGCAGCAGCCCGACCTCGCGCAGCGAGTGCACCAGCTCGGCCAGCGCCTCCTCGTCGAAGACCATCCCGCGGCTGGCGCGGGTTCGGGCGTGATCGGCGTCCAGCGGCACCTCGGCGAAGTAGGCGCCCCGGACACCGTCGGCGGGCAGCGCCGCGTCGCGCCCGCACGGCGGCGCGCCGGCTCGGCCGCCGGTCCGCGATCCGGCTCGCGTCTCGCGGCCGGGGATCAGGACGTCGACCGGCGACGGGCCGCTCGGCCGGCGGGCTCGCCCTTGCCCGGGGCGGTGGGGATCAGGGCGCCCAGACCCGGCCCAGGCCGCGTCGTTTGTCGGTCACCGTGCGTCCTCCGTCCCGCTGCGGGTCGGTCGCCGCGCAGCGCCATCTCGCGCGCCGCCTCGAGGTAGGACAGGGCGCCGGTCGACCCGGGGTCGTAGGTCATCACCGTCTGGCCGTAGCTCGGCGCCTCGGAGATCCGCACCGACCGCGGGATCGTGGTCCGGAGCACCGTGGCCGCTGAAGTGGGTCCGGACCTCGTCGGCGACCTGGGCCGCCAGCCGGGTCCGGGCGTCGTACATGGTGAGCAGGACGGTCGAGACGTGCAGCCCCGGGTTGAGGTGCGCCTTCGACCAGCTCGACGTTGCGCAGCAGCTGGCCGACACCTTCCAGCGCGTAGTACTCGCACTGGATCGGGATCAGCACCTCGGGCGCGGCGACCAGCGCGTTGACCGTGAGCAGCCCGAGGCTCGGCGGGCAGTCGATCAGGACGTAGTCCAGCCGGGTCGTCCCGGTGCTCCCGGGCACCAGGCGTCGTAGCCGGCGAGTGCCTTCTGCAGCCGGGACTCGCGGGCGACCAGCGAGACCAGCTCGATCTCGGCGCCGGCCAGGTCGATGGTGGCCGGCGCGCACCACAGCCCGTCGATGCCCTCCACCGGGGCGACCACCTCGTGCATCGGGCGCCCCTCGATGAGGACGTCGTAGATCGACGGCACCTCGGAGTGGTGCGTCGACACCGAGCGCGGTGGAGGCGTTGCCCTGCGGGTCGAGGTCGACGACCAGCACCTCGAGCCCCTGCAGGGCGAGCGCGGCCGCCAGGTTCACCGTGGTGGTGGTCTTGCCGACGCCGCCCTTCTGGTTGGCCACCGTGAGCACCCGGGTCTGCGGCGGGCCGCGGGCAGCGGGTCCCCCACCCGGCCGGCGAGCACCCGCAGCGCCGTCTCCGCGGCGCGGGCGATGGGCGTGTCGTCGGCGGGGTCAGGGTCGGCGATGCCCTGGTCCGGCCCTGCCGGTTCGGTCACGGCCAGCTCCTTCGCGGTGGTGGTGCCGCTGAGCAGCAGCGGGTTCGGTGGAGTCGAGGATCGGGGCCGGCGGGGTGGCTCGAGGTGGCCTGGTCGACCAGCGTCCGTCGGCTCCTCGACGCTGTCGCGAGTGATTCCTGGTGCCGATGTTTCACGTGAAACATGGGTCGGAATCCGGATCGCCGGGCCGATCGGTGCCTCCAGCACCAGCCCGGATGGGGCGGATGTTTCACGTGAAACATCGTGCGGCGGACGAGACGCAGGGGACGACGTCGCCCGCCCGTCCGGCCAGCCCAGCCCGGTGACCGTCCCTCCCGCACCGCCTTCGGCGGGGCCGATCGAGTCGGCCGGCCACCCCAGACCGGTGGTCCGCATCGCACCTGCTCTCCGCCACGGGAGAGACGTCGAGAACGTCGTCGGTCGTCGGCAGCTCGTCCCGACGTGACGACGACCCTATGCCGCCGGACCGGTCCGGCACCAGGCGAGGCTCACCGGTGAGATCGACCGCGCACCGGCGGAGTCCCCGCCACCACCCGGACGATCCGCACCGGCGGCTCGACCCGGTCGCTGCCGTGCTCCTCGACCGACCAGTGCGCGGCCCCGAGCCGACGCAGGGTCGGCACCGCCGCCGCCAGCTCGGCCGTCGGCCCGGTCGCCCTTGAGGGCGAGCAGGCTGCCGCCCGGGGCGACCAGCGGCAGGCACCAGCCGGCCAGCCGGTCCAACGGAGCGACCGCGCGGGCGGTCACGGTGGCCGCGGTCCAGGCACCGTGCAGGTCCTCGGCGCGGGCCCGGACCACCTCGACGTTGGCCAGCCCGAGGGCAGCCACCACCTCGGTGAGGAAGGTCGCCCGGCGGAGCAGCGGCTCGACCAGGCGGACCGTGAGGTCCGGCCGCAGGATGGCCAGCGGGATGCCCGGCAGTCCGGCGCCCGACCCGACGTCGGCCAGCAGCCCGCCGGCCGTCGGCAACGCCGCGGCGGCGGCCGCCGAGTTGACCAGGTGCCGCTCCCACAGCCGGTCCGCCTCCCGGGGACCGAGCAACCCGCGGGTCACGCCGTCGGTGCTCAGCAGCCGGCGTAGCGCTCGGCTACGCGGCAGTCGGGCGCCGAACAGCGCCTCGGCTGTTTCACGTGAAACATCCATCACAGCAGCCACTCGCCGACCGGCCGGCTCGGGCCGGCTCAGGCCGGCAGGACGACGACGCGCCGGTTCGGCTCCTCGCCCTCCGACTCGCTGGTCAGTCCGGCCGCGGCGACGGCGTCGTGCACGATCTTGCGCTCGAACGGACTCATCGGCTCGAGGCGGACCTTCTCACCGGAGCTCTTGACCTGTCTCGGCAGTCGTCGTGCCGAGCTCGGTGAGGACCGCTCGACGCCCGGCCCGGTAGCCGCCGATGTCCAGCATCAGCCGGCTGCGGTGTCCGGTCTGGGTGAGCACGGCGAGCCGGGTGAGCTCCTGCAGCGCCTCGAGCACCACCCCGTCGCGGCCCGACCAGGTCGTCCAGGTCGCCGCCGACGACGAGACACGGCGGCTCGGTCGTGCTCGACGTCCATGTCGATGTCGCCGTCCAGGTCGGCGATGTCGAGCAGGTCCTCGAGGTAGTCGGCCGCGATCTCGCTCTCCTTCTCGAGATCGGGGGCGGCGGTCCGCGGCGCCCGGCTCGAGTCGGCCGGCGCCGCGGTCGGGTCGGCCACCGCCGTGGGCGTCGTCGCCGTCGGGGGCGGGCACGGTCTCAGGCGACTCGGTCATCGCGATGTCCTCCAGTGGTACTCACGCAGGTGGGCGGGTGGCGCCTCGGTCTCGGGCCCGGAGCGGGGTCGAGGTTCAGGACTTGGCCGCGCCCGGTGGCTGCTCGGCGCCGCCGCCGCCGCCGGCCGGCTTGGCGCCGGGCGGCCGGGTGGCGCCCTTGGGCTTCTTGGTCCGCTTGGGCTGCTGACGCTGGCCGGACGGTCGGGGCGGCGGGGCGTCGGCGTCGACAGCGGTGGCCCCGCCGGCCTTGGCGGCCGAGCCGCCGTCCTGGTGCCGGGCGGCCTTGGCGGCCTTGCGGCGCTCGAGGGCCTCGGCGGCCGGCGAGCCGGGCGACGGGTTGCGCCGGATCACGTAGAACTGCTGGCCCATCGACCACACGTTGGTGGTCAGCCAGTAGAGCAGCACGCCGATCGGGAAGTTCACGCCGCGAGACGGCGAAGACGAGCGGGAAGACGTAGAGCAGGATCTTCTGCTGCTGGGCGAACGGGTTGTTCATCGCGTCGGCCGGCATGTTCTTGCTCATCAGCTGCTTCTGCGTGATGAACGTCGTCGCCGACATCAGCACGATGAGCACGGCCGTGACGATCTGGACGGTGACGCGTGTCGGCGCCGATGAACTTGTCCGAGATGCTCGCGCCGAAGATCTGGGCGTCGGCGGCCTGCTCGGCCAGTCTTGTCGGTCAGGAAGCCCTTGCCCTGCGGCGGCTCCTTCCCGATGCCGTTGAGCACGTGGAAGAGCGCGAAGAAGATCGGCGCCTGCGAGCAGGATCGGCAGGCAGCTGGCCAGCGGGTTGGTCCCGTTGTCCTTGTAGAGCTTCATCATCTCTTGCTGCTGCTTCTGCCGACTCTCCGGTCGGTCTTGCCCTTGTACTTGGCCTGGATCTTCTTGATCTCCGGCTGCAGGATCTGCAGGCCGCGCTGGGCGTTGATCTGCTTGACGAACAGCGGGATCAGCAGGATCCGGATCACGACCACCAGGCCGACGATCGACAGCGCCCCAGGCCCAGCCGCCGGCCGGGTTCCAGCCGATGGCGTTGAACAACGTTGTGGAACGCCACCATGACGAAGGTCGACCGCTTCGTAGAGCGGCTCGAGCAGGTGGACGGCGTCGATCGCCTGGGGGATCACGGATCGAGCTCCCTGGGGGCGCGAGCGGCACGGTCGGCGCCCTGGTGTGTGGGGGGAACGGGGTCGAGGCCGCCGGGGTTCCACGGGTGGCAGCGCAGCAGCCGGCGAGCGGCCAGCCAGCTGCCGCGGACCGGGCCGTGGCTGGTGAGGGCCTCGACGGCGTAGGCGGAGCAGGACGGGTAGAACCGGCAGCGCGGTCCGAGCAGCGGGCGACACCAGCAGCTGGTAGGCCCGGATGCGGCAGCACGAGCAGCCGGGCGATCAGCCGGCTCACGACGGCACCACCCGGTCCGAGCGGCCCGGTCCAGCGCTCGGCCCAGCTGGGCCGAGGTGGCGCCGGACGGCCGCCGGGAGCACCCGGACCACCAGCCGGGTGCCCGTCGGGAAGCCGGTCCAGCCGGTCCCGGACCAGGTGGCGCAAGCCGGCGTCGGACCCGGTTGCGGGTCACGGCCGGGCCGACTGCCCGGGGGACGACGAAGCCCACCCGCGCACCGGAACCGGCGCTCGTGGTGGTGTCGCCGGGCGCCGCGTGCAGGACGACCATCCCGTCTCCTCGCGCCGCGCGGGCGGCGCGCAGGGTGTCGGTGAAGTCGGCCGAACGGCGCAGCCGGGCTGCGGCCGGGAGCACGTCGGTCAGGCCGAGAGCTTCGTGCGACCCTTGGTGCGCCGGGCCGCGAGGATCGCGCGGCCGGCCCGGGTGCGCATCCGCAGGCGGAAGCCGTGGGTCTTGGCCCGACGACGGTTGTTGGGCTGGAACGTGCGCTTGCTCACTCGTGGGCTCCCGGACTGGTGGGCGGTCGTGCGCGGCACCGCAGAGCGGGTGCCAGGGTCGGTGGCGGGTCGCTCGCGGGTGATCGCGCGGCGACCCCGCTCGGTGCGGGCACGCCACAGCGGCCGTCGGCAACTCGACCGGGCAACGGTACGGGCGCGCCCGGCTCGCGGTCAAACGGAGCCGTACGGCGGGCCCGGGGTCGGTCGACCGGCCATCGTCCCAGGTCAGCCCGTCAGGGCGGTGGCGACACGCCGGCCGGCCGCTCGTCCCGCGGAAAAATAGTCCGCCGGGTTGTGGACAACCGCTTGCTGGTGGAGCCGTGGCCTCGTTAGTGTCTCGCGGGTCGCGGGCCCTTCCCCACCCCGTCGCATCCTGGTGCGTGCCGTTATTGGTCCACCTCGGGGTGTCAAGAGCGGGGCATACCGGGGCAACCTTGATGCACAGGCTGTGGACGACCGTGTGGACGGCCATCGCGAGCCGACGCGTCCCCGCGTGGCTCGAACTGAACACGGTGCGCCCCGCGCACCCCGGAGGGACCAGCGCGTGACCGACGAGACCGGTGCCCCCACGACCCAGCTGGACAGCCCGCCACCCGAGGACCTCGGGGCCGTGGACGCCGGGACCGAGGGCGAGTCGGCCCAGGTCTGGGAACGGGCTCTCGGTGTCCTCGAGGACACCGTCACCCCCCAGCAGCGCGCGTTCATCCGGCTCAGTCGGCTGGACGGCGTGGTCGGCGACACCGCGCTGATCTCGGTCCCGCACCAGTTCGCCAAGGACGTCATCGAGGCCCGGCTCCGCCAGGTCATCACCGCCGTGCTGTCCGAGCACGTCGGTCGGGACCTGCGGATCGCGGTCGTCGTCGACCCCAGCCTGGACGCGTCCGCCGGCGTCGAGGCCGACGTCGCGCCGGCCGCGGTCCCGGAGGAGCAACCCGGCTCCCAGGCCGACGACGGTGGGCCGGGCAAGCACCGGCAGCAGCCGGACACCCCGGGCACCGGGCGCGAACCAGGTGCCCGCCGGGAGAGCGAGCCCACCCGGCTCAACCCCCGGTACCTGTTCGAGACCTTCGTCATCGGCTCGAGCAACCGGTTCGCCCACGCGGCCGCGGTGGCGGTGGCCGAGGCGCCGGCCAAGGCGTACAACCCGCTGTTCATCTACGGCGACTCGGGGCTGGGCAAGACCCACCTGCTGCACGCGATCGGGCACTACGGCATGAGCCTGTACGCCGGGGTGCGGGTCCGCTACGTGAGCTCCGAGGAGTTCACCAACGACTTCATCAACTCGATCCGCGACGGCCGGGCCGACGGCTTCCGCCGGCGCTACCGCGACGTCGACATCCTGCTGGTCGACGACATCCAGTTCCTGGAGAACAAGGAGCAGACGCAGGAGGAGTTCTTCCACACGTTCAACACGCTGCACAACGCCAACAAGCAGATCGTGATCTCCAGCGACCGCCCGCCGCAGCAGCTGGTGACCCTGGAGGACCGGCTGCGCAACCGCTTCCACTGGGGCCTGATCACCGACGTCCAGCCGCCCGAGCTGGAGACCCGGATCGCCATCCTGCGCAAGAAAGCCGCCCAGGAACGCCTCGCGGCGCCGCCGGAGGTCCTCGAGTTCATCGCCAGCAAGATCTCCACCAATATCCGCGAGCTCGAAGGCGCGCTGATCCGGGTCACCGCGTTCGCCAGCCTGAACCGGCAGGGCGTCGACCTGGCGCTGGCCGAGATCGTGCTCAAGGACCTCATCCCGGACAACAGCCAGCCCGAGATCACCGCCGCGACGATCATGGCCCAGACCTCGGCGTACTTCGGCCAGTCGATGGAGGAGCTCTGCGGCTCGTCCCGGTCCCGGGTGCTGGTCAACGCGCGGCAGATCGCGATGTACCTCTGCCGGGAGCTCACCGACCTGTCGCTGCCCAAGATCGGCCAGCAGTTCGGCGGCCGGGACCACACCACGGTCATGCACGCGGACAAGAAGATCCGCCAGCTGATGGCCGAGCGGCGCAGCGTCTACAACCAGGTCACCGAGCTGACCAACCGGATCAAGTCGCAGGCCCGGGCCGGCTGAGGTGCGGCAGCAGCACGTTTCCCCTGGTGGAGCCCGCGTTCACACCATGGGGACAACCCTGTGGACAAGCCCGGGCCGGACCCGGGACATCATGTGGACGACCGGGACGGCAGCCGGTGGTGCACAGGTCACGGGGGGCCGTCCGCAGGCCGGTGCCCAGACTGTCCCCAGCCCCCTCTACGGTCTGACCTGGGACGATGCGGGATCTCCACAGTGTCCACCACCCCTGGTGCGACAACGACAGATACCTAGAGAGTTGGATCGGCACACCATGGTCAGAGTGCACCCGACTGGGGACGGACGGATCGGAGGCGGTCACCGGTGAAGTTCCGGGTAGAGCGGGACGTGCTGGCCGAGGCAGTCGCCTGGGCGGCTCGTAGCCTGCCGGCACGTCCGCCGGTGCCGGTGCTGGCCGGCCTGATGCTCGACGCGAGTGCCGAGCTGGGCGGCCGGCTGGTGCTGTCCAGCTTCGACTACGAGGTCTCGGCCCGGGTCGAGGTGCCCGCCGACATCAGCGAGCCGGGCACCGCGCTGGTCAGCGGCCGGCTGCTCGCCGACATCTCGCGCAGCCTGCCGTCCCGGCCGGTCGAGATCACCACCGACGCGTCCAAGGTCGTCGTCACCTGCGGCTCGTCCCGGTTCACGTTGCTCACCCTGCCGGTGGAGGACTATCCCGCGCTTCCCGAGATGCCAGGTGCGTCCGGTTCGCTGCGCGGCGACGTGTTCGCTGCCGCGGTGGCCCAGGTCTCGGTGGCTGCCGGCCGGGACGACACCCTGCCGGTGCTCACCGGCGTCCGGCTCGAGATCGAGGCCGAGAAGATCACCATGGCGGCCACCGACCGCTACCGGCTCGCGGTGCGTGACCTGGCCTGGACACCGGAGCAGTCCGGGCTGTCGGCGATCGCCCTGGTCCCGGCGCGGACGCTGGCCGACACCGCGAAGTCGCTGGCGAGCGCGGACAAGGTGACCGTCGCCCTGGCCGGCGGTGCGGGTGAGGGCCTGGTCGGGTTCGAGGGCTCCGGCCGCCGCACCACCTCGCGGCTGCTGGACGGCGAGTTCCCGAAGTACAAGTCGCTGCTGCCCGCGGAGTCCTCCAGCGTGGCGACCGTCGAGACCGCCGGCCTGGTCGAGTCGGTCCGCCGGGTGGCCCTGGTCGCCGAGCGCAACACCCCGATCCGGCTGAGCTTCTCCGGCGGCGAGGTCACCCTCGAGGCCGGCAGCGGCGACGAGGCGCAGGCGTCCGAGTCGTTGGATGCCGGGCTGACCGGAGACGACATCTCGATCGCGTTCAACCCGGCGTACCTGCTGGACGGGCTCGGCGCCCTGGACGCGGCGTACGCCGAGCTGCGGTTCACCGCCTCGACCCGGCCGGCGGTGATCGCCGGGAAGGACAGCGCCGACTCGACCGCGGGTGACGACTACCGCTACCTGCTGATGCCGGTCCGGCTGTCCGGCTGACGTCGCACCACCGGCCCGGCTCGGGCAGGCTGGTACCGGCACGGGGCTCACGACTGGGGAGGCACCAGCATGGAGATCGGACTCGTCGGCCTGGGCCGCATGGGCGGCAACATGCGCGAGCGGCTGCGCCGGGCCGGGCACACGGTCGTCGGCTACGACCGCAACCAGGACATCAGCGACTCCGCGGACCTCGCGGACATGGTCCAGCGGCTGCCGTCGCCGAAGGTCGTCTGGGTGATGGTGCCGGCCGGCGACATCACCCGGCAGACCATCGAGGCGCTCGGCGACCTGCTCGACGAGGGTGACGTCGTGGTCGACGGCGGCAACTCGCGGTGGACCGACGACAAGGACCATGCCGCGATGCTCGGCGAGCTCGGCATCGGTTTCGTCGACGCCGGTGTCTCCGGCGGGGTCTGGGGTCTGGACAACGGCTACGCGCTGATGGTCGGCGGCGACGCCGGGAACGTCGCCAAGGTCCAGCCGGCGTTCGACGCGCTGAAGCCGGAGGGCGAGTCCGGCTTCGTGCACGCCGGCGCGGTCGGCGCCGGCCACTTCGCGAAGATGGTGCACAACGGGATCGAGTACGGCCTGATGCAGGCGTACGCCGAGGGGTACGAGCTGCTCGAGGCGGCCGCCGTGGTCGACGACGTGCCGGGCGTCATCAAGTCCTGGACGCAGGGAACGGTCATCCGGTCCTGGCTGCTGGACCTGCTGGTGCTGGCCCTCGAGCAGGACCCGAAGCTCGCCGAGATCCGCGGGTACGTCGACGACTCCGGCGAGGGCCGGTGGACCATCGAGGAGGCCATCAACCACGCGGTGCCGGCGCCGGTGATGACGGCTGCGCTCTTCGCCAGGTTCGCCTCCCGGCAGGACGACTCGCCGGCGATGAAGGCGGTGGCCGCGCTGCGCAACCAGTTCGGCGGGCACGCGGTGACCAAGGTCGCCAAGGGCGAGGTCGAGAAGCCCGCTTGATGGCACCACGAGCTCGCGTCTGATGAGGGTCAGCCACCTGTCGCTGCGCGACTTCCGCTCCTACGCCGAGGTGGACCTGGAGCTCGACCCGGGCGTGACCGCGTTCGTCGGGCCGAACGGTCAGGGCAAGACCAACCTGGTCGAGGCGGTCGGCTACCTCGCCACGCTCGGCTCGCACCGGGTCGCCCAGGACGCGCCGCTGGTCCGGCTCGGTGCCGAGCGCGCGGTGGTGCGCGGCCGGGTGGTGCGCGACGACCGCTCGTTGCTGCTCGAGATCGAGATCACCCCCGGCCGGGCCAACCGGGCCCGGCTCAACGGTTCACCGGTGCCGCGGCCGCGGGAGGTCCTCGGCGTCCTGCGCAGCGTCCTGTTCGCGCCCGAGGACCTCGCCCTGGTCAAGGGTGATCCGGCCGAACGGCGGCGGTTCCTGGACGACCTGCTCGTCCTGCGCGCGCCGCGGTACGCCGGCGTGCGGGCCGACTACGACCGGGTGCTCCGCCAGCGCAACGCCCTGCTCAAGTCCGGTGCCGGCCGGCGGGCCGACCAGGTCGACCTGCGCACCCTGGAGGTCTGGGACTCGCACCTCGCCACCGCCGGCGCCGAGCTGCTGGCGGGCCGGATCGACCTGGTCGACCAGTTGCGCCCGCTGGTCGACAAGGCGTACCAGGCCGTGGCCGAGACCGGCTTCTCGGTCACCGGTCCGGCGGCCATCGACTACCGCAGCTCGCTGTTCGAGCGGCGGCACCCGGACCGCGGTGCCGCCGCGGAACCGGATGCCGAGGACGTCCCCCTCGTCGCCGACCGCGACCTGCTGGCCGCCGCGATGCTCGAACGGATGGCGGTCGAGCGCAAGGCGGAGCTGGACCGCGGGGTGTCGCTGGTCGGCCCGCACCGCGACGAGCTGGTCCTCAAGCTCGGACCGTTGCCGGCGAAGGGCTATGCCAGCCACGGCGAGTCCTGGTCGTTCGCGCTGGCGCTGCGGCTGGCGGCGTACGACCTGCTCCGGTCGGAGACCGACGCCGGCGGCGAACCCGTCCTGATCCTGGACGACGTGTTCGCCGAGCTCGACGGCCACCGTCGCGAGCGGCTGGCCGCCATCGCGTCCGGCGCCGAGCAGGTGCTGGTGACCGCAGCAGTTCCCGACGACGTCCCGGAGGCGCTGACCGGCGCGCGGGTCGACGTGATGGGCGCCGAGGTCCGGCGGATCCGATGAGAACCCCACCAGATCGCTCCTCCGTCACGATCCGCCGGGGACCCCGATGACCACGCCACCGACCGACGACGAGGCTCCCCGCCGTACCGGGCTCGAGGTGGCCCGCGAGGCCTTGGCCAGCGCCCGGGCCGAGGCCCGCCGCCGGGGGCTGGCCCCCGGCAAGCCGCAGCCACCGACCACGGGGTCCGACGGCACCCGGCGGCGCCGGCCGAAGCGCACCGCCGAGCAGCGCAGCGGCGCGCACCCCGACGAGCGCGACCCGCAGCTGCTCGGGTCCACCCTGGACCGGCTGGTGGCCGAGCGCGGCTGGCAGACCGACGCGGCGGTCGGCGGCGTGATGGGCCGGTGGGCCGCGATCGTCGGCCCGGAGGTGTCCGGGCACGCGGTGCCGTTGGCGTTCGACGACGGCGAGCTGGTGGTGGCGGCCGACTCCACCGCCTGGGCCACCCAGATCCGGCTGCTCGCGCCCACCCTGCTGGCCCGGCTGGCCGACGAGCTCGGCGCCGGGGTGGTCACCTCGGTGTCGGTGCGCGGTCCCTCGGCGCCGTCCTGGAAGCGCGGCCTGCTGGCGGTCCGTGGCCGGGGGCCGCGGGACACCTACGGCTGACCGGGCGGCGAGCCGGAACCGCCGCTGGGACGGTGCCGACCCCCCGTCTGCGTGGGGGGAGCCATCCCCACCCGGTTCCGGGCCGGAAAACCGTCCCCAGGGGTCCCTGGACGCCGGTTCTGCCTCATCCGACGGGTAGGATGGGGGTTGCTGCGCGGGCGTCTCCCCGGCAGCCCTCCGCGTCAGCCCACCAGGCGGACCTGCGTGCGAACGAAAGGTGCTCCGTGACCCAGCCGGCCCAGCCGACCGAGCCCGCCGAGACCATCCTCACAGCCGTCACCCCGTCCGGGTCGTTGGCCGCCGGCATGTCCGACCGGTCCTACGACGCCAGCGACATCCAGGTGCTCGAGGGGCTCGAGGCGGTCCGCAAGCGACCCGGCATGTACATCGGGTCGACCGGTGAGCGGGGCCTGCACCACCTGGTCTACGAGGTGGTCGACAACTCGGTCGACGAGGCGCTGGCCGGGCACGCCGACCACATCGAGATCGTGCTGCTGCCCGAGGGCGGGGTCCGGGTCACCGACAACGGTCGGGGCATCCCGGTCGACGACGTCGCCAGCGAGGGCCGCTCCGCGGTCGAGGTGGTGCTCACCGTGCTGCACGCCGGCGGCAAGTTCGGCGGTGGCGGCTACAAGGTCTCCGGCGGCCTGCACGGCGTCGGCGTCTCGGTGGTCAACGCGCTGTCCTCCCGGCTCGACGTCGAGATCCACCGCGAAGGCCATGTCTGGACCCAGACCTATGCCGTCGGTGTCCCGCAGGCACCGCTGCACAAGGGCGGCCCGACCGACAGCACCGGCACGACGATCACCTTCTGGGCGTCGCCGGACATCTTCGAGACCACCGAGTACAGCTTCGAGACCCTCTCCAACCGGTTGCGCGAGATGGCGTTTCTCAACCGTGGCCTGACGATCGTGCTCCGCGACGAACGGCCCGCCTCGGCCGAGGAGAAGGAGCACGACGAGGTCGACGAGACCACCCAGACCGAGGTCACTTACCGGTACGACGGTGGGCTGGTCGACTACGTCAACTTCCTCGGCGCGCGCAAGGATCCGGTGCACCGCACCGTGGTGTCGTTCGAAGCGGAGTCCGAGTACATCGACGGTGGCCTCTCGCTGGACGTCGCGATGCAGTGGAACACCGGCTTCACCGAGTCGGTGCACACCTTCGCGAACACCATCAACACCCACGAGGGCGGCACCCATGAGGAAGGGTTCCGGGCGGCGCTGACGACGCTGGTCAACAAGTTCGCCCGCGACTGGAACATCATCAAGGAGAAGGACGCCAACCTCACCGGCGACGACGTCCGCGAAGGCCTCACCGCGATCGTCAGCGTCAAGCTGGCCGAGCCGCAGTTCGAGGGCCAGACCAAGACCAAGCTCGGCAACACCGAGGCGAAGTCCTTCGTGCAGAAGGTGGTCAACGACCGGCTCGGCGAGTGGTTCGAGAAGAACCCGAGCGAGGGCAAGGACATCGCTCGCAAGGCACAGGGTGCGGCCGTGGCCCGGATGGCGGCCCGTAAGGCCCGCGACGCGGCGCGCAGCCGCAAGGGTCTGCTCGGTGGCGGCAGCCTCCCGGGCAAGCTCGCCGACTGCCAGTCGACCAACCCCGAGGAGTGCGAGCTCTTCATCGTCGAGGGCGACTCGGCCGGCGGCCCGGCCAAGCAGGGGCGGGACCAGCGGACCCAGGCGATCCTGCCGATCCGCGGCAAGATCCTCAACGTCGAGCGCGCCCGGCTGGACCGCGTCCTGGGCAACCAGGAAGTGCAGGCGATCATCTCCGCGCTGGGCACCGGCATCCAGGGCGACGAGTTCGACCTGGCCCGGCTGCGCTACCACAAGGTGGTGCTGATGGCCGACGCCGACGTCGACGGCCAGCACATCCGGACCCTGCTGCTCACCCTGCTTTTCCGGTTCATGCCCGAGGTGGTCGAGCAGGGACACGTGTTTCTCGCCCAGCCGCCGCTGTACAAGCTGAAGTGGGCGCGGCCTGCCGAGCCGGAGTACGCCTACTCCGACCGCGAACGGGATGCCCTCACCGAGGCCGGCATCGCGGCCGGCAAGAAGCTGCTCAAGGACGACGGCGTGCAGCGCTACAAGGGTCTCGGCGAGATGAACAACGACGAGCTGTGGGACACCACGATGGACCCGGCCAAGCGGATCCTGCTGCAGGTCACCCTCGAGAACGCCGCACTTGCCGACGTGCTCTTCACCGAGCTGATGGGTGAGGACGTCGAGAGCCGCCGCAAGTTCATCCAGCGCAACGCCAAGGACGTCCGGTTCCTCGACATCTGATCGCCCACCAGCTCGCCGCGTCACCGCTGCCCGCCGTACGACCCGCTAGGAGAAGCTCCTCGTGACTGACACCACCGACGTGCCGCCGATCGACCCAGGCCCGCACGGCCGGATCGAGCCGGTCGACCTGCAGGTCGAGATGCAGCGGTCGTACCTCGACTACGCGATGTCGGTCATCGTGCAGCGAGCCCTGCCGGACGTGCGCGACGGCCTCAAGCCGGTGCACCGGCGGGTGCTCTACGCGATGTACGACGGCGGCTACCGGCCGGACCGCGGGTTCTCGAAGTGCTCGCGCGTGGTCGGCGACGTGATGGGCCAGTACCACCCGCACGGTGACACCGCGATCTACGACACGTTGGTGCGGCTCGGCCAGCCGTGGTCGCTGCGCTACCCGCTGGTGCAGAGCCAGGGCAACTTCGGATCGCCGGGTGACGACCGGCAAGCAGCTATGCGGTACACCGAGTGCCGGCTGGCGCCGCTGGCGATGGAGATGGTGCGTGAGATCGACCAGGACACGGTCGACTTCGCCCCCAACTACGACGGCCGCCAGCAGGAGCCGACCGTCCTACCGGCCCGGTTCCCCAACCTGCTCGTCAACGGCTCCGGCGGCATCGCGGTCGGCATGGCCACCAACATCCCTCCGCACAACCTGCGCGAGGTTGCAGCCGGGGTCATGTGGCACCTCGACAACCCGGACGCCTCGCACGAGGAGCTGCTCGGTGCGTTGCTCGAGCGGATCAAGGGCCCGGACTTCCCGACCAAGGGTCTGATCGTCGGGACCCACGGCATCCGGGACGCCTACACCACCGGGCGCGGCTCGGTGACGATGCGCGCGGTCGTCGAGGTCGAGGAGGACAACCGGGGCCGGACGATCCTGGTCATCACCGAGCTGCCGTACCAGGTGAACCCGGACGCGTTGGCCCGCAAGATCGCCGAGCTCGCCGACAGCGGCAAGGTGACGGGCATCGCCGACCTGCGCGACGACTCGTCGTCCCGCACCGGCATGCGACTCGTCGTGGTGCTCAAGCGCGACGCGGTGGCCAGCGTGGTGCGCAACAACCTCTACAAGCACACCCAGCTGCAGGACACCTTCGGCTGCAACATGCTCGCGCTGGTCGACGGGGTGCCGCGCACGCTGTCGCTGGACGCGTTCATCCGGCACTGGACGACGCACCAGATCGAGGTCATCGTCCGGCGCACGCGCTTCCTGCTCCGCCGGGCCGAGGAGCGCGCGCACATCCTGCGCGGCCTGCTCAAGGCACTGGAGCGCATCGACGAGGTGATCGCCCTGATCCGGGCCAGCGCCTCGGCCGAGGCGGCCCGGGACGGGCTGATCGAGCTGCTCGAGATCGACGACGTACAAGCCGGCGAGATCCTCAACATGCAGCTGCGCCGGCTCGCCGCCCTGGAGCGGCAGGAGATCCTGGACCGCTACGAGGAGTTCATGCGGGCGATCGAGGAGTACAACGCGATCCTCGCCTCCGAGGTGCGCCAGCGGCAGATCGTGCGCGACGAGCTGACGGAGATCGTCGAGAAGTACGGCGACGAGCGGCGCACCCAGCTGGTCCCCTACGAGGGCGACATGTCCGCCGAGGACTTCATCCCGGAGGAAGACGTCGTCGTCACCATCACCCGGGGCGGCTACGCCAAGCGGACCCGCACCGACCTCTACCGCGCGCAGCGTCGTGGCGGCAAGGGTGTCCGTGGCGCGCAGCTGCGGCAGGACGACCTGGTCGAGCACTTCTTCGTGACGACCACCCACCACTGGATCCTGTTCTTCACCAACAAGGGTCGGGTCTACCGGGCGAAGGCGTACCAGCTGCCGGATGCCGGCCGGGACGCGCGCGGCCAGCACGTGGCGAACCTGCTCGCGTTCCAGCCCGACGAACAGATCGCCCAGATCATCGACCTCAAGGACTACGAGGTCGCGCCCTACCTGGTCCTCGCCACCAAGCGCGGCATGGTGAAGAAGACCCGCCTCACCGAGTACGACTCCAACCGGACCGGTGGCCTGATCGCCATCAATCTGCGCGAGGACGAGGGCGGCGACAGCGACGAGCTGATCGCGGCCCGGCTGGTGACCTCTGAGGACGACCTGCTGCTGGTCAGCCGGAAGGCGATGTCGGTGCGCTTCACCGCGACCGACGACGCGCTGCGGCCGATGGGGCGGGCCACCTCGGGTGTCACCGGCATGCGCTTCAAGGGTGACGACGAGCTGCTCGCGATGGAGGTCGCCGCACCCGACCACACGGTCTTCACGGTCACCGACGGCGGCTTCGCCAAGCGGACCGTCGTCGAGGACTACCGACTGCAGGGCCGGGGTGGCTATGGCACCCAGGCGATGAAGTTCAGCGAGGCCCGCGGGTCCCTGGTCGGGGCCGTGGTCGTGGCCGAGGACGACGAAGTTTTCTCGATCAAGGCCAGCGGCGGGGTCACCCGGGTGTCGGTCGGTGAGGTCAATCCCACCGGACGTGTCACCATGGGGGTGCGGTTCATCTCGCTCGCCGATGATGACACCGTGGTGGCGATCGCTCGGAACGCCGAGCGGGCTGCTGCCGAGGACGAGCTGGACGAGGACCCGATCGAGCAGGCGGCCGGGGACACGGACGGCGCCAGCACGGCCGGAGGCCCGGTCGAGCCCTCAGGTGACGACGAGGTGACCGAGTAGTGAGTACGCCCGACAGGCCGGCACGGGAGCAGTGGCGCAGCGGTCAACCGACCGCCACCATGTCTCCCGTGACGGACACCATCACGCAGGCCGCGCCGCCGCGCCCCGCCAGCCGGGTGAAGGCGCGCCGGGCCCGCCTGGTGCTGGGCAGGGTCGACCCGTGGTCGGTGATGAAGCTGTCGTTCCTGCTGGCCATCGCGATGGCGATCGTCGCGGTGGTCGCGGTGTTCGTGCTCTGGTCGGTGCTGGACGCGATGGGGGTCTTCGACTCGGTCGCGCGCACCGTCGAGAGCGTCACCCGGTCCAGCGACAACGCCCAGGGCGTCGACATCTTCGACTACGTCGGGCTCGGCCGGGTGCTCTCGATCACCCTGGTCCTGTCCGCGGTCAACGTCGTGCTGATGACGGCGCTGTGCACCCTTGCCGCGTTCCTCTACAACATGGCCGCCGGCCTCGTCGGCGGCCTGCACGTGACCTTCACCGAGGACGTCTAGCACCCCACGAAATCGCTCGCTGGAGCTCACGATTCCGCGGGGGCCCCGACCATCGGCGCAGGTTCATCGCGTTGGGATCGGCGCGTGGCTGTGGGGTAGTCTTGCGCGGCACTCGGGCCTATAGCTCAGCTGGTTAGAGCGCTGCCCTGATAAGGCAGAGGTCAGTGGTTCAAGTCCACTTAGGCCCACTCCGACGTCCCCGGTCGCACCCTGCGGCCGGCGGACGCGCACCCGGACCGGGAGGGCATGTCATGTCCAAGAAGCTGCTGGCCGTGGTGGTCGCCGCCGTGGGCGGACTGGTCGCCTGGAAGAAGGTCACCGCCGACCGCAGTGCCGAGGCGGACCTGTGGGCCGAGGCGACCGACAAGGTCGACTGACCCACCCGTCGTGCGCCGGCGAGGCGCACACCGGGGACGTAGCTCAACTGGCAGAGCACCGCCTTTGCAAGGCGGGGGTTAGGGGTTCGAGTCCCCTCGTCTCCACCCATCACGCCATCACGAGATCGACTGGACGCTCCCGCACCCGACCCACCGCAGGACTGGTGCGTTGGCGTCCAAAGGATCTTGGGGGTCGGCGGGCGCTCGGCGGCGCTCAGGCAGTCGACGGCCCCTTCGGGGTCTTGCTGCCCTTGGCGGCAGCCTCGGAGACCTTCTTCGCGCGGGCGCGCGAAACCGGCTCGGTCGCGGTGAGGTCGACCTTGTCCTCCTCGGCCGCGTCGGCCAGCGCCTCGTCCGGGCTCGCGCCGGCCGGGTCGTCGGTGATCGTCGTACTGCTGACGGCGGTGACGTTGCCCACCGGGGCAGCGGCGGGGACGACCGGGGTCGCCGGCGTCGTCCACGCGTCGACCGGGTCGTTGCTGCGGGCCAGCCACGCCTTCCAGCCGGCGTACGCCGCTCCCAGGACGGTCGCGAGCAGGAACAGCTTGCGCACCCGGTGCTTCCGCTTCTTCGGCGGGGCGACCTCGCCCTTGAGGGCCGCCAGCGCGGCGCTGCCCCGGTTGGCGGCCTCGGCGCGGGCCGGCTCGGTGGCCGCCAGTGCGGTGGCCACCGCCCCCGCGACCGCCGGCAGGACGTCGCTCTTGACCTTGTCGACCGCCGGCTCGACCTTCGGCGCGGCCCAGTCCCGGGCGGTGCCAACCTTGGGCGCGGCCCAGTCGACGGCCGTCTCGACCTTGGGAGCCGCCCAGTCGCGGGTGGCGTCGGCGTAGCGCACCGCGGCGTCCCGCGCGTCCGCGGCAACCGGCGAGACCGCCGCGGAGGTGCGCTTGTTGGCGCGGCGTGCGGTCTTGCGGCTCTTCTTCTGCAGCGTCGTCATGCGGGACAAGGGAACCTCCGGTCGGGGCGATCGGTGTACAAGGTTTCCTCCCCAGCGTCCTCCCTGCGAAACCGGGGGTCCAGCGTGCAAGGATGGTTGTCCCTGCCGAACCGCCTGACAGAAGGGACTCCCGTGGCCGAGGAGCTCTACGCCACCCTGAAGACCAATCACGGCGACATCGTGGTGCAGCTCTTCCCGAACCACGCGCCCAAGACGGTCACCAACTTCACCGGCCTGGCCGAGGGCGGCAAGGAGTGGGTGAACCCGGCCACCGGCCAGAAGAGCACCGACAAGCTGTACGACGGCACGGTCTTCCACCGGGTGATCAGCGGGTTCATGATCCAGGGCGGCGACCCGCTTGGGCACCGGCACCGGCAGCCCCGGCTACCAGTTCGCCGACGAGTTCCACCCCGAGCTGCAGTTCGACCGGCCCTACCTGCTGGCGATGGCCAACGCCGGCCCGGGCACCAACGGCTCCCAGTTCTTCATCACCGTCGGCCCCACCCCGCACCTCAACCGCCGGCACACGATCTTCGGCGAGGTCGCCGACGGCCCGAGCCGGGAGGTCGTCGACAAGATCGCCCAGGTCCGCACCGGTGCGATGGACCGCCCGGTCGAGGACGTGGTGATCGAGTCCGTCGTGGTCGAGCGCCGGGACTCCTGAGGCCGGTGACCGATCCGTCGTCCGGCGACGGCGCCACCCCGCCCTCGGGGTCGGCACCGGCGGCCGACCCTGCCGTCTGCTATCGCCACAAGGACCGCGAGGCGCACATCCGCTGCGTGCGCTGCGAGCGCAGGATCTGCCCCGACTGCATGATCCCGGCCTCGGTCGGCTTCCAGTGCCCGGAGTGCGTCCGCGAGGGCAACAAGGACGTGCGGCAGGCCCGCACCGTCTTCGGCGGCCGGGTGACCACCGACCCCGGCTGGGTCAGCAAGGTGCTGATCGGGATCAACGTGGTCGCCTTCATCCTTCAGCAGAGCGTCTCCGGGTTCACCACCCGGTTCTTCGACATCGGGCTGGCGTTCGACACGGTCCAGAACCAGCCGATCGGGGTGGCCGATGGGGAGTACTACCGCCTGCTCACCTCGGCGTTCCTGCACGAGAACGTCGTGCACATCGCGCTGAACATGTACGCCCTGTACCTGTTCGGGCCGCCGGTCGAGGCCGCCCTGGGCCGGGTCCGGTTCGCCGCGCTCTACCTGGTCTCCGCGGTAGGTGGCAGCGCCCTGTCCTACGCCTTCGCCAGCCCGAACCAGCCTTCCCTGGGAGCGTCCGGCGCGGTGTTCGGGCTGCTCGGGGCCTTCCTCGTGGTCAATCGCCGGCTGGGGCGGGACACCAGCTCGGTGATGGCCCTGCTCGTGATCAACTTCGCCTTCGGCTTCCTGGTCCCGCGGATCGACTGGCGGGCCCACCTCGGCGGCCTGATCGCCGGCTCCCTGTGCGCGCTGGCGATCGCCTACGCCCCACCGTCGCGTCGTACGGCGGTGCAGGTCGGCGGGATCGTCGCCGTGGTGGTGGTCGTGCTCGCCGTCATCGTCTGGCGGACCATGGATCTGCGCGGGTGAGCGGCCGGGACGCGGTGGTGGTCGACGCCGTCCGGACGCCGGTCGGTCGGCGCGGCGGCGGCCTGGCCGGCGAGCACCCGGTCGACCTGTCCGCCCACGTCCTGGACGCCCTGGTCGCCCGGACCGGACTGGACCCGGCGCTGGTCGAGGACGTGATCTGGGGCTGCGTCTCGCAGACCGGCGAGCAGGCGGTGAACGTCGGGCGCAACGCGGCGCTGGCGGCGGGCTGGCCGGAGGACGTCGTCGGGGTGACCCTGGACCGGCAGTGCGGGTCGTCGCAGCAGGCGGTCCACTTCGCCGCCGCCGGGGTGATCTCCGGGCAGTACGACGTCGCGGTGGCCGGCGGCGTCGAGTCGATGAGCCGGGTGCCCATGCTGTGCACGGTCACCCAGGGCCCTGGCGTGCCGTTCGGCCCGCGGATGCTGGCCAGGTACGCCGAGGTCGGCGGCCTGGTGCCGCAGGGCGAGAGCGCCGAGATCATCGCCGAGCGGTGGAAGCTGTCCCGGGCCGAGCTCGACGAGATCGCCGTCCGTTCGCACGCCCACGCGGCGGCGGCCGCAGACTCCGGGGCCTTCGACGCAGAGCTCGCGCCGGTCGGAGCGGTCACCGCCGACGAGGGGATCCGGCGCGGGACCTCGGTCGAGACGCTGGCCGGGCTGCGCACCGTCTTCCGCGAGGACGGCGTGGTCACCGCGGGGAACTCCTCGCAGATCTCGGACGGCGCGGCCGCCCTGCTCGTGACCACCTCCGAGGTGGCCGCCCGGCACGGCTGGCGGCCGCTGGCCCGGCTGCACGCGTTCGCCACCGCCGGCGTCGACCCGGTGACCATGCTGACCGCGCCGATCCCGGCGACCGCGCGGGTGCTCGACCGGGCCGGGCTCCGGCTGGCCGAGATCGACGCGTTCGAGGTCAACGAGGCGTTCGCCTCCGTGGTGGGAGCCTGGCTGGCCGAGACCGGCGCCGACCCGGCCCGGGTCAACCCCCGCGGTGGCGCGATCGCCCTCGGCCACCCGTTGGGCGGCTCCGGGGCCCGGGTGATGACCACCCTGGTCCACCACCTGGCGCAGACCGGCGGACGCTGGGGCCTGCAGACCATGTGCGAGGGCGGCGGGATGGCCAACGCCACCGTCCTCGAGCGGCTCTAAGCCCCCGAGCCGCGCTGCGACCGGTTGTCCACACTGGGGACAACGGGTGTGGACGACTTACACCGCTGTGTTTCCGCAGGTGAGCGGGGCGCCACGGGTTGTCCACACAAGGTCGCCGGGGCCGGGGTTGTGTCCGGGGCGGGCGCTAGTCTTTCGAACATGCATTCGACGATGGTGAGTCCGGTGGCCGCCGCCGCGGCGGTCGAGGACGCGGTCGGTGCGCTGGTCGGGTCGGTGTCCGCGGGCGCGGTCCGGGACCTGACCCACCAGCAGCTGGGTGATCTGGTGTCCTCGGTGCGCCGGGACCTGGCCCGGCTGGAGTCGGTCCAGCTGGAGGCGGTCGGGGAGGTCGACGCCCGCGGCAGCCACCGCCACGGCGGGGCGCTGACCGCGGCGGCCTGGCTGCGGATGCTGACCCGCGCCACCCCCGCCGAGGCGGCCGGGGCGGTGCGGACCGCCCGGGTGCTGCGCACCGGGGTGCTGCCGCACACTCGGGCGGCGCTGGCCGACGGGGCGATCACCGGCCGGCACGCCCAGGTGATCGCCGACGCGGTGCTCGACGCCCCGGCCGGTGCGGTCGCGCTGATCGAGCCCGAGGCGGTGGCCGCCGCGGCCGAGGCCGACGTGCGGGCGGTGGCCAACCTGATGCGCGCCTTCGGTCACGCCCTGGACCCCGACGCCGCCGACGCGGCCGCGGTGCGCCGCTACGACCGAGCCGGGGTCACCTTCTCCCCGACCCTGGACGGGTCGATGGCGATCAGCGGGCTGGCCGACGAGGTCACCGGTGCCCTGATCGCCACCGCGGTGGACACCGCCGCACCCCAGGTCAGCGGCGACACCCGGACCGCGGCCCGGCGCCGGCTGGACGGACTGGCCGAGATCGCCCGCCGCTACCTCGCCGACCCCGACGCTCCGCGCCGCGGCGGCGGCGGCCACCCGCACCTGATCGTCACCGTCGACCAGACCACCCTGCGCACCACCGGCAGCGCCGCCGCCGGCAACGGAGAGCCGGTGGCCACGCCGGCAGTGGTCAAGGTCCGGTCAGCGTCAACGGCTCACCCGGCGCGACCCTGTCCTGGGTCGGCCGGATCGCCGGTGCCACCGCCGGCCGGGTCGGCTGCGACGCGATGGCCACCTTCGTCACCATCGGCCCGGACGGCCAGGTCACCGAGGCCGGCACCAGCCGACGGTTCTTCACCCCCGCCCAACGCCGGGCCATCATCGCCCGCGACGGCGACCGCTGCGGCTGGCCCTGGTGCGACCGGCCGATCGCCTGGTCCGACGCCCACCACCTCACCCCGGTCGAGGCCGGCGGCCCGACCACCGTGGCCAACGGCGCCCTGCCCTGCGAAGCCCACCACCTCTACCTGCACGAAGGCGGCTGGCAGCTGAACCGACTACCCGACGGCCGCTACCTCGCCCGACATCCCGCCACCGGCCGCACCCTCGGCCCGGAACCCCACCCACCCGGCCACAACCGACCACCACCCGCCAGGGAATGACGGGCGGGGCCTACTTCCAGCGGGTGGAGAGCCCGAAGCCGACGATGATCAAGCCGAAGCCGATGCCCATGTTCCAGAGCTCGATCGACTCGATCGGGTACTCGGTCTGGGTGACGTAGTAGACGACCACCCAGAGCAGGCCGAGCACGAAGCAGGCCACCATCAGCGGCACCAGCCAGCGCGGGCTGCCGACCCGGACGGCCTTCGGCTGGTCGGAGGCCGGCGGCGTGAACACGCTGCGACGACGGATGCGGGACTTGGGCACCGGACGAACTCCTCAGGCGAGCTGGCGTCAGTGACGGACCGACGGCATCGGACAGGCACCACCGGGGGGTGCCGTTCGTCGGTTAGCGTAGTCGGCACCGTCCCCCGCGTGCCGAAGAGCGCCTACGGACGGCTGCAGACTTCCGTCGGACTGGCTCGAGAGCCCGCCGACGGACCAGCACGAACCCGAAGGAGGCGCGCCGGTGCGAGCGCTCTGGCGACTGGCTGCGCCGGTGGCCTTTGCCGCCGCCGGCGTGCTGTTCGCCACCAGCGCGGGCGTCGCCAACGGTGGCCAGCTCCGCGGCACCCGCAGCGACCTGGGCGACCTGATCCGGGCCGAGCAGCAGCGCGCCGACGACCTCACCGGCCGGGTCGAGCGGCTGCGCGGCCGAGGTCGAGGACGCCACCGACCGGGCCGGTGCGGCCGACCGCCGGATCGGCGCCGAGCAGCGGCGCTCCCGGGGCCTCGAGCTGGCCGCCGGGACCGCGCCGGTCACCGGCCCCAGCGTGACGGTGACCCTGGCCGACGCGCCCGCGCTCGGCCGACCGGGTGCTCCCGGAGGGCACCAGCCCGGACGACGTCGTCGTGCACCAGCAGGACGTGCAGGCCGTGGTCAACGCGCTGTGGGCCGGCGGCGCCGAGGCCATGCAGATCATGGACCAGCGGGTCATCTCGACCAGCGCCGTGCGCTGCGTCGGGCAACACGCTGATCCTGCAGGGCCGGGTCTACTCCCCGCCGTACGAGATCACCGCGATCGGCGACCCCGACCGGCTCTACGCAGTCCCTCGACGCCGCCCCGCTGGTCGCAGCTCTACCGCTACTACGTCGACACCTACGGGCTGGTCTACGAGACGCGCGCCTCGGCCCGGACCACCCTGCCCGGCTACGACGGGTCGCTGGAGCTGCGTGCACGCCCGGGTGCGCGTCCGTGATCCGGTGCCGCG
This sequence comes from uncultured Actinomycetota bacterium, assembly GCA_963846525.1. GTDB lineage: Bacteria > Actinomycetota > Actinomycetes > JACCUZ01 > JACCUZ01 > CAWJWE01. The sequence continues at coordinate 290,403 of CAWJWE010000012.1, forward strand.
GTCCGCGGCCTCGGCGAGCTGTTCATCACCGCGGGCCTGGTGCTGCTGCTGTTCGTCGCCTACCAGCTGGTCTGGACCAACTACGAGGCGCACCGGGCGGCCGACCGGGTCAGCCGACGACATCCGGGACGACTGGAGCCGACCGCCCGGGCGCACGACCGGCGGACCGGACACCGGCACGGCGCTGCCGACTTCGGCCAGGGCTTCGCGTTCCTGCACATCCCGCGCCTCGGCCAGCACTGGATCGGTCCCGGTCGTCGAGGGCGTCGACCTGCCGGACCTCGCGCGCGGCGTCGGCCACTACCCGGACACCGCCCGGCCCGGCCAGGTCGGCAACTTCGCCGTGGCGGGGCACCGGGCCACCAACGGCGAGCCGTTCGCCACCTGGACCGGGTGCGCGCCGGCGACGTCGTCGTGGCCGAGACCCGAGGCCGCTGGTTCACCTACGTCGTCGACCGCACCCGGATCGTCGACGCCGACGTCGACCTGGGTCATCGACCCGGTGCCGGGCAAGCCGGGGGCCACGCCCACCGAGCCGCTGCTCACCCTCACCACGTGCAACCCGCGCTGGGCGTCGACCGAGCGGCTGATCGTCTTCGGTCACCTCGAGGAGAGCCGGGCCAAGCGAGGACGGCCGCCCCGACGCGCTCGTCCGGGCGGACGGGGCGGCCTGATGTACGCCTGGATCTGGCGGCACCTGCCCGGCCCGTGGCCGGTGCGCAGCCTGCTCGCGCGCGCTGCTGGTGGCGGCCGTCGTGCTGCTGCTGTTCACGACCGTGTTCCCCTGGGCCGAGCACTCCCTGCCCTTCCTCGACGTGACGGTGGACCAGTGACCGACCGGTGCGCGCCGGCGCCGACGCATCCTGGTCGTCGACAACTACGACAGCTTCGTCTTCAACCTGGTGCAGTACCTCGCCCAGCTCGGCGCCGAGTGCACCGTGCGTGCGCAACGACGAGGTGGCGCCGGCCGACGCGCCGCGGCGTACGACGGCGTGCTGCTCAGCCCCGGGCCCGGCACCCCGGAGAAGGCCGGCGTCTGCGTCGACCTGGTCCGCGAGGTCGCCGGCGAGGTGCCGCGTGCTCGGGGTCTGCCTCGGGCCACCAGGCGATCGCGGTCGCCTACGGCGGCGATCGTCGAACGGGCCCCCGAGCTGCTGCACGGCAAGACCAGCGAGGTCTGCCACGAGGGCGCCGGCGTGCTGGCCGGGCTGCCGTCGCCGTTCACCGCCACCCGCTACCACTCGCTCGCGGTGCTCGCGGACAGCCTGCCGGCCGAGCTCGAGGTCACCGGCACGGACCGCGAGCGGCGTGGTGATGGCGCTGCGGCACCGCGACCTCGCCGCTGGAGGGCGTGCAGTTCCACCCCGAGTCGGTGCTCACCGAGGGCGGGCACCGGCTGCTCGCCAACTGGCTGGTGACCTGCGGCGACCCGGACGCCCCGGCGCCGCGCCGAGGGGCTGGCCCCGGTGCGTCGCCGCGCGGCTGAGCCGCGACCGGGTCAGGCCTCGGGCGGGCGTGACCGTGTCCGGTCGGCAGCGGCGGCTGGCGGTCGGCCGTCGGCGTCGGCGTCGGGCTCGGCCGGCGCCGATCGCGACCGTGCAGGTCACCGTCGACCCGAGCCGCACGGTCTCCTTCGCGCCCGGGGTCTGCCGGACACGGTGCCCGGCTCGGCGTCGGCCGACTCCTCCTCGGCGGGCTCCGCCGACGCGTGAAGCCGGCCTGCTCGATCAGGTTGCGCGCGGCCTCGGCCTCGTCCTCGCCGACCACGTCGGGCACCTTGTTGTTGCCGCTGGCGTACTCGAGGTCGACCTTGCTCGCCGGCCGGGACCGTCTCGCCCTCCCGCGGGCTCGACCCGCACCACCGTGTTGCGCGTCTCGTCCGAGGCGACCGGTCGGTGTCGCCCGAGCTCGAGCCCGGCCTCGCTCAGCGCCTGGCGGGCCTCGTCGAGCGAGAGCCCGACCAGCGACGGCACGTCGGCCTCCGTCGGCGCCCGTCGAGACGGTGACCGACGACGGCGCCGCCCTCGTCGACGCGGTCGCCGGCCTCCGGGCTCTGGTCGATGACGTTGCCCTCGGCGACGGTGTCGCTGTGCCTTCGGGGTCTGCTCGCCCAGCTTCAGACCGCTCGGCCTGCAGGTCGGCGCGCGCCTCGGCCACGGTGAGGCCGGCACGTCCGGGACCGCGACGTCGTTGCCGCCGCCGCCGCCGAGCAGCGACCGCGCGATCAGCGCGGCGATGACGAACACGGCGAGCACGGCCAGGCCGAGCAAGACGTAGCCGAAGGCCCGCCCGCCCTTGCCGTCGCGGTCGGTCGCGGTGGCTGCGGTCCCCGACCGCCGGCATCGTTGAGGTGCCGGGCAGCACGGTGGTGCTCGGGATCTGCTGGGTGCGGTGCTGCCGGCGGCGGCAGCACCGCGGCCACCGGCCGGCCGGCCAGCGCGGCGGCGATGTCGCCGCGCATCTCGTCGGCGGTCTGGTAGCGGTCGCTCGCGGTCCTTGGCCAGCGCCTTGAGCACGATCGCGTCCAGCGCTCGGCGGCACGTCGGGGTCGACGTGCGACGGCGGGACCGGCTCCTCGCGGACGTGCTGGTAGGCGACCGACACCGGGGAGTCGCCGACGAACGGCGGCCGGCCGGTGAGCAGCTCGTACAGCAGGCAGCCGGTGGAGTAGAGGTCGGAGCGGGCGTCGACCTGCTCGCCGCGGGCCTGCTCCGGCGAGAGGTACTGCGCGGTGCCGATGACCGCGGAGGTCTGCGTCATCGTGGCGCCGATGTCGGCCAGCGCCCGGGCGATGCCGAAGTCCATCACCTTGACGTCGCCGGCGCGGGTGAGCATCACGTTGGCCGGCTTGATGTCGCGGTGCACGATGCCCTGCTGGTGGCTGTAGTCCAGCGCGGCCAGGACACCGTCGACGATCTCCAGCGCACGCTCGGGCACCAGCCGGTTGCCGGAGGCCAGCAGGTCGCGCAGCGTCGAGCCCTCGACGTACTCCATGACGATGTACGGCACCGGGTTGCCGACGATGCTCGTCCTCGCCGGTGTCGTAGACGGCGACGATCGCGGGGTGGTTCAGCGAGGCGGCGGACTGCGCCTCGCGGCGGAACCGGGCCTGGAACGACGGGTCCCGCGCCAGGTCGGGGCGCAGCATCTTGACCGCGACGGTGCGGCCCAGCCGGGCGTCGCGGCCGAGGTGCACCTCGGCCATGCCGCCACGGCCGAGCAGCTCGCCGATCTCGTAGCGGCCGCCCAGCTGCTGCGGGACTGCGGTGCTCACGCTCAGTCGGCCCTTCTTCCGTCCGTGGCCCTTGCCGGTGCTTCGCCGTCCTGTCTCCGTGGTCGCCGGGCTCGTCTCCGCGGCCTGTTGCGCGACGACGTCGAGCGTGACCGCGGCGCCCGCCTCCAGCGTCCCCGTCGGGCGTCACGTCCTTCACGGTACCGACAGCGCCCCCGCCCGCGGACCGGGCGACCGTCGACCCGCAGGCCGAGGCCGACCAGCTCGTCGCGCACGTCGCGCGACCGGCCGGCCGAGGTAGTCGCGCGCCGCGACGTCGACCTCGGTCGCCGCGGTCGGCTCCGCGGCGGACTCGCCGCCCGACCCGGGCGTGGTGCTCACCGGGTCGGCGCCCGCAGGACTGCGCCAGCACGAGGACCAGCACGGCGGCGACGGCCAGCCCCAGGGCGTACGGCAGCCAGCGCGGCACCCGGCAGACGTCGGGCAGCCGGAACCCCGGGTCGGTGTCGGTGCTCGGCGGCCCACGACCACGGTCGTCTGGTCGCCGCGCGGGTCCGGCAGTCGCCGGACCCGACGCAGCCGCAGCAGCAGCCGCCCCGACGGGCGGCAGGGCACGTGTCGGGTTCGGCGGTGCGGGCGGCCGCGCGGACACCGTCGGCTCGCAGCGCGAGCGCCTCGCCGCCGAGCGCGCCGGCGCTGGCCGGCCGGGCGGCCGGCTCCTTGGCGAGCATCCGCATCACCAGGTCGCGGACCGGCGCCGGCAGGTCCGTCCGGCAGGGCGGGCGGCACCTGGCTGACCTGGGCCAGCGCGACGCTCACCGGGGTGTCGCCGTCGAACGGCCGGCGGCCGGTGAGGCACTCGTAGGCCACCACGCCGAGCGAGTAGACGTCGCTGGCCGGGCTCACCGACTGCCCGGACGCCTGCTCCGGCGAGATGTAGTAGGCCGTGCCCATGATGGCGCCGGTCTGGGTCAGCGGGACCGAGTTCGGTCGCCCGGGCGATGCCGAAGTCGGTGATCTTCACCTCGCCGGCCGGGGTCACCAGGATGTTGCCGGGCTTCACGTCCCGGTGGATCACCCCGGCGTCGTGCGCGGCCTGCAGGCCCAGCGCGGCCTGCCCGATGATGTCCAGGGTCCGGTCCGGCGTCAGGCGCCCCTCGCGGGACACCAGCGGCGGACAGCGGCTCGCCGGGGACGTGCTCCATGACGAGGTACGGCGACGCCGCCGCTCCTCCTGCGCCCTCGCCGAAGTCGTAGACCGCGGCGATGTCGGCGTGCGACAGCCCCGCGGTGTGCCGCGCCTCGGCCCGGAAGCGCTCGAGGAACGTCGGGTCGTCGGCGTACTCGCGGCGCAGGACCTTGACCGCGACGTCACGGCCGAGCACGTCGTCGCGGCCCGCCACACCTCGCCCATGCCGCCGCGGCGATCCGTTCGGTCAGCCGGTAGCGCGCCGCCGAGGACGCGCTCGGTCTCGGCGCGTCACCGGCCCAGCACCGCCCTGCATCACGGCCTTGCGCGATCGGCGCGGCCAGCTGCGTTGCCGCTGACCTCGGCGCGCGTCGCCGCCGTCCTCGAGGACGACCGCGACGGCGACCTTGGCCTCGGTGTCGGACGGGGCGAAGGACACGAACCAGGCGTGCGGCTTGCGGCCCTCGCCCTGCTGCGCGGTACCGGTCTTGCCGGCCACCTTGATGCCCGTGGATCTGGGCGTTGGTGCCGGTGCCGTCGTCGACGACCGCGGTGCATCATCTGGCTGAGCGGCGGCGGCGGTCTGCGGGCTGACGGCCTCGCCCAGCTCGCGCGGCTGGGTGGTCTCGAGCACGCTCGAGGTCCGGCGCGAGCACGCTCTTGACGAGGTACGGCGCCATCAGCACGCCGCGGTTGGCGACCGCCGCGGCGACCATCGCCATCTGCAGCGGGGTGGCCCGCACGTCGAACTGGCCGATGGCCGACTGCGCGGTCTGCGGCGCGTTCGGGTTCTCCGGGAACCGGCTCGCGACGCTGCGCATCGGGACCTCGAACGCCTCGTCGAAGCCGAACGTCCGCGCCTGCTCGCGCGAGCGCGTCGTCGCCGAGGTCCAGGCCGATCTTGCCGAAGGCGGCGTTGCACGAGTGCTCGAGGGCGTCGGTGAGGGTGGCCTGCCGGCCGGGCTGCACGGCGGCGCCGTTGAAGTTCGGCAGCGTCGCGTCGGTCAGCGGCAGGTCGAGCTCGCGCGCCGTTGTCGACCTGGCGTGTCCGGGGTGTACCGACCGCTCTCCAGCGCCGCCGCGGCCGTGACGATCTTGAACGTCGAGCCCGGCGGGTAGGTCTGGCGCAGCGCGCGGTTGAGCATCGGCCGGGTCGGCGTCGGTCGCTGAGCCGCTTGTAGTTGTCGCGGACCGTCGGCGGTGTCGTGGCAGGACAGCAGGTTCGGGTCGTACGACGGGCGTGCTGACCATGGCGAGGATCGCGCCGGTGCGTCGGGTCGAGCGCGACGACGGCGCCCTTCGCGCCCGGGCCCGCAGCCCGTCGTACGCCGCCTGCTGCGCCTTGGGGTTGAGGGTGAGCGCGACGCTGCCGCCCTTGGGCTGCTCGCCGGTCAGCAGGTCGATGACCCGCCGGACGAACAGGCTGTCGTCGGTGCCGGCGAGGACCGAGTTGCTCTCCTGCTCGATGCCGCGTGGCGCCGTAGACCAGCGAGTAGAAGCCGGTCGCCGGGGCGTACAGCTTGCCGTCGGCGTAGGTGCGCAGGTACTTCAGCCGGTCGTCGGTCGCGACGCTGCGCGCGACCGGCTTGCCGCCGACCAGGATCGGGCCGCGCTCGCGGGAGTACTCCTCGGCGATCAGCCGCGGGTTGTGGCTGTCGTTGTGCAGCTCGTCGGCCTTGACCACCTGCAGGTAGTTGGCGTTGAGCAGCAGCAGGCCGAACAGCAGCATCACGGCGACCGCGAGCCGGCGCAGTGGGCGCGTTCACAGTCGCACCACCTGGGTCTTGGCGTCGGCCAGCGGCCGGTGCCGGCGGCGGTGCCGGCCGGCGGGCCGCGTCGCTGATCCGCAGCAGCAGGGCGACCAGCGCCCAGTTCGCGACCAGCGACGAGCCGCCGTAGGACAGGAACGGCATGGTCAGGCCGGTCAGCGGGATCAGCCGGGTGACGCCGCCGACGACGACGAACACCTGCAGCGCCAGGCTGAACGCCAGCCCGGCGGCGAGCAGCTTGCCGAACGAGTCGCGCACGGCGATGGCGGTGCGCAGGCCCGCGCTGGACGACGATCGCGTAGAGGATCAGGAGCGCCATGAGCCGGTGAGCCCGAGCTCCTCGCCGATCGCCGCGACGATGAAGTCGGTCTTCGCGTACGGCACGATGTCGGGCCGGCCCTGGCCGAGGCCCTTGCCGAGCAGCCCGCCGGTGCCCATGCCGAACAGGCCCTGCACCAGCTGGTAGCTGTCGTCGTCGACGTTGCGCGGCGGCGAACGGGTGCAGCCAGATGTCGACCCGCTCCTGGACGTGCGCGAACATCGACCAGGCGAGGAACGAGCCGGACAGGAACAGGCCGACGCCGATGAGCAGCCAGGACGAGCCGCTCGGTGGCGACGTAGAGCATCGCGACGAAGACGCCGAAGAACAGCAGCGAGGTGCCGAGGTCGCGCTCGAAGACGAGCACGCGCGAGGCTGGCGACCCAGGCGACCAGGATCGGGCCGAGGTCGCGGCCGCGCGGCAGGTCGATGCCGAGCGACCCGCCTGCTCGGCCAGCGCCAGCACGTCGCGCTTGACGACCAGGTAGCCGGCGAAGAACACCAGCAGCGCGATCTTGGCGAGCTCGCCCGGCTGGAACGAGAAGCCGGCCAGCCGGATCCAGATCCGGGCGCCGTTGATCGTCGTGCCGATCACGCGGCAGCAGCGGCAGCAGCAGCAGGCCGAGGCCGGCGAGCATCGCGGTGTAGGTGAACCGCTGCAGCACCCGGTGGTCGCGCACCAGCAGCGAGCACGACGACGAACAGGATCACGCCGACCGCGGTCCAGGTCAGCTGGGCCGGTGCCGCCGGCGAGGGCGACGTCCCGGCCGAGCTGCTCGGCGCGGTCGGCGTCGGCGAGGTCGAGGCGGTGGATCATCGCCAGGCCGAGGCCGTTGATGACGGTGACCGCCGGCAGCAGGACCGGGTCGGCGTCCGGGGCGAAGCGGCGCAGCGCCAGGTGGGCGAGCACCGAACAGCAGCGCCGAGGCCGCCGCCGTAGCCGAGCATCCCGGCGGGCAGCGCGCCGTCGTGGGCGAGGCCGACCGCGGCGTAGGCGGCCATCGCGATCGCCACCGAGAAGACGAGCAGCACCAGCTCGACGTTGCGCGGGCTGCGGGCCGGCTGCGGACGGGCGCTCACGAGCCGCTCCCGCAGTCGCTGGCGTCGACCCGGATGCCGTCCTTGGTGGTCGGCGCTCGGTGTCGGCGTCGGGGTCGCGGTCGGGCTCGGCGTGGCCGGCGGCGCCGCGCGGACGCCGACGGGGAGCCGGCTCGCGGTCGGCGGGCTCGGCGACGGGGTCGGCGACGGGCTCGCCGTGGCGTCGCCCGGCAGAGCTCGGCCTGCTCGCGCAGCGTGCGTCACGATGCGCTCGGCGTCGGTCAGGTCGTCGGCGGCGATGTCGGCGCTCGACCCGCTCGCTGCTGGTACGTCGGGCAGGTCGGCGAGCGGCGACGTCCTCGCTGCGGTAGAGCCGGGACGTCTGCAGCGGCCCGACGTCCTGGGTCAGGCCGCGGAAGATCGCGACGTGCTCGCCCTCGGCGCCCACGTAGTACTGCGGTCTGCGACCAGCGCCACGCGCCGAACGCCGCCGCCGCCGAGCAGCGCGAGCAGCAGCACGAGGAGCGACGATGCCGCCGGCCCCGGTGCGGCCGGGCGTCGCCCACGTCGTCGTACTCGTCGTCGTAGGCTCGCTCCGGCTGCGGGGCGCAGCGCCGCTGCCTTGGCCGCCGGGGTGTCGGCTGCGGTCGTGCGTGACCGCGCCCTTCGGCCGCCGCGCCGACGGTGACCGGCACCGCCGACGGCGGCTTGGTCTCGACCTCGACGACGTCGGCCACGATCGCGGTGATGTTGTCCGGGCCGCCGCCCTTGAGCGCCAGCTCGACCAGCTGCTCGACGGCGACGTCGGTGCTGGCCTCGGCGGCGAGGGTGTCGCGGATGGTCTCCTCGCTGACGACGCCGGACAGGCCGTCGCTGCAGAGCAGGTAGCGGTCGCCGGCCCGGGCCTCGCGCACCGACAGGTCCAGCTCGACGTCCTCGCGGCCGTCGAGGGCGTGGGTGATCAGGTTGCGCTGCGGGTGGTGGTCGGCCTCCTCGGCGGTGATGCGGCCCTCGTCGAGCAGGGTCTGCACGAAGGTGTGGTCGCGGGTGATCTGCTGCAGCTGGCCGTCGCGCAGCAGGTAGCACCGCGAGTCGCCGACGTGCACCAGGCCGAACCGCGAGCCGGCGCGGAGCAGGGCGGTCAGCGTCGTGCCCATGCCGCTCAGGTCCGGGTCGCCGTGCACCATGTCGCGCAGGTGGCTGTTGGCGCTGCTGGACGGCGGTCGAGAGCCGGTCGAGGATGTCGCCGCCGGGCGAGTCGTCGTCGAGGCTGGCCAGCATGCCGACCGCGACGGACGAGGCGACCTCGCCGGCCGCGTGCCCGCCCACGCCGTCGGCGAGACGAGCAGCCGCGGCCCGGCGTACCCGGAGTCCTCGTTGATCTCGCGGATGCAGGCCCGACGTCGGAGCGGGCGGCGTAGCGCAGCGCGAGCGCCATCGGCGAGGCCCGCTACTTCCGCAGCTCGACGACGGTCTTGCCGATGCGGATCGGCACGCCGATCTTGACCGGCGTCGGGCCGGTCACCTTGCTGCCGGTCGAGGTAGGTGCCGTTGGTCGAGCCCATGTCCTCGACCAGCCACTGGCCGTCGCGCGGGAAGAACCGGGCGTGCCGGCTGGAGACGTAGTCGTCGTCGAGCACGATCGTGGAGTCCTGGGACCGGCCCAGCGTCACCGGCTGGTCGCCGAGCCGGACCGTGGTGCCGGACAGCGCGCCCTGGGTGACGACGAGGGCGCTCGGGGACCCCGCGCTTGCCCTTGGCCGGCTTGGCCGGCTTGGCGGGCCGCTCCTGCCGGGCGGCGGGGCCGGCGCCGGGTGGCCGCTGCGCGGCCGGAGCGCGGCTGGCCACCCGGCGGCCGAACAGGTCGGAGCGCATGACCGACACGGCGGTGAGCACGAACAGCCACAGCACCGCGAGGAAGCCGAGCCGGATGATCGTGAGCGTCAGCTCGGACATCTCGCTCATCGCGGCTCGGCCCTGCGTGGAAGATGATCGTGGTGCTGCCGAGCACGGACCTGCTGCGCCGTCGCGCAGCCGGGCCTGCTCGACCCGCTCGCCGTCGACGACCACGCCGTTGGTGGAGCCGAGGTCGACGATGGTCACGTCGCCGCCGGACCGCCGGAGCTCGGCGTGGTTGCGGGAGATGCCCGGGTCGTCGATCCGCAGGTCGGTGTCGGCCCCGCGACCGATCCGGGTCACCGGCCCGGGCCAGGGCGTACGTCGTCGTGCCGACCTCGACCCAGGGGATCCCGCTCGAGCTGCCGGCCGCCGGGCGCCGCGGTGGACGACTCGGCCGCGGTGGCGCCCGCGACGGCCGCGCTGCGCACCTGGAAGCGCCCGGTCGGCAGCTCGTCGTCGCGCTCGAAGTCGACGGTGACCGGGCCGATGAACGCGTAGCGCTGCTCGTCGGCGTGCTCGCGGACCATGGCGGCCAGCTCCTCGCCGAGGGCCGCGGCGTAGACGCTCAGCCGCTCGTGGTCGTGGCTGCCGAGGGCGACGGTGAAGGCGTTGGGCACCATCGTGCGGCCGCGGGCCACGATCGCGGCCCGGTCGTCGCACTCGCGCTGGAGGGCGCTGGCGATCTCGACCGGCTGCACCTCGGCCTTGAAGGCCCGGGCGAAGGGGCGGTTGACCATCTCCTCGATCCGCCGCTCGAAGCGCTGCAGGACGCCCACGTCACCTCCTCGGGCTCGGCGACCGGTCCGGGGCTGGGCGCTGGTCGGGCAGCGGATCGGCCCGGCCACGTGATCGTAGCCGGGCCCGTTGTGGCGCCCTTGTTCCCCGGCCAGCCCGCCGTTACGCCCGCCGGAGCGGATCGCCTCACTCCGCTGTTAGCCTTCCGGGGCTCGCGCGAGTGGCGGAATAGGCAGACGCGCACGGTTCAGGTCCGTGTGTCCGAAAGGACGTGGGGGTTCAACTCCCCCCTCGCGCACCACGTACGCGATCCACGGTCGGTGGTCGGCCAGGCGGGCGGCCAGACCACCCGGAAGCGCTCGAAGACCACCTCGAGGTCCTCGGTGAACTCCGCGCCGCGGGCCCGGCAGACCCGCTGCCAGTAGCCGCGGTGCCCCCGCAGCCAGTCAGCCCGGGTCCGGTCGCCCTCGCCCTCGTCCCAGGCGAAGTCGTCGTCCACGCTCTCGGCGACACCCAGCCGCAGGCCGATCGTGCGCAGGACCGCCCGCGGGACACCGGAGCCGTCGCAGACCACCCAGTGGCCGCCGATCCGCGGCAGCGGCTCCTGCTCGGCGGTGAAGTCGGCGACGAGGCCGGCGGTGGCCCTTTTCGGGCCGTTCAGCACCAGGTGGAGAAGCTCATCGGCCAGCTCGACGGAGTCGCCGAACGCCTCGACGGCCGGCTCGTCCTGCAGCACCGCCCGCTCGGGGTGTGCCGCGCAGTACGCCGACCAGAGCGCCGTCGCCTGCTCGCGGTCCATCGGTGGCAGCGGTGTGCGGCTCCCTTCGGTCACGGGAGGGAGACGGCCGGCGGCTCGGCCAGCCCCTCGACCAGCGCTGCCACCAGGGCCGGGACCTCGGCGGCGCTCCAGCCGCAGCGTCCCGACGCAGGCGTTCTCACGCCACAGGCTCAGGACGACCACGTCCGGCCTCCGTGGTGCCAGGTGACCCGCATCCAGCGGCCGTCGCCCCGCTGGTCGGGGATCAGCTCCCCGCTCGCCGGGAACGCCAGCACCCGGCTCTCGCCGGTGCCGGGCCCGCCCACAGGCTCATTCTGCGGCTCCGGGCGGTCGGGCGGAAGAGCCTGACGGTGGAACGGCGCCGGTCGCGGGCCCCTCCTCCCGCGACCGACGCCGTCGATCGTGTGCCGCGCCGAGGCGCGGCGTGCCGTCAGCCCGTCGGGCCCGGCCAGCTCAGAACAGCCGTGACCAGGTCTTCGGGCCCACGTTGCCGCGGCCCCGCCAGCCGAGGGACTTCTGGAACCGGGAGACAGCCGCCCTGGTGTAGGTGCCGTAGAAGCCGGTCTGCCGCACGCCCAGACGGGCCTGGACCCGCTTGACCGCGGCGCCGGTGCTGCCGTAGACGAGCTTGTGCGGGTACGCGGCGAGCGTCGTCCGCGAGCTGGTGGTGAGCCGCATCGGGCGTCGGAACACCTCGGCGACCCAGACCCGGCCGTTCGACGACGACCGCTCCGATGCCGACCTCGGTGTAGTCGCGGTCCAGGATGTTCGCCTTGTGCGCCGGGCTGTTCATGAAGGCCTGGTGCACGGTGACGACGTCCGGCCCGTAGCCGACGTTCTCGCCGACCCAGCGCCAGTTCGTGACGTCCGAGGTGAGCCGAGGGTTGTGGTAGAGCCGGCTCTGGCCGGCCATCCGGCGGGCCTGCTCGCGGGCGACCTCGACCAGGGCGCCGCGCGTGGTCAGCCGCGGGATGCCGCGTGCGGACCGGGCCCGCGTTCAGCTTGCGCGGTGAAGCTGTCCTCGACGCGAGGTGGCGCCGCAGCCGGGCCGGCCGCGGCCGCGCCGGTGACCAGCGCCGTCAGGACCAGGGCGAGCACGGTGAGCAGAGCGGCGACGAGACGGCGCGCTGTGTGACCTGAAGCCGTCTCGGCGCGCCGGACGTCGCGGGAGGTGGTCTGGTCCACGGTGCGGGTCTCCGATGTCGGTGTGCGGTGTCCTCCCATACGTCGGCGCCGCCCGGGCGGAGGCATGACTCGGCCGAATGGGTGACGACACGGTGCGGCACACTTGACAGGTGCCGGAGCTGCCCGAGGTCGAGGCGCTCGTCGCCTTCCTGACCGAGCGTGCCGTCGGGCGGGTCGTGGCCCGCGTCGACCTGGCCGCGCTGAGCGTGCTGAAGACCTACGACCCGCCGGTGACCTCCCTGCAGGGCCTCGAGGTCACCTCGGTGTCCCGGCACGGCAAGTTCCTCGACCTGGACGTCTCCGGGCTGCACCTCGTCGTCCACCTGGCCCGGGCCGGCTGGCTGCGCTGGTCCGAGGCGCTGTCGCCGGTGCCGCCGCGGATGGGCAAGGGGCCGCTGGCCGCCCGGGTGCACCTCGACGACGGGTCCGGCTTCGACCTGACCGAGGCGGGCACCCAGAAGCGGCTGGCCATGTACGTCGTGCACTCGCCGTACGACGTCGCCGGGCATCGCCCGGCTCGGCCCGGACCCGCTCTCCCCCGGCTTCGGCGTCGCCGAGCTGGCCGCCCTGCTGACCGGCTCGCGCCAGCAGCTCAAGGGCCTGCTGCGGGACCAGTCGGTGCTCGCCGGGGTGGGCAACGCGTACAGCGACGAGGTGCTGCACGCGGCCCGGCTGTCCCCGTTCCGGCTCGGCTCGTCGCTGTCCGAGGCGGAGGTCGAGGGGCTCTACGCGGCGCTGCAGTCCGTGCTGCGGGACGCCGTCGCGCGGGCCCGCGGCCTCGCGGCCGGGCAGCTGAAGAAGGAGAAGAAGACGTCGATGCGGGTGCACGGCCGCACCGGGCAGCCCTGCCCGGTCTGCGGCGACACGGTGCGCGAGGTGTCCTTCGCCGACTCCTCCCTGCAGTACTGCCCGACCTGCCAGACCGGCGGCAAGCCGCTCGCCGACCGCCGGCTGTCCCGCCTGCTCAAGTGATGCCGGTCACATCGCGGCCTCGGCTCGGCGAACCGACGGCGCGCTCACCGCGTCTAGACTCCCGAGGTCCGGGCAGCCAGCCGTGCCGGTCTCCCGCCTCCCGATCCGGAAGCGACGTCTCGTGACCTCCACCGCCGCCCGCGAGTCCGCCGACCCCGGGGTCGCGCGGACCGACCGGCGGTCCGCTGGCGGGCCGGTGGCGCGGGCTCAGCCCGCGCCGTCGCTGGGTCGTCGGCGTGGCCGCTGGGGCTGCTCGCCATTGCTCGTGGTGACCGGCGGCGGTCTACGCCTGGTGGCTCGGCGGCGGCCTGCTGCGCGTGTCCACACCGTGCAGGACAAGGCGGACGTGGCGCAGAAGCAGCTGGAGCCGTTCCGCGAAGCGCTCAAGGCCGGCGACCGAGCGCGGCCGCGAGCGACACCTGCGAGTGGCCGAGCAGGCGCTGTCGCGAGGCCGAGGAGGCCGCGCGCGGGCCCGCAGGTCCGGGTCGCCAAGTGGCTGCCCTACACCCGCGAGCACGGTCGCCGACCTCGACCACCTGCTCAGCCGCAGCCAGGTCATGATCGACTCGGCCGACGACGCGCTCACGCTCTACTGCGAGCTTCTCCGGCGACGACTCGAAGCTCTTCCAGGACGGCAAGGTCGACATCGACGCGCTGGTCCGCGGCCGCGACGCGCTGCGCGGACATGCGCGGCGGCCCTGGACGACGGCCGAGGTCCGAGCTCCATGCGGTCGACGGGGACGGACCGCTGGGCGACGAGGCCCTGGAGAAGAAGCGGACCGGGCTGAAGCAGATCCGGTCGCTGCGCGCCGAGATCAAGCCGTTCGCGCCGGTGGTGAGGCGCTGCCGGCGGCCTCGGCGCCGACGGCACGAAGCGCTACCTGGTCGCGGTGATGAACCCGGCCGAGATGCGCGGCGTCCGGCGGCGCGCCCGCTCAGCGTGGCTCTGGTCGTGCTTGAAGAACGGCAAGCTGACCGATCCCGCTGAAGGGCACGACGTCCTCGGTCACCATGGGCTCGCCCGAGGGCCTGCTCGGCGACAGCCCCGAGCTGGTCTGGAAGCGGGTCAAGGGCGACCCGTTCCAGCCGCCGCTCGGGCGAGCCGCAGCGGTTCGTCAACACCAGCTTCAACCCCGACTTCCGGGTGTCCGGCGAGCAGATGATGCGCGCGACCCCCAAGTTCTTCGGCATGCAAGACCGACGGTGTCATCGCCCTCGACGTCGTGGCGCTGTCCACGCTGCTCGAGGTGATCGGGCCGATCGAGTCCGACTACGGGACGCTGACGTCGGAGAACCTCGTCGACGAGCTGCTGGTCAAGGCCTACGACGGAGCAGGGCACCGACATCCAGGGCCGCCAGGCACGCAACGACCAGCTGATGTCGACGATGCTGTCCGAACCTGATGGCCGGCGGCGGCATCCGGGCCAAGGCCGAGGCCCTGCTGCGCAGGCCGTGCCCGGCCGGCACCTGCAGATGTACTTCCGCGACGACGCGGCTGCAGCGGCTCGTCGCGCGACGAGCGCCTCGGCGGGGCGGTCCCGGCGCCCGAAGGTCGGCAACCTGACCGCGGTCTACACCCAGAACGGCAACGGCAGCAAGGTCGACGTCTTCCAGCAGCGCGACGATCGACGAGACCGTCCAGCTGCGCCCGGACGGCTCGGCGCTCGTCCGCCGCACGGTCGACCGCTGGAGAACCCGACCCCGCCGTACTCGGGCACGGGCCCGGACCCGCGCGGGCTACACACCAGGTGGGCGACCAACCTGGTCATCAACCTGATGCCGCCCGGTGCGAAGGTCATCGAGCAGCCGACGGTCGAGCTGGCCAGCGCACGGTGAAGAAGCGGGATGGACCAGGACGGACGGACCGTTCGCCCAGGCGGCGGTGCAGACGCCGCCCGGACGGGTACGCGCGAGCTGAGCTGGGCCTACGACGTGCCCCACGCGATGGCCGCGTCGAGGCGATGACGGCTGGCACCGCCAGGACTCGTCGTGCCGCAGAACACGCTGAACCCGTTCCTGCTGCAGAACACGGTCGTCGCTCCCGAGGGCTGGACGCCGCGCCGGGCCGACGCCGGCGCAGTACTGGTCCATCAACGGGCAGCTGCCTTGATCCAGCTGAGCGGTCGGCCGCCCGCATGACGCTGCACCCTCGAGGTGGTGCCGCAGTAGCGCTGAGCGCCGGCTCGCGCCGTCGGCCAGTAGCGGTAGAACGAGGCAGTCGTCGTAGCGACGGCAGCTGCGCCGGCCGCCTCAGCCTCGGCCAGCGTCGGTGCCGCCGCGTCCCTGCGGTGACAGCAGCGGCGGCGCGTCGACCGGCCAGCCGATGCCGATGTCGGGGTCCAGCGGGTGCACGCCGTGCTCCCGCTCCGGGGTTGTAGCCGCTCGGAGCACAGGTACGATCGACGGTCGCGCCGGTCGAGAGCGCCATGAAGGCGTGCCCGAGGCCCTCGGCGACGTAGACGGCCCGGCGGTCGACGTCGTCGAGCAGCACCGAGTCCCACCGGCCGAACGTGGGCGACCCGACGCGGATGTCGACGACGACGTCGAGCAGCGGCTCCGGCAGCGCAGGTGACGTACTTCGCCTGGCCGGGCGGGACGTCGGCGAAGTGGATGCCGCGCACCGACCCCGGCGGCTGCACCGAGCAGTTGGCCTGCGCGCAGCGCGAGCCGGTGCCCGGTCGCGGCCTCGAAACGGTCGTCGCGCGAACCACTCCAGGAAGACGCCCCGGTCGTCGCCGTGCTGCACCGGCGTGATCTCGTAGGCGTCGGGATGGAGAGCTCGCGGACCTCCACGTCAGCGGCCCTCGTGTCTCGGCGAGCACGTCGAGCAGGTAGTCGCCGTAGCCGCTCTTGCGCAGCGGCTCGGCCAGCGCGCGCAGCTGCGTCGGCGTCGATGAAGCCCTCGCGGAAGGCGACCTCCTCGATGCAGCCGATCTTGATGCCCTGCCGCTCCTCGACGGCCTGGACGAACGCGGCGGCCTGCATCAGCGACTCGAAGGTGCCGGTGTCCAGCCAGGCGGTGCCCGCGGTCGAGGACGGTGACGCTGCAGGCGCCCCGCGGCGCAGGTACTCGGCGTTGACGGCGGTGATCTCCAGCTCGCCGCGGGCGCTCGGGCTGCAGCCCGCGCGCGATGTCGACGACGTCGTTGTCGTAGAAGTAGAGGCCGGGGACGGCGTACCGGCTCTTCGGCCGGTCCGGCTTCTCCTCGATCGAGAGCACCGTGCCGTCGGCGGCGAACTCCACGACGCCGTAGGCGCGTCGGGTCGGCGACGCGGTAGGCGAAGACGTGCCCGCCCGTCGGCGTCCCGGCTGCCTTGAGCGACGCGGCCGAGGCCGGCGCCGTAGAAGATGTTGTCGCCGAGGACGAGGGCCACGGTGTCGTCGCCGATGAAGTCCGCGCCGATGACGAAGGCCTGCGCGAGGCCCTCGGGGCGCGGCTGCACGGCGTAGTCGAGCTGGATGCCCGAGGTCGCTGCCGTCGCCGAGCAGCCGCTGGAACTGCGCCTGGTCCTCCGGCGTGGTGATGACCAGCACCTCGCGGATCCCCGCCATCATCAGGGTCGAGAGCGGGTAGTAGATCATCGGCTTGTCGTAGACCGGCATGAGCTGCTTGCTGATGCCGCGGGTGATCGGGTAGAGCCGGGTGCCGGAGCCGCCGGCCAGGATGATCCCTCGCATAGGGCGAGGGTACCCTCGCCACTGTGCGAGCCCGACTCCGTCACGGACCGACGCACGGCGCCCTGCGCGGGCCCGGTGAAGTGGCTCGTCACGGGTGCCGGCGGGATGCTCGGCCGGGACCTGGTCGACGTCCTGCGCCTGGCCGGCCACGAGGTCGCGCGGGCTCGACCCGGGCGACCTCGACGTCAGCGACCCGCGCGCCTGCCGCGACGGGTGTCGCCGGCGACGACGTGGTGGTCAACGCGGCCGCGTGGACCGATGTCGACGGTGCCGAGGCGGACGAGGCAGGCGCGTTCGCGGTCAACGCGGTCGGCGCGGCCAACGTGGCGCGGGCCTGCGCCGCGGCGCGGCGCCCGCCTGGTCCAGGTCTCGACCGACTACGTGTTCGACGGCCTGCGGACCCGCCGTACCCGCGAGGATGCGCGCCGTCGCCCCGGTCAAGGCGTACGGCCGGACCAAGGCGGCCGGCGAGTGGGCGGTCCGCGCTGCTGCCCGAACGCGTCCTACGTCGTGCGCACCGCCTGGCTGTACGGCGAGCACGGTCCGAACTTCGTCCGGACCATGTGAGGCTGGAGCGCGACGGGACAACCTCGACGTGGTCGACGACCAGATGGGCCAGCCGACCTGGACGCGCGACCTGGCGACGGGTGTCCTCGCGCTGGTCGAATGCTGGCCCGCCCGGCACCTACCACGCGACGTCAGCCGGCGTGACCACGTGGTGCGGGCTGGCCAGGGCGGTGTTCGAGGAGCTGGTGCTGACCCAGCCCGGGTCCGACCGACGACGTCCCGAGCATTCCCCCGCCCCGCAGCGCGACCCAGCTATTCCGTTCTCTCCCACGACAAGCCGGGAGCGTGCGGGTGTCCCCGTGATGCGGGACTGGCGGGCCGCTCTCGGTGCCGCGTGGCCTTCGCTGTCCGCGGTGGACGGCTGAGTCAAGGCGACGGCGACGCTCGTTGCCGTCGCAGCTCACGGGCGACCAGCCACAGAAAGACGGCGTTGCCGACGAGGTAGCGTCGCCAGAGCCGCCTCGGCTCGCTCACCAACCGGTGAAGCCATTCAAGACCGGTCCCGTGCAGGAACCGCGGGGCCTCCTGCTTCGCGCCGGAGAGGAAGTCGAAGGCCGCTCCGACCCCAACCGCCACGAAACCGTGCTCGTTCACCAGCCGCTGAAGGATGACGTCCCGCTTCGGAGTACCCAGGCCGACCCAGACGAGGTCAGCCTGGAACACGCGAAGCCGGTCCACCAGCTCAGCGATGTCCGTGTCCCCGAGCTCGCGGAAGGGCGGGGCCATCCCGCCCACCACCATGGCGGACGGAAGTCCTCGGCGATCCGGTGAGTCAGCTGCGCGAGGCCGGAGTCGGTACCTCCATACAGGAAGTGCCGCAGCCCTGGCTGCTCGAGCATTCGGCGCATGAACGACGGGCCGCGTACGGGGCCAAGGGCGCGCCGCCCGGTGAGCAATCAGAAGTACCAGGTGACGGGCGTCCCGTCGACCAGGTTGAGGCCGCTGCCGGAGAGGGAACCGGCGTAAGTCACATTCCTCGCCGCGAGCGTGAGCGTGTAGGCGTTGCACAGATGCACAGCCAGCGGCTTCCGGGCGGCCACTGCCTCGGCGACGAGTCGCGCAGCGTCCGGCGGGGAGCAGTCGCGCAAGGTCACTGACGCGAACGGGAAGTCGACTCCGGATCCGACCGACTCGCCAGTCGCATGCGGCATCTCAGGGCTCCCGGGGTTGGGGTCAGTTCGCTGGATAGCAGGCGAAACGATACGCTGACCAGAGGGTGGCGGTTCCCCAGCCAAAGGCGTGGGGCACCGTCGAGACGTGGTTCCCCCGGCGCCCGGCACACCAGTGACCAGGCCCATCAGCTGCTCTTCTGGAGGACTGTTCGTGCGTGTCGCACTGCTCGCCGGCGGCCTCGGCACCCGGCTCTCCGAGGAGACGGAGTTCGCCCCAAGCCGATGGTCGAGATCGGTGGCCGCCCGATCCTGTGGCACATCATGAAGCACTACGCGCGCGCAGGGCTCAAGGAGTTCGTCGTCGCGCTCGGCTACAAGGGCGAGGTCATCAAGCGGTACTTCCTCGACTACCACGCGCTGTCCGGCAGCTCACTGTCGACTCTGCGACTCGGGCGAGTCGCACGTCGACGGTGCCGCCGCACGAGCGACTGGAACGTCCACCTGGTCGACACCGGCGTAGCGACCAGACACGGCGGCCGCCTGAAGCGGCTCGCGCCAGTGGCTCGCGCGACGAGACGTTCATGCTCACCTACGGCGACGGCGTCTGCCGACGTCGACCTGCGCCGCGCTGCTGACGTTCCATCGCGCGCACGGCAAGCTCGCCACCGATCACCGCCGTGCGTCCGCCCGTCCGCTTCGGCGAGATGGTGTTCGACGGCGACGAGGTCGCGCGGTTCGCCGAGAAGCCGCAGATCGGCGAGGGCTGGATCAACGGCGGCTTCATGGTGTTCGAGCCGCGAGGTCCTCGAGCACATCGACGGCGACGACGACGCAGCCTCGAGGCGACGTGCTCGAGCGGCTGGCCGCGCGATCGCCAGCTGGTGGCGTACCGGCACGACGGGTTCTGGCAGTGCATGGACACCCTGCGCGACGTGCGGTACCTGCGCGAGGCTGTGGGAGGTCGGGCACGCGCCGTGGAAGACCGTGGGCGTGAGCGGCAGTCTCTGGCGCGACCGGCCGGTGCTCGTCACGGGCGCGACCGGGCTGCTCGGCGGCTGGCTGGTCGCGGCGCCTGCTCGGCGCGCGGCGCCGACGTCGTCTGCCTCGTACGCGACTGGGTTCCGCAGAGCCGGCTTGCTCGCCGAAGGCACGATCGCAGCGGTCGAGCGTCGTCGACGGCGACGTGCGCGACCAGGCGCTGCTGGAGCGGGTGCTCGGCGAGTACGAGGTCGACACGGTCTTCCACCTCGCCGCGCAGACGATCGTCGGCATCGCGAACCGCAACCCGGTGTCGACCTTCGAGGCCAACATCAGGGGCACGTGGGTCGCTGCTCGAGGCGTGCCGCGCAGTCCCGCAGGTGACGGCGTCGTCGTCGCGTCGTCGACAAGGCCTACGGCGACCAGGCGGGCTGCCCTACAGCGAGGACGATGCCGCTGCGCGGGCCGCCATCCCTACGACGTCAGCAAGGCGTGCGCCGACCTGATCGCCCAGACCTACGCCGCGACCTTCGGCCTGCCGGTCGCGATCACCCGCTGCGGCAACATCTTCGGCGGCGGCGACCTGAACTGGAGCCGCATCGTGCCCGGCACGATCCGCTCCGTGCTGCGGGCGAGCGCCGGTGATCCGCTCCGACGGCACGCTACGTGCGCGACTACTTCTACGTCGAGGACGGCGCCGAGGCGTACCTGCATGCTGGCCGAGCGGCCTGCCGAGCGATCCGAGCTTGGCCGGCGAGGCGTTCAACTTCTCGCAGCGAGCAGCCGCTCTCGGTGCTCGAGCTCGTCGACCGGATCCTCGCGCCTGCATGGGCTCCGACCTCGAGCCCGACGTCCGCGAGCGAGGCCACGAACGAGATCCCGGCACCAGTACCTCGACGCGACGCAAGGCGCGCGACGTGCTCGGCTGGAAGCCCGCCGTCGCCTCGACGAGGGCCTGCGGCGCACGGTCGACTGGTACCGCACACTACCTGGCGGAGTCGCTGATGAGCACTGCCCTGCGCGCTGCCGCTCGTGCGGCGGCACGCGATCTGAGCCGGTGCTCTCGCTGGGAGAGCACGCCGCTCGCCAACGCGCTCCGCTCACGGAGCGAGCTCGACGAGCCCGAGCCGCGCTATCCGCTCGACTCGCGTTCTGCCGCGACTGCACGCTCGTGCAGATCACCGAGTCGGTCGACCGCCGGAGACCTGTTCGACGACTACGCGTACTTCTCGTCGTACTCGACACGATGCTCGCAGCATGCCGACGGCGCTCGCCGACGGCTGATCGACGAGCCGAGCCTCGGCCCCGACAGACCTCGTCGTCGAGATCGCGAGCAACGACGGCTACCTGCTGCAGCACTACGTGCGCCGCGGCGTGCCCGTGCTCGGCATCGACCCGGCGCGGAACGTCGCCGCGGCCGCCGAGGAGCGCGGCATCGCGACCGTGTGCGCCTTCTTCGGCGACGCTCGCCGAGGAGCTCGCGCGCGAGGGCCGACGGCCGACGTGCTCCACGCCAACAACGTGCTGGCCCACGTGCCCGACGTGAACGGCTTCGTCGCGGCATCGCGCCGTGCTGCTGGCCGACGACGGCGTCGCCGTCATCGAGACGCCGTACGTCCGCGACCTCGTCGAGCGCTGCGAGTTCGACACGATCTACCACGAGCACCTCTTCTACTACTCGCTCACCGCGCTCGATCGGCTGTTCGCGCGCAACGGCCTGCGCGTCGTCGACGTCGAGCGATCCCGATCCACGGCGGCTCGCTGCGGGTCTTCTGCGGCCCGCCGGCTGCCGGCGCCGGCGCCGCCGTCGGTCGCGACTGCTGGACGAGGAGGACCGGCTGGGCGTGGCGACCGAGCGCGTACTACGCGGGTTTCGCCGACGGGTCGCCGTGCTCGCGCGGAGCAGCTCCTCGCGCTGCTCGGCGCCTGAAGGCGCCGGGTCGCGCATCGCGGCGTACGGCGCCGCCGCGAAGGGCACGCGTGCTGCTGAACGCGTTCGGCATCGGCACCGAGCGCATCGACTTCGTCGTCGACCGGAACCCGCACAAGCAGGGCCGCTACATGCCCGGCGTGCGCATCCCGATCGTCGACCCCGAGCGGCTGCTCGAGCGACATGCCCGACGACGTGCTGCTGCTCGCCTGGAACTTCGCCGACGAGATCCTCGAGCAGCAGGCAGCTACCGCGAGGCGGCGGCCGGTTCATCGTGCCGGTCCCAGAGCCCCGCTCGTCTACGCATGATCGTGCGTGAGAGCGCCGTCGCGGGAGCGTTCGTCATCGAGCCAGAGCGGGCCGAGGACGAGCGCGGCTGGTTCGCGCGAGTCTTCGGGGGCCGCCGAGTTCGCCGCGAACGGGCTCGAGACCGCGGTGGCCGAAACGAGCATCGCGTTCAACCGGTCACGGCTGACCCTGCGCGGGCTCCACTACCAGACCGCACCCCACGAAGAGACGAAGCTCGTCCGCTGCACCCGCGGCTCCGTGTATGACGTCGTCGCCGACCTGCGACCCGATTCTCCGACCTCTCGGGGCTGGTTCGGCGTCGAGCTGAGCGCCGAGAACTGTCTCGCGCTCTACGTACCGGCAGGGTGCGCGCACGGCTACCTGACGCTGGAGGACGACACCGAGCTGCTCTACCAGATCTCTCGTCCGTACATGCCCGATGCGGCGACCGGAGTGCGCTGGGACGATCCCACGCTCGCGATCGACTGGCCTGGGCCGCCGTGGGCCATATCCGAGCGGGACGCCTCTTATCCGTTGCTCGAGGTCGATGGCCCGGGGTGATCCGACGGGGACTGGTCACGCCAGTAACTGGCCACCTCGGCAAGCATCGACGCCAGATCGAACCGGCGTTCCCACCCGAGGCCGCGCAGGATGCTGTTGTCCCCGACGACGTGAGCCGGATCGGTCGGCGACCGGTCGCGACGACCCCAACCCAGGACGCCGGGGTCGCCGAGCCTGCGCGAGGGCTGTGAGCAGCGGCCGCAACTGCACA
>CAWJWE010000013.1:0-87406 GCA_963846525.1 uncultured Actinomycetota bacterium
GCGGCGGCCGCCTCCGTCGAGGCCGTCCGCATGGCGGGCAGGAACTCCCCCTCGGCGCGGACGATGCGCATGCCGCGCCCGCCGCCGCCGGCCGACGCCTTGATGATGACGGGGTAGCCGACCCCGCGCGCGATGCGGAGCGCCTCCCCCTCGTCGCTGAGCGGCTCGGGGCTTCCCGGCAGGACGGGCAGGCCCGCCTCCGTCATCGTGCGCCGGGCCTCGACCTTGTCGCCCATCATCTTGATGACGCCGGGCGCGGGCCGATGAACTTGATGTTGCACGCCTCGCAGATTTCGGCGAAATACTCCGACTCGGCGAGGAAGCCGTAGCCGGGGTGGATGGCGTCGACGTTGGTGATCTCGGCGGCGGCGATGACGGCCGGGATGTTGAGGTAGCTCTGCGCGGAGGTCGGGCCGCCGATGCAGATCGCCTCGTCGGCGAAGCGGACGTGGAGCGAGTCGCGGTCGGCCGTCGAGTGGACGGCGACGGTGCGGATGCCCATCTCCTTACACGTCCAGATGATCCGGCACGCGATCTCGCCGCGGTTGGCAATCAGGATTTTGCTGAATCGTCTCATAAGGGGTCAGGGGTCGGGGGCCAGGGGTCAGCGAGGACAGCTTCTTAACTGACCCCCGGCCCCCGGTGCCCGGCCCCTATTTTTTGATTCCGAACAGCGGCTGGCCGAACTCGACGGGCTGGCCGTTCTCGACATAGATTTTTTCCCCCGTCCCCGTGGTCTCGGCCTGAATCTCGTTCATCAGCTTCATCGCCTCGATGATGCAGACGACCGTGGCGGACTCGACGTGACTGCCCGCCTTGACGAAGGGGTCGGCGTTGGGCGAGGACGCGCGGTAGAAGGTGCCGACGATGGGCGCGGTGATAATCTGGAGTTCTTCCGCCTTCTCCCCCGCGGGCGTCGCCGCCGGGCCGGAGGCGGCGTCCGACGCCGGGGCGGTCTGCGCGGCCGTTGCGGCGTGCGCCGACGAAGGGGCGGCGGAGGGTGCAGGCCCGGCCGGGGGCGCGGCGGGCGGCGGGGGCGGCTGGCCGAGGCTGCGGCTCAGGCGGACGCGTATGTCTTCGTTCTCAAACTCGAAGTCCGTCAGGCCGTGCGACGTGAACAGCTCGGCCAGCTCGCGCAGCTCGTCCATGTTGAGCGAAGGCTCGCTGCGCCGCGCCGACTGGCCCTGCTGCTGCTGCTGCTGTGCGGCGGGCGTCCGCTCCCGTGGCGCCTGCGCCCGCGGCGCTCGCCGCCGCCGCCCCCGCGCCGCGCCCCCCGCGGCCGTGTCCCGGTCGGGCCGCTCGTCCTGCGGCCTGTTCTCGTCCTGCGCCCGCGGCGCCGCGCGGCGCGCGTCCCGCGTCTCGTCGTGTTCGCTCATGCTGGTGGAGCCTCCCGTTGGAGGCGCGCGTGCCGCGCGCCTCCAACAAAGTGGAAGCCCCAAAGCCGCCCGCCGACAGCGGCGGTGGTTTGGGGCTGCGGTCGCCGGGCGGGCCGGGCGCGGGCGGCCCTCCGGGCACGCGCCGCGCGGCCGGCCCGCGCTTCAAGTGCGTCGGTCTACTTCTCCGTGTCCTTCTCGGCGGCCGTCGATTCGGTCTTCTTCGAGCGACGCCCCCCGCTGCCCGCCTTGTCCGTCTCCTTCGAGCCGGCACTGCCTGACGCCTCACCCTTTTGGCCGGTGCGCCCGCCGCGTTTACCGCCCGCGGCTTCCTTCGTCTCGCTGGCCTTCGCCGACTTCTTCTTGCCAGAGGTGACCGACTTGGCTCTCTTCGAGGTGGACGCGGCGGCCTCGCGCTCGCGCGGGTTATCGACCAGCTCGATGATGGCGAGTTCGGCGTTGTCGCCGTCGCGGCGGCCGAGCTTGATGATGCGTGTGTAGCCGCCGGGCCGATCCTTGTAGCGCTCGCCCAGCTCGTCGAACAGCCGCTTGAGCGCGGCGATGCCGGCCGTGCGCGGCGGGCGCGGCTGGCCGCGGCGTCCGCCGGCGGCGGCCGTCTGCCCCTGATTGCCCGCGTGGAAGAAGGCGGCGGCCTGCCGGCGCAGGTGCAGCGAGCGGGCCGCGGCGTCGTCGCCTTCGAGGCCCCGCGCCCGCCGCGAGAGCGTGATGACGCGCTCGACGAAGGGGCGCAGCTCCTTCGCCTTCGGCAGCGTGGTGACGATGCGCTCGTCGCGCGCGTTGATGAGCGAGGTCACGAGGTTGCGGAGCATCGAATTGCGGTGCTCGCTCGTGCGCCCAAGTTTCCGGTGTGCGTTTAAGTGTCGCATGACAAAATCTCTGGAGCTGTTAGCGGTCAGCTGTTAGCTGTTAGCTTAAAGAGAGCTTCTTCGCTCTAAGCTAAATGCTAAAAGCTAACCGCTAACGGCTGCTTTACTCCTCGTCCTCGTCGTCCTCGTCGTCCTCGTACTCGCTGAGGTCAACGTCGCTGCTGCCGGAGCCGGGGATGGGGTTGCCCTGCTCGTCGAAGGCCATGCCGAAGTCGAGGCCCATGCCGTGCAGGATTTCCTTGATCTCGTTCAGGGACTTCTTGCCGAAGTTCTTCGTCGCCAGCATCTCGCGCTCGCTCCGCTGGACGAGGTCGCGGATGGTCCGGATGTTGGCGTTCTTCAGGCAGTTGTAGGAGCGCACCGACAGCTCCAGCTCGTCCACGGAGCGGTCGAGCACGTCGTTACGGGGCAGCGGCGGGCGCTCGATGTTCGTGTAGGCGTAGTCGTCCGTGTCCTCCTCGAAGTTGATGAAGATGGACATGTGATCCTTGATCAACTTCGCGGCCAGGCCGATGGCGTCGTCGGGCTTGACCGAGCCGTCCGTCCAGACCTCGATGGTCAGCTTGTCGAACTCGGTGTTCTGGCCGAGTCTGGCGGCCTCCACGGCGTAGTTGACCTTCTTGACCGGCGTGTGGACGCTATCGACGGGGATGTAGCCCAGGGACAAGTCCTCGTCGAAGTTGCGCTCGGCGGGGACGTAGCCGCGGCCGCGCCGCAGGCGCATCTCGACGGTGAGCGAGCCGCCCTCGCTGACCGTGGCGATGTAGACGTTGGGGTCTAGACCTCGACCTCGCCGTCGTGTCCCGATGTCGGCCGAGGTGACTTCGCCGGCGCCGTCCCGGCGGATGGTCAGGGTCTTGGCCTCCGAGCCGTGGAGCTTGAAGGGAATCTGCTTGAGGTTGAGGATCACGTCGGTGGCGTCCTCGACCACGCCGCGATCGAGGAGAACTCGTGCTCGACGCCCTCGATCTTGACGGCGGTGATGGCCGCGCCCTCAATCGAGAGAGCAGCGCGCGGCGCAGGGAGTTGCCGATGGTGGTGCCGAAGCCGCGCTCGAAGGGCTGGGCGGAGAACCGCCCGTAGCGCTCGGTGAGGTCCGCCCTCGACGGCGAGGCGGCGCGGCATCTGAAATCCTGTCCAGAGGTTGTGCTGATCGATGGCCATGGCTCTTATGAAATGCTCCGGTGACTATGGAAAGCGCTGGCGCCAGAAGTGCGCGCCGGCGCGCCCCCGCCGCACGCGGAGTGCGGCGACCAAGGGGGCGCGCACGCGGCGCGCCGAGATTACTTGCTGTAAAGCTCGACGATGAGTTGTTCGTTAATTGAGCGGTCGATGTCGCCGCGCGTCGGGAGTGTCGCGACGCGCGCGGCCATCTCGCCTTCGCCCGGGGCGATCCAGGAGGGGCGGCCCCGCCCGGCGGCCGTCTGCCACGCGCCCTCAATATGCGGGTTCTTGCGGCTCCCTCGCGCACCCCGACCTGATCGCCCGCCTTGACCTGGAACGAGGGGATATCGACCTTGCGCCCGTTGACCTCGATGTGCCCGTGGTTGAGCAGCTGGCGGGCCTGCCGGCGCGAGGTGGCGAACCCGGCGCGGTAGACGGCGTTGTCGAGACGGCGCTCAAGGAACGTCAGCAGGTTCTCGCCCGTGATGCCCTTCTGCCGGGCCGCCTTCTCGAAGTAGTTGCGGAACTGCCCTTCGAGGATGAAGTAGATTCGCTTGACCTTCTGCTTCTCGCGCAACTGCTGCCCGTAGCCTTGCAGCGCCCGCATATATGTACTTTGAATCGAACCAATGTGGAATTGAAACCAGCAAACAAAAGGCGAGCACAGCAAAAGGGGAGCAACTTTGAATCGAACCAATGTGGAATTGAAACCTGCCTCAAGAGTCTCATCAGGAAACTTGTTCAAACTTTGAATCGAACCAATGTGGAATTGAAACAAATACGCCATGAACGAGGCGCATGGGGGCAAGTATCTTTGAATCGAACCAATGTGGAATTGAAACCTCGAATATGACGACACTTCAGCCGCATTCGCAAAGCTTTGAATCGAACCAATGTGGAATTGAAACGGTGTCCAATCCGACTACTGCGGCCGACTAACCGCTTTGAATCGAACCAATGTGGAATTGAAACTCAGATGAGTAAAGAGATCAGCGATCCGCTGACGCGCTTTGAATCGAACCAATGTGGAATTGAAACTTCTTTAAGCCAGGTTAAGATGTCGTCACTGTCTACTTTGAATCGAACCAATGTGGAATTGAAACCAAGGTAGCTTGAATCGAGCAGCCCAGCGGCTCGTCTTTGAATCGAACCAATGTGGAATTGAAACAACGAATCGACGGCACTGGAAAAGTCGGCTATGAAGCTTTGAATCGAACCAATGTGGAATTGAAACAATCGTGAAAGTCTCCCGATCACCGCTTCTGATCTCGCTTTGAATCGAACCAATGTGGAATTGAAACTATGACAAGTCGACCCTAGCAGCAAAGGGAAGGGACTTTGAATCGAACCAATGTGGAATTGAAACACGGACAGGATCGTCTGAGGCACACGTCATCTCATGCCTTTGAATCGAACCAATGTGGAATTGAAACTAGCCTTCGAAGCCTTGCTGCGAGTGCGTGAAGCTACTTTGAATCGAACCAATGTGGAATTGAAACGATATCGGCATCATAGCGCGCAGATACGACTTTGACTTTGAATCGAACCAATGTGGAATTGAAACCGCAATTGGAACGTCATTGACGATGACGGAACAAAGTCTTTGAATCGAACCAATGTGGAATTGAAACCCTGATCTAAGCCCCCGTTTCGATGCCGCCGACACTTTGAATCGAACCAATGTGGAATTGAAACTCGAAGCCGAGGCCATCTTGGAGCATCCGTCGTCGCGCTTTGAATCGAACCAATGTGGAATTGAAACTATTGGACTACCTGCTAATCTAGCTCGAACGTATCGTCTTTGAATCGAACCAATGTGGAATTGAAACCTACTACGATCCGACTTCAACATGCAGACGCGATACACTTTGAATCGAACCAATGTGGAATTGAAACCATGACATCTGCGCGCTAGCTCGGATAACTGCTCATGAGCTTTGAATCGAACCAATGTGGAATTGAAACATCTGTCGACTTGCCTTCGACGTGCTGAGCACATCTCAACTTTGAATCGAACCAATGTGGAATTGAAACTCGAAGTCGCATGTCAGCTTGAGCCGTAATCGCATCACTTTGAATCGAACCAATGTGGAATTGAAACTCAATATGCGTCTTAGTCAAGGCGTACTGCAGTCACAAGCTCTTTGAATCGAACCAATGTGGAATTGAAACCCAATCTCGCTAGTCATCAGGCTACTCTCTCATAAACTTTGAATCGAACCAATGTGGAATTGAAACATCGTTAATTTCGGATGACAGCAGGGCGTACCTCACCTTTGAATCGAACCAATGTGGAATTGAAACCTCCTCGTCGTTCGTCAGCTCGCCCACGCCGCACTTTGAATCGAACCAATGTGGAATTGAAACCATCTACGTCTGAACCATCGCCGTCGTCGAGCTTGACTTTGAATCGAACCAATGTGGAATTGAAACCTACGTAGAAACTGCGGTGACGTCAAACATCCGCAGCTTTGAATCGAACCAATGTGGAATTGAAACCATCTCGATACACTTGCGCTCAACCTGATAGCTTACCTTTGAATCGAACCAATGTGGAATTGAAACACTATCCGGCTGTCGCCGAAGCTACGATTGCGATCACTTTGAATCGAACCAATGTGGAATTGAAACTCAGTGAAGCTCGTCGAACGGCGGTGATGCTTTGAATCGAACCAATGTGGAATTGAAACTAGCAATAGCTCATAGTGCCGTAGGCGCTAGCTTTGAATCGAACCAATGTGGAATTGAAACCAGCTATCGCCCTCTATATCGGCTGCCTCGATGCTTTGAATCGAACCAATGTGGAATTGAAACCTTGCAATCGGCTGACAGCGGCAATGCTTAATATGACTTTGAATCGAACCAATGTGGAATTGAAACCCTACACTCGCGCGTTACGTCTCAATAAGATCGGGCTTTGAATCGAACCAATGTGGAATTGAAACCGTGCAGAGCAGCTGGTCCTTTAGCCGTCTGCGCGACTTTGAATCGAACCAATGTGGAATTGAAACTTTCAGAAAGCGCTCGTCAGAGCTCCGTCGGCTATAACTTTGAATCGAACCAATGTGGAATTGAAACCATGAGCATTCTGTCAACGTTCTGTCGCGCATGCTGCTTTGAATCGAACCAATGTGGAATTGAAACTTTCACTTGAGGCCCGGACTGCAATACGCTCCAGCTTTGAATCGAACCAATGTGGAATTGAAACCCTTAATCCTTCGACATCCGCTGAAAATTCAGCGACTTTGAATCGAACCAATGTGGAATTGAAACAGACTTAGACTCAGCTCGTCTCAGTCGCATCGCACCGGCTTTGAATCGAACCAATGTGGAATTGAAACCCCCTTGGAGTGCTGTCAGCACGCTCAGCGTATCGTCTTTGAATCGAACCAATGTGGAATTGAAACTCGTCTCAAGTCATGTTCGATAAGTCGCTCAAACCTTTAAATCGAACCAATGTGGAATTGAAACAAGTATCTGAAAGGCACTATGCATCGCGTCAGCCCACTTTGAATCGAACCAATGTGGAATTGAAACCAGCGGGCGATAGCGCTCAAAGACGGCAATCGCAGCTTTGAATCGAACCAATGTGGAATTGAAACCTTACCGCCAGCGAATCAGCGCCGGGCGACATCAGCTTTGAATCGAACCAATGTGGAATTGAAACCTCATCGAGCATCTGCTGCGACGCCTTTCATCTCTTTGAATCGAACCAATGTGGAATTGAAACGACGATCAAAACTACTCGAGTGTCACACAGACGGAGACTTTGAATCGAACCAATGTGGAATTGAAACACTTAAAGACTGCGTGTGCGCGCACGGCTGAGCTCCGGCTTTGAATCGAACCAATGTGGAATTGAAACTCGATGTAGTCTCGCGCGCGTAGCTCGAGCAATCCACCTTTGAATCGAACCAATGTGGAATTGAAACTCCTTTCGCCGATCGCATCGCGCAACGGCTCGAACTACTTTGAATCGAACCAATGTGGAATTGAAACACGCTCTGAGTCACGATCGCAATGCGTAGCTGTAACTGCCTTTGAATCGAACCAATGTGGAATTGAAACATCAATGCATGAGCTACGACTCGAGTCGCTAAGCGAGCTTTGAATCGAACCAATGTGGAATTGAAACCGGCTTGAAGACCTGGCGCGAGTCCGCGTTCTTCGAACTTTGAATCGAACCAATGTGGAATTGAAACCTGCCTCTGCCGCTGCCAGGCGCATCTGATCATTGCCTTTGAATCGAACCAATGTGGAATTGAAACCCCGGCTGGTTTCATATATCCATACCACGTCGACCACTTAGAGTAGATTGGTGGAGGTCGTAGAGCCTGATCAAGTCAAATACAATTGTGCCTATGTCAGATATGACATATAATGATTTTGATGTCGCCGAAGCACAAGCCTCTTGCATGGCTACACAGCGTGGTGAAGACCCCGCCTTTCAGCAAAGAAGCGCGAATCGAGGTAGGCTATCTGCTGCGGCGACTACAGCGCGGTGACAACTTAGGCATGCCACATTCAAGGCCGATGCCTAATATCGGGCCGCGCTGTCACGAGCTACGAATTACGGATGAGGGCAAGATATGGCGGATCATCTACCGAATTGATGCGGACGCAATAGTGATTCTTGAGGTGTTCAGCAAAACGATGAACAAGACACCGAAGAGTGTCATAGAGGTTTGCAAGCGTCGGCTCAGGGACTATGACGCTATTACTTGAAAGGGAGATGAATCATGAAAGCAGCAAAGCGCAGGAGACTGGAACAATCGGGATGGCGCGTCGGCTCGGCTGAAGACTTTCTCGGACTCAGCAAGGAGGAGCAGACGTTGGTTGAGATAAAGCTCGCCCTTGCCGACGCCGTAAAGACACAGCGGGAAAAACATCGCCTGTCGCAGAGCGCCTTAGCCGCACGGATGAGATCGAGCCAGTCGCGCGTAGCTAAGATCGAAGCGGGTGATCCTTCTGTATCGCTCGACCTGCTGGTGCGAGCGGTGCTTGCAGCAGGCGCGACGAAGAAGGAACTCGCAAAAGCTCTCACAGCCGCATCACCATGATATTATTGCACCCATCCCAGGCTAGTAAGATACCTCAAGGCAATACCAGCGTGCAGCGCTTTGCCTAGTTGCTTTGCGGCCTCCATAAGCAGGTTCAGAGGTATTGACCCTGATGCTATAATGCTTTCGGCAGGAAGTGTTTTCGGAGATAGCAGATGAATAAAGAAGATGTGAAACGGCAAGAAATGATCCTTGAGCCTGATCCGGTTATCGAAGCTTATAAGAAGGATGTGGGCCGCACCCTGATTCGCAAGAATCTTCGACTGTCGGTCGAGCAGCGTGTAGAAGATCTGATGAGGTTGCAGGGGATCGCCAAAGAGTTGCAGCGAGCAGGCCGGGAGACAGCCCGATGAGTAACTTTCGCGAGCTTCTTCGCATCCTCGGTCAGAGTCAGGTTGAATTTATTATCGTAGGCAACTTGGCGGCCACCGTTCATGGTTTTTCTCGTTTCACCAAAGATTTAGACATCGTATATCGCCGCCGTCCAGATAATGTAACTCGTCTGGTTAACTCTTATCCATCTCGCCCCTTTGCGTTGGCTAAACCAAGTGCAGTTTAATTTGCGCGTATTGAGCACTCAGTATTAGACTGACCGAACTACTCAGTTGAGTTTTTGTATCGCAAGAATAGAATCAGGAGAAGCAATTTATGAGCGATAAAACGGGTCTGGCGTTTTCGACCAGAGCGAATAGCCAAAAACCCGATAGCGTATCCGAATTAGCTGCATCTGTTGGAGAAGTGCGCCGCCAACTTCTCAACGAGGTCAAACTGAGGCGCGATCTAATCAAGCCACTTGAGCAAGCAGTGAGGGCGCTTAAAGACCCACATAGCAACGCCGTGGCACTTTATGAAGCGAGCGCGCTGCTTGAAAAGCCGCCCGAAGCTTTAACTCTCCCAGATGGCTATGACTCGTTGGTGGCCGAGTTGCGCGCACTCGCGGACGGCAAACTCTCAGAGCTTGAGTTTACATTCGCCCGCGACTTGCGCGCCGCCTTCAAGGAAAAAGGTATTAAGATTGAAGGCACTCCTTCAGAGCTAGTCGCCGGCCTCTTCGTCATCAAACCTGATTTGCGCAAGAAACAGGTGCAGATCACCTTTTCACGCCAACCCGTTACAAGCAAGAAAATCAAGCTCGACGTTGATCAGGTGGTATCTGCTTATGAGCGGGCGCGGCGCGAGATATGCGAGCGCAAGGTTGTCCTTGATGAGCTTCTTGCGGAGCTTTTTGAAGCTTACGGGCGCACCCTCAAGCTTGCAGGCAAGCAGATGGGCGCTCGCATGAGCATTGTCGATTGCTATCGTGAACTTGTCCTGGTCCGCCAGCCGCTCGGTTTTCGCAAAGCCCCGTCGAAGCTCAGTTTCGTTGATTATCCCAAAACTCATTTTGCCTATGACATGCTGGAGTTGCGCCGACGGCACAAACTCACGCATCAGGGGAATCGGCTTAACCTGGGCACCGCAACCATTGACGTAGGCAGCGACACCACGCGCGCCATGTTCTTGGCGACTGGCGCAACCGAGGGCCAGTTTATTAAAGACATTTACTTCACACCGGAGAAATAGCGATGAAACTCACGCAGCAGCAAGCGCAGCACATAGTGCGCAAGCTGGGCGAATCCGGCATCCCTCCCACGCGGGGTCTCGAAGCTCCGCTGCGCCTCGGCCGACTCATCCTGCAGGATCTCGAACAGCCCGGAGACGCTGGGCACGACCGGCGGCCACCGCCAGCTTCGCCTCCGAGTCCAGGCCGGCGACCGACAGGACCTGCCGGTCCTGGACGTCGACGGCGAATCGGCCGCGCGGCACGTGGTACTGGCGATCCTGCCGGAAGGCCATGATCGTTTGTAACGGTGCGATGCCGTCTGCCCCGGTTTACCGCCGTACCGTTACAAACGATCTTGATGTCGCCGCTACCGAGTCAGTGGTGGCGGAAGCCGCCGAGGAAGCGGCGGAACACGCCGCCCTCCTGGGGCAGCGGCGCGGCGGGCGGCGGCGCCGTGGTCTTCCGGGTGGCGACCGGCTTGTCGTAGTCGGTGCGCAGGATCGCGTCGATCACCTGGGCGTCGTCGAAGTCCTCGGACCCCTCGATCACCGGCACGAAGCCGACGAGCATGCCGTCCCGCATCACCTGCGCCTCCAGGCCCAGGGTGCCGTCGCTGTCCCACACCGCCGTCCGGGCGCCGGGCACCTTGACCGCGATGCCGAACTGGTAGACCCCCGCCTTCTCCATCCGGGCGTCGACCCCGCGCTCACGCAAGGCGTCGACCACCCGGCGGGCCCGCTGCTCGTCCATGACCCGAGCCTACGAGGCGCTGGAGCGGGACCACAGGTTGATCCCGGACTCGACCGCGTGCTGGTCGATCTCGGCCAGCTCGTCGTCGCTGAACTCGAGCCGGTCGAGAGCCGCGAGGTTGTCGTCGAAGCTGGGCCACGCTGCTGGCGCCGATGAGCACCGAGGTCACCCGGTCGTCGCGCAGCAGCCAGGCGAGCGCCATCTGCGCCAGCGACTGGCCGCGCGCCTTCGCGAACTCGTTCAGCGCCCGGACGTGGGCCAGGCTCTCGTCGCTGAGCAGCGCCGGGTCCAGCGACTTGCCCTGGGCCGCCCGGGAGTCCGCCGGGATGCCGTCGAGGTACCGGTCGGTGAGCATGCCCTGGGCCAGCGGCGAGAACGCGATGCAGCCGATCCCCTCGTCGCCGAGCAGCGTCCAGCAGCCCGTCCTCGACCCAGCGGTTGAGCATCGAGTACGACGGCTGGTGGATGAGCAGCGGCGTGCCCAGCTCGCGCAGGATCCCCGCCGCCTCGACGGGTGCGCTCCGGTGAGTACGACGAGATGCCGGCGTACGTCGCCCGGCCGGAGCGCACCGCCGTGTCGAGCGCCCCCATCGTCTCCTCCAGCGGCGTGTCCGGGTCCAGCCGGTGCGAGTAGAAGATGTCGACGTGGTCCAGGCCCATCCGGGCCAGCGACTGGTCGAGGCTGCCGAGCAGGTACTTGCGCGAGCCACCGTCGCCGTACGGCCCGGGCCACATGTCGTAGCCGGCCTTGGTGGAGATCACCAGCTCGTCGCGGTAGGGCCGCAGGTCCTCGCGGTAGACCCGGCCGAAGTTGGTCTCGGCCGACCCGTACGGCGGCCCGTAGTTGTTCGCCAGGTCGAAGTGCGTCACGCCACGGTCGAACGCCCGCCGCAGGATCGCCCGCTGGGTCTCCAGCGGCTTGTCGTCGCCGAAGTTGTGCCAGAGCCCGAGGGAGACCGGGGGCAGCACCAGGCCGCTGCGGCCACAGCGGCGGTAGGGCAGCGTGTCGTAGCGGTCGGACGCAGGCAGATAGCCGGGCTCGGTGGTCATCGCCCGAGTCTTCCACGACGTTCTTCCGGCGATCCGGTCAGCGGGGGACCGCATCGTGCGGCATGATGGACGGTCGCGCCAAAGGGGGTCCGCAACCAGTGAGCCAGGACGAGGTCGTCCTCGAGCAGGAGTACGTCGACCGGCTGTACGCGCGCCTCGACGTCCTGCGGGCCCGCACCGCGGCCGAGCTGACGAACGTGCGGCGCAGCAGCCCCGCCGGCACCCACCAGAACCGCTCGGAGCGGGACTCCTTCGCCACCCTGCACGAGCAGCGGCTCGCCCAGCTGGAGGGTGTGGAGGACCGGCTGGCGTTCGGCCGGGTCGACCTGCGCGACGGTGCCCGGCGCTACATCGGCCGGATCGGGCTCTCCGACGACGAGCAGACCCAGCTGCTCGTCGACTGGCGGGCGCCGGCGTCCCGGGAGTTCTACCAGGCCACCGCGGCGTCCCCCGGTGACGTCGTCCGCCGCCGGCACCTCGCGACCCGCGGCCGCAGCGTGATCGGCGTCGAGGACGAGGCGCTCGACCTGGACTCGATGGACCAGTCCCAGCGCAGCTCGCTGACCGGCGAAGGCGCGCTGCTGGCTGCCGTGGGGGCGCACCGGACCGGCCGGATGGGCGACATCGTCGCGACCATCCAGTCCGAGCAGGACCAGGTGATCCGCAGCGACCTGGCCGGCCCACTCGTCGTCCAGGGCGGGCCGGGCACCGGCAAGACCGCGGTCGCGCTGCACCGGGCGGCGTACCTGCTCTACACGCACCGCGAGCGGCTGGCCCGCAGCGGCGTGCTGATCGTCGGGCCGAACCCGCTGTTCCTGCGCTACATCGAGCAGGTGCTCCCGTCGCTCGGCGAGACCGGCGTGGTGCTGACGACGGCGGCCGAGCTCTACCCCGGCGTCGACCGGCGGGCGCGAGCCGCGAGCGACATCGCAGCGCTGAAGGGCGACCTGCGGATGGCCGCGGTGCTCGGGCGCGCCGTGCGGTCCCGCCAGCGGGTTCCCGATGCCGCGCGGGTGCTGGCCGTGGGCAGCCAGCGGCTCGACCCTGACTCCGGCGGACGTCGCGGCCGCCCGGGCGCGGGCCCGGCGCAGCCGCAAGCCGCACAACCGGGCCCGCGAGGCATTCCTCCGCGACCTGCTCGACGTGCTGGCCGGCCGGCTGGCCGGCTCGATCGGCACGCACGCTGACCAGCGACAACCGCGAGGACCTGCTCGAGGACCTGCGCGACTCCCCCGACGTGCGCCGCGAGCTCAACCTGGCCTGGATGCCGCTCACCCCGGAGCGGCTGCTCGCCGACCTGCTCGCGGACCCGGCCGGGTTGGCCGCCGCCGCTCCTGACCTGTCCGCGCAGGAGCGCGCCCTGCTGCAGCGCGAGCGGGGCTCCGCGTGGACAGTGGCCGACGTGCCGCTGCTCGACGAGCTCGCCGAGCTGGTGGGCGACGTCGCGATGCGGCGACCGGGCGGCTACCGAGGCCCGCGAGCGCCGCGAGGTGGACCTGGAGAACGCGCGGGCCGCGCTGCGCAACGCCCCCAACCCGATGAACCCGACCGCGGAGCAGCTCGCCGACCGGTTCGCCGAGAGCGGTCCGGTGCTCACGGTCGCCGAGCGCGCCGAGTCGGACCGCACCTGGGCCTACGGGCACCTGGTGGTCGACGAGGCGCAGGAGCACTCGCCGATGATGTGGCGGCTGCTGATGCGGCGCTGCCCGACCCGGTCGATGACCCTGGTCGGTGACGTCGCGCAGGTCGGGTCGGCGGCCGGCGCGTCCTCCTGGGGCGAGGTGCTGGACCGCTACGTGCCGGGCCGGTGGCGGATGGCCGAGCTCACCGTCAACTACCGCACGCCGGCCCAGGTGATGCAGCTGGCCTCCGACATGTTGGCCGCGGCCGGCATCGAGGCGCCCACTCCCGAGTCGGTCCGCGAAGGGGACTGGAAGCCGGTCGCCCAGGAGATCCGCCGCGGCGACCCGGACGCCGTCGCGGACGCGGTTCGCGCCGAGCTGGAGGTGCTGGGCGAGGGGCGGCTGGCCGTGGTGACCGTGCTCGGTGCCGAGGACGCGCTGCGCGCCGCGCTGGTGGCGGCACTGCCCGACGGGACGGTCGGTGAGGGCAGCGGGACGCTGGACCGGCCGGTGTCGGTGCTGGCCGTGGTGGACGTCAAGGGCCTGGAGTTCGACTCGGTCGTGCTGGTCGAGCCGGGCGACATCCTGGCTGGCTCGGCGCGCGGCGCCAACGACCTGTACGTCGCGCTGACCCGCCCGACCCAGCGGCTGCGGGTCCTGCACTCCGATCCGCTGCCGCCCGGCCTGACCGACCTCGCCAGCGTCTGAGCGGCCGTCCTCACAGCTCGGTGAGCGGGACCTCCGGGTCGGCCAGCCGGTCGACGTCGACCGCGCGGCCGGACAGCACCAGGGCCTCGACGGCCTCGGTCATGTCCCAGGTGTTGACGCTCATGCCGGCAAGGACAGCGCCGCCGGCCAGCCAGAACGTCATGAACGCATCGGCGTTCCGGTCGCCGCGGAACACCACCCGGTCGTACCCGTCCGGCTCGACGTACCCGGAGTACTCCATGCCGAGGTCGTACTGGTCGCTGAAGAAGTACGGCAGCCGGTCGTACTCGACGTCCTGGCCGAGCATCGACTTCCCCGCGACGGCACCCTGCCGCCGGGCGTTGGCCCAGTGCTCGACGCGGACGTGCCGGCGCAGCCACGGGTGGTAGGCGTCGGCGACGTCGCCCGCGGCGTAGATGTCGGGGTCCGAGGTGCGCAAGTGCGCGTCGACGGTGACGCCGTTGCCGACCTCGAGCCCGGCAGCGCGCGCGAGCGCGTCCTGGGGCAGGATCCCGACGCCGACGAGCACGAGGTCGGCGGCCACCTCGGTGCCGTCGCCCAGCCGTACGCCGGTGACCGAGCCGTCCTCGCCGACCAGCTCGGCCACCTCCACGCCGGATCGCAGGTCGACCCCGTGACCCCGGTGCAGGTCGGCGAAGACGGTCGCCGCCTCCGGGCCGAGCACCCGGAGCAGGGGCAGCTCGGCGTACTCCAGCACGGTGACCTCGAGGCCCGCGATCCGGGCCGCGGCCGCGGTCTCCAGCCCGATCCAGCCGGCCCCGATGATCACCACCCGGCGGGCCCCGGCGAACGCGGCCTTGATGCCCTCGCTGTCCTCCAGCCGGCGCAGGTAGCGGACGCCGTCGAGGTCCGCGCCGGGCACGGTGAGCCGGCGCGGCACCGACCCGGTGGTGAGCAGCAGCGCGTCGTAGCCCAGTCGCTCGCCACCGGCCAGGACGACGTGGTGCCCGGACCGGTCGATCTCGGTGACCTCGGTGCTCAGTCGCAGGTCGACGTCGTGCTCGGCGTACCAGCCCTCCGGGTGGACGAAGACCTTCT
Source organism: uncultured Actinomycetota bacterium (assembly GCA_963846525.1). GTDB lineage: Bacteria > Actinomycetota > Actinomycetes > JACCUZ01 > JACCUZ01 > CAWJWE01. Next base: position 15,217 of record CAWJWE010000013.1, read on the forward strand.
CCCGCTCGGACTTGCCCTGCAGGTACTCCTTGGACAGCGGTGGCCGCTCGTAGGGCCGGACCGGCTCGTCGCCCACCAGCGTGACGCGGCCGTCGAACCCCTCGTCGCGCAGCGCCTGGGCTGCCTTTGCGCCCGCCAGGCTGGCACCGACGATCACGAACCCGCGGTCGTCGGTCATGACGCCTCCTGCTCGGCAGTGCCGGACGCGGGCCGGAAGGCGAGCGCGAAGAACTCGGCCCGGGCGGCGGCGTCCTGGCGCAGCATCCCGTGCAGCGCGGAGGTCACGGTGGTCGACCCGGACGCCTGCACGCCGCGCACCGTCATGCACAGGTGCTCGGCCTCGATCACGACCCCGACACCACGGGGTGCGAGGTGGCTGTGCAGCCAGTCGGCTACCTGCTGGGTCAGCCGCTCCTGGACCTGCGGGCGGCGGGCGAAGTGCTCCACCACCCGGGCCAGCTTCGACAGGCCGAGGATCCGCTCGCCGGGCAGGTATGCCACGTGCGCGATGCCGACGAAGGGCAGCAGGTGGTGCTCGCAGACCGACAGGACGGGCAGCGAGCGGGCGAGCACCAGCTCGTCGTAGCCCTCGTCGTTCGGGAACGTCGTCAGGTCGAACGGGCGCGGCCGGAACATCTCGGCGTACGCCCGGGCCATCCGCCCCGGGGTCCCGCGCAGGCCCTCCGCGCCGAGCCCGACACCGAGCGCGGCCAGGAAGTCGCCGGCCGCGGCCTCGGCGGCGGCCAGGTCGACCTCGCCCGGCTCGTGGCCGACGCGCAGCGGGACCAGGACACCTGAGGACATCTGTTGCCTCCACGTCTAAGGGACAGTAACGTTGACGTTAGAGCGTCGGACGACATCGGTCAATACGGCGCCGGTCCTAGGGGAGGCAGCGCGATGGCAGACGACTTCGCGGAGCAGGTCGCGGGGGTGGCCGCGCTCGCCGAGCCGGTACGCCGGGACCTGTACCGCTACGTGGTCGCCCAGCCGGACGCGGTCAGCCGCGACCAGGCCAGCGCGGGCATCGGGGTCCCCCGGCACACCGCGAAGTTCCACCTGGACCGGCTGGTCGACGAGGGCCTGCTGGACACCGAGTTCCGCCGGCTGACCGGCCGGCAGGGCCCGGGCGCCGGGCGGCCCACCAAGCTGTACCGGCGGTCCGGCCGCGAGGTCTCGGTCAGCGTCCCGGAACGCCGCTACGACCTGGCCGGCCAGCTGATGGCCAGCGCGATCGAGGAGTCGGCCCGCGACGGCGTGCCGGTCCGGCGGTCGCTGCACCGGGTGGCGGCGGCGCTCGGCGCCCGGCTCGGCGCCGAGGCGCGGACGTCGGCCGGTCGCCGCCCGAGCCGGGACACCCTGGTCGAGGCCGCCTGCACCGTGCTGGCGCGGCACGGGTACGAGCCGCGCCGCGAGGGGGGCCGGGTGACGCTGGCCAACTGCCCCTTCCACGCCCTGGCGACCGAGCACACCGAGCTGGTCTGCGAGATGAACCTGGCCCTGGTGTCCGCGGTCGCCGAGCACTCCGCCGACCAGCGACTGGCCGCCCGGCTCGACCCGGCCGACGGCCGGTGCTGCGTCGTGCTCGACGCCGGCTGATCCGGTGCAGGACAGCTAGCCGGACGGACGCTTGATCCGGTCCCGCGCCGTCTGCACCGGCCGGCTCAGGGCCGGCCCGAGCGAGCTGTCCTGGGTCGGCCAGCTGCGCCGGAGCTCGGCGCGCGCCTCGCTGTCCACGTCGCGCAGCAGCTGGTCGATGTGCGAGGTCAGCTGACCGTGCAGCTGCCACTCGTCGCGGGCCAGCCGGTCTTCGTGGCGCAGCAGCCCGGCCATCCGGTGCCGGTCGGCCCACGCCGCGGCCAGCGCCTCGCGCAGCCGCTGGTCGTCCGGCCCGGGCCCGACGACCTCCGAGCCGACCAGCGCCCCGTAGGACTCCACCGCGTCGGCCACGTCGGACAGCAGGTCCGAGAGCGCCTCACGGACGTCGGGGCCGTAGACCGTCTCCTCGCCCTGCCCGTGCACCAGGTCGGCCAGCACCCGGCAGACGCCGCGCAGGGACACCGCCGCCCGTTCCATCCCGTCCAGCCCGGACCGCAGGCTGCGCCCGGCGTGCGGGCGGCTGATCGCGCGGGGGTTGTAGCGCAGGCTGGACTCCGCGGTCCCCAGCGCCCGGTCCGCCCGCAGGATGTCGCGACCGAGCCCGCGGGCCGCCTCCAGCCACGCGTCGGCCTGCTCGACGGTGTACTCCTCGCGGACCTCGGCGGCGACCCGCCGCATCACCTCGGCCTCGATCCGGGCCAGCCCCTGCACCGCGTCACTGGCCGGCCGCACGTACAGCGGCGGCGCGACCACTGCGCCCACCAGCACGCCGACCACGGCGCCGATCACGGTCTCGGCGATCCGCCCCTCCACCACGGTGTCCGCGCCGCCGACGGCCAGGATCAGCATCGCGCTGATCGGCACCTCCGCGATGTCGTCGCCGAGCCGGAACAGCCGCCCCACCACCAGTGACACGGCGATCGCCAGCCCCAGGCTCCACCAGGTCAGCGGCACGACCGTCGACAGCGCCGCGGCGAACAGCACCCCGAGGACCACGGCCGCCACTCGACGCAGTCCGCGGCGCACCGTGTCGTACAGCGTCAGCTGCACGACCAGCAGGGCAGTCAGTGGCGCGAGGACCGGCCGCGGGTTGTCCGACAGCGGCAGCGCCACGACGTACGCCGCGACGGCCGCGACGGTGGACTTGAAGGTCCGCACCCCGCGCAGCCGGACCCGGCCGCCGGAGGCCACCAGGAGCGAGGGCCACTGCACGGCCCCACTGTGCCAGCAGCTACCAGTCCAGGCCCTCAGCCGCCAGCGCTGCCTCGGTCTCGAGTCGCTCGATCGGTCCCAGCGGGGCATGGCCCGGCGCGGGGACGTCGAGGGTGCGGGCCGCCGAGAGCAGCACCCAGTCGTAGGCCAGGGCCGCCGCGGTCAGTCGAGCCATCTTGGCCGGCTGGTCCTGGCGGTGCACCCGCTCCAGCTCGGCGGCGAGCCGGCGCAGGTCGGCGGCGAGCTGCTCGACGCTGACGTTGTCGGCCCGCGGCGGCGGCGGGTGCACCCGCGCCCAGAGCTTGGCGATCCGGCGTCCGAGCCAGTCCAGGTGGCCCAGGAGCGCGGCCACGAGCAGGACCGCCACCATCATCCCGGACAACAGCCAGGCCACGTCGCCCACCTCCGATCCGACCAGTGTGCGCCGGTCCCGGATCGTTCGCCAGACCTTCGGTCAGCGGCGGAGGCGGATCATGCCCTCCTGCACGGCGGTCGCCACCAACCGGCCGTCCTCGGTGAACAGCCGGCCGGTCGCGAAGCCCCGCCCGCCCGAGGCCGACGGCGAGACCTGGTCGTAGAGCAGCCACTCGTCGGCGCGCAGCGGCCGGTGGAACCACATCGCGTGGTCCAGCGAGGCCGGCTGCAGCCGCGGGTCGCCGATGTAGGTGCCGTGCGGGACGACGGCGGCCGACAGCAAGGTGAGGTCGCGAGGCGTAGGCCAGCACGGCCGCGTGCAGCACCGGGTCGTCGCCGATCGGTCCGGAGGCCTTCAGCCAGACCCGGGCCAGCGCGGGGTGCCGGTCGTCCTGCAGGGCGCCGCCGGCGCGCGAGTCGCCGGCGTACCGGACGTCGAGCGACGCCCACTCGCGGTCCCAGTCGTCCCGCGGCCGCCCGGTCAGGCCGGCCAGCACGTCGCCGAGCTCGGGGCAGTCGAGCCGGCCCGGCGACCGGCGGCATCGGGTCCTGGTGGTCCAGGCCCTCCTCGGGCACCTGGAAGGACGCCGACATGTAGAAGATCGGCCGGCCGTGCTGCCGGGCCACCACCCGCCGGGTGCTGAACGACCGGCCGTCCCGGGTGCGCTCGACGTCGTACAGGATCGGCACCTTGGTGTCGCCCGGCCGCAGGAAGTAGGCGTGCAGCGAGTGCACCACCCGGTCCGCGTCGGCGGTCCGCGCCGCGGCCACCAGGGCCTGGCTGGCGACCTGCCCGCCGAACACCCGCTGCAGCGAGGTCTCCGGCTGCCGACCGCGGAACAGGCACGTCCTCGATCGGCTCGAGGTCGAGCAGCGACAGCAGCTCGTCGATCGAGGAGGGCATGGCCGCCATCGTGGCAGCCGCTAGCGTGAGGTGGTGACCCGGTTCGCCCTGCAGCCCCGCTGGCTGGCCTGGCACCTGCTGCTGGTGGCGGTGCTGGTCTCGTTCACCTGGCTGGGTGGGTGGCAGCTGTCGGCGTTCGAGGGTAAGGACGGCGGCGCTCCCCGGGCGACCCGCGCCACCGCGCCGCTCGACCGGCTCTCGGAGCCCGGCGGCCGGCTCGACGATGCAGACGTGGGCCGTCGGGTGTCGGCGACCGGCAGCTACGACCCGGACGGCACCCGGCTGGTCGACGGGCGGGACCGGGAGCGGCGGCCGCGGCACGGGCTTCTGGGTCGTGTCGCACGCTGCGCACGGCCAGCGGCGTGCTGCCGGTGGTGCGCGGCTGGGTCCGCGAGTACGACGACCCCGAGGCGACCACGCCGACCGGCGAGGTCACCGTGACCGGTGTGCTGCAGCGGTCCGAGGCCGGGCCGACCGCGTTCGGACGGCCGGCGATGTCGGGCCGGACCAGCTGCCCTACGTCGCCACCGTCACGGTGCTCGACGCGCTGCCCTACCAGCCGGCCGAGCTGTACGACGGCTACCTCGCGCTGCGCTCCGAGGCACCTGCCCCGGCCGCCGCGCCAGTGCCGGTCGAGGCACGGGCCGCCGGGACCGACGGCGTCGGCCGCTGGCGCAACCTGGCGTACGCGCTGCAGTGGTGGGTGTTCGCGGGGGCCGCGGTGTTCTTCTGGTGGCTGGTGCTCAGGCGGGCGGCGCTGGAGCAGCGGGAGCCGGATCCTGCTCCCGAGGAAGGTCCGCCACCACTCGTCGCTCCGCGACGAACGACATGAACGGCACCGTGCCGGCGAGCAGCACCAGCACGGTCTTCACCGGCTTCCAGCGCAGCTGGTAGGCGAGCTGGAACGCGGCGACGACGTAGAGCACGTACAGCCAGCCGTGCGCGGTCCACAGGATCCCGGCCGGGCCCTCACCGACGTACCAGGGCCAGAAGCTGAGCCCGGTGAACGCCGCCGAGCGCGAGCACCACCCCGGTGACGTAGGCCATCACGCGGTAGCGGGTCAGTGCTCCTGAGGTCACCCGCCGAGCCTAACGAGCGGGTCAGGCGCCGTAGCCGGTGCCCATCTCCTCGCGCTGCCCCATCCGCAGGCCGGGTCGGCCCCAGGAGTCCAGGTCGGCCACGGCCAGCGCGGTGGCGGCGTCGCCCTTCTGCTCCGCCATCACCGCGACGTCGGCGCCGTCCTCGATGCTGCCGACGCCCTCCCTGGTGGCACCGACCCGGGTCGTGGCGGTGATCTGGTACGTCGCCGTGAACCCGTCCTCGCTGCGCACCGTGATCGACGAGTCGCTGACCTTGGTCGCGGTCCCCCGCTGGGTCAGCATCGTGCGGTAACCGCCCGAGCCGTCGGGAACGACGAACTCGCCGTGCAGGGCGCCACCGGGACCGCCGAAGAGGTGGCCGAGACCCGGCCTTCCGAACTTGTGCCGACGCCGCTCTCCCGGGTCCCCGCCCGGGGTCGGCGTGCCGGTGGACGCCGCGAACGACAGCCTCGCCGTCGGTGCCCCCGCCGCGGGCCAGCGCGACACCGGTGGCCCCGGCCGCGGCAACGGCGAGCACCGCGACCGCCACGACGAGCAGCACCCGGCGCCGGTCCGAGCGGGGCGGCGCCGCGGAGTCGATGGCGTCGGGCGGTGTGGTGCGCCACGGGTCGGTGCGGGGTGGGCTCGGTGGGGCTCACGGTTCTCACCTCGGGATGTCAGGCGGGTGGGCGCACGGGCTCTTCCTGCCGATGATCCTCCGGCAACCTGTGACCAGGCTGTGAGTTCGCTGCCGCGGTGTGTTGCGGCAGCTCGACCAGGAACCGGGTGCCCTCCCCCGGCGCGGACTGCACTCCGACCCGGCCGCCGTGGGCCGCCACCAGGGCAGCCACGATCGAGAGGCCGAGCCCGCTGCCGCCGGCCGACCGGGTACGCGACGGGTCGGCCCGGTAGAAGCGCTCGAACACCTTGGCCCGGTCCGCCTCGGTCATGCCGGGCCCCTGGTCCGCGACGGCGAGCAGCACCCGGTCCTGACCGTCGTCATGCCCGGGCGTGACCTCGAGGGATACCGACACCGGCGTCCCGGCGGGGGTGTGCGTGAGCGCGTTGGTGACCAGGTTGGTGACCACCTGCCGGAGCCGGCTCTCGTCGCCGAGCACGACCGGCGCCCCGCCACCACGCAGGTCCAGCTCGATGGGGCGGTCCGGGTCCAGCACCCGCGCGTCGTGCACGGCGTCGCCGGCGACCTGCGAGCAGGTCGACCGGCTCCTGCTCCAGCGGCCGCTGCTGGTCGAGCCGGGCGAGCAGCAGCAGGTCCTCGACGAGCAGCCCCATCCGGGCCGCCTCGTCCTCGACCCGGCGCATCACCCGGTCGAGGTCGTCCGGGTCCGGCACAGCGCCCTGCCGGTAGAGCTCGGCGAAGCCGCGGATCGAGGTGAGCGGGCGTCCGCAGCTCGTGGCTCGCGTCGGCGACGAACCGCCGCATCCGCTCCTCCGACGCCAGCGCGGACCGCCTCGGAGGCCTCCCGGGCGCGGAACGCCGCCTCGATCTGGCCGAGCATCGAGTTGAACGCGCCGGACAGCCGGCCGACCTCGGTGCGCGGGTCGCTCTCCGGCACCCGGCGGGTCAGGTCGCCGGCCGCGATCGCCGCCGCGGTCGTCTCGACCTCCTCCAGCGGTCGCAGCGAGGTGCGGACGACGACGTAGGCGAGCCCGCCCAGCAGGAGCAGGACGACGGCGCCGACCAGCAGCTCGGCGAGAACCAGTTGCCGGGTGGTGTCTGTCGACGTCGCCCAGCGAGATCCCGCGCACCACGAGGATCGGGTCGCCGGACTGGGTGACGAACCGGTCGCTGGTGACGATCACCCGCCAGTCCGGCCCGCGCCCGGTCGACGGCGCCGTGAAGGGCCCGGCGCCGGCAGCCGACCAGCTCGGCGGCGGTCAGCCGCGGCGGGCTCGCGTTGTTGGTGGTCGTGCCTTGCAGGGCCGAGCCGTCCGCGGCGGCGAAGCCCAAGTACTCGTCCCGGCTGGTCTCGAACGGCGTGTCGCCACCCCTGCCCGCACCCAGGTCGTCCGGCGTCGGGCGGCGCTGCGCGATCTGGCGCGAGGTCCTGGTCGACCTGGTCGACGAGGTAGCCGCGCAGCTGGGTGGTGACGACCGCGCCGGTCACCGTCAGGCCGACCGCGGCGAGCATCACGAGGGCGACGACCAGCGTGACCCGCAGCGGCGCGCGCTGGAGCCAGGATCGGGGAAGCGTCGTCGGACTCACCCGCGCGGCATCCGGAGCACGTAGCCGACGCCTCGCAGCGTGTGCAGCAGCCGCGGCTCGGTGGTGTCGACCTTGCGGCGCAGGTAGGAGACGTAGGACTCGACGACGTTGGCCTCGCCGCCGAAGTCGTAGTGCCACACGTGGTCGAGGATCTGCGACTTGGACAGCACCCGGCCGGCGTTCTGCATGAAGTAGCGCAGCAGCTTGAACTCGGTGGGCGACAGGGCGACCAGCTCGCCGGCCTTCCACACCTCGTGGGTGTCGTCGTCGAGCTCGATGTCGGCGAAGGTGAGCCGGGCCTGCTCGTCGCCGGGCCCGGTGTGACCCGACGTACGGCGGAGCACCGCCCGGATCCGCGCCACGATCTCCTCGAGGCTGAACGGCTTGGTGACGTAGTCGTCGCCGCCGACGGTCAGGCCGGTGACCTTGTCCTCGGTGGCGTCGCGGGCGGTGAGGAACAGCACCGGCGCGGTGGTGCCCTCGCCGCGCATCCGGCGGACCACCGTGAAGCCGTCCATGTCGGGCATCATCACGTCGAGCACGACCAGGTCCGGCCGGAGTCGTCGGGCCTCGGCCAGCGCGTCGCGGCCGTTGGTCGCGGTGGCCACCTCGAACCCGGCGAACCGCAGGCTGGTCGCGAGCAGCTCGAGGATGTTCGGCTCGTCGTCGACGACGAGCAGCCGGGCCTCGGGCACGCGGTCGGTGGTCACGGATCGTCCCTGGGTCGTCGGGTGCGGGCTGGTCGCTGTCATGGTCCTGATCGTCGTCCGTCGCCCTGCTGCTTGCCTGCGCACTCGCTGTGAGGTCCCTGTGAGGTCTCCCGAGCGTAACGCCGAGGTCTCGGCTGTCTTGCGCTCCCGAACTTCCGGGCAGCAGGCTCTGTCCCATGGCGGCAGACTGGATCGACGCGTTGGTGGCCCGGCCGGCTCCCGAGGTTCCGGCCACCAGCGAGATCCGCCTGATCGACTACCCGGTGCTGCTGGCGGTGGCGCAGCAGCAGCAGACCGCGGAGATGATGCGCGAGTTCCAGCTCATCATCCTGGGCGAGCCCGAGACGCACGTGCTGCGCGAGGTCGTCGAGTTCGCCGCGACGATGTGGGCCGACTGGGGCGAGGCGCTGACCGGGCCGCGGGAAGAGCTCGAGCGCGCGGTCGCGTCCGGGCAGCCGTACACCGAGCTGCGCTACCCGGTCCTGCCGGACTCCCGGGGCAGCATCCTGCGCTACGCCCGCCTGATGGAACGGGCCGACGACTTCTGCCGCAGCGGAGAGCTGATCAGCCTCGCGGCGAGCCCGGACGTGCACGCGCTGCGGCGCTGGCTGGTCGAGGAGTTCGTCCGGCAGCACGACGGCGAGCAGCCGCGGCCCTGGCCGCGACCGGACACCGACCCCTCCTCACGTGAGGGGACCGCGCACATGGGGTAGGCAGGTCGGCATGACCACGCTGACACAGACTCGCACCCTCGGCAGCGGCGACGCGGCCCTCACCGTCTCGGCCGTCGGGCTGGGCTGCATGGGGATGAGCGAGTTCTACGGGACCACCGACGAGGCCCAGTCGACCGAGACCATCCAGCGGGCGCTGGACATCGGCGTGACCTTCCTGGACACCGCCGACATGTACGGGCCGTTCACCAACGAGGTGCTCGTGGGGAAGGCGATCGCCGGCCGCCGCGACGAGGTCCAGCTGGCGACCAAGTTCGGCAACGAGCGCGGCGAGGACGGCCGCCGGATCGGCGTCAACGGCCGGCCGGAGTACGTCCGGAGGGCGTGCGACGCCTCGCTGCAGCGGCTCGGCATCGACCACATCGACCTCTACTACCAGCACCGGGTCGACCGCTCCACGCCGATCGAGGAGACCTGGGGCGCGCTGTCCGAGCTGGTACGGGCCGGCAAGGTGCGCCACCTCGGCATCTCCGAGGCTTCGGCCGGGACCATCCGCAAGGCTCACGCGGTGCACCCGGTCACCGCGCTGCAGACCGAGTGGTCGTTGTGGACCCGCGACGTCGAGGAGAACGGCGTCCTCGCCACGGTCCGCGACCTCGGCATCGGGTTCGTGGCCTACTCGCCGATCGGCCGGGGCTTCCTGTCCGGCGAGATCCGCAGCGTGGACGACCTCGCGCCGGACGACTTCCGCCGGCAGAACCCGCGGTTCCAGGGCGAGAACTTCGCCAAGAACCTCGAGCTGGTCGAGCAGGTGCGCGAGATCGCGCAGGAGAAGGGGGTCACCGCGACCCAGCTGGCGCTGGCGTGGGTGCTGGCCCAGGGCGAGGACGTCGTGCCCATCCCGGGCACCAAGCGGGTGACCTACCTGGAGGAGAACACGGCGGCGGCGGAGATCGCGCTGACCGCCGACGACCTCGAGCGCCTCGACGAGGTCGCGCCGGTCGGGGTGACGGCCGGCGACCGCTATCCCGACATGTCGCCCGTCAACGGCTGAGGCGCCGGCACCAGCCCGGACGTCGTCCTGAACCCCGAAACGTCGACGACCAGCGCCTCGTACCCGGCCGCGCCCTCGAGGAGGTCGAGGCCCTCGCGGCCGCGGACGAACGCCGCGGTCGCGAGGACGTCGGCCCACAGCAGCGACGGCCCGACCACGGTGACTGACAACAGGTCGTCGGCGGCCGAACCGTCCCGCGGGTCGACGATGTGCCGGCCCCGACGCGCGGTGCCCGAGGTCGCGACCCCACCGGCAAGGACCGGGACGACGGCCAGGACGCGCAGCGGGTCGGTCGGGTCCTCGATGCCGACCCGCCAGGGCTGGGGGTCGGCTCCCGGCTGCATCGCCACGTCGCCACCGGCGTTGATGCTGACGTCGCAGCCGAGCCCAGCCGCCAGGTGCTCGGCGGCCCGCTGGACGGCCCACCCCTTCACGAGCCCGGTCGGGTCGAAGGCCCGCCTGCCGTCACCTGCCGGTCGCCACGCGTCGAAGGACCCACCGGTCAGGACCCGGGCGGTCTCGCACAGCCCGACCACCTCGCCGACCAGCGGGTGCGCGTCCTCGATCGCCAGCTCGGCACGGTCGATGAGCCGGACCTGGCTGTCCGGCAGGTACGGCGAGAAGAGCTCGTCGATCGCGCGCAGCTCGTCGTACGCCGCTGCCACCCTGGCGCCGGCCGCCGCCGACCGGCTGCCCGGCCCGCGCAGGTGCACGCTCACGGGCATGCCCATCACCTGATCCACCCAGGCGCGGCGCTCGGCGACCACCGGGGCGGTCACAGGTTCGCCTGGTCGAGGGCCGACTGCAGCGACTGCACGTAGCCGTCGCTGGTGACCGTGGCGCCGCTGACGTGGTCGATGTTCGCGCCCTGGGCGGCCAACGCCTCCTGGGCCAGCACCGGCAGCGCGTAGGAGTTGATCTCCTGGTCGCGACCGTTGCCGTCGGGGTACTGCACCGCGGCGACGTCGGTGATCTGCCCGCCGTCGACGGTGATCTGCACCTGGACCGGGCCCCACCGGGTCTGCACAGTGTCGCCGGTGACGGTGGTGGTCGCCGCGCTGCCGGAGGGCGCGGTGGTGCTGGTCGACGCACCGATGGCTGCCGGGGCGGCTGATCCACCGGCGCCGGCGGTGGAGGTGTGGTAGCTGACCAGCATGATCAGCCCGGAGACGGTGCCGGCGAGGGCGACCACGATCCTGCGCACGAGTGAGTCCTTCCGGTCGAGTCAGTAGGTGAAGCGTTCGACGTGCAGCTGCGCGTCGGGCACCCCGGCCGCGCGGGCGGCGGCGATCGCTGCGTCGGTCCAGGCCTCGGGCCCGCAGACGTAGACGTCCTGGCCGGCGATGTCGGGCACCAGCTGCCGCAACGCGGCGGCGTCGCCGAGGTGGCCCCAGGCTGCGGGCAGCCACGACCCGTCGCCGGCCCGTGGGCCGAGCAGGTAGGTCACCCGGCCACCGCGGGAGCTCGCCAGCGCGTCGAGCTCGGCCCGCAGTACCAGCTCGGACTCGTCGCCGGCCCGGTAGACCAGCGTGCTGCCCGGCGGGAGCTCCTCGAGCAGCGCCCGCAGCGGCGTGATGCCGATGCCGGCGGCGAGCAGGGTCGCCCGGGCCCGGGTGCGCCGCCCGGTCGTCAGCGCTCCGTACGGGCCCTCGAGCAGCACCCGGGTTCCTGGGCGGAGGTCGGCCAGCCGGCGACTCCCGTCGCCCAGGTCCTTGACCGTGATCCGCAGCGACGACGGGTGCGGCCGGGCCGAGAGCGAGAACGGGTGTCCCCTGCTCCAACCCGGCCCGTCGAGGAAGCGCCAGACGAAGAACTGGCCGGCCCGGACCGGCAACCGGTGCAGGTCGCGCCCGGTCAGGTGCACCGACACGACGCCCGGCCCCTCCTCGACGACCCGGGAGACGACGACCTGATGCCGCAAGGTGCGGTAGAGGGGCACGCCGAGGCGGTAGACGAGCACGGCGCCCAGCGTGACGGCGTACAGCGTCCACCAGTAGAACCGGGCGGCCGGCGAGGAGACGAAGTCGGTGCCGGTCCAGAGCTGGTGCGGCAGCGCGAGCCCGACCCCGAGGTAGGCGTAGAGGTGCAGCAGGTGCCACGACTCGTACCGGAGCCGGCGCCGGGCGGCTCGTACCGACGTGACGACCACCATGACCAGCAGGCCGGTGCCGGCAGTCGCCAGCAGCATGCCCGGGTAGGTCGTCACCAGGTCCCACAGCTCGGCCAGGACGCCGGTCTGCGCGCTGACCGCGTAGCCGACCGTCACCAGGGCGATGTGGGCCAGCAGCAGGCTGAACGACGTGAAGCCGAGCAGCCGGTGCCACCGGGCCAGCCGGTCCTGGCCGAACGCCCGCTCGGCCCACGGCACCCGGGCCATCGCCAGCACCTGCACGAGCAGCAGGTCCGAGGCGACCAGCCCGGTGACCCGGCCGAGCGCGGTGACCGCCGGCCCGGGACCGGCGGCGAGGTCCTGCAGCCCGTGGCCGGCCAGCCACAGGGACACGACGACGACCACCGAGAAGCCGACGGCGAGCAGCACCAGGTCGGCCGCCGTGGGCGAAGCGCGGCGGGCCACAGCCGGTGCCGGGTCGCCGGACCGGAGTGGCAGCAGCGAGGTCATGTCGAGGACACTCCCGGACCAGGCTGGGTGGTCGCTGTGAAGGCGCTGCGGGACGGCTCCCAGTCGATCTGTGCGACCGGGCGTCTGGATCGGGTGTTGCCAGGCCCTCGGGATGGGTGGACGGTGGTGTGGTCGGCTGCGCCGTCGGGGCGCGGCCCTGCGCCTGGGCAGGTGCGCATGTTCGTCCGCAGCACCGTCATCGACGCCGATCGCGCTCGGGTCGACGACGGAATCACCTTCGTGCGGGACCGCGTGCTCCCGCTGGTCGCCGGGTTGGACGGGGCCGTGGGCCTGACCATGCTCGTCAACCGGACCACCGGCCAGACCGAGACCAGCACCCTGTGGGGCACCCGGGCAGCGATGGCGGCCAGCGACCGCCTGCTCACCTCGATCCGGGAGGAGGCGGGCGCCCTGATGGGCGGTCGGCCGAGGGCCGAGGAGTGGGAGGTGGCCGAGCTCTACCGGGTACGCCGGCCCCGGAGGGGCTTCGCCAACCGGTCGACCCGGCTCGCGTTCGACCCGGGTGACGCCGAGCGCCTCGTCGACGTCTACCGCACGACCACGGTGCCCGCGCTGTCGATGCTCGACGGGTTCGCCAGCGCCGGCCTGATGATCGACCTGGACGCCGGCCGCGGCGTCTCGCTGGTCACCTTCGTCGACCGGTCCGCGCTGGAGGACAGCCGGCGCGCCGCGGCGGAGATCCGGAAGACGTCGGTGAAGAAGGCCAACGCGCAGGTCATCGAGGTGGTCGAGGCCGAGATGGTCCTGGCCGAGCTGCACCTGCCCGACCAGGCCTGACGCGGCGCCCGGTGCCTACGGTGAGGGCATGTATCTGGAGAACCTTGTCACCGACGCCGTCGAGCCGCATCGGCTGGGCCGCTTCTGGGAGGCGGTGGTCGGCGGCGAGCGGCTGACCGACGAGCCCGAGGGCTTCGAGACGCGGCTCACCATCGAGGGCGGACCGGTGCTCGACCTGTGCTTCCAGCGCGTCCCGGATCCGCCATCCGAGCCGCCGAGGCTCCACCTGGACCTGCTGGGCGGCGCCCGTCAGACCCAGGAGGTCGAGCGGCTGCTCGCGCTGGGCGCACGACACCTCGACATCGGTCAGCGCGATGCGCCCTGGGTTGTGCTCGCCGACCCGGAGGGCAATCCCTGCTGCGTGATGGAGGATCGAGCGGCGTACGCCGACACCGGACCCATCGCGGCGCTGCCGCTCGACTCTGCCGACCCGGACCGGGATGCCGAGTTCTGGTCCTGGCTGACCGGCTGGACCCACGTGGTCGGCGTCGTACCCCGGTCCCTGCGCCACCCGTCGCTGCGTGGTCCCCTCCTCGAGCTGTGCCCTGAGTCAGCCCCCAAGGGGCCGACCAAGAACCGGCTGCACCTCGACGTCCGGCTCGAGACTGGAGACGATCCCGACGACGTCGCGGCAGGCATCGCCGAGCGCGGCGGCGGCACGCTCCACCACCCGGAGTGGGGCGAGCTCCCGTGGCGTTCCTACATGGATCCGTCCGGCAACGAGTTCTGCGTGCTTCCAGCGCGGTCCTGAGAACGACGAAGGCCCCTCCATGCATGAGATGGAGGGGCCTCGCCGGTCCTGCTGCCCTGCTTTCGCCGATCGCTCGGCGTCCACCGGCCTTGCCGGACTGCTCCGCATGATCTGTGTCCCGATCGCTCGGGACTCGCACCACACGGAACGGGTGCTCCGCGCGGTCCGCCGGTCCCGATCGCTCGGGTCCGGCTCCTACGCGGTGCGGGTGCCCCGCCGACGTTGCTCCGATCACTCGGAGCCCGCCTGCGCGAGACCGCCCCGCCTCGCCGTGCCCTGATTGCTCAGGACATGTCGTCGCGGGACGGGTGTCCGTGGTGCGACCTGACGATTGCTCGCCGGTCCACACCTCGGAACCCATCACCGGTGCTCGGGAACCCGCTGCCCGCAACGGTCTCCCGCTGCTTGCCCGCGCCCCGGAAGTCTCCTTCCGGGCCAGTCCCCGTTCCCGGTGACAAGGAGATTTCTAGTGGCCGCACGGCAAGCCCCACAAGGGCTTTCCGGCAGCAATTTCGACGACTTTCCCGGTCCACAGGACGGTCCACAAGTGTGGATCGGTTGTCCCCTGTAATCCGGGAGTTATCCACTGCTTCATCCACCGATGCATCCACAGCCGCCCTGCGGCCCGTCCACCATCCGGACACGGTTCCGACGCGATCTTGCCCTCCGATCGGGCTCGATCAAAGTGGACCGGCTTGCGGATCGTCCGCCATGACGCGAACCGGTCCGCTTCGGTCGGTCGCGCAGCCAACGTGCACAAGTGGACCGGGTGCCGTGGCACGTCGCGCAACGCCAGACGGTCCACTCTGCTGGGCGCAGGCCGGTCACTCGGCGAGGTACGGGCAGTGCCGGCAGCCCCGGCCGCAGCAGGTGCCGCGATCGGCGAGGAACCCTGCAGTGAGCACGAACAGGCCGCTGCCCGGGTCGAGGTAGCCCGCGTCGCCGGCGGCCAGCGCGGCGGCATGGGCGGCCAGCAGCGCGTCGCGGTCAGGGGTGTCCGGCGGTAACCGGGAGGGATGCGGCTCGGTCAGGGCGCGCGGCGCCAGCGGGTCGGCCACCGGACCAGCGTAGGCGGGATGACACAGTGGACGGCGATGAGCCTCACCCGTGCGAGCCGGCACCCGGCCGCTGTCACCTCCGCCGTCGCACTGGTCCTGCTGGCTCTACTGGCGGGCTGCTCACCCGGCTCGGGCACGGCGCCGCGCAGTGGGCCAGCCGGCGGCGAGGACACCTCGCCGTCCGCCTCGGCCTCCCCGACGGTGGACCCGGACGCCCCCACCGGCTGGGGTCCCACCGAGGGCGAGCTGTCCCGGGCCCGCGAGCTGGTGGCGGCGATGACGCTGCCGGAGCAGGCGAGCACCGTGCTGATGCCCGGCTTCTGGGGCTACGACGCCCTCGACCCGACCGCCGCGGAGGCCGAGCGCAACCAGGTCATGCACGGCGTCGACTCGGCCGACGAGGCGCTGGCCGCCTCCCCCTTCGGCGGGGTGTTCCTGCGGCCGGAGGTCATCGCCGACGCCGAGCAGGTCGACCAGCTGGCCGGCGAGCTGCACGACGTCGGCGACCGGCCGGACGGCCTGCCGCTGCTGGTGTCGATCGACCAGGAGGGTGGCGTCGTCCAGCGCCTCAAGGTCGGCGTGGACCCGGTGCCCGCGGCGGCCACCGTCGGCGCTGCCGGCGACCCGGCGTACGCCGAGCAGGTCGCCCGCGACAACGGCCGCACGCTGCGCCGCCTGGGCGTGACCATGGTGATGGCGCCGGTGGCCGACGTCGACCCCGATGGCAGCTCGGTGATGGGCTCCCGCACCTACTCCCGCAACCGCGGGGTCGCCGCCAAGATGGTGACCGCAACCGTCAAGGGCTACCTGGCGGCCGGCATCGTCCCGGCGGTCAAGCACTTCCCCGGCCTCGGCACGGTCACCGGGGACAGCCACCACGCGCTGCCCGAGCAGGGCAAGTCGCTGGGCCGGCTCCGGCGCACCGACCTGGTGACCTTCGAGGCGGCGATCCGGGCCGGCGCGCCGGTGATCATGACCGGGCACGTCGCGGTCGACGCCATCGAGCCCGGCATGCCGGCGTCGATCAGCGCGGGGGTCGTGCAGGGCCTGCTCCGGGACACCCTCGGCTTCCACGGCGTGGCGGTGACCGACTCGCAGGGGATGGGGCCGATCAACGGCCCGTACAACTCGGCCGAGGGCGCGGTGCGCTCCCTGCTCGCCGGCAACGACCTGGTGCTCAACTCGCCCTATCCCGACCGGGCCCGCCGGGCGGTCCGGCGGGCCGTGAGCTCCGGCCGGCTGCCCGCCGACCGGCTCGCCGAGGCAGCCACCCGGGTGCTCGCGCTGCGCATCTACCAGCAGCGCATCTCCTCAGCCGGCTGACCCCGGCCGGTCGGTCCCGGTCGGGACGACGTCGACCAGCTCGAGGTGCTTCGCGGACAGCCCGTCGCCGCTGGAGACGCCACGCAGCCGCCGACCGACCCACGGCGCGAAGTAGCGGCGGACCCACCGCACGTCGGCAAGTACGTCGGCCCGCCGGCCGGGACGGACGCCCGGCGGCAGCGGCTCGCGCCACCACCCGGCGGCGCCGCCGAGCAGGTCCGGCTCGGTCACGCCGAGGGTCTCCAGGACGGCGGCCGCCACCCGGACGTGGCCGGCCGGAGCGAGGTGCAGCCGGTCCTCGTGCCACAGGCGGCGGTCCTGCAGCGCCGGCTCGGCTCCCACGTCGACGACCAGGGCCCCTGTGCGCTCCGCCGTCCGGCGTACGCCCGCGTTGAACCGGGCGAACCGGGCCGCCAGCCGGGCCGCCGTCCGCCCGGTGCCGCCGGCCCGCTCGATGACGGTGAAGAGCAGGGCCTGGACGCCGGCCTCGGCGAGCCGGCCGACTGCGGCGTCGTAGCGGGCGACGACGGCTGCGACGTCCCGGCCCGGCCGGAGGACGTCGTTCGGGCCGGCGTGGAAGGACACCAGGTCCGGCTGCAGCGACAGGGCGATCGGCAGCTGCGACTCGACGACCTCGTCGAGCACCTTCCCTCGGACCGCGAGGTTGGCGTACCGGAGGCCACCCTCGTGGGTGGCCAGGGCGGCGGCGACCCGGTCGGCCCAGCCGAGGTGGCGGCCGTCCGGCCCGAGGTCGTCCTCGAGCCCCTCAGTGAACGAGTCTCCGAGGGCGACGAAGGTGCGGTGGTCCACCGTCGTATCGTGCCCGACCATGCAGGATGAACCAGCAGTCGTCCCGGACACCAAGGACTGGACCTGGGTCCTCGGCCGGCCCTGTCCCGAGTGCGGCCTCGACGCACCTACCCTGGCCGGCGCCGACGTCGGACCGATGACGCGGGCGAACGCGGCGGCCTGGCAGCAGGTGCTGGACCGCCCGGACGTGGCCCGGCGGCCGAATCCGGGCGTGTGGTCACCGCTGGAGTACGCCTGCCACGTCCGCGACGTCTACCGGGTCTTCGACGGCCGGCTGGCGCGGATGCTGGCCGAGGACGACCCGGCGTTCGAGAACTGGGACCAGGACGAGACCGCGCTGCGGGAGCGGTACGGCGAGCAGCTGCCCGCCGCGGTGGCCCGCGAGCTGGCCGACGCCGCCGAGGTCGTCGCCGCCCGGTTCGACTCGGTGACCGACGAGCAGTGGGCCCGCACCGGCCGGCGCAGCGACGGAATGGTCTTCACCGTCGAGACCATCGGGCGCTACTTCGTGCACGACTGGGTGCACCACCTGCACGACGTCGGTGCGGGACGACCGTGACCGAGCACCAGCACGACGAGCACGAGCACCAGCACGACGACCACGGGCACGACGACCACGGGCACGGGGATCACGGCCACGAGCACGACGCGCCAACCGGGCTGCTCGGCCGGCTGCGCCATCTGGTCGCCCCACACAGCCACGATGCCGCGGTGTCGATGGACTCCGAGCTCGAGGCCAGCCGGCGCGGCATGCGGGCCTTGCTGCTGTCGTTCGTCGCGCTCACCGTCACCGCACTGCTGCAGGCCGCGATCGTGGTGGTCAGCGGCTCGGTCGCGCTGCTCGTCGACACCATCCACAACGCTGCCGACGCGCTGACCGCGCTGCCCATCGCCGTCGCCTTCACCCTCGGCCGCCGGGCCGCGACCCGGCGCTACACCTACGGATACGGGCGAGCCGAAGACCTGGCCGGCATCGTGGTCGTCCTCGTCATCGCCGCGTCCGCGGTGTTCGCCGCGGTCGAGGCCATCCGGCGGATCGCCGACCCGCGCGAGCTCGACCACCTCGGGTTGGTCGCCGCCGCCGGGGTGATCGGGTTCCTCGGCAACGAGGCGGTCGCGCGGTACCGGATCACCGTCGGCCGGCAGATCGGCTCGGCCGCCCTGGTCGCCGACGGGCTGCACGCGCGGACCGACGGCTTCACCTCCCTCGGCGTGGTGGTGAGCGCCGCGGCCGCCTGGGCCGGCATCGAGCAGGCCGACCCGGTGGTCGGCCTGCTGATCACGCTGGCCGTGCTGGCCGTGCTGCGGGACGCCGCGCGGGACGTCTACCGGCGGCTGATGGACGCCGTCGACCCCACCCTGGTCGACCTCGTCGAGGCCACCGCGCGCGGCACCGACGGGGTGCGCGACGTGGGCGACGTGCGGATGCGCTGGATCGGGCACCGACTGCGGGCCGAGCTGGAGATCGTCGTCGCCGACGACCTGACCGTCGTCGAGGCGCACCGGATCGCCGAGTCCGCCGAGCACCGGCTGCTGCACGACGTGCCCCGGCTGCACGCTGTGCTGGTGCACGCCGACCCGGTCGGGCACACCCACGACCTGACGGGGCACCACCGCGAGGCCGGCTCGGGGACCCGGGAGCACTGACTCTCTGGCAGAGTCGGGGGGTGCTGATCACCAACCACGTCCTGTCCGGTGCGGTGATCGGCGCGGTCGCGCCGGACGTCGGTCAGGCGGCCACCCTCGGCTTCCTCTCGCACTTCGTGCTCGACGGGCTGCCGCACTTCGGCGTCGACGACGAGCACCTGCTCAAGATCGCGGTCCCCGACGGGCTGATCGGCCTGGCCGCCGTCGCGACCATCGCCCGCGCCACCCCGCCGGACCGGTTGCTGCCGGTGCTGGCCGGCATCTTCGGCGCCTGCCTGCCCGACCTCGACAAGCCCGGGCAGGTGTTCTTCGGCCGCTCGCCGTTCCCGCGGTGGTTCGACCGTGCGCACGCCCGGATCCAGGACGAGGAGGTCCACCGGTTCACCATGGAGCTCGCCTCGGCCGCGGTGTTCAGCGTCGCCCTGGTCGCCCTGCTCCCCCGCCGCCCGAAAGGCCTGCGCGCCGGGCGATGAGTCCGGTGCGGCGCCGCAGTCATCACTCGTGCCAGCCCCATCGACGAGAGGACCTGTCATGCAGAAGATCACCCCCTGCCTCTGGTTCGACACCGAGGCCGAGGAGGCCGCCGAGTTCTACGTCTCGCTGTTCGGTGACGCGAAGATCCTCGACGTCACCCACTACGGCGACGCCGGCCCGCGGCCGGCGGGCACGGTGCTGACCGTGACGTTCATGCTCGAGGGCCAGGAGTACACCGCCCTCAACGGCGGCCCGGAGTTCCCGTTCACCGAGGCCGTGTCCTTCCAGGTCAGCTGCGAGGACCAGGAGGAGGTCGACCGGTTGTGGGCCCGCCTGCTCGAGGGCGGCGGGGTCGAGAGCCAGTGCGGCTGGCTCAAGGACCGCTTCGGTCTGTCCTGGCAGATCATCCCGACCGCGCTGCCGAGACTGCTCAGCGACCCGGACCCGGAGCGCGCCCAGCGGGCGATGGCCGCCATGCTGCAGATGGTCAAGATCGACATCGGGGCCATCGAGAAGGCGGCCGACGGGGGCTGACCGGCTCGTCGACTCAGGGCTGGCGGGCGGCGTCCCGGCGGGCGGTGAGGAAGGCGCGTTCCGCGTCGTTGTCGGCCAGGGCCAGCGCGTCGTCGTACGCCGAGGCCGCCTCCGCCTGCCGACCGAGCCGGCGCAGCAGGTCGGCCCGGGTCGAGGGCAGGTACCGGTAGCCCGCCAGCCGGCCGTCCGCGACCAGCCGGTCCACCTCGGCGAGGGCGGCCTGCGGGCCGGCGACCTCCGCCAGCGCGACCGCCCGGTTCAGCTCGACGACCGGCGACGGCCACTCCCGCAGCAGCGCGTCGTAGAGCGCGACCACGCGCGGCCAGCTGGTCTCGGCGTACGACGGCGCGAGCGCGTGCTCGGCCGCGATCGCCGCCTGCACGCCGAACCGCCCGACCCGGCTGTGGTGCAGGTCGCGGACCAGGGCGAGGCCCTCGAGCACCTGCCCGCGGTCCCAGCGGGCGCGGTCCTGATCGGCCAGCAGCACCAGCCGGCCGGCGTCATCGACCCGGGTGTCCCGGCGCGCATCGGTGAGCAGCATGAGAGCCAGCAGGCCGCGCACCTCCGGCTCGTCGGGCATCAGCCGCTGCAGCACCCGACCCAGGTCCAGCGCCCGCGCGACCATGTCGGGACGCACCAGCGAGCCGCCGGTCGGCGCCGTGTGCCCGGTCGTGAAGACCAGGTGCACGACGGTGAGGACCGCGTCCAGGCGGTCCGGCAGCTCGACCGACCCGGGCACCCGGTAGGGGATGCCGGCGGCGGTGATCTTCTTCTTCGCCCGGGTCACACGGGCCGCCATCGTCGCCTCCGGCACCAGGAAGGCGGCCGCGATCTCGGGGGTGGTGAGCCCGCAGAGCAAGCGGAGCGTCAGCGCGACCTGGGCCTCGCGGGCCAATGCGGGGTGACAGCAGGTGAAGACCAGGCGCAGCCGTTCGTCGGTGATCACCTCGTCCTCGGCCTCCCCGACGGCCGCGTCCGGACCGTCCTGCACGCCGGGCTCGACCAGGAGCGGCAGCTTGCGCCGCAACGTCTGCTCGCGGCGCAGCACGTCGAGCGCACGGCGGCGGGCTGCCGTGGTGAGCCAGGCACCCGGCGAGCGCGGCACGCCCTGCCGGCGCCAGGCGTCCAGCGCCGCGCCGTACGCGTCCTGGACGCACTCCTCGGCCAGGTCGACACTGCCCGCGACCCGCACCGTCGCGGCGAGCACGAAGCCCCACTCGCGGCGGTGCGCGTCGGCGACCGCAGCCTCGACGTCCGCGGGTCGCTCGGCGTCCGCCGTCACTCCTCCGGGAAGGTCATGATCGGGCGGACCTCGACGCCGCCGAACGGTGCCGGGCAGAGCTTGGCGATCGCCAGAGCCTGGTCGAGATCGTTCGCGTCGATCAAGTAGTAGCCGCCGAGCGCCTCCTTGGTCTCGGCGAACGGGCCGTCGGTGACGACGTCGCCGCGCACGCTCGTGGCCGTGTTGGTCGGCAGCAGCGCTTGGCCGCCGACCATCTTCGCTCCCTGCTCGACGATCTGCTCGGAGAACCGGTTGTGGGCCTCCATCAGCTGCTGCGCGAACGCGTCGTCCGCCGCCGCGTAGGCCTGCTCGTCGCCGTAGATCAGGATCAGGTACTCACTCATCGTGGTCTCCTCCTCCGGCGCAGGGGCCGGTCCCAGGTGAACTGTGACACCCTCCCGACGCGCGGGGCAGCCCCAGATCGACACGGAGCCACCGATTAGGCTGGTCCGCCGGATGGCAGGCCGCGCGCGACGCTCGAGGACCGACTCACCGGATCGCCTCGCGCGACGGGAGTCCGGGCGCGCCGCACTGCTCCCGATCCGCTACCCGGACCTGCCGATCGCCGAGCGCCGGGACGAGATCGCCGCCGCCATCCGCGACCACCAGGTGGTCATCGTGGCCGGCGAGACCGGGTCCGGGAAGACCACCCAGCTGCCGAAGATCTGCCTCGACCTGGGCCGCGGCGTCGCAGGGCTGATCGGCCACACCCAGCCGCGCCGGCTGGCCGCGCGGACCGTCGCCGACCGGATCGCCGAGGAGCTCGGCGTGGAGCTGGGCCAGGCCGTCGGCTACTCGGTGCGGTTCACCGACCGGGCCGGCGCGGACACCCTGGTCCGGCTGATGACCGACGGCATCCTGCTGGCCGAGATCCAGCGCGACCGCGACCTCAAGCGCTACGACACGATCATCATCGACGAGGCGCACGAGCGCAGCCTCAACATCGACTTCCTGCTCGGCTACCTCAAGCAGCTGCTGCCCCGCCGGCCCGACCTCAAGCTCATCGTCACCTCGGCCACCATCGACACCGAACGGTTCTCCGAGCACTTCGGCGGCGCGCCGGTCGTCGAGGTGTCCGGCCGGACCTACCCGGTGGAGATGCGCTACCGCCCGCTCGTCCGATCCCGACGACCCGGCCGCCGAGGAGCGCGACCAGACCCAGGCGGTGCTCGACGCCGTCGACGAGCTGCGGGTGGAAGGGCCCGGCGACGTCCTGGTCTTCTTCTCCGGCGAGCGCGAGATCCGGGACACCGCCGAGGCGTTGCGCCGGCACCTCGCAGCGTCCCGCGAACCGGTCGAGGTGCTGCCGCTCTACGCCCGCCTCTCGGCAGCCGAGCAGCACAAGGTCTTCGCGCCGCACCAGGGCCGGCGCATCGTGCTGGCCACCAACGTCGCCGAGACCTCGCTGACCGTGCCCGGCATCCGGTACGTCGTCGACCCAGGCACCGCTCGGGTCTCCCGGTACAGCCACCGGCTCAAGGTGCAGCGGCTGCCGATCGAGCCCGTCAGCCAGGCCAGCGCCAACCAGCGGGCCGGGCGCTGCGGACGCACCTCGGACGGCATCTGCATCCGGCTCTACGCCGAGGACGACTACCTGGCCCGGCCGGAGTTCACCGAGCCGGAGATCCTGCGCACCAACCTCGCCTCGGTGATCCTGGCGATGACCGCGCTGGACCTGGGCGAGATCGCCGCGTTCCCCTTCGTCGAGCCGCCGGACCGCCGCCAGGTCAAGGACGGCGTCGCGCTGCTGGAGGAGCTCGGCGCCCTCGACCCGTCGCAGACCGACGTGCGCAAGCGCCTCACGCCGACCGGCCGGCAGCTGTCCCGGCTGCCGGTCGACCCGAGGCTGGGCCGGATGGTGCTCGAGGCCGACCGCAACGGCTGCCTGCCCGAGGTCCTGGTCATCGCGGCCGCGCTGTCCATCCAGGACCCGCGCGAACGACCGCCGGACCACCAGCAGGCGGCCGACGAGAAGCACCGCCGGTTCGTCGACGACCGGTCCGACTTCCTCGCCTACCGCAACCTGTGGCTCTACCTGCAGGAGCAGCAGACGGCGTTGTCGTCCAGCGCCTTCCGCCGACTGTGCCGAGCGGAGTTCCTGCACTACCTGCGGGTCCGCGAGTGGCAGGACCTGGTCGGCCAGCTGCGCCAGGTCGCGCGTTCGCTGGGCCTGTCCACCACCGGTGAGCTGTCCCGGCCCGGGGACGACCCGCAGCCGGTGCACGTCTCGTTGCTCCCGGGGCTGCTGTCCCACGTCGGCCTGTGGGACCCCGAGAAGCGCGAGTACGTCGGCGCCCGCGGCGCCCGGTTCGCACCCTGGCCCGGCTCGGCGCTGTTCAAGAAGCCACCGCGCTGGGTGATGGCCGGCGAGCTGGTCGAGACCTCCCGGCTGTGGGGTCGCGACCTGGGCCGGGTCGAGCCCGAGTGGGTCGAGCCGCTGGCCGAGCACCTGGTGAAGCGCACCTACAGCGAGCCGCACTGGTCGGCCAAGCAGGGTGCCGCGATGGCGGTCGAGCGGGTGACGCTGTACGGCGTCCCGCTGGTGGCCGGCCGCAAGGTCCCCTACGGCCGGATCGACCCGGAGGTCTCCCGCGACCTGTTCATCCGGCACGCGCTGGTGCAGGGCGAGTGGCGGACCCACCACACGTTCTTCCACCGCCAACCGTGAGCTGCTCGAGGACGTCGAGGAGCTCGAGCACCGGGCCCGGCGCCGCGACATCCTGGTCGACGACGAGACCCTGGTCGCCTTCTACGACGAGCGGGTGCCGGCCGACGTCGTCTCCGCCAGGCACTTCGACGCGTGGTGGAAGAAGGCGCGCCGCGAGCAGCCGGACCTGCTCACCTTCGACCCGGCGATGCTGGTGCGCGACAGCGCCGGCCAGGTCAGCACCACCGACTACCCGGACAGCTGGCAGCAGGGCGACTTGACGCTGCCGCTCAGCTACCAGTTCGAGCCCGGTGCGGACGCCGACGGCGTCACCGTGCACGTTCCGCTGACCGTCCTGAACCGGCTGTCCGCCGACGGCTTCGACTGGCAGGTGCCCGGCCTGCGCGCCGAGCTGGCCATCGCGTTGCTGCGCTCGCTGCCCAAGGCGCTGCGCCGCAGCTTCGTCCCCGCACCGGACAGCGCCGCCGCCGCGTTGCGGCAGATCGGCCCTCGGGTCGCCGACGAGCCGTTCCCCGACGCGCTGGCTCGCGAGCTGCGCTACGCCACCGGGGTCACCGTCCCGCGGGAGTCCTGGGACCTGGCGAAGGTCCCGGACCACCTCCGGATGACGTTCCGGGTCGAGGACGACGGCACCGTCGTCGCCGAGGGCAAGGACCTTGCGGCGCTGCGCGACCGGCTCGCCCCGACGGTGCGGCGCACGGTGGCCGCGGCAGCCGCCGAGGTCGAGCGGGCCGGGCTGACGTCGTGGTCGTTCGGCGACCTGCCGGCCACCTTCGCCAGGGAGGTCGACGGCCGCACCGTGCAGGGCTTCCCCGCGCTGGTCGACGAGGGGACGACCGTCGCGCTGCGGGTGCTGGGCTCGGCCCGCGAGGCGCAGTCGGCGACCTGGTCCGGCGTACGGCGGCTGCTCGCCCTCACAGTGCCCTCGCCGCTGAAGGGCGTGGTCAGCCGGCTGGACAACGCGAGCAGGCTGGCCTTCGGGAACAACCCGCACGGCTCGGTGCCCGCCCTGCTGGACGACGGGGTGACCGCGGCGCTGGACGCGCTGCTGGCACGGCACGGCGGGCCGCCCCGCGACGCCGAGGGATTCGAGCAGCTGCGCGCCGCGGTGCGGGCCGAGCTTCCGGAGGCGACGTACGACGTGATGGTGACGGTGGCGCGCATCCTCGCCGTCGCGCACGACGTGTCGAGCCGGGTGTCCGGTGCGGCCTCCCCCGCGGTGCTGCCGGCCTGGCTGGACGTCCGGGCCCAGCTGCAGCGCCTCGTGCATCCCGGCTTCGTCGCCGCCACCGGCGTCGACCGGCTGCCCGACCTGCTGCGCTACCTCACCGCGATGCAGCGCCGGCTGGACGCCCTGCCCGGCGCGACCGGCCGGGACCGCGAACGGCTGACCAGGGTCGAGCAGGTCGAGCAGGAGCACGCCGCCTGGCTGGCCGGGCTGCGCCCGGAACGGCGGGGCGACCCGGAGGTGCGGGCGGTGCGCTGGATGCTGGAGGAGCTGCGGGTCAGCCTGTTCGCCCAGCAGCTCGGCACGCCGTCACCGGTGTCCGAGAAGCGGATCTACCGCGCGATGGACGCCCTCGACCCGTGACCGGCGTCGCAGGTCTACCGTGCGGGCATGGCCTCCCCTGACCTCTGGCCCCTCACCCACCGCGAGCGCGAACGGTTCGCCGACCTCCTCGCCACGCTCCGCCCGGACGACTGGTCGACGCCGTCGGTCGCGGCCGGGTGGAGCGTGCGGGACGTCGTCGCCCACTGCATCTCCACCGCCCACACCACCCCGGCCTCGTTCGTCACCGGCTTCGCCGGCGCGGGCTTCAACTTCGGGAAGTTCGCCGAGAAGAACATCGCGAAGTACAGCTCCCGCAGCCCGGACCAGCTGGTGGCCGAGACCCGCGCCAGCGCCGGCCGGACCTCCGCGCCGCCCGGCCCGCCGCAGGTGCCGCTGTCGGAGATCGTGGTGCACTCCGAGGACGTCGCACGGCCGCTGGGCCGCTCCCTCGACCGGGCACCGGAGGCCCTGGTCGCGAGCCTGGACTTCTACAAGGGCGCCCAGCCTCTGATCGGTGGCAAGAAGCGGGCCGAGGGACTGCACCTGGCCGCCACCGACGTGGGCTGGGAGCACGGCACCGGCCCGACCGTGTCCGGGCCGGCCATCTCGCTGCTGATGGCGCTCTCCGGCCGCCGGGCCGGGCTCGCCGACCTCGACGGCGACGGCCTGCCGACCCTGACGTCTCGGATGCCCTGACCGCACCAGTAACAGGTGTCTCAGACGTCGAGCGGCTCGGTACGGCGCGGCATCAGCCACAGCACGCCGAAGAGCACCAGCGTGCAGGCGACGACGCCGAGGAACACGTGGTGCGAAGCGTCGAACAGCGCGGACCGCAGGAACGCGGTGACCGGCCCGGGAGCGGCGTCGCCGTCGAGCACCAGCCGCTCGGCCTCGGACCGGTCCGGCAGTCGGCCGGCGACGCTGCCCGGCGGGTTGGCGAACCGGTGGGCCAGCGTCGCGTTGGCGATGGCGCCGAAGACCGCCACGCCCACCGCGCTGCCCAGGTTGCGGCAGAACAGGTTGGTGCCGGTCACCACGCCGCGGCGCCGCCAGTCGACCACCGACTGCACGGCGACGATCGTCGGTGCGGCGCTCAGGCCGAAGCCGACGCCGATGACGAAGGTGGCACCGGCCACCGCGAGCACCGGGGAGGACGCCTTGAGCAGGGCCACCAGGACGGCGCCGAGCACCACGATCGCGGCGCCGATGAGCGCCGTGTCGCGGAACCCGATCCGCAGGTAGAGCCGGCCGGAGAGCGCCGCTGCGATCGGCCAGCCGACCGTCATGGCGGCCAGCGCGAACCCGGCCACCAGCGCGCCGGTGCCCAGCACGCCCTGGACGTACGTCGGCACGTAGGACACCAGGCCGATCAGGGCCACCCCGATGGCCACCGCCGCCAGGTTGCCGCCGACGAGCACCCGGCGGCTGAAGACCCACAGCGGGAGCACCGGTTCGGGCGCCCGGCGCTCGACCAGCACGAACGCGACCAGCGCGACCGCGCCGACGATGAAGACCGCGAAGCTCACCGGCGAGCCCCAGTCCCACGCGACCCCGCCCTCGAGCAGCCCGAGGATGAGCAGCGAGAACCCGGCGGTGAGCAGCGCGGATCCGGCCAGGTCGAGCTGGTGCCGGGTCCTCTCCACCTGCTCGTGGAAGCTGCGCCACAGCATCCACGCGGCGACCCCGCCCAGCGGGATGTTGATGAAGAAGATCCACCGCCAGGTCAGGTACTCCGAGAACAGCCCACCGAGGGTCGGCCCGACGACGGCGGCCACGCCCCAGACGCTCGCGACGTAGCCCTGCACCCGGGCCCGCTCCTCGACGGAGTACAGGTCCCCGACGACGGTGATGGTCATCGGCAGCACCGCGCCGGCGCCGATGCCCTGCACGGCGCGGGCGATGATCAGCGTGGGCATGCTCCAGGCGACCCCGCAGAGCACCGAGCCGGCGACGAAGACCGCGATGCCGAAGAACAGGATCGGCCGCCGGCCGACCACGTCGGCGAGCTTGCCGTAGAGCGGCACTGTCACCGCCTGGGTGAGCAGGTAGATCGAGAACAGCCAAGGGAACTGCGAGAAGCCGCCGAGGTCGCGCACGATCGACGGCACCGCGGTGGCGATGATGGTGGCGTCCAGCGCGACCAGCGCCGTCGAGAGCATCAGCCCGATGAGGACCGGGCCGCGCTCGGAGCGCAGGCCGACCGCTGACCTCTTCTCGGTGCTGGTCATCCTCGGTGCCAACCTCGCGGACCGCGGATCCCTTCCCGGTCCGGGCGTCGGGTGCTCAATGGTCGGCGGCGGCGACGGCCGCGTCCATCTGCTGGTTGAACCGGCCGAGCAGCTCGGCGAAGGTCGCGACGTCCTGCTCCGGCCACCGGTCCAGCTGCTCGCGGACCAGCTGGCGGCGCCCGCCGCGGGCCAGCGCCAGCCGCTTGGTGCCCTCGGTCGTGACGACCAGCAGCTGGGCCCGGCCGTCGTCCGGGTCCGGCTCGCGGCTGACCAGCCCGACCCGCTCCAGGAGGCCGACCTGCCGGCTGATCGCACCCTTGTCGATGCCGAAGTAGTCGCTCAGGTCGATGGCCCGCGCGCTGCCCAGCTCGTCGACCCGCGCCAGCAAGGCGTACGCCGTGGGCTGCAGGTCGGGGTGCACGACGGTGGCGACCTCGCGGTTCCAGGCCCGGGCCCGCCGCAGCAGCACCGCGAGCTCGCGCTCCACCTCGCCGTACGGCGCCATCGCCTTCGCTCCTGAGGACTCGCAAAGTGGTTGCGATCGCCAACTATATGCCTCTCGGGCAGGATGTCCCGGACATGACCCTCGCCGACCGGTTGCCCGCCGAACCCGACCCGGACACCCTGTTCGACACCTTCGCCGACTGGGCCGCAGAGCAGGGGCTGGAGCTCTACCCGGCGCAGACCGAGGCGCTGATCGAGCTGGTCTCCGGCAGCAACGTGGTGCTGGCGACACCCACCGGCTCGGGCAAGAGCCTGGTCGCCACCGGCGCCCTCTACGCCGCGCTCGCGCAGGGCCGTCGCGGCGTCTGGACCGCGCCGATCAAGGCGCTGGTGTCGGAGAAGTTCTTCGCGCTCTGCGCGACCTTCGGCGCGCACAACGTCGGCATGCTCACCGGGGACGCCGCGGTGAACCCCGGTGCGCCGATCATCACCGCGACCGCCGAGGTGATCGCCAACCAGGCGCTGCGCGAGGGTCCGGCCGCCGACCTCGGGCTCGTCGTCATGGACGAGTTCCACTACTACGCCGACCCGGACCGCGGCTGGGCCTGGCAGGTGCCGTTGCTCGAGCTGACCGGCGCGCAGTTCCTGCTGATGTCGGCGACCCTGGGCGACGTCACCCGGTTCCGGGACGACCTGACCCGGCGTACCGGCCGGCCGACCGCGGTGGTCGCCACCGGCGACCGGCCGGTGCCGCTGAACTACTACTACGCCCGTACGCCGGTGCACGAGACGCTCGAGGAGCTGCTCTCGACCGGCCAGGCACCGGTGTACGTCGTGCACCCGACCCAGGCGGCCGCGCTCGAGCGGGCCCAGGCCCTGACCAGCGTCAACGTCGCGTCCCGCACCCAGCGCGACGCGATCGCCGAGGCAGTTGGTGGCTTCCGGTTCTCCGCCGGGTTCGGGAAGACCCTCTCCCGGCTGGTGCGGCACGGGATCGGCGTGCACCACGCGGGGATGCTGCCGCGGTATCGCCGGCTGGTCGAGACCCTGGCGCAGGCCGGGCTGCTCAAGGTCGTCTGCGGCACCGACACCCTCGGCGTCGGCATCAACGTGCCGATCCGCACCGTGCTGGTCACGTCGCTGTCGAAATACGACGGCGTCCGGGTGCGGCACCTCAGCGCCCGCGAGTTCCACCAGGTCGCCGGCCGCGCGGGACGAGCCGGTTTCGACACCGCCGGCACGGTGGTCGTGCAGGCGCCCGACCACGACGTGGAGAACGAGCGGCTGCGCCGGAAGGCTGGTGACGACGAGAAGAAGCTCAAGCGGATCGTGAAGAAGAAGGCCCCGGACGGCTTCGTCTCGTGGGGGGAGCCGACCTTCGAGCGGCTGGTGCACGCCGAGCCGGAACCGCTCACGTCCAGCTTCCGGGTGACTCACGCGATGCTGCTCAACGTCATCGCCCGACCTGGCAACCCGTACACCGCGATGCGGCACCTGCTCGAGGACAACGACGAGCCGCGGGCCGCGCAGCTGCGGCACGTCCGGCACGCGATCGCGATCTACCGGGCGCTGCTGGCCGGCGGCGTCGTCGAGCGCATCGACCCTCCCCTGCCGGACGGCCGGTCGGTCGCGCTGACCGTCGACCTCCAGCCGGACTTCGCGCTGAACCAGCCGCTGTCGACGTTCGCGGTGGCCGCGTTGGAGCTGCTGGACCGCGACTCCCCGTCGTACCCGCTGGATGTCCTGTCCGTGCTGGAGTCGACGCTCGAGGACCCTCGGCAGGTGCTCTCGGCGCAGCGCAGCAAGGCCCGCGGCGAGGCCGTGGCGGCGATGAAGGCCGAGGGCATCGAGTACGACGAGCGGATGGAGCTGCTCGAGGAGGTCAGCTACCCGCGACCGATGGCCGAGCTGCTCGAGCACGCCTACGAGTCGTACCGAAAGGGCCACCCGTGGGTCGCCGACCACGAGCTGAAGCCCAAGTCGGTGGCCCGCGACATGTCCGAGCGGGCCATGACCTTCACCGAGTACATCGGGTTCTACGGGCTGGCCCGCTCCGAGGGGCTCGTGCTGCGCTACCTCGCCGACTCGTTCAAGGCCTTGCGGCAGACCGTGCCGGAGACCATGCGGACCGAGGAGCTACGGGACCTCACCGAGTGGCTCGGTGAGCTGGTCCGCCAGGTCGACTCCTCGCTGCTGGACGAGTGGGAGCGGCTCACCTCTCCGGACGCCGTCGACCCGGCCGCGCTCGTCCGCGACGAGAAGCCGCCCGCCGTCACGACGAACGTGCGCGCGTTCCGGGTGCTGGTGCGCAACGCGATGTTCCGTCGGGTCGAGCTCGCGGCGCTGCGCCGCCACGACCTGCTCGGCGAGATGGACGTCGAAGCCGGCTTCGACGCAGACGCCTGGGCAGAGGCGATGGCCGGCTACTGGGCCGACCACGACTCGCTGCTGACCGGCCCCGATGCCCGCGGCCCGGCCCTGATCGTCATCACCGAGGAGCCCGGCGTCTGGCGGGTGCGGCAGATCTTCGACGACCCGGCCGGCGACCACGACTGGGGCATCAGCGCCGACGTCGACCTGGCCGCCTCCGACGACGCGGGCACCGCGGTCGTCATGGTGACCGGCGTCGACCGGCTCGACTGAGCGGGCGCTAGTGGCCGCGCTCCACACTCGCGGTCAATCGATCGGGCTACCCCGCGATCGGGAGACGTACGAGTCGCGTCCACCACAGATGACGTAGTGACTCTCACCCCGGGGGCCACGTCGACGCCATCCATGGTGTCGATGGTGCCGAGCCGGCGAGGGCTCGATGATCGAATCAGTCGGCCCTGGGGGGACGGCACCGGTCAGCCGTGGGAGGGGAAACCGATGGACATGGGCTCGCGACGTCGCGGCCGTAGCCGGGCATCGGGCGTGATCGTCGCGCTGGTGCTTGCCTCGGCGAGCGTGCTGCTGACCACTGAGGCCGCAGCGGCCGCAACCTGTCAGACGAGCGGGCCGGTCGGAGGCACGTACACGGTCAACGTCTGCCTGACCGCGCCGTCCGACGGTGCGACCCTCACCGGGGACACCACCGTGACGGCGACCATCGCGACGGTCACGGGCACCAGCCCCGGCACCCAGCGGATGGTCTTCCGGTACACGCCTCCGGGCGGCGGCCCGACGTACCTGCTCACCGACTACCAGTCGCCCTACACGTTCGTGCTGCCGACGACGAAGTTCGTCGACGGTGCGTACGGCCTGTCCGCGGAAGCGCTGATGCGGGACACGTTCACCACGCCGCCGACGTCCGTCGGACTGACCTTCACCAACGGCATCACCACCCCGCCGGTGAACACCAACACCTGGTCGCCGACCCCCGGGACCAACCCGGCCCCTGGACGCACCTTCACCGTCGCCGCAGCAGGTGACGGCGCCGGCGGCGATGCCAGCGAGACCGCGGTCGGCAACCTGATCGCCGGCTGGGACCCCAACCTCTTCCTCTACACCGGCGACGTCTACGAGAAGGGTACCCAGACCGAGTTCACCAACTGGTACGGCTTCCCGGTGCCGGGCAACACGTTCTACGGCCGGTTCCGGGACATCACCAACCCGACTGTCGGCAACCACGAGTACGTCGCCGGTCACGCACCCGGGTACTTCGACTACTGGGACAACGCGCCGCACTTCTACAGCGTGGACACCCACGGATGGCACCTGATCAGCCTGGACACGAACGTCGAGATGAACGGGTTCGGGCCCGGCAGCGCGCAGTACGACTGGCTGGTGAACGACCTGAACAGCAACTCCCAGCCCTGCACCCTGGCGTTCTGGCACCAGCCCCGGTTCAACATCGGCGACGAGGGGGCGACACCTGCGGTGGCGCAGATCTGGTCGCTGCTGGCCGACCACGGCGTCGACCTGGTGGTGAACGGCCACGACCACACCTACCAGCGGTGGGAGGCGCTGGACGGGGCAGGAAACCCGAGCGCGAGCGGCATCACCGAGCTCATCTCCGGTGGCGGCGGCCACGCCCTGGGTACCTTCCCGGGCTCCGACAGCCGGGTCGCCTTCAAGGCCGCGGAGTTCGGCGCAGTGCGGCTCGGACTGAACGCCGCAGGTGCCGCATACCAGTTCACGACCGCCACCGGGACCACACTCGACTCGGGCTCGGTGAAGTGCGACACGAGCACGGTGGACAACGCGAACCCCAGTGCACCGGCGACCCTGACGGCGACCGCTCCCTACAAGTCCCGCATCGAGCTGGCCTGGGACGAGTCGACCGACAACGTAGGAGTCACCGGCTACCGGATCTACCGGGACGGCTCGCCGCTCACGACGGTCGGTGCCCAGAGCACGTATGCCGACAAGACGGTGGAGCCGGGATCGACGCACACCTACCGGGTGACCGGCCTCGACGCGGCCGGGAACGAGTCGGCGGTCAGCCCGATGGCGTCCGCGACCACTCCGCTGATCTCCGTCCTGTTCCACGACGGTTTCGAGTCCGGCAACCTGTCCGCGTGGACCAACCCCGGCGGCACCAACAACCCGCCCAATGCCGGCCTGGTCCCCAGCACCGACCCGGTGTTCGACGGCCAGTACGCCGCCCGGTCCGCAGGAGCAGCAGACCCGGCGCAGGGCGCCGCCGCGTGGAAGTCGCTGGCCGAGCCGGCGACCGACCTCTACTACCTGGCCAAGTTCTACGCAACGAGCCACCCCTCGTCGGTCAGCATGCTCAGGTTCCGGCAGGGCAACGCCGGCTCCAGCCCGATCGCCACCTTGGGCTTGTCGACCACCAACCGGCTCACGCTGCGCAATGACGCGGGTGCCGCGCCGCTGACGACCACCAGCTTGACGACCGCGACCCCCGGCGCCTGGCACACCGTGCAGGTGCACGTGCACGTCGACCCGAGCACGGGGAGCGCGGGCAGCACCGAGGTGTGGCTGGACGGCGCGGCCGTCACCGACCTGACCAGAACAGGTGTCGACCTCGGCACCCAGCCGGTCGCCAAGGTGGAGCTGGGCGACCCCAACTCCGCCGTGACACCGCGACTGTGGGATGTCTCGTTCGACGAAGTCGCGTTCGACACCTCGTTCATCGCCGATATCACCGCGCCCACCGAGGCGACCGGGCTCACCGCCACGACACACTCGGGGCTCCGGGTCGACCTGTCGTGGGCTGCG
The DNA here is from genome assembly GCA_963846525.1 of uncultured Actinomycetota bacterium. Lineage (GTDB taxonomy): Bacteria > Actinomycetota > Actinomycetes > JACCUZ01 > JACCUZ01 > CAWJWE01. The sequence goes on from CAWJWE010000013.1 coordinate 48,438, forward strand.
TCGACCGACGACACCGGGGTCACCGGCTACGACGTCTACCGCAACGGCGTGCTCATCACCACGACGCCGCCCACCACGACCTACCAGGACCTCACGGTCTCCCCCCTCACCAGCTACACCTACCGCCTCGTCGCGCGCGACGGCGGCAACAACTCGAGCGGGTTCAGCAACGCTGCCTTCACCCAGACCGGCGAGATCTTCACCGACGGCTTCGAGTCGGGAGACTTGTCCAAGTGGGCGACCGTCGCCGGCCTGACGACCACCCAGGCCGTCGTCGACAGCGGCTCCTGGGCGGCGCGTGCGAGCGCCGTGGGCGGCTCCGGGTCCTCGGCGCAGACCGTCCTCGACCGGAGCGTCGACGATCTCTACTACCGCACCCGCTTCCGGATCGAGTCGCAGGGCGCCAACAACGTCGGTCTGCTGCGTCTGCGGACAGCGGCCAGCGGCGCGCTCGCGTCGGTGTTCGTGTCCAGCCTCGGGAAGGTCGGCTTCCGCAACGATGTCACCGCGGCGAGCACGACCAGCACCCAGGCGGTGTCGTCCGGCACCTGGCACACGCTGCAGCTGCATGCGACGATCGCCGGCGCTGCCAGTCTGGTCGAGCTCCAGCTCGACGGTGTCACGGTGTTGTCCACCACCACGACTCTCGGTACGACGGGCATCCGCCGGCTCGAGATCGGTGACCCCTCCAGCGGGCGTACCTTCGACGTGGCGTTCGACGGTGTCGTCGCCAGCAGCACGTCGGTGATCGACTCGGGCCCGCCGACGGCACCCGGCAACGTGCACGCGACCGGAGTGACCGCGCACGTGGTCGACCTGGCGTGGGACCCGGCGGAGGACGACGTCGGTGTGGCGGCCTACCGCGTCTACCGCGACGGGCTCCCGCTGCAGACGATCGACGGCGCACTCACGGCGTACACCGATGCCACCGCCGACGAGGCGACGAGCTACGCCTACACCGTCACTGCCCTCGACGCCGTCGGCCACGAGTCGGACAAGAGCGACCCCGTCCAGGTGTTGACGAGAGACCTCACGAAGCCCACGGCTCCCACCGACGTGGCGGCTGCTGCCGTGTCCGGTCAGAACAAGGTCGTCGTCACCTGGACCGCCGCCACCGACAACCTCGCCGTAGACCGCTACCGGGTGTACCGCGCCGACCAGGTCGACCCGATCGGGTCGGTGAACGGCTCGACGCTGACCTACGACGACACCACGGTCGCCTCCGCCACCAGCTATACGTACCGGGTGCAGGCGCTGGACGCCGCGGGCAACGAGTCCGACCTGAGCGGCCCGGCAACGGTCACCAGCGCCGACACGACTCCGCCGCAACCACCCGCCAGCGTCACGGCCGTGGGTGTGTCGGACACCGGGGTGGACCTGACCTGGCCCGCCGGGAGCGACAACGTCGGCGTCACGGGCTACCGGGTGTTCCGGGGGGCGACCCAGATCGCCTCGCTCGGCGCGGTGCTGTCCTACTCCGACACGACGGCACCCGCGGACAGCACGTCGTCCTACACGGTCCGCGCGGTGGACGGCGCCGGCAACATCTCGAACGCGAGCGCCCCGGGCTCCGCCAAGACGTTCGTCTTCACCGACGGCTTCGAGACGGGCAACCTGAGCCGCTGGACGACCAACAACGGCGTCGTCGCGCAGAACCTCTACAAGACCACCGGCATCTACGGCGCCCAGGCGAAGAGCACGAAGAACGCCGCGGAATGGGCGTCGAAAACTCTGCCGCGGACCCACACCGACCTGACCTACCGGACGCGCCTCCAGCTGCTCGTCGGCAAGAAGGACAACGTCGACGTCATGCGGATCCAGACCGCCAACGGCACCAACCTGCTGTCGCTGCTCTACGACGACAACCGCAGGCTCGGCTATCGCAACGACTTCACCAACCAGACGGTGATGAGCACGACGCCGATCAGCAACGGTTCTTGGTACGACGTGCGGGTGCACGTCGTCGTGAACGGCGCCTCCAGCACGATCGAGGTCTTCCTCAACGGCACCAAGATCACGGCCCTGTCTTCATCGACGGCCCGACTCGGCACTACGCCGATCGGGCGGGTCGTGATGGGCGAGAACATTACGGGTCACGCCTACGATCTGGCCTACGACGACGTGGTGGTGACCTCGACGAACCCCTGACCCTTGGCGGAACATCAGCGCTCGCGGGCGGCGCCCCAGCCGTGCCAGCGGTCGACCTCGACCAGCGCGCTGACCCGGCCGCGGTCGCGCACCGCGTAGTCCCGACCTCGGTAGTGCCGGGACAGCCGGTCGATGTCGGCGAGCCCCACGTCGTCGTACATCTCGATGACCCTGCCGACGAGGCTGACATGGGTGTACCAGTCGCCGTCCTGCAGCACCGTGATGCTGACTCTCGGGTCCCGGCGCAGGTGCGCCAGCCGCCTGCGCCCCTCGTCCATGTTGACGAGGACCCGCTCGTCGCCGGCCATGAGGTACCAGGTGGCCACCGACACCGGCTGCCCGTCGGAGCGCAGAGTCGTGATGACAGCGGGGTTGGGCGCGGCGAGCAGCTTGTGGACCGGGTCCGGGAAGGGCAGCCGGGCCATCAGAGGAACCGGACCGGGTCGAACTCCTCGATCGGGATGATGCGGACCCGCGGCAGGATGCCGGTGAAGCAACGGACCTCGTCCTCGAGGTCGTAGATGCGCAGCCCCTGTCCGACCAGCTCGGCGAACTGAAGGTTGACGAACTCCCGGAAACCCAGCAGCCCGACGCGTCGACCGCCGCCGAGCAGCGAGGTGACCTGCGGCAGAAAGTCACCGTCGTGGCTGGCGAGGAGCACGTCGCCAGGGCGGTCCTGCAAAGCCTCCAGGGTGCGCTGGATCGCGATGTCGACGACCTTCTGGCCGGGATCGCCGGAAAGCGGCACCGGGCGGTACTGCATCGCGAGCAGCGCCTGGACGAACGGCATCGGGATGTGCCCCGAGGTGGCGTTGAGGAAGAACAGCGCCTTGACCGGCTGCCCCCACTCGGTCTCCGCGAAGTCGCGGACCTTCTCCCACCGCGGCCGCTCGTCCGGGTTGGGTCGCCGGTTGAGCACGCTCATGCCCAGGGTGGCGTCGATGTTCTCGCCGTCGACGACGAGGTACGTCGTTGTGCCCGGGACGGTCTCCGCCGCGCTATCCGTCATGCCGCGAGCCTAGGGCCCGCCCGTTCCGGGACGGCTCAGGCGCCGAGGGCGCGCCACACCGCCGGCCCGGCGACCCCGTCGGCCCGCCAGCCGCGACTCTTCTTCAGCGCCGAGACCCGGCTCTTGGTGATGTCGCCGAACACCCCGGTCCGGTACTTCGGCCGCATCCGCAGCGCCGTCTGCAGCGCCTTGACGGCCACACCCTTGCTGCCCTTGCGCAGGGTCGTGTAGGTGAACTTGGTGATGCCCGAGCGGACCGGCACGGTGATCACCTGGCCGACCCGGATCACGTCGCTGCGCAGCTGGCTCGCCGACTTGATCGCCGCGACCGTCGAGCCCCACTTCGTGGCGATCGCACTCAGCGAGTCACCCGCGCGGACCGTGTAGCGCATGGTGGCCGGCAGCGAACGGGCCGCGACGACCGGCTGGGCGTCCGGCGCCGGCGGCGGGCTGGTCGCCAGCGGATTGCGGGCGGCGGCCCAGGTGGCCGGCGTGGTGGTCCCGGTGACCGGCAGGCCGCGATCGGTCTGCAGCTTCGTGACGGCCGACTCGGTGATCGGGCCGAAGAACCCGGTGACCGGCGTGACCTTGAGCAGCCGCTGCAGCTGGACGACGTAGGCCCCGGACGACTCGCGGGCCAGCAACGGGGTGCCGGTCAGCGACATGGCGCTGATGGGGGTCGGGCACGGCGTCGCGCGCGGCGCAGACCACTTCGGGGCTGGGTCGCCCTCGACGGCGACGCACGGGCCGTAGTCGATGCTGCCGGTGTTCCCGGTCCACCAGGAGGTGCGCTTCATCGCGCCGTTCCAGGCGAGCGAGATGTGGATGTGCCCGGCGTGCGACTCGCCGCCGCTGTAGGCGCGCCAGCCCTCCGAGGCGCGGTAGGCACTCCAGATCTTGCCGTTCCAGATGACGTACATGACGCCGAGCCGCCGAGCGTTCGCGGCGGCCATGCCGTTCGGGCCGGGAGCGGTCAGCCAGCCGAGGAACTGCTGGGCGAGCGCCTTCTCGGCCGGCACCGCGGCGCTGAGCCCCCAGTCCCAGGCCCGGCCCTCCTTGTGCTCGCTGAGCGCGCCGATCTCGCAGCCCCGGGTGATGCCGAGGTCGCGGCCGCCGTAGGTCGCCATCAGCAGCGAGCGCAGCGCGTCCGTCCCGGGCTTGGTCACCGGGTCGCAGGAGACCTGCGGCAGGTAGGGCGAGAAGCCCTCGGCGACGCCCAGCGTCGCGGGCGGGACCGGGTCGGGCACCGCCGCGGCCTGGGCCGTTCCGGTGCCCAGCGCACCCAGGATCAGCGCCAAGGCGAGCGTGGCGACGGCGGAACAGGTGGTGCGGTGGACCCACGGCACGGTGACGACTCCCCTGGTCGGTGCAGGCCGGTACCTGATCATGCTCGGTCGTCCCAGGCGTCACCTGAACCCCTGTTGCCCCAAAACAGGTCAAAACTTGGTCTGGCGACCGGTGCGTCGCCTTGCTCCGAGCCTCCCGAGGTGCCCGCCGTAGGCTGCCGCGGTGCCCACGACCTATGTCCACCAGGCCACCGTGACCCTGGCACCCGGCGGCGACCCGGCCGCGCTGGGCGGCGCGGTGACCGTCGCGCTGTGTGGCAGCTGGGAGCACGACGGCCCGTGCACCTGGCCGCACCACAGCGGCTCGGAGCCCGAGGGCGACCGGACCCGGCTGCGCACCGTGTTCCGCGTCGAGGCCGCCGACGAGCCCGGCGTACGGCGACGGATCGACGCCGCCCTGGCAGCAGGCAGCCAGGCCGGCCCGGACGGCGCCACCACCTCGTGGACCCTGCTGGCCAGCGGCCCGGACCAGCCGCGGGACGACGAGAGCTCGCTCGGCGCGCGCCTGGGCTGAGTGCTGAGTGCTGCACGGCCGAGGACCCTAGGCTGCCGCCGTGGCGGGATTCGGCGTGGCGACGGCGCTGACCGCCCAGGGCGACGGACGGTACGCCGCCCAGCTCGACCCCGACTGGCAGATCGCCGGCAAGCTCAACGGTGGCTACCTGCTGGCGCTGGCCGGCCGGGCCGCGCTGACCGAGCTGGGCGAGGAGTTCCCGCACCCGCTGGCCGCCGTCGCGCACTACCTGGCCGCGCCGGACGTCGGCCCGGCCGAGCTGACCGTGCAGGTGCTGCGCCGGGGCCGACGTACCGCCCAGACCAGGGTCACGCTCGCCACCAACGCCGGGCCGTGCATGGAGGCCCTGGTCACCTGCGGCCAGCTCGACCCGGCGGAGCCGTTCTTCGACGGCGTGCCGGCCCCGGACCTGCCGCCGGAGGACGCCTGCCCCCGGCTGCCGGTCGAGGGGCCGGGGTTCACCGTGCCGCTGCTGGCAGTGGTGGCCGAACGGCTGGACCCGGCGTGCATGGGCTGGGCGGTCGGGAAGCCGAGCCGTCGCGGCGAGCTACGCGGCTACGTCCGGTTCGACGACGGGCAGCAGCCGGACACGGTCGCACTGCTCACGGTCGTCGACGCGCTGCCGCCGGCGACCTTCGACCTCGGGGTGACCGGCTGGGTGCCCACCCTGGCGCTCACCTGCCACGTGCGGGCTGTCCCGGAACCAGGCGTTCTCGTCGTGCGCCAGCGGGCCCGTCTCGTCGTCGACGGCCGGGTCGACGAGGAGTGCGACGTCTGGGACTCGACCGGGCGACTGGTCGCCACCGGTCACCAGCTGGCCGGCGTCCGGCACCCCTGACCGGCGACGGTCGGTCAGGCCGCCTGGCGCTCGTCCGGCGCCTCGAGGGCCCTGCGGCGGTCCCGGCGCTCGAGGCCGAGCGAGACAGCCAGCACCCCCAGGCCAGCGGCCGAGAGCCCCGCACCGACGACGGCCGGGGCGGTGTAGCCCAGGCCGGCGGCGATCACCAGGCCGCCGAGCCAGGCACCCAGGGCGTTGGCGACGTTGAGCGCCGAGTGGTTGAGGGTGGCGGCGAGCGCCTTGCCGTCACCGGACACGTCGAGCAGCCGCGCGGTCAATGCCGGCAGGCTGGCCGAGGACGTGAAGGCGACCACGAGCAACGTGATGGCTGCCGGGACCACGGCGTGCGCGGTCACCGTGAACGCGAGCTGGACGACCAGCGTTGCCACCGGCGCCAGGACGAGGGTCTTGCGCACGGACCAGTCGGCGAACCGGCCGCCGAGCATCGTGCCCAGCGTCATCCCGACGCCGAACAGCGCGAGGGCGACCGGCACGCCCGCCTCGGCGAACCCGGACACCTCGGTCAGCGTCGGCGCCACGTAGCTGTAGACCGCGAAGAAGCCGCCGAAGCCGACCGCGCCGACCAGCAGGGTCAGCCAGACCTGCGGGAGCCGGAGCGCGGACAGCTCCTGCCGCGGGCTCGCACCGTCGTGCGCCATCACCCGCGGGACGAGCAGCTCGATCGCCACGAGGGTGAGCACCCCGATGACGACGACCGTTGCGTAGGTGCTGCGCCAGCCGAACGACTGGCCCAGCAGCGTCGTCAGCGGGACCCCGACCACGTTCGCCACGGTCAGGCCCATCATCGTCATCGCCACCGCGTGCGCCCGGCGGTGCCGCGGCACCAGCGAGGTGGCGAGCACCGCCCCGATGCCGAAGTAGGCGCCGTGCGGGAATCCGCTGGCGAACCGCGCCACCACCAGGGACCCGAAGGTCGGCGCCATCGCCGAGGCGAGGTTGGCGACGGTCAGCGCCGCCATCAGCACCAGCAGCAGGCCCTTGCGCGGCAGCCGGGCCCCGAGCACCGCGAAGGCGGGTGCGCCGATCACGACACCGAGGGCGTACGCCGTGATGGCGTGCCCGGCCTGCGGGATGGTGACACCGAGGTCGCCGGCGATGTCCGGCAGCACACCCATGCTGGCGAACTCCGTGGTGCCGATCGCGAAGCCGCCGACGGCCAGCGCCAGCAGGCTCGCCCAGACGGGGACGTCGCGGTCGTGGACCCGGTTCGCTGGGCTGGGGTCGGCGAGGGTTCCGGCGCGCGGCACGGCCGCGAGCTGGCGCGATGGCATGGCAGGACTCTCTGGCAGGACGGGCAAGTCGGGCAGGCGGGCGGCGCCGGATCAGGGCAGGCTGGACCAGCATCAGGTGCTGGGGTTACCTCCAGGTGCAATCACGTGACGGCCGGGTTGCATTCCCACCTCGGCGAGATCGTCCGGATAAAGGCGCCTAAGGTCGCTCGGGTGATCGGAGACCTCACGACGGTGCCGGCGCTCGAGCGGCTCGATCTGCTCGGCCCGCCGGTGGCTGCGGCGCTGACCGCCCCGGGCGCACCGGCGATGTGGGTGGCCGAGATCGATCCCGCGGTCGCGGACACCGCGGCGTTCTGCGAGCGCTACGCCGTCCCGCCGGAGGTCTCGGCCAACTGCGTCGTGGTCGCGGGCCGGCGCGGTGCCGACACCCGGCTGGCCGCCTGCATGGTGCTGGCCACCAGCCGGGCCGACGTGAACGGCGTCGTGCGCCGCCGGCTGGACGCGCGGAAGGCGTCGTTCGCCGCCATGGACCTCGCGGTCGCCGAGACCGGCATGGAGTACGGCGGCATCACCCCCGTCGGGCTGCCGGCCGGCTGGCCGGTCCTCGTCGACGCGGCGGTCGCGGCCACGCCGTACGTCGTCATCGGGTCGGGTCTGCGACGCTCCAAGCTGGTGGTCGCAGGTGCCGACCTGGCGCAGCTGCCGGACGCCGAGGTGCTCGACCTGGCGACCTGAGCAACCGGCGGGCCGGTCCGGGGGTCATCACCTACGAGGTGAGACGTGTGCGGACCGACGATGCCTGGCTGTCCCGACTGCTGCGGGCGCTCGGCCGCGACGTCGCCCGGATCACCCCCGAGTCGTGCGAGGTGGTGCGGCACCGGGGACAGAGGGAGGGGTTGTGGCGCCGGCTGCGTGAGTGGGTCCGGCGCTGAGCGAGCTCAGAGCTGACCGGCGTAGAAGCCGTGCCGGCTCAGCGGACCGACCAGCTCGCGCTCCTCGTAGGCGAAGTGCGACAGCAGGGCCGCGCTCAGCGCGTCGACCGCCGCGTCGACCGTGGTGAGGTCCCCGGGCCGGCGGACCAAGGCCACCAGCGCTCGGTCCACCGCCTCGAGCAGGTCGTGGATCGCGCGGTGCTCCTCGCCCAGCCGGTCGATCACGGCCTGCAGCCCGTCGTCCTCACCGCCCAGGTGCGGGAAGATCCCGGCGTCCTCCATCGAGTGGTGCTGGGTCAGCGCGAAGCAGTACGACTGGCAGACCGAGCCCAGCACCCAGGTGTTGGCCCGGACCGCCAAGTCGTTGAGCTCGGAGCGGGCGGCGCCGGCGCCGAGGGACCCGACCCGCACCTGCTCGAGGACGTCGCGCAGCCGGGTCAGCTCCTGGCGATAGTGGTCGTGCACGTCGACGAGGTGCTGCCCGGCGGCGGCACCGTGCGGGTCGGTGTCCACCTCGGTGTCTCGTTCGGCGCTCGGTCGGGTGGACTCGTCCCACGGCAGCGTCACGGGTCCATCTTCCCCGACTGCGGTCAGCAGTCGGCGGGCACCGGCTCGGCGAGGCACTCCTCGATCTCGTCGTCCAGCGTCGACGTCGGGTCGATGCGCAGCAGCAGGCCGCCGAGCACCCCGGCGGTCGCCGCGCACACCGCACCGACCACGAACGCGACGTGGTAGCCGCCGTTGAGCGCGGTGACGGCGTCCGCACCGGCCGACGCCAGGCCGTCGCTGCGTGCCGCGGCGAGGCTGGCGAGCACGGCGAGACCGAGCGCGCCGCCCATCATGAACGAGGTGTTGACCACGCCGGAGGCCAGCCCGGACTCACTCGGCTCGACGTCGCTCATGGCGGCCAGCAGCACCGGGTTGAACGCCATGCCGGCGCCGAAGCCCAGCAGCAGCATGCTCGGCAGCACGTCGACGGCGAAGCTGCCGTCGACCGGCGCACGGGCGAACAGCAGCAGGCCCGCGGCGGCGATCAGCAGCCCGGCGGCCAGCGGGGCGCGGATGCCGAAGCGCATGACCAGTTTCGCGGAAAGACCGAGGGAGAACGCCCCCATCACGAGGTTGGCCGGCAGGAATGCGAGTCCGACCTGCAGCGGGCTGTAGCCCAGCACGAGCTGCAGGTAGAGCGCCGAGAGGAAGAACCAGGCGAACATGGCGGCGGCCCACAGGACGCCGACGACGTTGGAGACGGCGACGTTGCGCAGCCGGAACAGCGTCAGCGGCACGAGCGGTGAGCGGACCGTGGTCTCGAGCCGGAGGAACACGGCCAGCGCGACCGCTGCGGCCGCCAGCAGCCCGACCGTCTGGCGCGACGTCCAGCCGGCCTCGTTGCCGTTGACGATCGCGTAGACCGCGAGCATCAGCGCGGTCGTCACGGTCACGGCCCCGGCGACGTCGAGCCGCGAGTCCGCGGCGCGGACGTGCACCGCCGGCAGGACGCGCAGCGAGAGCAGGATCACGGCGACACCGATCGGCGCGTTGACCAGGAAGATCCAGTGCCAGTCCAGCGAGTTGGTGAGCACCCCACCCATCAGGACGCCGATGCTGCCGCCGCCGGCGGCGACGAAGCCGATGACACCCATCGCCTTGGCCCGCTCGGCGGGCTCGGTGAACAGGTTCATCACCAAGGACAGCGCGACGGCCGAGACCACCGCGCCGCCGAGGCCCTGCACGGCCCGCGCGGCCACCAGCACGCCCGCTGACGCCGCGACGCCGCAGGCGACCGAGGCAGCGGTGAACGCGGCGATGCCGATCAGGAAGAGCCGCCGGTGGCCGAACAGGTCCCCGAGCCGGCCGCCGAGCAGCAGGAAGCCGCCGAAGGTGAGCAGGTAGGCGTTGACCACCCAGGCGAGCGAGGACTCGGAGAAGCCGAGGTCCTGCCGGATCGACGGCAGCGCGACGTTCACGATGGTCGTGTCGAGGACGATCATCAGGTTGCCCAGGCACAGCACGAGCAGCGCTGCCCACCGGGTGCGGCTGTCCGCTGAGGGACGGTCGGTCGTCGGGTCGGCGTACGTCGGCTGGGTCACGGTCGCTCCTCGAGCTCTGCAGGTGCTGTCAGGAGTAGAGACCGACCGGACCCACAGAACTCATCGGTGCGCTCAGGTGTCGAGGTGCAGCGGCAGGTCGAACATCGGGAAGATGGCCGCGACGTCGAGGAAGAACATGATGCCGGTGATGCGCGGCCCGTCGACCTCGAGGACCTGCAGCGACCAGGCCGAGTGGCCGCCGTTCGGGTCCGGCTTGTACTGCGCGAACGCGGGCGCGCCGTTGGCGGAGGTCGCTACCAGGCGGGACCCCTCGCAGGCCGCCCCTTGGCCGAGGCACCAGCGCCGGATGTCGTCGTGGGTCTGCAGCCACAGCTCGAACGGCGGCATCGACCAGGTCGCGTCCTCGGTCAGCAGCGAGGTCAGGGCCGTCATGTCGTAGCGCTCGAACGCGTCGACGTAGCGGGCCAGCAGCTCGCGCTGCTCGTCGTCGAGCGGCTTGGGCGGGTCGCCGCTGCCGACGTCGTTCGAGGCCAGGGTCGTGCGGGCCCGTTGCAGCGCGCTGTTGACCGACGGCACCGAGGTGCTGAGCAGGTCGGCCACCTCGGCGGCCGGCCACTGCAACACCTCGCGCAGGATCAGGACGGCCCGCTGTCGTGGCGGCAGGTGCTGGAGTGCAGCGACGAAGGCGAGCCGCACCGACTCGCGCAGCTCGGCGACCTCGGCCGGGTCGCTGGCCGCGGGGACGACCCGCGCGTCGGGGACCGGCTGCAGCCATGCGACCTCGGGCAGTGGCGGCCCGAGGGTGGAGTCGGCGGTCTGCGCCGGCCCCATGTCCATCGGCAGGGCGCGGCGCTGCCGACCGTCGAGGGAGTCGAAGCAGACGTTGGTGGCGATCCGGTAGAGCCAGGAGCGCAGCGAGGCACGGCCCTCGAACCGGTCGAGGCCCTTCCAGGCGCGGACCAGGGTGTCCTGGACGGCGTCCTCGGCCTCGAACGACGAGCCGAGCATCCGGTAGCAGTAGGCGGTCAGCTCGATGCGGTGGGCCTCGAGCTGCTCGAGACCCTCGGCGGGCGGGGCTGCAGGGGCGTTCTCCAACATGTGCCCCACCCTAGGCCGGACCTCGGACAGCCCGTCCAGTCAATCCCGACCGCCGTCAGGCGGTGTCGATGTGGGTCGACACCCAGTCGGCCAGCGGCCGGACCTCGCGCCAGGTGCCGCGCACCTGATCCAGCGCCGCGGGGCTGGCCAGCCAGTCCGGCGCGCCGAACCGCCGGCTGACCATCAGCGACCGGTAGCGCAGCAGGTCCAGCCGCGGGTGGTCGGCCGGGTAGCCGCGCGGCCGGGTCTTCAGCTCGTCACCATGCAGGTCGAAGCCGCTCCCCCGCAGCCCGGCCACGATGCCGGTCAGCGCCTCCCCGGCGCCCTGGTCGTCGACCGCGGTCCGGTAGCGCTCCACCTGCCCGGGCTCGTGAGCCCGCCAGCCACCGCCGGCGAGCAGCCCCTCGGCGTCGAGCTGAACGTAGAAGCCGACGCCCAGGGTCTCCCCGACGAACGCGCCCTGATGCGTCTTGTACGGCGTCTTGTCCTTGCTGAACCGGGTGTCGCGGTGCGGCCGGAACAGCTTGCCCTCGCCGAACTCGCCCTCGAGCTCGTCGAGCAGCGCGAGCATCGGTCCGCGGACCTCGGACTCGTAGACCGCCTTGTGCCGCGCCCAGTACTCCCTGCTGTTGTCGGCCTCCAGGCCGGCGTACAGCTCCATCGCCCGGTCGGAGAACCCCTGGAAGGTCGTCACGACGCCAACTCTGGCACGCTGCCCCCATGACCAAGGCCGACAACTTTCCCGACCCTTACCAGTTCCTCGACCCGGTTCCCTCGTTCGAGGTGCGCAGCGACGACGTGACCGACGGCGGCGAGATGCCGCCCGCGCAGCGGTCCGGCGCGATGGGCGTTCCCGGTGGCGAGGACCGGTCTCCGCAGCTGTCCTGGTCCGGCTTCCCGGACGGGACGCAGAGCTTCGCGGTGACCGTCTACGACCCGTGCGCCCCCACCGCGAGCGGCTTCTGGCACTGGGCCGTCGCCGACCTGCCCGCAGACGTCACCGAGCTCGCGTCCGGCGCGGGCACCGAGGGCGGCAGCCTGCCCGGCTCCGCGTTCATGCTGCGGAACGACGCCGGCATCCGCGGGTACGTCGGCGCGGCACCGCCTCCCGGGCACGGCGACCACCGCTACTACATCGTCGTGCACGCGGTGGACGTGCCGAGCCTCGGTCTTCCCGAGGACGCGTCGCCGGCCTATCTCGGGTTCAACCTCTCGTCGCACACGCTGGCCCGCGCGACCCTGGTGGGCCGGTTCGGCCACTAGGTCCGTCCGGGCCAGGACCTGCCTCAGCTGTTGCTGGGTGCGCTGGAGATCGCCTCGACGAGATCGCCGACCCGCTCCTCGGGCAGGTTCCGGGCGATGTCGGCCTGGCTCACCATCCCGACCAGGTCGTGGCCGTCGATGACGGGCAGCCGACGGACGCCGTGCTTGCTCATCGTCGCCAGGGCGTCCTCGACGGAGTCGTCCGCACCGATGGTCACCACCTTGCCGTCGGCGAGGTCGCCCACCTTGACCGAGCCCGGGTCGCCGCCCTCCGCGACGACCCGCATGACGATGTCGCGGTCGGTGAGCATGCCGGCCAGGCGGTCGTCCTCCCCGCAGATCGGCAACGCCCCGACGTCCAGATCGCGCATCCTGCGGGCCGCGTCGACCAGCGTCTCGCCGACGCTCACGCACTCCACACCTGGCGTCATGATCTCTCGGGCAGTGGTCATGTCTGCTCCTTCGTCTTGTCGCGGGTGTCCTACCGCGCCGCGTACCCGACTCTCCGCGCTCCTAACGCGCCACCCCGACGCGTGTGGAGAGGCTCAGGCGCTCAGCCGGCGGTCGAAGAACGCGACCGTGCGGCGCATCGAGAGCGGCCACTGCGGACCGAAGGCATGGGCCTCGCCCGGGTAGGTGAGCAGCCGAGCGTCGACCCCGGCCCGCTCGAGGGCACGCAGCGAGGTCCGGCTCCAGCGGTAGGGGCAGCTCTCGTCGGCGGTCCCGTGGTGGATCAGCAGCGGCTCGCTGATCCGGTCGAAGAAGGTCCGCGGGCTGACGTCCCGCCAGAAGTCCGGGTTCCGCTCCGGCGAGCCGTGGGCGGCGATGATGTCGGCCGCGACCTCGGACCGCTCCGGACGGGTCCAGCGGTTGAAGTTGTCGACCGTGTCCGAGCTGACCGGGGCGAAGGCGACGGCGGCGTCGACCAGCCCCGGCTGCGCGACCAGCGCGTTGTACAGGACGCCGCCGCCCATCGAGCGGCCGAGCAGCCCGACGCGGCCGCCGTCCAGGTAGCGCAGCGACGACTGGCGTACGGCATGGACGGCGTTGATGGCGTCCACGGTGTAGCCGAGCCGCAGCTGCTGCTCGGCCCGCGGGGCAGGGTCCGAGCCGGCGTGGCCCCGGTAGTCCACGTGCAGGGCGACGTAACCCTCCCGGGCCAGGTAGTCCTGCTCGCGCATCAGGCCCTGGCCGGTGTTGTAGAAGGCCGGGTCGATGTAGCCGTGCAGCAGCACCAGCACCGGGAACGGGCCCTTCCCGCGCGGGACGTTCATGACTCCCGAGATCCGCAGGTCCCCGGAGCGGTAGGTGACCGCGTAGCGGGTGTAGTCGCCGGTCCGGAGCAGCACCCGACCGGCGCGGAGCGCCCGGCCGTCGTACTCCTTGGTCATCAACGCTTGCAACGACACCGGGTCGACCGGCGCTGACGGAGAGGTGCTGGACGCCGGGGTGCTCGCGGCCGGAGTGGGGGGAGGCGTGCTCGATGCGGACCGGCTCGGGCTCGCCGAAGCGGCGGAGCCGTCCGGTTCGCCGCCCCCGCTGCAGCCGGCGACCACGAGGAGGCAGGCCAGCGTGAGCCAGGTGGGCAGGCGCCTGCTGCGGCGCCGGACAGGACTCAGGACGCACCCTCGACGACGCCGATGACGTGCCCCTCGGGGTCGGCGAACTGGCCGAGCACCATCATGTCCATCACCTTGTCAGGACCGAAGATCCGGCTGCCGCCGAGCTGCTCGGCCTTGGCCAGCGCCGCCTCGACATCGGGCACCTCGACGTAGAACGTCACGTGACCGCCGTACCCCTCAGGACCCTGGGACACCCCACCACCGATGCCGATGCCGTCGGGGTTGAGGTTCGCCTCGCGCACCACCAGGCCGTAGCCCATGTCGTTGTCCGCCTCGATGTCCCAGTCGAACAGCTCGGAGTAGTACTTCTGGAGCTTCTTGCCGTCATTGCCGACCACCTCGAAGTGGACCACCGGTCGTCCCATCACGCGCTCCTCTCGGCGCCGGTCGGGTCGGCGCGCTCGGATCTGTCGCCCTCACGACGGACGGTAGGCCGCAATCCCACCGCCGACCAGTGCGGCCGGACCGCCCGGCTGTCGGCGGGCCGACCGGCCCGGGTTACCGTGCTGGGTGCGTACCTTGCTCGTGGTCCTGCTGGTCCTGTCCGTCGGCGCTGTCGCCGGTGACCGGGTCGCCGAGCACCTGGTCACCTCGGACGCCGAGCAACGGCTCGCCGAGAACGGGGTCACGGACCCCCAGGTGAACGTGTCCGGCTTCCCGTTCCTGACCCAGCTGGTGTCCCGTCGGTTCGGCGACGTGACGCTGACCGGCTCCGCCGCCGACGTCGACGGGACACGGGTGTCCGGCATCCGGGTGCGGGCCCGGCAGGTGGAGCTCCCCTCCGGGGCCGACGCGACGGCCGACGGCCTGCGGGCCCACGTGCTGGTGCCCTACGACGAGGTGCTCGAGCGGGCCGGCCGGCAGGAACTCGAGATGTCACCCGGCGGAGGCGGACGGGTCCAGGTGCGCGGCGAGGTGGACGTGCTCGGACGCACCGTCGAGGTGGTCGCCGTCGGTCGGGCGCGGGTCGCGGGCACTCGGCTGCGGGTGCGCCCGCAGTCGTTCCGGCTGCCGGACGGCGGCGCGGTGGATGACACCCTGAGCGGGTTGCTCACCGAGCGCTTTACCTTCAGCTACCCCCTGCGCCCGGCCCTGCCGGACGGCGTGACGGTGCGCCGGGTGAGGCCGACCGCTGACGGCTTCCGGGTGACCCTCGCCGGACGCGACGTCTCCTTTGACCCCTCGACGGTGCGCTAGAGCGGGGCCGGCGCAAACGGTACTCAGTCCGCCCCGGAGCCCTTGCGGTCGGCCTCGACGCTGTCGGTGTCCCGGTCGGCGTCCGGCTCCACGTCCGGGTCGTCAGCGTCGGGAACGGCGCCCTCGAGCTGGTCCTCAAGCAGCGGGTCGACGGACGTGTCGGTGCGGTCCGGCTCGGGCTCGCCGGCACCGGCCGGTGGCGGGAAGCTGGGATTCGAGGTGGTCATGACGGCTCCCTTCGCGGCCGGTCCGGCCGGCGGCACAGTGCTAGGTCACCAGCCATCTGCCCCGGGCAGCCGGTCTCATACCAGCCGGCGGGGCACAGCTGATCGGCTCAGGACGGCCGGCGGCCGAGCAGGGCAACGAGGCGGTCACTGGCGCTGGCCGGCCCGGAGAGCAGCACCGGGTCGGCGAACCGCGTCGGCCGGTCGTCCGCGCCCACCAGCAGCGAGCCGAGGACGAGCAGCTCGTCGGCCAGCGCGGCCGGGACCGGCCGGTCCGCCCGGCAGGCCCGTGCCACGTCCCAGCCGTGCACCGCGACCTCCAGGGCACCGGTCGCAGCGACCAGGCCGGCACCGAGCGTCACGGTCCGCGATGGCGATCTGCCGCGGCTGCTCGCGCCCCGGCAGCCCAGGAGCCGATCATCTGGCAGGCCCGGTTGCGCAGGCTGCCGACCGGGTCCCGTTCGGGGTCGCCGTAGTCGGCGTCCGGGCTCGCGGCCGCGACCAGGTCGAGGCGACCCGATCGTGATCGCCTCGTGCAGGGTGAGCAGCGAGTCGTTCATGTGCAGCAGCAGCGCCGCGCAGGTCCCAGCCCGAGCACGGCGTCGGGTTCGCCATCGCCGCCGGCGTGACGAGCACCAGGCTGCCGAGGGTGTAGCCCATGGCGCGCTCGAGCAGGGCGACGTCACGGGTCAGCGCCGCCGTACCGTTCCGGACACTCATCGGCGTGGCGGTCGCCAGGACCGCCTGGTCGTCGGCGGGCAGGGTGACCGGCAGGCCGAAGGTCGGGAACAGCGTGAGGTCGAAGAACGCGGTGACGTGCGAGATGCCGCGTGCGGACATCGTCATCACCTGCAGCTGGAACGCGCTGCCAGCTGCCCTGCCGGCCGAGGAGGTACACCGCGAACGCGGGCTGCCCGTTGGCCTCGGTCGGGACCATCCGCAGCTCGCCCGGGCCGGCCGGGCAGTTGATGTCGATCAGGCGGCCGATGACCTCCGGCGCCCTGGTACCAGGAGATGAACGGCGGCATCTCCCACACCGCGTCGGCTGGTGAACGCCGCGACGATCGCCGGGATGTCCTTGGCCTCCAGCGCGCGGGCGTAGCGGTCGAGCAGCGCGCGCTGCGCGGGGTCGGTGGGCTCGACCACGTCGTCCTCGGTGAGCCCCGCCTGCGTCGAGCTGGGCGCGGGCCCGCTGCAGGCTGCTGTTCACGGCGGCGACGGAGGTGTCCAGCATCTCGGCGACCTCCGCTGCCCGCAGCCGCAGCACGTCGCGCAGCACCAGGACGGCGCGCTGCCGCGGCGGGAGGTGCTGCAGGGCGGCGATCAGGGCCAGCCGGACGCTGGCCCGGTCGGTGACGACCGTCGCCGGGTCGCTGGCGCGCGCCGACCATCGCGTCGGGCACCGGCTCGAGCCAGAGCACCTCGCCGCTCGGGATCAGCTGGTCCTCCGGGTCGGAGCTGGGGGCGCCGAGCCCGGTCGGCAGCGGGCGCCGGTTGCGGCTGTCCAGCGCGGTGAGGCAGACGTTGGTGGCGATCCGGTAGAGCCAGGTGCGCAGCGAGGACCGGCCCTCGAAGCCGTGGTACGAGCGCCAGGCGCGCAGGTAGGTCTCCTGCACCAGGTCCTCGGCGTCGTGGACCGAGCCGAGCATCCGGTAGCAGTGCGCCAGCAGCTCGCGCCGGTAGGGGGCGGTGACCTGCGAGGAAGTCCTCGTCGGCTCGCTGGTCGATCATCTCCGTGCCTCCTGCGTCGGGCGAGGTCCGTCACAGGTGCAGACGGCGTCGGCGCACCGGAACTCATCGGTCACGGCGCGATGAGTCGGCCAGGCCCGCTGGGTCGGTACCGGCATCACCACCCGACCCACACCGCGAGGAGACGCCCCGATGCGCATGATCTTCGTCAACCTGCCGGTCAGCGACCTCCCCGCCTCGCAGGCCTTCTTCACCGAGCTCGGCTTCGCGTTCAACGCCGCCTTCTCCGACGACCAGGCCGCCTGCATGGTCGTCGACCAGAACATCTTCGTGATGCTGCTCGTCAAGGAGCGGTTCGCGGACTTCATCACCGGCGAGATCAGCGACGCCACCACGGCCACCGAGGTGATCACCTGCCTGTCCGCCGACAGCCGGCAGCAGGTCGACGATCTCGTGGCGAGGGCGATCGCCGCGGGCGGCAAGCCGTGGAGGCCGGCGGTCGAGGACGGGCCGATGTACGGCGGCAGCTTCCAGGACCTGGACGGGCACGTCTGGGAGCTGATGCACATGGCCGTGCCGTAGCCGGCCACGGTGCTACGGCGGCCCCCGGTTGCAGATCCGGGGGCCGCCGCCCTGCCTCAGCGGCGGATCTCCACCGTGCGGCCGTCGGAGTCCATGACCCCGCAGGTGTAGCCGCCGCAGCCGAAGAGCACCGCCTCGACGAACGCCGGCCCCTTCTTGAACACCCGGGAGCCGGACGTGGCGAGGACGTTCACCGTGAGCTGCTGTGGCGAGCCGGTGCAGCTCACCTCACGGCTGCGGGACCCGCTGACGACGCTGCTGCCGGACCGCTGGGTCACGGTCACGTCCAGGCTGGCGAAGGCCCCGGTCGGGCAGGTCACCTGGACGGGCACGGACACCGCCGCCCCGCGCGCCTGCAAGGTCACCGGCTGTTGCACCGCGACGTCCCAGGTCTGCGGCGAGGACAGGAAGGCGACGGCGGACGATGCCGGGACGACGGCCGCGACGAGGGCTCCGAGCAGCACGGCCAGCACCGCGGCTCTGCTCCTGGGTCTGGTTCTGGTCATGACAGCTCACCTTTCCGTTGGGTCGCCGGGCCGGTCGGTCCGGCGATGGTCTGGGAGGCCGGCTCGGTCAGGAGGCCGATCAGGACCGCGAGCACGAGCGGCACCGCCGGCACGTGCCAGACGAAGTCGAAGGCGCCGTGCACCGCAGCGGCTGCCATCGCGGCGGCTACGGCGGCCGGCAACGCGGAGAGCCGGTCACGGTGCGTCGCGGCGCGGACGAGCAGGCCGCCGGAGATCAGGACCCACAGCATCAGGACCAGGCCGATGACGCCGAGCTCGACCAGCACCTGGAGGTACTCGTCGTGGACGTACTGCATCGTCTGCGTCGCGCCCCCGTCGCTGCTCCAGCGAACCCATCCATCGCCGGGACCGACGCCGGTGAGCGGGCGCTGGCTGACGATCCGGGCAGCTGCCTCGGTCGCGTCGACCCGGGGTTGGGAGCTGGCGCTCGCCCGCAGCTGCGCGACCTCCGCCACCGCGCGATGAAGGGCTCCGCTCCGGGCGAGCAGCAGGACACCGACGGGGAGCGCCGCGAGCAGGAGGAGCAGGCCGTGCCAAGGCCGGCACCACTGAGCGAGCGCGCTTGCCGCCGCGAGCCCAGCGGCGAGCGCGACGATCGGGACCACCTGGTGCGGTGCGGACGCTGACGGCATCGCCACGAGCAAGCCGCCGACGGCGATGCCGGCTCCGGTCGCAGGGGCAAACCCGGCCGCGAGGACCCGGCCCGCCCCGCAGAGCGCGCACAGCACGAGAAGTCCGGCGACCAGCGACACGAGGCCGGCGCGGCTGAGCGTCGCCACCGCCCCGATGAGCAGCAGGGCTGTGACGGCGGACCGGCGTGCGTCCGGTGGCCGGCCCGCCTGCAGGCCGAGGGACACCAGGAAGAGCGGCACGAGGACGGCGGCGGTCGCGTTGGCATAGGTCAACGTGGACGTCGCCCGCCACACCCCGTCGTTGGGCAGCGCCCACGGAGTCCGGTGCCACACCACACCGGCCCAGCCGGCCGCCGACACGAGCACGCCCGTGCCCAGCAGACCGGTGAGCAGAAGGTCGCGGTCGGCGGTGTCCTGCCGGCGTACGACGAGGAGCACGGCCGCGAACGCGGCGAGCAGCGCGGCCATCAGCACCCCCGAACCGGGGTCGTCCGTCGGCAGCCCGCGCAGCAGCGCCCAGCCCGCGAGCGCCGCCGCGGCCGTTGCCGGACCAAGGCGGCGGTCCGCGGCACCGAAACCCACCGCGGCCAGCGCGAAGACCAGGGCCGCGGCGACCCCGAGGAACAGCGGGATCCGTCCGGCGCCGTAGAAGCCGCCCTGCGCCAGCAGCCCCGCAGTCAGGCCACCGAGCAGCAGGACGGCCGGCGCGGTCGACGGTGTGTCGAGGTCGCCGACAGTCGCCCGGGAACGCGTGCGGTGCGATGTCGGTGCTGCACTGGTCGTGCCCATGGCGATCCCACCCGTTCGGCCGTGTCGCTATCCCTGGGCTCTTCATCGAGGTCGCCGCGGCGAGGTCGGAGCCCGGGAGTTGCCGTCAACCACCCGAGGAATGTTCTGGACCGCTGAAGGTTCACCGCAATGCGGCCGGACTCGTGGACCGGCCGTGGAATTGCGGACGAAGCCGGTCATC
Organism: uncultured Actinomycetota bacterium; assembly: GCA_963846525.1. Classification (GTDB taxonomy): domain Bacteria; phylum Actinomycetota; class Actinomycetes; order JACCUZ01; family JACCUZ01; genus CAWJWE01. Next base: position 68,333 of record CAWJWE010000013.1, read on the forward strand.
CGTCGACGTGCGACGGCAGGTTTTACCTAGGCTTGGCGGTGACGTCCAGCTCCGGGAGCACCGATGCACCGAACGCATCGATGAACGGCAGCTGCTCGCGACCGACGTGGTGCAGGTAGATCTCGTCGAACCCGAGCTGCACCAGATCGTTCAACCATTCCGCGTGCCGGCCGAGGTCGCTGGATACGAGCACCGGCCCGTGCAGGCTCTCCGGCCGGACGTGCTCGCTGATCGCGTCGAAGTGCTCGGGGTGCTCGAGGTCCCAGCAGACCGGCGGCGGGAACACGTTGCTGCGCCACTGGTCGTGGGCGATGTCCAGCGCGGTGCTCTCGTCGGGGTCCCAGGACAGGTGGACCTGCAGGTGGGTCCGTCCGCGGCCACCTGCGTCCCGGTAGGCGGCCAGCATCTGCCGGAGATGGTCGTGCGGTTGGTGGATCGTGATGAGCCCGTCGGCCCAGCCGGCAACCCAGCGGGCGGTCTCGACGCTGACAGCCGGGCCGACGAGCAGCGGCGGCTCCGGTGGCAGGGTCCACAGCCGGGCGCGGTCGACCCGGACCAGTCCGTCGTGGCTTACCTCCTCGCCGCGGTGCAGCGCCCGGATGATGTCGACGCACTCCTGCAGCCGCGCGTTGCGCACGTCCTTGCGCGGCCAGCGGTTGCCGGTGATGTGCTCGTTGGAGGCCTCACCGGTGCCCAGAGCCGCCCAGAACCGACCCGGGAACATCGAGGCCAGGGTGGCGGACGCCTGGGCGATGATCGCCGGGTGGTAGCGCTGGCCGGGAGCGTTGACGACCCCGAACGGGAGCGAGGTCGTCGCGAGCGCCGCGCCGAGCCAGGACCACGCGAACCCGCTCTCGCCCTGCCGCGCGCTCCACGGGGAGAAGTGGTCGGAGCACATGGCGGCCGTGAACCCCGCCTGCTCGGCGGCCTGCACCGCGGTCAGGAGGTCTGCGGGGGGTACCTGCTCGTGGGAGGCATGGAAGCCGACGACTGTCATGCCGACCGATGCCCCGTAGGCCAGTTGGGCATACATTCCCGCCGTGAGCTTCGACGTCGCAGCCGACGCCTACGGCCGCTTCATGGGCCGGTACTCCGAGCCGTTGGCCGAGCAGTTCGTCGAGCTCGCCGACATCCGGCCCGGCCGACGAGCACTGGACGTCGGCTGCGGGCCGGGCGCCCTGACAGCTCCGCTGGTGCAGCGGCTGGGCTCGGACGCGGTGTCGGCGATCGACCCGTCCCCGCCGTTCGTCGAGGCGGTGCAGGCTCGCTTTCCCGACGTCGACGTGCGATCCGGCTCGGCCGAGCAGCTGCCGTTCGCCGACGACAGCTTCGACGTCGCTCTCGCCCAGCTCGTCGTGCACTTCATGACCGACCCGGTCGCGGGGCTGCGCGAGATGGCCCGGGTGACCCGCCCCGGCGGTCTCGTTGCCGCCTCGGTGTGGGACCACGCCGGCGACGCAGGACCGCTGGCCTCCTTCTGGCGGGCCGTGCGCGAGGTCGACCCGGACGCCAACGACGAGTCCGGACTGGCCGGCGCACACGAGGGGCACCTGGCCGAGCTGTGCCGCGAGGCCGGACTGAGTCAGGTCGAATCGACGTCGCTCACCGTGAGCGTCCCCTATGCGACGTTCGCCGACTGGTGGGAGCCCTACACGCTCGGCGTCGGTCCTGCGGGTGACTACGTCGCCCGGTTGAGCGGCGCAGAGCGCGACGACCTACGCCAGCGTTGCGAACACTCACTGCCACCCGGCCCGTTCGAGGTCCGTGCGTCGGCCTGGTGCGTCCGGGCAGTCGCCTGACCGGAGTGTCATGGACGCCGACCTGAGGGCGGCCTACCTTCGAGCCATCAAGCCCGCCGCCGGGCGACGGGGCACTGCGGGGAAAGGCGGGGCCATGACGTACGGGCTGAGAGTTCACGGGTGGAAGGTCGCTGTTGTCGGCCTGCTGTCGGGCGCGCTTCTCGTCTGGTCGCCAGGACTGATGTCGGTGGCGACGGCGGAGCGGGCGGGGGTCAAGGCGCCCGCTGCAACCGCGGTAGGGAACACCTATGGCGGCGTGACATCGCAAGGTTTGCCGGTGATCGTGGACATGAAGGCGACCCGGCGGCAGATAGTCCGCGCGGTGGCCGGCGTGACACTGAAGTGCACGTCGGGGAACATCGGCGTGTACCCGGACAAGTACACAGCGCTTGCCGTGACCCGGAACGGAAAGTTCCGCGTTTCCTTCGGCCCGTACACCCAGCGGAATGACGATGGAACCACCACCGACTTCCAGGGCCGCATGTCCGGCGCGCTGAACGCCGCGAAGACACAGATCGCCGGCACCTGGACGTTCACTGCGACCGACTACGACGCGGCCGGAGCAGTAACAGACACCTGCACGTCAGGCTCGTTGACCTGGAAGGCGAAGCAATAGGTCGCTGGTAATTGACTCGCGGCATCGGCCGTCGCGCGCTTTCCTGATCGGGTGACCCTCACCTGGCTCAACCGCGACCACCTCGACACCCGCGACGTGGCGGGCGCGGTCGCTGTCTGCGAGGCCGCGCGCCGGGTCGACACCCCGATGTGGCCGACCTGGTCGACCCGGGCGTTCGTGGCCAACGTGACCTACGGCTGGGACGGGGAGCCGATGGAAGCCGCGCTGCTGCGCGACAAGACCGGCCGTCCGGTGGGGTTGCTGCGGCTGGAGCTGCCGTGCTGGGACAACCGGCATCTCGGTCTCCTGGAGGTGCAGGTCGACCCTCGCGACCGCCGGCAGGGCATCGGTCGCGCCCTGTTCCAGGCCGGGGCCGAGCGCATTCAGGCCGCCGGTCGCACGATGGTGCTTGCGGAGTCCGTGGACAACGGCCCGTCGGTGGCATTCGCCGCGTCCGTGGGGCTGGAGCGAGCGCAGGACGTCGTCCAGCGCCGACAGGACCTGGCCGCCCTCGACTGGAGTCGGCTGGACGCGGCGTACGACGACGCGGAGACGCACGCGGCCGGCTACCAGCTGGTCCCGCTGGCCGGTCGGGTGCCGGAGCCGATGCAGGCAGCGGTCTGCGAGATGACGGCGGCGATCAACGATGCTCCGCTCGACGCCCTGGACATCGAGGACGAGGTCTTCACGCCCGAGCGGCTGCGCGCGTTCGAGCACATGCACGACCTGCTCGGGCGACGGGTGTACCGGCTCATCGCGCGCGAGACCGCCACCGGCGCGCTGGCCGGCGTCACGGTGGTGGCGATTGACTCAGAGCAGCCTTGGTACGCGGAGCAGTACGACACCAGCGTCGTCCGGACCCATCGCGGGCACCGGCTCGGCGTGCTGCTCAAGATCGGCATGCTGCGCTGGTTGCGCGACCAGGAGCCGCAGCTGCGGGAAATCTGCACCTGGAACGCCGCCTCGAACTCGCACATGATCGCGGTGAACGAGCTGCTCGGCTACGAGGTGCTCATGTCCGGGGTCGAGTGGCAGCTTCACCTCTGACCGCTAGCGCCGGCTGCCACGGCGACCTCAGCCCCCGGTCGAGGGCCGCACGTTCTGGTTGTGGTGAAAGACGTTCGTAGGGTCGTAGCGGTCCTTGAGCGCGGTGAGCCGGTCGTGCGCCTCGGCACCGTACGCCGCCCGGACTGCGCCCTCCGCCTCGTCCTCGAGGCTGTTGACGTACGCCCCGTCGGTGTACTGCGCGACCCGGGCCGCGAGCGCGCGCGCCTCCGCGAGGCGGTGGTCGTCGTCGGACGGGTCGGTCCACCCGGAGATGACGAGGACGTCGCAGAGCGAGTCACGGTGCCCGAACGCGCTTTCCTGCTCGCGGGCGAACTGCCCACCGAGCCCGAACACCTCGACCGCACAGCTCGGCGGCGGCTCCCCCGGCCCGGCACCTCGGCTCAGGATCGTCTCGAGCGCCTCGTCCGGCAGGTGGCTGGCCAGGGCGCCCTTCCAGTAGCGCCGACCCACCTCGCCGGGCACGACATCGCTGAACGCCTGCAGGGCGGCGTAGGTCGTGCCTGCCTCGGCCGACGCGACCGGCCGGCCCGCCTCCGCGAGCGGGGCACACAGGGCTCGGCCGTCGTCGATCGAACCGTGGAAGACCCACGAGACCATCACCGTCGGACGGCCGCGCCACTCCGCCGGCACCCAGTCCGCCGCCGGCGCCGGCCCGACAACGGCCGAGGCCGTCACCTCGTCCGGGCCGTCGCGGAGCAGGTCGAGCAGCGCGCGCATCGGGGGGATGCCTGCCTCGACCGGGTAGAGGTGGTCGCCGTAGGAGATCGGGCCGAGCGGGTGCGTCCGGAACGTCATGCCGACGACCACGCCGAAGTTGCCACTGCCTCCACGCAGCCCCCACAACAGCTGTGGGTCGCGGACCTCGTCGACGACCACGAGCTCGCCATCAGCGGTGACGACCTCGGCCCCGACCAGGTTGTCGCAGGTGAGCCCATAGCGGCGGGTGGCGAACCCGTAGCCGCCGCCGAGCGCCAGCCCACCGACGCCCGTGTCGCCCACGACCCCCACCGGCACACCCAGGCCGAACGGGAGGGTCTCGCGGTCGAGGTCGCGCAGCCGTGCCCCGCCCTGCACCCACACCCGCCTGGCGTCGGGGTCGAACCGCACACCGTGCATCGGCGCGAGGTCGATGAGCACGGCACCGTCGGCGACCCCGTGACCGACGATGCTGTGGCCACCGCAGCGCACCGTGACGTCCAGCCCCTCGGACCTGGCGAAGCCCAGCGCGGTCCGTACGTCGGCGACCCCGGTGCAGCGCGCGATCAGGGCGGGCTGCCGGTCGACCATCCGGTTCCACACCCGGCGTACGTCGTCGAACGGCTCGTCCCCCGGGACCAGGACCTGTCCGTGGAACCGGGCGCGCAACCCGTCGACCGCGGCAGCCTCGACCGGTGCCGCGACGAGCGCGGATGAGCGAACGGGTGTACGGCTCACGTGGCCTCCCAGGCGGGACCTAGGGCAACGCCACGCTTCGGGCCATCGGCGGCGCGGACAGGCCAGGGTGCGCGGCGAAGTAGTCGACCAGAGCGTCCAGGTCGACCTTTCCACCGGCGCGCGGTGCGCCGTTGCGGAACGCTGTGTACGAGTCGCCACCGTCGGCCAGGAAGTTGCTGACGGTCACCCGGTACTGCGCGTTCGGGTCAAGCGGCACGCCGTCGAGCTTGATCGACGCCGGGTCGATCTTCGAGCCGAACGGCGCGGCCTGCGACCACTCGTAGGTGAAGCCGTCCGAGATACCCAGCCGGAGGATGTCGCGACCACCCGGCCTGCCAGTGACCCACTGCTGCTCGAGCACCGCGTCAATCTGTGCGCGAGTCATGTCGAAGGTCTGCAGGATGTTGCTGAACGGCTGCACGTTGAACGCCTCGCGGTAGGTGACGACACCATCGCCCTCGCCCTGCGTCGAGCTCGCAAAGAGGAGATCCGCTCGGACACCTCCGGCGTTCATGAACGCGATCTGCGCGCCGTTCTCGGCGGTCGACTCCAGCTGCGCGTCCGCGATCAAGTTGGACAGCGAGGACTCCAGGTCGCGCCGGTCTCGCGTCGGTGCCGGTGAAGGCCCGCCTGATGTCCTGGGTGATGCGTCCCGACCAGCACGTTCCCATCGACGTTGGCCTTGGCGGTCCATTTCGCCACGATCCCCTGAAGGACAGGGTCCTTGGCGACCGTGCGGGTGACGATGTGGTTCACCGCGGTGACCGAGCCGCGGTTCACGTCCTTGCTCTGGTGGTCGATCGACAAAGTTCATCTCGGTGATGATCCGGCCGAACGAGAACGCGCTGACAACCTTGCGCGGCTGGTTGGCCGGGTCGTTGATCGTGCAGTTGTAGGGCTGGTGTGTGTGCCCGGTGATCAGGGCGTCGATCACGGGTCGAGCCTCTGGGCGATCTCGACGATGGGGCCTGAGATGCCGGTGCACCCGTTGTAGGTCCCCGTCTGCACGCCGCCCTCGTGCAGCAGCACGACGATGGCCCTGACGCCCCTGCTCGTTGCGCAGCTGCGCAGCCGCCCGGTTGCCGGCTTCGACCTCGTCCTGGAAGTCCCAGCCGGCGATGCCGGACGGCGCGACCAGTGCAGTCGGTCCCTTCGAGCGTCATCCCGATGAAGCCGATCTTGGCGTTGCCGACCTTCTCCACCCAGGTCGCGGGCAGCACCGTGTTGCCGGTCTGCTCGTTGACCACGTTGGCGGCGAGCCACTGGAAGTCGGCACCCGGATAGGGGATGTCGGTGCCGTTTGCGTCCTGCTGGAAGCAGCCGTCGACCGGGTGGCAGCCGCCGTTCTGCATCCGCAGCAGCTCGGTGACGCCCTCGTCGAACTCATGGTTTCCGACGCTCGACGCGTCGAGGTGCATCGCGTTGAGCGTCTCGACCGACGGCTCGTCGTGGAAGAAGCCCGACGTGAAGGTCGAGCCACCGATCAGGTCGCCGGCAGCGACCGTGAAGCTGTTCGGATGCCCTGCTCGCAGCTGGGCCAGGTGGGTGGCCAGGTAGGCAGCGCCTCCGGCCGGCACGAAGGTGCCGGCCTCGTTGCGGACGTTGCCGTCGGTCTGCGCAGTCGCCGAGGCAGCGTCCTCCTCGATATGACCGTGGTAGTCGTTGAACGACAACAGCTGGACAGGGATGTCCTTGGCCGGCTTCGGCCCTGCAGCGGCGGGGACACCCGCCGATATCGATGTCGCGATCGCCGTGGTGGCCGCGACGGCGACGGCAATCGTGATACGGCGGCGGAGTACTGCTGACCCGGACATGACACTCCCTGGATGCGAAGACCGATCGTCCGCAACCTATGCCGAGAGGAACGTCTCGGCTAGGGGTCGCCCCGAGCCGGCGACCACATAGGGAGGTGCAGGCTTTACGTCCGGTTTGTCGAGGAGCAGCACCCTTAACGCCGATACCCTCGCCGTGTGCCCGGGTCAAGAGCTGGCCGCATCCGCCGCGTCGCCGTCGCCGTCGCCGTCTTCGCCGCGGTGTCGTCCGGCGCGGTCGCGTCGGCAGTCGAGACCGGCCGGCCGACCGCCCTCCCCTGACCCGGACACCGTGTACACGAACGACCACCGCTACTACTCCTCGCCGTGGTACGACGGCGCCTGGCAGGAGATGATCCCGTTCGGCTGCACCCGCGCGCCGTACTACTCGCGCGACGCGTCCTGCCCGCGGGCGAGGCCCGGGAAGCACCACGGCATCGACATGTACATGCCGTGCGGCACCCGGCTCCGGTCAGCCGTCACCGGCCGGGTCGTGCGCGTGCCGAACCTCGGCCCGGCGTACGGCAGGTACGGGCTGAAGATCCGGTCGGGTCGGTTCGACTACGTCATCGGGCACGCCCGGCGGCTGCTCGTGCGGCCGGGGCAGCAAGTCCGGCCGGGTCAGGTCGTCGCCCGCTCGGGCCAGCGGGCAGCACCCGACGGCTGCCACCTGCACTTCGAGAAGCGCCCGGCCGGGGCGGGGTACACCTCAGCGGTGAACCCGGAGCGCTCGCTCCGCCGCACCCAAGTCGTCTTCTGAGCGACTCGCCAGTGAGCGACTCGCCAGCCGGTGCCCTTACCTCACCGCCCTGGCGGTCGCGGCCGCCTCGTCCCGCTGGCCGGGGAGGTCCGCTTGCTGGTGTTGCTCGGCTGCCATCGCCTCGATGAGCTGAACGAACTCTTCGGAGTTGGGCGGCATGAACGGTTCGGCGTCCGGCACCGTCTCGAGCACCTTCAGGAAGTCCTCCATCGAGGTTCCGCTGGCGGCCGGCAGGTGCGAGGAGAAGATTCGACTGGGCCGGACCTGTCGGATGCGATCCAGCACCTCGCCGAACCTGGCCCGGTCGGTCACGTGCGCCCACGGCGAATCGCTGACGGCCCAGCCCACCATGCCGCCCGCGAGTGCCTCCGGCGGCACGTCAGCGGCGTCCTGAGTGGCCTCGGGGATGATGGCGCCGAAGGCGTCCACCGTGAAGAGCGCCCCGGTGGACTTGTCCAGCAGACCCGTGGACATCGGGTTGTCGAACAGCGGCGGCGCCACAGCCGTCAGGCTCCGGTCGCCGACGTGGAGCTCGTCGCCGAATCGGATCGCGTGCACCCGGTCGAGCGGCACGGGCCACCAGGTGCTCATGCGCAGGGCACTCATGGCGTGGGTGACCAGCCGGGCGTTGGGCGCGAGCTCCATCACCCGGCGGACGCTGCCGGTGTGGTCCGCGTCGTCGTGCGTGAGCCAGATCCACCTGAGCTTCTTGAGGTCGACGACCGCGCTCACGGCTGCGATGAAGTCCTCGGTGTCGACGCCGATGCCGGTGTCGATGAGGACTGGCTCGTCGGCCATCAGGAGATAGGCGTTGATGGGGAGCACGCCGATGCCTGGCATGGACAGGTTTGCGGGGAACACGTGGACGTCAGGTGCGCCCTGGTACGGAGCGTCCATGCTGGCCTCCATGGGACTGGCCCATCCGATCGGGCCGACCCTCCGGTTCTAGCACCGCCCCCGAGGTGCGTAAAGCGTCGGTTGGACGCAGTCGGTGATCCACGTGACCGCTCCGCTCGACAGCACAGGCGGTCCACGGCACAGTGGGCGAGGTGCGAACCCGTTCGCGGAGCGACGTACAGCGGGGGTCGGTGCGCCTGATCAGGGTGCTCCTGCTGGTGCCGCTGGTGCTGTCCAGCGCGGCCTGCGGGGTGACCCGCGGCGAGGACAGCCGCGACCTGCTGATGATCATCCCCAACAGCCCGGGGGGCGGCTACGACCAGACGGGCCGCGCTGCGGTGGGCGTGATGGAGAAGAGCGACATCACGGGCGGCTCCTTCACCGTCAACAACGTGATCGGCGCCGGCGGGGCCGCGGCGATGACGCAGCTGGTCGGTGAAGCCGGCGACGAGCACACGATGATGACGGTCGGGCTCGGCGTGGTGGGGTCGACGTACTCGTTCGGCAGCAGCTACGACCTCCTCGACGCCACTCCGCTCGCCCAGCTGATGAGCGAGCCGGAGGGGATCCTCGTGCCCGCGGACTCGCCGTACGAGACGGTCGAGGACTTCGTCGAGGCGTGGAAGGCCGACCCAGGGTCTTTCGCCATCGGCGGCGGCTCCTCCCCGGGCGGGCCCGATCACCTCTTCCCGATGCAGCTGGCCGCCGAGATCGGCATCGACCCGAACGACGTGAACTACGTCTCGTACGACGGCGGCGGCCCCCTCACCAGCGCTCTGCTCGGCGCAAAGATCGACGCGGGATTCTCAGGACCGGCGGAGTTCATCGGCCAGGTCGACGACGGCGACCTGCGGATGCTCGCTGTCTCCGGCGATGAGCGCTCACCCCAGGACGCCTTTGCCGACGTCCCGACGCTGACCGAGTCCGGCGTCGACCTGGTCTTCCTGAACTGGCGCGGGGTGCTTGCGCCGCCCGACATCTCCGAGGAGCGCCGGGCCCAGCTCATCGGCTACCTCAAAGAGATGCACGGCACCGAAGCATGGAAGGAACAGCTGTCGAAGAACGGCTGGACCGACGACTTCAAGACCGGGGACGAGTTCACCACCTTCATCAAGGAGCAGGACGAACGGGTGTCGGGCACCCTCGACGAACTGGGACTGATCTGATGGCCACCACGGACGACCGGAAGGCCACCGAGCCGGTCCGCATCGACAAGGGCCAGTACGTCCTGGCCGCCGCACTCGCCGCGGTCGGGATCTACACGCTGGTCGACGCGCGAGGTCTCACGGTCGGCTTCGGCGACCCGGTGGGGCCACGCGTGTTCCCGTACGTCATCGGCACGTCAATGATCGTGCTCGCCGTGCTGCTCGCTCTGGCCACCGCCCGCGGTGACGTCGCCGAGGGCGAGGCCGGTGAGGACATCGATCTCACCAGCGCGCCCGACTGGGTCACCGTCGGCAAGCTCGTCGCCATCCTCGTGCTCAACGTGCTGCTCGTGAACGTCCTCGGGTGGGCAGTGACTGGTGCCCTCCTCTTCGCCGGCTGTGCCTGGGCCCTGGGGTCGCGGACCCTGCTGCGCGACCTGCTCGTGGGCGCCGTGCTCTCCGTGAGCAGCTGGTACTTCTTCTACGTCGGTCTCGACGTACCACTGCCGCCCGGGATCCTGGACGGGATCCTCTGATGGACACGCTGGACCTTCTCCTCGACGGCATGGCCAACGCCCTCACACCGCAGAACCTCGCCTTCGCCGCCATCGGCGTCCTGCTGGGCACCTTCGTGGGTGTGCTGCCCGGCATCGGCCCGGCCATGGCGGTCGCGCTGCTGCTGCCGATCACGTTCGGCCTCGAGCCGACGCAGTCGTTCATCCTCTTCGCCGGCATCTACTACGGCGGCATGTACGGCGGCTCCACGACGTCGATCCTGCTCAACACACCAGGTGAGTCTGCGTCGGTGATGACAGCCATCGAGGGCAACAAGATGGCCAAGAAGGGTCGCGCGGCGCAGGCGCTCGCCACGGCCGCGATCGGCTCGTTCATCGCGGGCACCATCGGCACCCTGCTGGTCGCGTTCCTGACCCCGTCGCTCGCGGACATCGCGGTCGAGATCGGCGCGGCGTCGTACTTCGCGATCATGCTTCTCTCGCTCGTGCTGGTCACCGCGGTGCTCGGCTCGTCCAAGCTGCGTGGCTTCATCGGCCTGTTCATCGGCCTCACCATCGGCCTCGTCGGTCTTGACCTGTCCACTGGGCAGGCCCGGCTCACCGGCGGCATCCTGCAGCTGGCCGACGGCGTCGACATCGTCGTCGTCGCGGTCGGCATCTTCGCCATCGGCGAGGCGCTCTGGATCGCAGCCCACCTGCGCCGCCAGCCGGTCGACGTCATCCCGGTCGGCCGGCCGTTCATGAGCCGTGACGACTGGGCCCGCTCCTGGAAGCCGTGGCTGCGAGGCACCGCGCTCGGCTTCCCCTTCGGTGCTCTGCCCGCGGGCGGCGCCGAGACGCCGACGTTCCTCTCCTACGTGCTCGAGCGGCGGCTCTCCCGCAAGAGGAACGAGTTCGGCCACGGTGCGATCGAGGGCGTCGCGGGACCGGAGGCCGCCAACAACGCGAGCGCGGCAGGCATGTTCGTCCCCCTTCTCGCACTCGGCCTCCCGGTGACCGCGACCGCGGCCGTCCTGCTCGCTGCCATGCGCACCTACGGGATCGTGCCCGGGCCGACCCTGATGACCGACCAGCCCGACCTCGTCTGGACCCTGCTGGCCAGCCTGCTCATCGGCAACACCCTGTTGCTGGTGATCAACCTGCCGCTCGCCCCGCTGTGGGCCAAGCTGCTGCAGATCCCGCGACCGCAGCTCTATGCGGGCATCCTCTTCTTCGCCTCGCTCGGCGCCTACGCCGTCAACCAGAGCGCCTTCGACGTCGCGCTGCTGCTGGTCTTCGGGGCCGTGGGCTTCGCCGTACGGCGGTTCGGGATCCCGATCCTGCCGCTGATCCTCGGCGTCATCATCGGCCCGCTCATGGAGACCAAGATGCGAGAGGCGCTCGACCTCTCGGACGGCGAGATCAGCGGGCTCTACAACGAGCCGCTGGCGGTCGCCATCTACGTGCTCCTGGCGCTCATCCTGGTGGTGCCCGCCATCATCCAGCGGGTCCGCGGACGCCCGCTCGTTCCGCACGAGCTCGACGAGCTGTCGGACGGCCGCTCGGACGACCAGGAGGCCCGGCGATGAGCGTGGTGGTGGGCTATGTCCCCAACGAGTACGGCGAAGCCGCGCTCAGCGAGGCGCTGCTCGAGGCCCAGCGCCGAGGCACCGGCCTGGTCGTCGTCAACACCACGAGAGGTGACTCGCTGGTCGACAAGAAGTACGTCGGGGAGGTGGGCCGCAGTGAGCTCGAACAGCGGCTCGCCGCGGCCCCCGTCGAGGTCGAGCTGCGCCAGACGATCGGAGCCGACGTCGCCGACGAGATCCTCGACGTGGCCCGTGAGGTCGCTGCCGAGGCAGTGGTCATCGGAATCCGGCATCGCAGCCAGGTCGGCAAGCTGCTGATGGGCAGCGTCGCCACCCGGCTGTTGATGGAAGCGCCCTGCCCGGTGGTCGCAGTCAAGCCGTGAACAAGCCCTGGCGGCCGATCGACTCAAGCGCCTCGGACAGGGCTCGCACGTCGTCTTCGCTGTTGTAGACGTGGAGCGAGACACGGATGCCGCCGGCGCGCGAGCTGGCGATGATCCTGTGCTCGGCCGCCAGTGCTGCCTGGACTTCATCGACCGCGGCAGTCGGGTGTCGAAGCGAGACGATGTGCCCACTTGCGGACCGGTCGCTCAGGGGCCGGTAGGGGGTCCAGCCGAGCGGCGCGACGCGGCTTGACGAGGCTGTCCGCAAGCCGGTCGGCGTGCTCGCGTATCGAGTCCAGCCCGATTCCGGTGAGCATCGTTATGGACGCGAGCAGCCCTGACGCTGCGCTGTACGACATCGTGGACAGCTCGAATCGTCGGGCGTCCGAGGCGAGCGAGAGTTCCTGCGGCGTGAAGTCGAACGGTTCGGCACTGCCTTTCCATCCGACGAGCGGCGGAATGACGGCTGCGAGGTCCTCGGCCACCGCAAGCAGCGCGACGCCGCCGGGGGCGGACAGCCACTTGTACCCGCTGCATACCAGCGCGTCAGCTCCCCAGGCGCTCATGGTGACCGGTACGGCACCGGCCATCTGAGTGACATCAACGATGACCCGGGCTCCAACGCCTCGAGCACGCGCAGCGAGGGCCGCGACATCGACTTGGCTGCCGGTCGAGAACTGAACCGCGCTGATGCACACGACGGTTGTTCGCTCACTGATGGCATCGACCACCGACTGCGTGAGGTCCTGGGTCGCAACGTCGGGAACCCACCGTATGCGCATGCCCGAACGCTCATGGGCGGCCAGCCATGGGTAGGTCACACTCGGGAAGTCGCTGGACACCAAGATCACCTCACCGTCCGGACCGGACAGCAGTGCAGCCAGCTGACCCAAGCCCTCACTCGCTCCGCCCACCACCGCGACCGACGCCACCGGCGCACCGAGCAGCTCGGCTGCAGCCGCTCGCAGCGAGTCGAGAATCTCGGCCTCGGCCTGGTCCGACAGGTGGAGATTGCCATGCTGGGCGACATCGGTGAGGAAACGGGTACTCGCCTCCAGCGAGACTCGAGGGATCAGGCCGAGAGAGGCTTGGTTCAGGTAGGTGCAGTGGGCAAGACCGGCATACTTCCGTCGGTCGATCAAGGGATCCATGTCGTCCTTTCGGCCCCGTTGGAGCTGCTGCGGCCCCTGACCGTAGAGGAGGCGCCCTCAGGCGGTGGCCGCCAGCCAGCGGCTCAGCTCATCGCGCAGGCGTTCCGCCTCCTGACGTGTGAGCGCCAGGTCCATCCCCCGATGCCCTGATCGGCTGCTTGCCTTCACCGACTCCGAGTACGGGCAGTACGTCGGCTCGTCTTCACCGTGCTGGTCGGTGATGACGTGCAGATTGCTTGCAGATGACGTCGCGCGGTGTCCGCGTCCATTCGCATCGCGGGGTTCTTGTCGAGCAGGCCGTCGATCACCTGGCGGAGGGGGCCGGCATAACGCATCGGTGCCGGCGTCGCGGAAAGCACGGCAGCCAGCAACGACTCGGGGGTTCCGGTGCCGAACGGCCGATGGCCCTCGACTGCCTCATAAAGGGTCACGCCGAGTGCGTACAAGTCCGACGGAGGTCCGAAGCTCCGGTGCGTGATCGTCTCGGGTGCCAGGTAGGGAAGGCTCCCGGTGATTGTGGTGGTACCCACTCCACCGGCTACTCCCGAGGGCGAGCTCAGCCCGAAATCGATCAGGACGGCCCGGTCGTCGTCGCGGAGCTGCACATTGCTGGGCTTGACGTCGCGATGGACCAGGTCCGCATCGTGCAGGGCCTCCAGCGCGGAGAGCAGCTGCAGCCCGATGCTGGTCACGTGACGCACCGGGAGGCGACCGCGTTCGCGGAGCACCGTCGACAGCGGTGCGCCCGGCAGCGCCTCCATGACGATCCAGGCGTCCTTCTCCCCCAACACGATGTCGTGCACCCGGACGATGCCCGGATGCGTGACCCGTGCCGCGGCCCGAGCCTCTGTCAACGCGTCGAACTGGTCGGGGTGGCGCCGCCTTGACACCTGCTTCACGGCGACCAGGCGTCCTAGGAGCCGGTCGTGGGCCAGCCAGACGGCACCCATCCCGCCTCTGCCCAGCTGCGAGTCGATGCGGTAGCGGTCGGCCACGAGCTGCCCGACGGCTGTCCCGGCGACCTCGACCGAGCCGAGGCGGATCCTCGCGGAGCCGGCACTCGGAGCCGGGAAAGGCTGCGTACCCTCGCCGCCTTCTCCTTCGGTCCCGATGGGAGGAGCCAGCAACATCATGACGTGTCCGCCCCCGAACGAGCGGCCTGGATCAGCCGCTTGGCCCGGACGATGTCGGCGTCCCGAGGGTCCAGCGGGAGGATCTGCTCGACCTCGGTGCGACGCCGCGCCACCGGCCCGTGGCGCTTGCTCATCTGCACGTGCTGCATCCGGAACCCCAGCTGGCTTGTGTCGATCTCGTCCCCTCGAGCATCGCCACGGTCGGGCCGCGCGTCGTCGCGGCTAGCGACCATCCGTCATTCCAGCTAGCGGGAAGACGCAAATGAGCATGAGCTCTCGCCAGACCATCTACTGCACCCGGGGGCAGCATGAGTCTGACCGAGCAGGATCAGACGGAGATAGATCGCCGAAAGGCTGCTTCGGCAGCGCCGCGATCTACCACGTCGGATGGTGGGCCGGCAGTCGCCACGGCCTCGCTGGGCTCGTCCTCAAATCCCGGCCCCTTGACGGGGCCGGGACCAGGGACTCCTCACATCGAGGCGGTGACAGGTTCCGCGATCCGTTGAGTGGCAAGCGCTTCCGCACTGCCTCCTCCCGGCGTTTCCTCAAGATCGCTACGCCCTTCCCTTCGTCGAGTCCGGTGTTTCCTTTCAATCAGGGCATGAGCGGACTGCGGAACGCCGAATTGTGACAGTTATGTTCGACCGTTCATGGTTGACAACAGACCCCTGATGTCGCCGCCGTAGGCGAATGAAGCCGCGTCACTCTGCCCAGATTGACGCACCCGCAGCGTCACTGGCGACTGCATTGAGCCGGTGGTCCAAGCATGTCGGCATGACTGGTCCACCCAGACGGCTACTGAGACTCCACGACCACGTCGCGGACCTTCGAATCTCAATCGTGGCAGGCGCGTTCCCAACTACTCGGGTCTCCAGAAAACTCTCATGAGCATTGCTCACGCGGTGCCACGATGGCGCACGGCAGCAAGGGCGACGACATGAGGCAGGCGCGGTTCCGCGAAGTTGTCTCTCGTGCCGGACTGATGCGAGGCGAGGACACAGCCGTTCACGGCACTCTGCGCGTGCGACTGGCCAGCGGTGTGGTGGGAACGCCGCCGTACGTCGTCTAGGTGACCTCCGTCCTGAGAACTTGGCGGAGGCCGACGGCGAGAGGGATGGCCAGCCAGAAGACTCCCGTGAAGCCGATGTTGGCCCACTGCTCACCCGTCACGGCACCGTCGAACATGAACAGTGGGGCCTGAGCGAAGTTGACGTCGATCCAGGCACGCGAGTCGTGGAACCAGGCTTGGCTGTTGGCGAGAAGTATGAACAGCGGCGTCAGCGCGAATGTGTACACGAAGTAGGCGACGATGGCGCCCGGTGAGCTGCGGATCAGTACGCCGAGCATGAACCCGCTCATGAGGCCAAGCAGGTTCCCAAGCACGATGTAGGAGCTCTCGGCGAGCGAGACGTCCCATACTGCGGGCGTGCCGGTGATGGCGGTGCCCACCAGGTTGCCCAGCGCACCGATGGCCAAGGCGAGCACCATTGAGGCGACGCCAATGGAGATCGAGGCGACCGCCTTCGCCGTGATCACCTTCCCGCGGTGCGGGATCAGGGTGAACGTGGTGAGGCCGCTTCGCTGAGTCCATTCGCTGGTGACAGACAGGAGGGCGATCATCGGAAGGATGACCAGCATGGGGTAGGCGATGGCCTTTCCGAACGTTGCGTACGTCAGCTCGTCATCTGGTGCGAAGACGATCAGGGCGATCGTCGCGATCAGAGCTGAGATGACGATGCTGGCCATGAGCCAGAACCCCGACCTGGTGTCGAACATCTTGCGCAGCTCGACTGCGGTCACGCGGGACAACGGAACTGGATCGGCGAGAACTCGTGCGCGCGGCGCACGGTCAACTGTGGTTGCAGTCATGCTGCTGCTCCTTCTCGTTGAGTTTCGGCGGTGAGCTCGAGGAACATCTCTTCCAGTCCGGCGCCGTCTGCGGTTCGCAGCTCGGTGAGGGCCACTCCAGCGTCGCGAGCTATCTCCCCGAACACGGGCCAGGTCGGCTTCGGTCCGCAGGGCGCCGTCGCCGGAGCGCGTAGCTCGGACACCGGCGGTCCGCATCGCTGCTTCGAGGGCAGGCAGGTCGGGCGTCCGGACGACAGTTCCGGCAGCCTGCAGGAGCTCCGTCTTCGTGCCCTGGGCGACGATCTTGCCGTTGCCGATGAGGACGAGGTCGTCGGCGATGATCTCGATCTCGTGGAGCAGGTGCGAGGAGAGGAGCACTGTGCCGCCGCGATCTGCGTAGCCGCGAAGCAGGTCCCGCATCCAGCGGATGCCGGCAGGGTCGAGCCCGTTGGCGGGTTCATCGAGGATGAGCGCCTGCGGCTCACCAACGAGTGCTGTGGCAATGCCGAGCCGCTGCCGCATCCCGAGGGAGTAGTTGCGGACCCGACGCTCCCCCTCGGCGCCGGTAAGGCTGACGAGGTCAAGCATCCGGTCGACGCGGTCCGTCGGGAGCCCCATCGTCCGGGCCGCGAGGGTGAGGACCTCTCGGCCGGTCCGCCCGGCATGCTGGGCCGAGGCATCAAGCAGCACTCCGACCTCACGGCCAGCGTTCGGTAGGTCGACGAAGTGGCGTCCGTCGATGGTGGCTGTCCCGGAGGTCGGGCGGGTCAGGCCGACCACCATGCGCATCGTCGTCGACTTGCCTGCACCGTTGGGACCGAGGAAGCCCGTGACGCGGCCGGGTCGTGCCTGGAGGGAGACGCGGTCGACGGTGAGGTGGCCGCCGTACGCCTTGGTGAGTTCGTTGGTGGTGATCATGCGAGCAGCCTCATGGGTGGTCCTCCTTGGTCGTTGGCGTCAGCGCGACTGCCATGCCGTCAGCCTGGTGGCGCGACGCGGATGGCACATCGGCCGCAGGGCGGCGGTCTTCCCGTTCTCCGGAAGGGTGCGCGTCTGGTCCTTTCGGCCGAAGCGCAGCGCCGGCGGATCCCTAGGCTGGGGTCGTGATCAGCAGCGTGGTCAGGTCGCTGCGAGACGAGCCACGAGCTGCCGCGTCCCCGCCACGGGCTGGCGGGACTGGGCGCTGGTCGCTGTCCTGCTGCTGACCGCCGTCCTGGAAGGCATTTTCCGTCGCGATGTCCCGTGGCGCCCGGTCGCGACTCGTGCTCGCCGTGGCGTTGGTGTTCCCGCCCCTGTGGCGGCGGACGCACCCCCTCGCCGTCGTCGCCGTCGTCTTCGGCACGGTCATCGCGCTGAACCTCGTCACACTGATCAATGGTCCGGACACCTCCGTCGGGCTGTACACGCGGCAATCTCGTGCGAGCCCGGACCGGGAGTGTCCGAATATTCTCCCACCCGCGTCGCCCACCGCGGCTCACTGGTGGAGCGTTCGCCCGCGTCGTGGTTCGCGAATGCTGCAGCGAAAATACACACTTGCCATGGTGGAAAGTAGAGGGCATACTTTCCACCATGGAAAGTAACTCGGCGCAGCAGAACCCCGACGACGCCCGCTCCGAGCTCGCCGTGGCGGACCAGGCGCGCCAGCGACTGGCCGCGCGGCCTGCGACTGCCCACCGGACTGCACCCGGTACTGGCCACCGCTGTCGCGGTTCAGGTGGGCGCCGCCGCCTACGGGATCGCCGCTCAGACGACCGCCGGGCTCGCGGTGGCGCTGGCGGGGTTGCGGTCTTAATGGGCGTGGCAGCGCTCTTGCTCTACCAGTTCCGGCGGATCAACGGCGTCAGGGTCGATGGTCTATCCAGCCAGATCGTCCTCGGGACCGGGGGCCCGTCAACGCTGGTCTACATGGTCGGGTTCGGGGCCGCGACGTGGGCCGCCTTCGAGTCGCGCTGGTGGCTCGTCGCGGCAGCGGCCGTGGCCGCGGGAGTCGGCTACGCGTTCGGCACCCTCCGGTGGTGGCGCGCCTACCGGCACGACCCGTGCCGCCCACGCGGGCGGCGCCTCGCCGCGGGTGCTCGCCGCCCTCGCCGTGCTCGCGTGCCTGGGGCTCGTTGCGCTGCTGATCGCCGGCTGATGGCCGAGCTCGACCCGCTGATCCACGCCCCGGCCCGGCTGCAGGTGGTCACGACGCTGTCCGCGGTGTCGGAGGCGGAGTTCGCCACGCTGCGGGACCGCTCTCGAGGTCAGTGACTCGGTGCTGTCCAAACACGTCTCGGCACTGGCTGACGCCGGCTACGTGCGCAGCCGCAAGGGCGTCCGGGCGGGGCGACGCACGACGTGGATCGGGTTGACCACCGCCGGCCGGAAGGCCTTGCGCGAGCACGTCGCGGCACTGCGCCGGCTGATCGACGTGGTCGACTGACCCCGTCAGCTCATGTCGACTCACTGGCAACGTCCGCTCATCTCCGCGATCGGAGTGCCTACCCTCGCGTCATACCACTGGGCCTGCCCCAGTCCACCAAGCAATCAGCAACACTCGGAGGCGTCTCCCGCTGCAGTCCTGTGGGGAGGTCTGCGACGTGATCGGCGGCTTCGTTGCCCTCGCCTCGGGTGCGGACACGTGGAACGAGGCGTGGGGCCCTGGCACTACCGGTGGTCCGGTCGCCTCTGGAGAGACGCGCAGCGAGGTACCCCACGCCAATCGCGGCGGAGTAACGCGCCGGGTTAGCTGAGGACGAGCGTCGCGGGTTGAGCGGCGAGGATCACCGCGCCGAGCGTGCGTCGGAACGGGCTGGCGCCGCGAACGACCTCGTCGAGCGACCAAACGAGAATTGCTCCCTGGCCTACGCCGTCGGCCGCAGCCGCGTCCGTGGCCGACAGTGGCAGCCACCCCAGCACCAGCGTGACCGGCCATACGCACAGTGCCGGGTTCCGCCGTTGCCACAG
>CAWJWE010000014.1:0-102221 GCA_963846525.1 uncultured Actinomycetota bacterium
TTTCAACGAAGGGTTTGCAAAGATGTTTTCACACATGCTTTATCTCGGCAGAGTTTCTCGTATTTTCCTGCCCGCCTTTAGGCTTGCCGAAAGATGAACAAAGACGAATGGTTGTCGGCTCCACAGGCGTGTTGCCCGCATTCGTATAAATGGCCTTGCACCGTCGAATCAGGCGCGAAGCCGTTAGATGGCCTTCATCACTGACAGCCGGTCGGCGCAAATATACCGGAGAGCGTTCATGACCTCGCGCAAATCCGTTCTTCACAGTCTGCCCAGCCTACGGGCTGACGGCATGAACGCAGTGACCAGCAACCATTCCCGCTACATCAGATCGCTTGCACAACGGCTCGCCCGTCCACCATATTGGCGCCCGGTGACGCCCGTCCAGGGCATTGCGGTTTCCATAAAATCCCGAGCAAATTCGACGAAATCACACCTCCGCCTAACTCTTTTTCAGTCAAGCTCTAAATACACCTGATCCGGAGACAGCCCCCTGGCGGCGTAAAGCCGGCAGTGGGGGCATGATCAGGCCCCGCGCCGAGTATCGATGCCACCGTCGCGACAGCCGCTTAGCGCGACCCCTCTGACGAGCGATCGACATCTGCTATCGTGAGCGATTGAAAAGCAAGGCGCCTCTGCGGCGGGCCTCGGCCTCATCGCAGGGCCTCGCCTCAAGTTGCGGCCGAAATTTCCATAGCATCTTGGTCGGGTACAGGTCCTCCCAGCGGGTACGCGCTACGCAGACCGCGCCGTCCGGCCCCCAGCCGGCCCCGAACTTCCAGGTCGGATCGTCATCGTCGGTGATCGGAACAACACCAGCCACATCGCTCATCTCGGCCCGGATACCGTTGCGGCTGTACGCCGCGCCGCGGCATAGTCGGCGCGCACCATGTGTTGGAAGGCCCGGTAGAAGGGCGCGAGGTCGGCTCCATCGTGCGACGGAGGCGCGTGCCTTGCCGACACGCCAGATCACGCAGACTGAGGCCGTAAGCGGGATAGCAGTGCGCGCATAGCAAGACTGCGGATTGATCGAAATTGCGGCCGTTGAAACGTCGAAATCCTCGCGAAAATTTTCCGGAGATTGATGCTACGTCAGCCGTGACCGAAGGGTTTGCGACAGAACCCCCGGTTACAGCTGACAGACGAATTGCTACAGCAGGAAGTCGCCTGCGACGAAGGTCACCGCATCATCAAGATGAATAGCGAAGTCGGCTTTCTTGTCGCCGTTGATATCGCCGTAGACGTAGGTGTCGCTCGTTTGTTTGTCGTAGCGCAGTTCACCCTTTGCGCCGCTGAAGGCGGCCGTCCCCTTGAAGAGGAAGCTCTGGTCACCGGTCGTCGCGGCGCTGGCGTCGATGGATGACAGGTTGATCTTGTCACCCTGCACATGGCTGAAATCGAAGATCGTGTCGCGTCCCGTCAAGGAAACAGTCGAGTCCGAAAGTGTCTTGAAAACGAAGGTATCCGCACCTGTTCCGCCATAAAGATCGTCCGCGCTAGTCACCTGGAACTGAAGTAAGCCTCATTATATATTGCTTCTGTTGGACCGGCAGGAGGGTTAGTGATGGTTGGCAGACCGGCGGATTTGGTCGTGTTGAGTGACGAGGATCGGACTTTTCTGGAAGCTCAGGTCCGTCGACACAAAGCGCCCCGGTCACTATCAGACCGGTGTCGGATGATCCTGCTGTGTGCCGAAGGGCTGCAAAGCAAGGAAGTTGGCGAACGCCTCGGTGTCCACGAGCACACGGTCGGCAAATGGCGTCGCAGGTTCGTGCAGGATGGCATTGAAGGCCTAACAGACGAATATCGTGCGGGTCGTCCACGGACAGTATCTGACGCGCAAGTGGCTCAGGTGATTGAGCGTACGCTGAACACCACGCCGAAAGACGCGACCCATTGGTCGATCCGCTCCATGGCAGCCGGCTCCGGACTATCGCACACAACCATCCGGCGGATTTGGACCGCGTTTGGTCTGCAGCCGCACCGGTCAGAGACATTCAAGTTGTCCACCGATCCGCTGTTCGTCGACAAGGTCCAGGACATTGTTGGCCTCTATATGTCGCCGCCGAACCGGGCGATCGTGCTGTGTGTGGACGAAAAATCGCAAATACAGGCGCTGGATCGCGAGCAGCCGGTCTTGCCAATGGCACCGGGCGTGCCCGAGCGGCGCACTCATACCTACGTTCGCAACGGCACGACATCCCTGTTCGCAGCACTCGATGTGGCCACCGGCGCTGTAATCGGTAAGTGCTACAAACGCCATCGTGCGACCGAGTTCCTCGACTTTCTCAAGCGGATCGACTGCGAGATGCCCAAAGGGTCGGACGTACATCTCGTGATGGACAACTATGCCACCCACAAGACACCGAAGATTAAAGCCTGGCTAGCACGCCGCCCGCACTGGCATGTGCACTTCACACCGACATCGGCGTCCTGGATCAATCAGGTGGAACGGTGGTTTGCAGAGCTAACGCGCAAGCAATTGCAACGCGGTGTCCATCGATCCACCGCTGAACTCGAAGCCGACATCACCGCCTTTATAAAGGCCCACAACGAAAACCCCAAACCCTATAAATGGGTGAAATCCGCAGATGAAATCCTCGCCTCCGTCAAACGCTTCTGCCAAAAGACAATGAGCCGAACTTCAAATTCACATGACTAGCAGCGCCGGCCAGCATGTCGTTCCCCAAGCCGCCTTTCAGGAGGTTGACGCCGGCGTTGCCGGTCAGCGTATCGGCGAAGCTGGAGCCTGTCAGGTTCTCGATCGACGAATAACTGTCGCCCTTGGCATCGCCGGTATTAACAGAGGCAGTGGCGAGATTGGCGATCACGCCCGCCGTCGCGCCGGCGTAGGAGGCGGTATCCGTGCCTGCGTCGCCAACGAGCTTGTCCCAGCCCGCGCCGCCGGAGAGCAGGTCGTTGCCCAAATCACCCCACAGGAGATTATCGCCGGTGTTGCCGATCAGCGTGTCTGCGAAGCTCGAAGACGTCGCCTTTCGCATCACCCGTGTTGGCGGATGTACTGGCAAGTTTGGCGGTCACACCAGCTATTGCATCGGTGTAGGAGGCGGCATCTGCATCTGCACCGCCGTTCAGGTTATCGGCACCCGTCCCACCAATCAGCACGTCGTCGCCGACACTACCAATGAGTTTGTCGGTGCCCGCAGCGCCGGAGAGTAGATCGGTGCCTGAGCCGCCCGAAAGAGTGTTTGAGACGCTGCTGCCGGTCAGTGTGTCTCCAAAGGTGGAGCCGGTCAAGTTCTCGACCGAGTAGAGCATATCCCCCTCCGCGTCACCTCCGGTTCCGGTGCCGGCAACATCCAGTGCCAGGGCGACCTGCACGCCTGAAGCCGACGCGCTGTAGCTAGCCGTGTCCATGCCATCTGCACCATCAAGAATGTCAGCGCCCTGCAGCATATCGTTGCCCGAACTGCCCCACAGTATATTACTGCCGCTGTCGCCGGTCAGGGTGTCGGCATGGTCGCTGCCGTTGAGGTTCTCGAAATTGAGGAGCTGGTCGCCTTGGGCATCGCCACCATAGGTACTGCCGGTAGCGAGATTGACCTTTACGCTAGCGTCCGACGTGCCGTAGTCGAGCGTGTCGATCCCATCGCCGCGGTGGTGGCCTTTGCGGCGAAACGGGTGGAGTTGCTGCACGACATCGTGCCCAAAGCCGCCGTCGATCGGCCTGCTGTTGAATCCCGAGAATGCCAACGCGGAGCTGGAATTGAACGACGCGCGCGATGCGGCTGCGCGCACGCTCAACTGCGGCTCGTCGTCGTCCGTGCCTCGACCGAAGAGGAGATCGAAACCGCCTTTGCGGAATTCGCCCGGGAAGGGGTCAGGGCGCTTCTTGCTCGCCGGCGACGCATGCTTTCGAGCCGGCGCGAGCAGCCGAGGGCGCTCGCTGCTGCGTCATGGGATCGCGACATGCCATGGCAATCGTGCGTCGATCGTAGCCGGTGGTCTGGTGAGCTATGGCGCCAGCCGCAGGCGGATTGCGTCGCGCCAGTTCGGGCTCTATGTCGGCCGCGTGCTCAAGGGCGCAAAAGCCCGCCGACCTGCCGGTGGTGCAGCCGACCAAGTTCGAGATGTTCATCAACCTCAAGGCCGGCAAGGCGCTGGGCTCACCATCAGCCGCGAACTGCTGGTTCCGCGCCGACGAGGTGATCGAATGAAACGGAGGACGGTTGACCACGGGCCTCGGCTGCGATGGCAACGCCGCTGGCTCGCGCCGCCCGCCGCGCGTGCACAGCAATCGCCCGTGCCGGGCAATCGGCTTCCTGACCAATGTTTTCGGCCGACAACGCGGGGCGACCTATGTCGATCCCTTCCGCGGGGGTCTCAAGGAAGCGGGCTTTGTCGAAGGTCAAAACGTAGCCATCGAATTTCGCTACGCCGAAAATCGGTACGAACAAGCTGCCCGCGTTGGCTACGATCTGGTCGGGCCGTCGGGTCGCCGTGATCAGCCGCCATTGGTGCGGCTGCCGCCGCGGCGGGGCCAAGCCGGCAACCGCGACTGTTCCGATCGTCTTCTCTCATGGGCGAAGACCGGTCAGCCTTGGCCTCGTCCCCAGCTTCAACCGGCCGGGTGGCAATATGACAGGCGTGGCCCAGCTTGGTTCGGCCGTCATGGCCAAGCGGTGGAACTGCTGCGAGAGCTGGTTCCCAAAGCGGCTGTGATCGCCGTGCTGATCAACCCGAACAATCCCGCTGCGGAGTTCAGCGCGAGATGCGCAGGATGCCGCTCGCAAACTTGGCCAGCCGATCCAAGTCCTGACCGCGGCCAGCGAGAGCGAGTTCGACACGGTGTTCGCGCGCATCGTTCAGCTGCAAGCGGGCGCTCTTCTTCGTGGCCCCGGACGGTCTCTTCGTCGCCCGGCCGACCGCCTTGCCGCGTTGGCGCTCCGCCACGGCATCCCGGCGAGCCACGAACGGCGCGCCTTCCCCGACGCCGGCGCGGCGAGCCTCGTTGATGATCGCCTCGGCGTCCCGATGGGCCTTTTCGCGGGTCTCCTGCGCCTGGACCCGGCTGGACTCGGTGTCGGCGGCGGCGACGTCCCGCAGGGTGTCGACCTCGCGCTGGGCCCGTGCGACCAGGTCGTCGGCGGTGGTCGAGGCCGAGGAGACGACCAGCGCGGCCTGGTCGGCGGCGTCGCCGAGCAGCTGGCGGGCCTCGTCGGCGGCGTCGGCGCGCTGCCGCTCGGACTCGGCCAGGGCGCTCTCGATCCGGCGGGCTGCCTCCTCGAGGCGCGTCGGCGCGGCGGCGGACGGCCTCCTCCTCGAGCCGGCTGGCCTCGGCGTGCCGGCCCGCGATGTCGTCGTGCAGCCGCTGGGCCTCGGCGCGCAGCGCGGCGGCCGCGGCGCGGTCGACGGCGACCTCCTGCTCGGTCTGCTGCCGGAGCCGGTCGGCCTGGGCCTGGGCGGCGTAGAGCAGCCGGCCGGCGCGCTCGGCGACCGGCTCGTCAGCAGCCGTCGGCGAGTCGTGCTCCATGGGACCGCATCGTGTCAGAAGGGGCGCCTGGCTGTCAGACCCGGCCGCCTGCTCACGGCGCAGGTCCGGCCCGTGATCGCTCAGACGTCCCGGAAGCGGTTGATCGCGGCCTCGTGGCGGGCTCGCAGCGCCGGTGTCGCGGACCCCGAGGCCCTCCTCGGGGGCCAGGCAGAGCACGCCGACCTTGCCCTGGTGGGCGTTGCGGTGCACGTCGTACGCCGCCTGGCCGGTGTCCTCCAGGGGGTAGGTCCGGGACAGCGTGGGGTGGATCTTCGCCGCGCTGGACAGCAGCCGGTTCGCCTCCCACGCCTCGCGGTAGTTGGCGAAGTGCGAGCCGATGATCCGCTTGAGGCTCATCCAGAGGTAGCGGTTGTCGTACTCGTGCAGGAAGCCGCTGGTGGACGCGCAGGTGACGATCGTGCCGCCCTTGCGCGCCACGAAGACGCTGGCGCCGAAGGTCTCCCGGCCGGGGTGCTCGAAGACGATGTCGACGTCGTCGCCGCCGGTGAGCTCGCGGATCTTCTTGCCGAGCCGCATCCACTCCTTGGGGTCCTGGGTGTGCTCGTCCTTCCAGAACCGGTAGTCCTCGGCGGTGCGGTCGATGATCAGCTCGGCACCCATGCTGCGGGCGATCGCGGCCTTCTCCTCGCTGGAGACCACGCAGACCGGGGTGGCGCCGCCGCCCAGCGCGTACTGCGTGGCGTACGAGCCGAGCCCGCCGCTGGCGCCCCAGATCAGCACGACGTCGCCCTGCTTCATCCCGGCGCCGTTGCGCGAGACCAGCTGGCGGTACGCCGTGGAGCTGACCAGTCCGGGGCTGGCGGCCTCCTCCCAGGTCAGGTGGGCCGGCTTGGGCATCAGCTGGTTGGACTTCACCAGGGCGAGCTCGGCCAGGCCGCCGAAGTTGGTCTCGAAGCCCCAGATCCGCTGCTCCGGGTCGAGCATCGTGTCGTTGTGCCCGTCCGGGCTCTCCAGCTCGACGGACAGGCAGTGCGCCACCACCTCGTCGCCCGGCTGCCAGGCGTGCACGCCCGGGCCCGGTGCGCAGCACCACGCCGGACAGGTCGGAGCCCGAGCACGTGGTAGGGCAGGTCGTGCCGCTTCGACAGCGGGGACAGCCGGCCGTAGCGCTCCAGGAAGGCGAACGTCGGGACCGGCTCGAAGATCGAGGACCAGACGGTGTTGTAGTTGATCGCGCTGGCCATCACGGCGACCAGCGCCTCGCCCGGGCCGAGCTCCGGGGTCGGCACGTCCTCGACGTGCAGCGACTCCCGCGGGTCCTTCTCCCGGCTGGGCCGGCCCTCGAACATCCCGATCTCGTCCTGGTGGACGGTGACGCCGCGGTAGTGGTCGGGCACCGCGCAGCGCCGCGAAGTCCGTCGGGGCGGCGTCACCGGCCAGGATCGCCTCGAGGATGTCCTTCACGGCTGCCTCCGGGGTCCGGCGGGTCGGGCTGGCCCAGGATGCTACTGGCGGGTAACCA
Organism: uncultured Actinomycetota bacterium; assembly: GCA_963846525.1. Lineage (GTDB taxonomy): Bacteria > Actinomycetota > Actinomycetes > JACCUZ01 > JACCUZ01 > CAWJWE01. Next base: position 6,978 of record CAWJWE010000014.1, read on the forward strand.
AGAGCGTTCCACCCAGGGTGCGGCGCCGGTCAGTCCTCCGTGGGATCGACCACCCAGAGCACCAGGTAGACCAGGACCTGCGGGCCGGGCAGCAGGCAGGACAGCAGGAACACCAGGCGGACGGCGGTCGGGTGACCAGCCGAAGCGGCGGGCGATGCCGGCGCAGACGCCGGCGATCATCCGGCCGTTGCGAGGCCGTACGAGGTCAGTCATGTCCCGACCGTACGTCCGGGCGGAGGCGCCGTGCGCTCAGTGGTCAGGCGCCGCCTCGACCAGCTCGACGAGGACGCCCATCGCGTCCTTCGGGTGCACGAAGTTGACCCGGGAGCCCGCGGTGCCGCGCCGCGGCTCGTCGTACAGCAGCCGCACGCCGCGCGCCCGCAGCTCGGCCGACGCCGCGTCGATGTCGTCGACGCCGTAGGCGACCTGCTGGATGCCCTCGCCGTAGCGGTCGAGGAACTTGCGCGATCGGCGAGTCCGGCCGCAGCGGGGCCAGCAGCTGGATGCAGGCGCCGCTGTCGCCGACGGCGAGCATCGCCTCGCGGACGCCCTGCTCCTCGTTGACCTCCTCGTGCACGACCTGCACGTCGAAGGTGCGGGCGTAGAACGCGATGGCCTCGTCCAGGTCGCGCACGGCCAGACCGACGTGGTCGATGCGGGTCAGCATGCGGCTATCGTGACAGGACGCCGGCACGACCGTTCGACCGCGTCGCAGGAGGTTGTCCGCATGAGCTGGTTCCGTCATCGTCGCCGGGGCCCGCACGCCGATGGGCCGGCTGCTCGGCTCGCTCAAGGACTTCTCCGGCCGCCGACCTCGGCGGCGTCGCCATCAAGGGTGCGCTGGAGAAGGCCGGCGTCGCCCCGGAGCAGGTCGAGTACGTGATCATGGGCCAGGTGCTGCAGGCCGGCGCCGGCCAGATCCCCGCCCGCCAGGCCGCCGTCAAGGCCGGCATCCCGATGACCGTGCCGGCGCTGACGATCAACAAGGTGTGCCTGTCCGGCATCGACGCCATCGCGCTGGCCGACCAGCTGATCCGGGCCGGCGAGTTCGAGATCGTCGTCGCCGGCGGCATGGAGTCGATGACCCAGGCTCCGCACTTCCTGCCGAAGTCCCGCGAGGGCGTGAAGTTCGGCGACGTGAAGCTGGTCGACTCGATGGCCTACGACGGCCTGTGGGACGTCTTCACCACCCAGGCGATGGGCGCGCTCGACCGAGGCGTGCAACGCCGAGCTGGGCATCTCCCGCGAGGACCAGGACGCGTTCTCGGCGCCGCTCGCACCAGCGGGCGGCGGCGGCCTGGAAGAACGGCCTGTTCGACGACGAGGTCGTGCCGGTCGAGATCCCGCAGCGCAAGGGCGACCCGATCGTGTTCAAGGACGACGAGGGCATCCGCGCCGACACCACCGCCGAGAGCCTGGGCAAGCTGCGGCCGGCGTTCAGCCAAGGACGGCACGATCACGGCCGGCTCCTCCTCGCAGATCTCCGACGGCGCGGCGGCCGTCGTCGTGATGAGCAAGGCCAAGGCCGAGGAGCTGGGGCTGACGCTGGCTGGCCGAGATCGGCGCGCACGGTGTCGTCGCCGGCCCCGACTCCACCCTGCAGAGCCAGCCGGCCGACGGCGATCCGCAAGGCCTGCGAGAAGGAGGGCATCGCCCGTCGACGACCTCGACCTGGTCGAGATCAACGAGGCGTTCGCCAGCGTCGGCATCCAGTCGATGCGCGACCTCGGCCTGGACCGAGGACAACGTCAACGTCAACGGCGGCGCCATCGCGCTCGGGCCACCCGATCGGCATGTCCGGCGCCCGGCATCGCGCTGCACCTCGCGCTCGAGCTGCAGCGGCGCGGCGGCGGCGTCGGCGCGGCCGCGCTGTGCGGCGGCGGTGGCCAGGGCGACGCGCTGGTGCTGCGCGTCCCGGCGCCCAGGCAGCGGTCTGAGCCGACCGATGAGCACTGCGCCGGACGTCGGCGCGCTGGTCGACGCGTGCCCGTGAGGGTGACGCCGCGGTCCGTCGCGCGACTGATCTCGCTGGTCGAGGACGCCTCGCCGCTGCTGCGGGAGGCGATGGCCGCCCTCACGCCGTACGGCGGCAGCGCGACCGTCATCGGGCTCACCGGCGCGCCCGGCGTCGGCAAGTCGACGACGACCAACGCCCTCGTCACCGCCTACCGCGGCCAGGGCAAGCGGGTGGGAGTGCTGGCCGTCGACCCGTCGTCGCCCGTTCTCCGGCGGCGCGCTGCTCGGCGACCGGGTCCGGATGCAGGACCACGCGCTCGACCGGGACGTCTACATCCGCTCGATGGCCAGCCGCGGCCACCTCGGCGGGCCTGGCCTGGTCGACCCCGCAGGCGCTGCGGGTCCTGGACGCCGCCGGCTGCGACGTGGTCCTCGTCGAGACCGTCGGGGTCGGCCAGTCGGAGGTCGAGGTGGCCCGGCTCGCGGACACCACCGTGGTCCTGCTGGCGCCGGGGATGGGCGACGCGATCCAGGCGGCGAAGGCCGGCATCCTCGAGGTCGGCGACGTCTACGTCGTCAACAAGGCCGACCGCGACGGCGCCGACGCCGCTGTCCGCGAGCTGCGGCACATGCTCACCCTCGGTGAGCGCCGAGGGCCCGGCGACTGGCGGCCGCCCGATCGTGCAAGACGGTCGCCGCCCGCGGCGAGGGCGTCGACGAGGTGGTGGCGGCGCTGGACAAGCACCGCGGCTGGCTCGAGGAGACCGGTGCGCTGCACGAGCGGCGCCTGCACCGGGCGGCCGACGAGGTGCAGACGATCGCCCTCACGGCGCTGCGGTCGCGGGTCGGGCGACCTGCGGGCGCGAGGCGGGGAGCAGGGCCTGGACGCGCTGGCCGCCGACGTCGTGGCCGGACGCACCGACCCGTACGCCGCGGCCGACCGTCTGCTGGACGGCCTCACCGGGAGCTAGCGGGTGCTGGGCTGCGTCACGGCGTCGGCGACGGGAGGGCCGGCGACTCGGTCTCCAACGGCGTCTCGGTCGGGTCCGGCGTCACCGTCGGCGACGGGCTCGACGTGGGCTCGTCCGTCGGTTGGTCGGGGCAGGGCACCTCGATGTCCTGCCGGACCGTCCCGGAAGCCCCCACGGTGACCTTCGTCCGGTGGCCCCGAGCGGTGAGGATGTGCGAGCCCTTCGGCAGGCCGGAGACGAGGAACCCGTCGCCGCTCTTGAGCTGACTCAGTCGGACGGCGGTCGTCCGGTTGCCGCCGAGCCACAGCCACACCGGGAACTCGTCGTCCGCGCAGGCCGCGTTGGTGATGACGTTTCCCATGACCGTGGCCCCGGGCGAGACCGCGGTGACCTTCCGCGGAGCGGCATAGGCGCAGTCGAGATTCTTCACCAGCGTCGCGGCCCACTGGCCGTCGGCGTAGAGCCCTTGCGGCAGGTTCAGCTCCCAGGACGTGATCAGCACCGGGCCGTCGGTGCACGGCACCGAGTAGGCCCCGCGGACACTGGTGATCGCCGCGGGTGTCGCCGAGGTGGGCACGAACACCTTGGCCGACATCGTGCCGGTGTAGACGAACAGGCCGCCCACCGGGTTGTCGTTGCCGTCGACCACCCGGCCGCGGACCTGCAGCCGGCGCACCGGCGTGCTCTTGCCACTCTCGGTGGACTTCGGGGAGGTGTGGCTCGCGTCCGGGGTGTTCGTCGACGTTGCGGGCTGCTCGTTGCTCTCCGACGGAGACTGGCTGGGGGCGTCGTCGCCGCCGAGACCGTTACCGGTGGCGACCGAGATGAGACTCTCCTGGACGCCCGACACCCCGCCGCCCATCGCCAGGCCGCCCATGATGCCGGCCAGGAAGACCGCGGTGACACCGGTCACCGCGGTGAGCCGGCGGTAGCGCCGGGCCCGGGCCCGGTTGAGCACGGCGTCGAACGCTCCCGGAGGTGGCGGGAGCGGCTCGATCCGCCGGCCGGAGTGCGGTGACGTCATCGGTCGGCCTCCAGCCAACCGGCCAGGCGGGCGCGGGCGTCGAACAGCATGCGCTTGATGGTTCCTTCGGGCTTGTGCAGCGCCGCGGCGACCTCGGCGACGCTCATGTCGGCGTAGTAGTGGAGCAGGACGGGGGTGCGCAGGCGGTCCGGCAGGCGCTCGACGAGGTCGCGCAGCCACGGGTCGCTGGCGGGCGTCGACATCGGGGTGACCTCCTCGAGTCGGCTCTGCAGCCGGCGGTCACGCTGCTCGCGCCGCCAGCGGTCGCGGACCAGGTTGCTGGCGGTCACGTAGAGGTAGCCCTTGGGGTCGTGCACGGTGAGCCACCGGGACAGCAGCCGGGTGAACGCCTCCGAGGCGATGTCGTGGGCCGCGTCGCGGTCCCCGACCAGGGAGGCGCACCAGCCGGCCAGCGGGCCGTAGTGCTGGTTCCAGAGCAGCCGGGCGCTTCCTCCCGGGATGCCGCGGCGGCCGCCGCGACGCCCTGGGCCCGGGGTGCACCCGCGGTCACCACGACGCCAGCCATGAACCGAGGACGCAGCACCGTGCTGCTCGGTTCACCTTGGTGCGAGCCCCGTTCTGCGTGGGGTCCCGGCTGGCCCTCTCCACCCGACCGAGAGTAGGCCCAGGACGGGTACGCTCGGGGAACCAATCGGCATGACGGCGCGCCGGCCTCCTGGCCGCTACGTGTCACATCGGCGCCAGACCGTCCTGCCAGAACCGCCTTTCCGGGTGCGAGGAGCCGCGTGGTGGACGCCGACGAGATCGAGCAGGGTCGCGAGCGCTGGCAGCGCCGGTACGACGCGTCCCGGGTGCGCGAGGCGGACTTCACCACGCTGTCCGGCGTCGAGGTGGAGCCGGTCTACGGCCCGCGCCGGGGGACTCGGTCGAGGACTTCGAGCGGATCGGCTGGCCGGGGGAGTTCCCCTTCACCCGCGGGCTGTACCCGACCGGCTACCGCGGGCGGTCCTGGACGATCCGGCAGTTCGCCGGGTTCGGCAACGCCGCGCAGACCAACGAGCGCTACAAGATGATCCTGGCGCGCCGGCGGCGGCGGGCTGTCGGTGGCCTTCGACATGCCGACCCTGATGGGCCGCGACTCCGACGACCCGCAGTCGCTCGGCGAGGTCGGGCCACTGCGGGGTCGCGATCGACTCGGCCGCCGACATGGAGGTGCTGTTCGGCGGCATCCCGCTGGGCGAGGTCACGACCTCGATGACGATCAGCGGTCCGGCGGTGCCGGTGTTCTGCATGTACCTCGTGGCCGCCGAGCGGCAGGGCGTCGACCTCGGCGGTGCTCAACGGCACGCTGCAGACCGACATCTTCAAGGAGTACATCGCGCAGAAGGAGTGGCTGTTCCCGCCGGAGCCGCACCTGCGGCTGATCGGCGACCTGATGGAGTACTGCGTCGAGCACATCCCGGCGTACAAGCCGCTGTCGGTCTCCGGCTACCACATCCGCGAGGCCGGCTCGACGGCCGCGCAGGAGCTGGCGTTCACCCTCGCCGACGGCTTCGGCTACGTCGAGCTCGGCCTGTCCCGCGGCCTGGACGTCGACGAGTTCGCCCCCGGCCTGTCGTTCTTCTTCGACTCGCACCTCGACTTCTTCGAGGAGATCGCGAAGTTCCGGGCGGCCCGGCGGATCTGGGCCCGCTGGCTGCGCGACGTCTACGGCGCGAAGACGCGAGAAGGCGCAGTGGCTGCGGTTCCACACCCAGACCGCCGGGGTGTCGCTGACCGCGCAGCAGCCGGACAACAACATCGTCCGCACCGCGGTCGAGGCGCTGGCCGCGGTGCTCGGCGGGACCAACTCGCTGCACACCAACGCCCTGGACGAGGTGCTGGCGCTGCCGAGCGAGAAGGCGGCCGAGATCGCGCTGCGCACCCAGCAGGTGATCATGGAGGAGACCGGCGTCGCCAACGTCGCCGACCCGCTCGGTGGCTCCTGGTACGTCGAGGCGCTGACCGACCGGATCGAGGCCGAGGCCGAGGCGGTCTTCACCCGGATCCGGGAGATGGGCTCGGACGGCTCGATCACCTCCGGGCTGCTGCGCGGCATCGAGGACGGCTGGTTCATGTCCGAGATCGCCGAGGCGGCCTTCGTCTACCAGCCCGCCCTGGAGAAGGGCGAGAAGAAGATCGTCGGCGTCAACGTGCACACCAAGACCGTCGAGGAGCCGCTGGAGATCCTGCGGGTCTAGCCACGAGGTCGAGCGCGAGCAGAACCGGGTGCTCGCGGAGCGGAAGGCCGGCCGGGACGTCGGGACGGTCGAGGCCGCGCTGGCCAGGCTGGTCGAGGTCGCCCGCACCGACGGCGAACATGGTCCCGGCGATGCTGGACGCCGCCCGGGCCGAGGCGACCCTCGGCGAGATCTGCGACGCCCTGCGCGGCGAGTGGGGCGACTACCGCGAGCCCCCGCGCTTCTGAGGGTCACCTACCGCTGGGGTCATGACGCAGCCGAGCATCAACCCGTACGGCGCGGTCGATCTCGCCGCTCTCGCCCCGCGGTCGGCGCCCGCGGGCGCGGCCGCCGGCGCCGACGGCCCAGCGGCCGCGTCCACCGTCCCCGGCGTGGTCGTCGACGTCACCGAGGCCGACTTCCAGGCCGTCGTCGACCAGTCGATGACGGTCCCGGTGGTCATCGACTTCTGGGCCGACTGGTGCGGCCCGTGCAAGCAGCTCAGCCCGATCCTCGAGCGGCTGGCCGCCGCCGACGGCGGCCGGTGGCTGCTCGCGAAGGTCGACGTCGACGCCAACCCGCGGCTCGGGTCAGGCGTTCCAGGTGCAGAGCATCCCGGCGGTGTTCGCCGTCGTGAAGGGCCAGCCGGTCCCGCTGTTCCAGGGCGCCCTGCCCGAGGCGCAGGTGCGGCAGTACCTCGACGAGCTGCTGCGGGTCGCCGAGGCCAACGGCGTCACCGGGCGCCTGCAGATCGGCGACGCCCGCCGCCGACGAGACCGCGGCCGAGCCCGAGACGACCCGCGCTGCGACGAGGCCTACGACGCGATCGAGCGCGGCGACTCGACGCAGCGGCCGCTGCCTACCGCGCTCTGCTCGACCAGACGCGCCGGCCGACGCCGAGGCGCAGGCCGGCCTCGGCCAGGTCGAGCTGCTGCGGCGCACCGCAGGGCCTCGACGCCGAGCCGAGGCACGCAGGGCCGCGGCCGAACGGCCCGACGACGTGGACGCGCAGACCGCTGCTGCCGACCTCGACCTGCTCGGCGGTCACGTCGAGGACGCGTTCGCCCGGCTGCTCGACCTCGTCCGCCGCCTCTCCGGTGACGACCGCGACGCGCGCGCACCCATCTGGTCGGGCTGTTCGAGCTGGTCGGCGCAACCAGGACGACCGGGTCGCCAAGGCCCGGCGCTGGCCAACGCGCTGTTCTGGCCGGACGACGCACTGTCCGGACGCCGCTGGTCCCTGCGAGCAGGCGGCCTCGACGGCGCCGCTAGCACGAAGATGAGGATGACGAGGATGACGGCGATGACGAGCGCCAGGATCGCGATGGTGCGGGTGTTCATCGGCTCCGTTCGCGGGGGCGTCGCTGTTGTCTCCCCGAGACCTCAAACCGGGACGACTGCCTCCTATCCGCTTCCCATGGCTCGCCGCCGTAGTTGCACTGACGACGCCATGATGCCGCTGGTGCGGGCACGGTCCCTGCGCATCAAGGAGCACGACATGGCAGCAAGAACAAGGGTGGCCGCGAGATCCGAAACCCAAGCAGGAGAAGAAGCCCAAGGGTGCCGCGACGATGGGCACGTCATGTCTCCTCCGGACTCCGGCGGCAAACGCATCGCGCGGCAGGCCACATCACGCCGGCGGGGGTCAGGGCCGTCGGCGCAGCCAGACGGTGCCCAGCGGCGGGACCCGCAGGGTCGCCGAGGCCGGCTGGCCGTGCCACGGCCTCGCCGCTGCGCCTCGACGCCGCCGAGGTTGCCGACGCCGCTGCCGCCGTACGCCTCGGCGTCGGTGTTGAGCACCTCGTCCCAGCGCCCGGCGTGCGGCAGGCCGATCCGGTAGCCCTCGTGCGGGATCGCGGCGAAGTTGGCGACGCAGGCCAGCGCCGAGCCGTCGTCGCCGTGGCGCAGGAACGAGAACACGTTGTTGCTCGCGTCGTTGGCGTCGATCCACTGGAAGCCGGCCGGGTCGGCGTCGCGGGACCACAGCGCGCGGCTCTCGGTGTAGACCCGGTTGAGGTCGCGCACCAGCGTCTGCACGCCGCGGTGGTCGGGGTCGTCGATGAGCCACCAGTCCAGCGACCGCGACTCGGCCCACTCCGACTCCTGGCCGAACTCCGAGCCCATGAACAGCAGCTGCTTGCCCGGGTGCGCCCACATGAAGGCCAGGTAGGCGCGCAGGTTGGCCAGCTGCTGCCAGCGGTCGCCGGGCATCTTGCGCAGCAGCGACCCCTTGCCGTGCACGACCTCGTCGTGGCTGATCGGCAGCACGTAGTTCTCGGAGTAGGCGTACATCATCGAGAACGTCATCTGGTGGTGGTGGTACTGCCGGTAGACCGGCTCGTTGGCCATGTAGTCCAGCGAGTCGTGCATCCAGCCCATGTTCCACTTGAAGCCGAAGCCGAGGCCGCCGAGGTGCGTCGGCCGGGTGACGCCCGGCCAGGCCGTCGACTCCTCGGCGATCGTGACGATGCCGGGGACCCGGCGGTAGGCCGTCGCGTTCATCTCCTGCAGGAACGCGACCGCCTCGAGGTTCTCCCGGCCGCCGTACTCGTTGGGCACCCACTCGCCCTCCTCGCGCGAGTAGTCGAGGTAGAGCATCGAGGCGACCGCGTCGACCCGCAGGCCGTCGATGTGGAACTCCTCGAGCCAGTAGAGCGCGTTGGCGACCAGGAAGTTGCGCACCTCGCGTGCGGCCGAAGTCGAAGACGTAGCGTGCCCCAGTCGGGCTGCTCGCCGCGGCGCGGGTCGGGGTGCTCGTAGAGCGCGGTGCCGTCGAAGCGGGCCAGCGCCCAGTCGTCCTTGGGGAAGTGCGCCGGGCACCCAGTCGACGATGACGCCGATGCCGGCCTGGTGCAGCCGGTCGACGAGGTAGCGGAAGTCGTCGGGGGTGCCGAACCGCGACGGTCGGCGCGAAGTACGACGTGACCTGGTAGCCCCACGAGCCGCCGAACGGGTGCTCGGCGACCGGCATCAGCTCGACGTGGGTGAAGCCCGAGGTACGTCACGTAGCCGACGAGCTGGTCGGCCAGCTCGCGGTAGGACAGGCCCTGGCGCCACGAGCCGAGGTGCACCTCGTAGGTGCTCATCGGTGACGGCGAGCGGGTCGCGTCTGGCGCGCGCTCGCGCAGCCACTCGTCGTCGCCCCACTCGTAGTCGACGGGGTGAACACGACCGACGCGGTGGCCGGCGGCACCTCGGTGCGCGAACGCCAGCGGGTCGGCCTTCTGCCGCCAGACGCCGTCGCGGCCGAGGACCTCGAACTTGTAGTGGGTGCCGTCGCCGACGCCCGGGACGAACAGCTCCCAGACGCCGGTCGAGCCCAGCGAGCGCATCGGGTGCGCCCGGCCGTCCCAGTAGTTGAAGTCGCCGATGAGCCGCACGCCCTGGGCGTTGGGCGCCCAGACCGCGAACGACGTGCCGGTCACGGTGCCGGCGATGCCGTCGTACGACGCGGGTGTGCGCGCCGAGGACGCGCCACAGCTGCTCGTGGCGGCCCTCGCCGATCAGGTGCAGGTCGATCTCGCCGAGCGTCGGCAGGAAGCGGTAGGGGTCGTCGATAGCGCGCGGCGGGCCGTCGTAGGCGACCTCGAGCCGGTAGTCGGGCACCTGCGCGCCGGGCAGCGACGCCGACCCAGACGCCGTCGCTCTCGTGCCGCATCTCGTAGCGGTCGTCGCCGACCAGCACCGTCGACCGCGGTCGCCCACGGGCGCAGCGTGCGCACCGTGACGCCGCCGTCGTGCGGGTGCGGCCCGAGGACGGAGTGCGGGTCGTGGTGCGACGCCGGACGACCAGCCGGTGCAGGTCCTCGTCCGGCACCGGCAGGCCGGGGCACGTGCGCTGCTCGGCCGGTGCTCGAGCGCTGCTCGCGGCGCGGTGGCTGCGGGGTCGGCGTGGCAGCCCGGCTGGTGGGCGGTCGCTCATGGGTCAACCTCTCTCTCGATGCGCCGTCGAGGCGGCGAGCCGTGCGGATCGCGGCCATCGGGATCGGCAGCCAGGTCGGCCGGTTGCGGGCCTCGTAGACGACCTCGTAGACCGCCTTGTCGGTCTCGAACGCCCGCAGCAGCACGGTCTGGCTGCGCGGGTCGGCACCGCCGGCCTCGGCGTAGCCGGTGCAGAACGCGTCGCGGTTGCGCGTCTGCCCACTCGGTGGCGCGGTACTCGCGCTGCGGGTCGGCCGGGTGGTCGGCGAGCAGGTGCCGGGCGGCGTAGTCGAAGGAGCGCAGCATGCCCGGCGACGTCCCTCAGCGGCGAGTCGAGCGCCGCGGCGCTCGGCCAGCGGGCGGGCCGGCTCGCCCTCGAAGTCGAGCAGCATCCAGCCGTCCAGGGTGCGCATCACCTGGCCGAGGTGGAAGTCGCCGTGCACCCGCTGGACCGCGACCGGCTCGTCGAGGCGCGGCGAGGTCGTCGAAGGCCGCGCGCAGCGCCGTCGGCGTACGGCGCCAGCTCGGGCACCTCGGCGGCCGCGCGGTCCAGCCGGCTGCGCATGCCCGTCGGCCAGCGCGGCCAGCTCCTTGCCGCTCCAGCCGTCCGGTCGGCAGCGTCGCGCGCGAGGGCGGCGTGCACCTCGGCGGTGGCCGCGCCGAGCCGCTGCGCCTCGCCGGCGAAGTCGCCGCCGACCTCGTCGGCGTGCAGGTCGGCCTCGGCGTAGAGGTCGCGGACGCTGGTCAGTGGCCAGCTCCCAGCCGTCGGTGGCGCCCCTGAGGAAGATCTGCAGCATCGCCAGGCTGGCCGTGGCCTGCGCTCACCGGCGGGGTCGGTCCAGCTCGCCCTCGAGCCAGCCGAGCGGCGGCGGCGATGTGCGTGCTGCCCGCCGCGGCCAGCGCCGCGTGCACCTCGATGTCGGGGTTGAGGCCCGGCGAGACCTTGCGGAACACCTTGAGGATCACCGTGTCGCCGAAGATCACCGAGGTGTTGCTCTGCTCGGCGCCGACGACGATCGACGGTCCGCCCGGCGGCAGCTCGTCGACGCTCGGGTCGCGGTGGAACGGCGAGCCCGTGCGCCGCTGCGCTCGCCGGCGATGCCGTGCGATCCAGAGCGCCGTGACGTCCTTGTCGTGCAGCGCGTCGTAGAGCGTGCCGGCGCTCGCCGTCGCGCCGGTCTCCTCGCCGACGCAGCGCGTGCGCGAGGTGCTCGGCGCGGCTCGGCGTAGTGCGACCAGCGGCAGCTGGTAGGTCTCGGTCTCGCCGTCGTCGTAGGCGACGGTCACGAGTGTCGATGCGTACGGCCGGCGTCTCGCGCGCAGCCAGCCGACGGTCGTCGACGCCGGTGACCTGCCAGGCCCGGCCCTTGCCGGCGAACCAGCGCTGGTGGCCGAGGCATCCGGTCAGGTCGACCCGACCGTGCATGCCGGGCTCGGTCCGGGGCCGACATCAGAGCACTCCTTCCGGCGGCGTCAGCCGGAACCAGTAGAAGCCGTGGCCCGCGAGGGTCAGCAGGTACGGCAGCTCGCCGATCGCGGGAACTGCACGCTGCCGAGCAGCTCGACGGGCGGCAGCCCTCCCAGCGCCGCAGGTCCAGCTCGACCGGCTGCGGGAACCGGGACAGGTTGTTGACGCACAGCACGATGTCGTCGCCGAAGTCGCGGACGAACGACAGCACGCTCGGGTTGCTGCCGCCGAGGTCCTCGAAGGTGCCGAGGCCGAAGGCCGGGTTCTGCTTGCGGACCTCGATCATCCGCCGGGTCCAGTGCAGCAGCGACGTCGAGCTGGCGAGCTGCGCCTCGACGTTGGTGACCTGGTAGCCGTAGACCGGGTCCATGATCACCGGCAGGAACGAGCTGGCCCGGGTCGCAGGTGGAGAAGCCCGGCGTTGCGGTCCGGCGTCCACTGCATCGGGGTGCGCACGCCGTCGCGGTCGCCGAGCCAGATGTTGTCGCCCATGCCGATCTCGTCGCCGTAGTAGAGGACCGGCGAGCCGGGCAGCGACAGCAGCAGGGCGGTGAACAGCTCGAGCTGGTTGCGGTCGTTGTCGAGCAGCGGGGCCAGCCGGCGGCGGATGCCGATGTTGGCCTTCATGCGGGGGTCCTTGGCGTACTCGCGCCCACATGTAGTCGCGCTCCTCGTCGGTGACCATCTCGAGGGTCAGCTCGTCGTGGTTGCGCAGGAAGATGCCCCACTGGCAGTTGTCCGGGATCGCCGGCGTCTGGGCCATGATCTCCGAGATCGGGTAGCGCGACTCCCGCCGGACGGCCATGAAGATCCGCGGCATCACCGGGAAGTGGAACGCCATCTGGCACTCGTCGCCGTCCTGCGCCGAAGTACTCGACGACGTCGGCCGGCCACTGGTTGGCCTCGCAGAGCAGCACCCGGTCGGGGTACTGCGCGTCGACCTCCTTGCGCACCCGCTTGAGGAACTCGTGGGTCGCCGGCAGGTTCTCGCAGTTGGTGCCCTCCTCCTCGAACAGGTAGGGCACGGCGTCGAGCCGGAAGCCGTCGATGCCGAGGTCGAGCCAGAACCGCAGCGCCTCGATCATCGCCTCCTGCACCCGCGGGTTCTCGAAGTTGAGGTCCGGCTGGTGGCAGAAGAAGCGGTGCCAGAAGTACTGCTTGCGCACCGGGTCGAAGGTCCAGTTGGACGTCTCGGTGTCGACGAAGATGATCCGGGCGTCGGCGTAGGCCTCGTCGTTGTCGGCCCAGACGTAGAAGTCGCCGTACGGGCCGTCCGGGTCGGTGCGGGAGGCCTGGAACCACGGGTGCTGGTCGGAGGTGTGGTTCATGACGAAGTCGATGATCACCCGGATGCCGCGGGCGTGGGCGGCGTCGACGAACTCCACGAAGTCGCCCGATGGTGCCGAACTCCGGCAGCACGGCGGTGTAGTCGGCGACGTCGTAGCCGCCGTCGCGCAGCGGCGAGGGGAAGAACGGCGGCAGCCAGAGGCAGTCGACGCCCAGCCACTGCAGGTAGTCGAGCTTGTCGATCAGGCCGGCGAGGTCGCCGGTGCCGTCGCCGTTGCTGTCGTTGAAGGACCGCACCAGCACCTCGTAGAAGACGGCGCGCTTGTACCAGTGCGGGTCGCGCTCCTCGTCGGGCAGGTCCGCGAAGTTGTCGATCGCGACGGTGTCTGGGATCGGGCGAGCGATCGGTCGGACGTCGCTCGACTGGCCCGACCCGCCTCGGCGGCGCGCCGGCGCTGCACCGGAAGACGTGGGCCGGCTCGATGAACGGGTCGAGCCGCACGTAGTTGTGCTCTGCCCCAGACGTAGGTCCCGCCGGTCGAGCTCGTCGTGCACGCCGAAGGTGTCGTCCCAGCTCCAGCCCGAGCGCCGGCATGTCCAGCCGGACCGTCGTCTCGCGGGTGCCGTGCGGATCGAGGTTCACGACGACGACGAGCACGGTGTCGCCGCTGTCGGTCGCCGTCGCCGCTGCGCGCCTTGCAGAAGCAGATGATCTGGTCGTTGTCGGTGTGGTGGAAGCGCAGGTTGCGCAGCCGCTGCAGCGCCGGGTGCGCGCGGCGGAGCTCGTTGAGCCGGGTGAGGTACGGCGCGAGGCGTGCGGTCCTCGGCCTCGGCCGCCGCCCAGTCGCGCGGGCGGAGCTGGAACTTCTCGGAGTCGAGGTACTCCTCGCTGCCCGGCCGGACCGCGACGTGCTCGAACAGCTCGAAGCCGGAGTAGACGCCCCAGGTCGGCGAGAGCGTCGCGGCGAGCACGGCCCGGATCTTGAACGCCGGCGGGCCGCCGTACTGCAGGTAGGCGTGCAGGATGTCCGGGGTGTTGACGAAGAAGTTGGGCCGCAGGAAGTGCGCCGTCTGCTGGGACAGCTCGGTGAGGTACTCCTCGAGCTCCCACTTCTCGTTGCGCCAGGTGAAGTAGGTGTAGGACTGGTGGAAGCCGACCCGGGCCAGCGTGTGCATCATCGCCGGCCGGGTGAACGCCTCGGCCAGGAAGAGCACGTCCGGGTCGGTCTTGCGGACCTCGCCGATCAGCCACTCCCAGAACGCCACCGGCTTGGTGTGCGGGTTGTCGACCCGGAAGATCCGCACGCCGTGGTCCATCCAGTGCCGCACGACCCGCAGCACCTCGGCGTAGATGCCCTCGGGGTCGCGGTCGAAGTTGAGCGGGTAGATGTCCTGGTACTTCTTCGGCGGGTTCTCGGCGTAGGCGATCGTGCCGTCGGCGAGCTCGGTGAACCACTCCGGGTGCTCGGTGACCCAGGGGTGGTCCGGGGAGGCCTGCAGCGCGAAGTCGAGCGCGACCTCCATGCCCGAGCTCGCTCGGCGCGCGCGACGAACGCGTCGAAGTCCTCGATCGGTGCCGAGGTCGGGGTGGATCGCGTCGTGGCCGCCCTCGGCGAGCCGATCGCCCACGGCGAGCCGACGTCGTCCGGCCCGGGGGTCAGCGTGTTGTTCGGGCCCTTGCGGTTGGTGCGTGCCGATCGGGTGGATCGGCGGCAGGTAGACGACGTCGAAGCCCATCGCGGCGACGGCGGGCAGCCGGTCGGCGGCGGTGCGGAAGGTGCCGGAGCGCAGCACGCCCGTCCTGGGTCCTTCGCGGCGCCCTCGGAGCGCGGGAAGAACTCGTACCAGGTGCCGAACAGCGCCCGCTCGCGGTCGACCCAGAGCGGCATCCGGTCGCTGGAGGTGACGAGGTCGCGCAGCGGGTGCTCGGCGCAGCGTCGCGAGCGACCTCGGGGGCGTCGGCCGCGGCGAGCCGGGCCGGCGACCGGGCGTGACGTGTCGCGCAGCGCGGTCGCGGCGTCGAGCAGGGCCGCGCCGGCCGGACGCCGGTCGCGCCGCGGCCGCCCGCTCGAGCACCCGGGCGCCCTCCTCGAGCATCAGCTCGACGTCGACGCCGGCCGCGATCTTGATGTCGCGTCGTGGTGCCAGGTGGCGACCGGGTCGCTCCACGCCTCGACCGCGAACGTCCAGCGGCCCTCGCTGGTCGGCGTGACCTCGTGCCGACCAGCGGTCAGTGCCAGGAGCACCCGGCGTCATCGGCGTGAACGGACCCTTGCGGCCCTTGGCGTCGCGCAGCACGACGTCCGCGTTGACCACGTCGTGGCCCTCGCGGAAGACCGTCGCGGTGACCGTGAAGGTCTCGCCGACGACGGCCTTGGCCGGCCAGCGACCGCAGCCCTCGGCGGGCTGCACGTCCAGGATGGGGATGCGTCCGATCATCGACGCCGAACCTACCCACGAACCCGGGTGCTGCACACACTCGGTCCTGCTGGCGTCCGCAGCGCGGGCGCGGGTGCCGTGGCACCCGGCCGGACCAGTATCCTCCGGCCGGTGAAGGCCATCCGACGGTTCACCGTCCGCACCGTGCTGCCCGCGGCGCTCGCCCCGCTCGGCGAGCTCGCTCTCAACCTGCGCTGGTCCTGGGACACCCGGAGCCAGGACCTGTTCGAGAGCCTCGACCCGGAGCTCTGGGAGCAGGTCGGTGGCGACCCGGTGCAGCTGCTCGGCGCGCTCGGCCCGGAGCGGCTCGCGGCGCTGGCCGCGGACCCCGACGTCGTACGCCGGGTCGACGCCGCGGCCGCGGACCTGCGGGCCTACCTCGAGGGCGACCGCTGGTACCAGGGCCTGGTCGCGGCGGCGGCGGACGGCGACGCTGCCGAGGCGGTCCCTGGTGCAATCGCCTACTTCTCGCCCGAGTACGGCATCACCGCCGCGCTGCCGCAGTACTCCGGCGGCCTCGGCATCCTGGCCGGCGACCACCTCAAGGCCGCGTCCGACCTCGGCGTGCCGATCGTCGGCGTCGGGCTGCTCTACCGGTCCGGCTACTTCGCGCAGTCGCTGTCGCGGGAGGGCTGGCAGCAGGAGCGCTACCCGGTCCTCGACCCCGACGGGCTGCCGATCTCGCTGCTGCGCGAGGCCGACGGCAGCGCGCTGAAGGTCACGGTCGGCCTGCCCGGCGGCCGGCACCTGGTCGCCCAGGTCTGGAAGGCGCAGGTCGGCCGGGTGCCGCTGCTGCTGCTCGACTCCGACGTCGAGGACAACGAGCCGGCCGAGCGCGACGTCACCGACCGGCTCTACGGCGGCGGCAGCGAGCACCGGCTGCTCCAGGAGATGCTGCTCGGCATCGGCGGCGTCCGGGCGCTGCGCGCCTACAGCCGGCTGACCGGTGCGCCGGCGCCCGAGGTCTTCCACACCAACGAGGGCCACGCCGGCTTCCTCGGCATCGAGCGCATCCGCGAGCTGATCGAGGACGCACGGGCTGACCTTCGACGAGGCCGTCGAGGCGGCCCGGGCCGCCACCCTGTTCACCACCCACACCCCGGTGCCCGCCGGCATCGACCGGTTCGCGCAGGACCTCGTCGAGCAGCACTTCGGCGGCGACAACGCGCGTCCAGGGCGTCCCGGTCGAGCGGGTGCTCGCCCTCGGTGCCGAGGACTACGACGGCGGCGACCCCAGCATCTTCAACATGGCGGTGATGGGCCTGCGCCTCGCCCAGCGGGCCAACGGCGTCTCCGAGCTGCACGGCCACGTCGCCCGCGAGCATGTTCTCCCGGCTGTGGCCCGGCTTCGACGAGCCCGAGGTGCCGATCGGCTACGTCACCAACGGCGTGCACGCGCCGACCTGGGTGGCGCCGGAGGTCCTGCGGCATGGCCGGGCCGGAGATCGTCGAGAGCCCGACCGACCTGGCGTCCTGGGACGACGTGGCGCGGGTCCCGGACGCCGACATCTGGGCGGTCCGCGGCCTGCTGCGGGCCCGGCTGGTGGCCGACGCACGGCGCCGGGTGCGGCAGTCCTGGGTGCAGCGCGGCGCCAGCGAGGCCGAGCTCGGCTGGGTCGACAAGATCCTCGACCCGGACGTGCTCACCATCGGCTTCGCGCGCCGCGTGCCGTCGTACAAGCGCCTCACCCTGATGCTGCGCGACCAGGACCGGCTGACCGCGCTGCTGCCGCCACCCGGAGCGGCCGATCCAGATCGTGATCGCCGGCAAGGCGCACCCGGCCGACGACGGCGGCAAGAAGCTGATCCAGGAGCTCGTGCGGTTCGCCGACCAGGCAGGCGTGCGCGACCGGATCATCTTCCTGCCCAACTACGACATCGCGATGGCCCAGAAGCTGTACCCGGGCTGCGACGTGTGGCTGAACAACCCGCTGCGCCCGCTGGAGGCCTGCGGCACGTCGGGGATGAAGGCGGCGCTGAACGGCTGCCTCAACCTGTCGGTCCTCGACGGGTGGTGGGACGAGATGTACGACGGCCACAACGGCTGGGCCATCCCGACCGCCGACGGCGTCACCGACCCGGACCACCGCGACGACCTCGAGGCGGCAGCGCTCTACGACCTGCTCGAGAAGACCGTCGCCCCGCTGTTCTACGACCGCGACGCGGACGGGCTGCCGGCCCGCTGGATCGAGATGGTGCGGCACACCCTGCAGACCCTCGGGCCGCAGGTGCTCGCCACCCGGATGGTGCGCGACTACGTGCTCGGCCTCTACGCGCCGGCGTTCCGCTCGGCGCGCGACCTCGACGGCGGCTTCACCGGTGCCCGCGAGCTGGCGGCCTGGAAGCAGCGGGTCCGCGCCGCGTGGCGGGCCGTCCGGGTCGACCACGTCGAGACCGGGTGGCGTCGCGGACGCCCCGGAGGTCGGCAGCGCGCTGGAGGTGCGGGCGTTCGTGTCCCTCGGCCAGCTCTCGCCGGACGACGTCGACGTCCAGGTCGTGCACGGCCGGGTCGACGAGAACGACCAGATCGCCGGGTCGTCCGCGGTCGCGATGCGCCACGAGGAGGCCTACGAGGGCGGCCGGCACCGGTACGTCGGCGCCATCACCCTCGACCGGCCGGGTCCGTTCGGCTACACCGCGCGGGTCGTGCCGCACCACCGGCTGGTCGCTACCCCGGCCGAGCTCGGCCTGGCCACCCTGCCGGCCGAGTCCGCCGGGATGGACTCCGGCGACCTGCGGTAACCGGGTTCCGGCCCCTGCCCTTCGTAGCTGGCGGTCAGCCGCGGCTGGCGGCGAGCACCTGGACGCTGTGCGGGCCGAGCTCGACCTCGGTGCTGTGCTGGTACGTCGGGCCGGGTGACGGGTGCTCCAGCGTGGTGTCGAGCAGCACGTCGTACGCCGAGCCCCACGGCGGTCCGGGCAGCCGGACCTCGGCCGCCGCCCGGCCGGAGTTGACCAGCACCAGCAGCGAGGGAACCGGCCGGCCGTCAGCCGTGGCCTTGGCGGACAGGTAGAGGCCGAGCACCCGCAGGTCGTGGGAGAACCACCGCTCGGGCGTCATCTCCTGGCCGTCGGTGCCGAACCACGCCAGGTCCTTGATGCCGTCGGCGTGCGCGGGGCGCCCCTCGAAGAACTCGTCGTGGCGGAGCACCGGGTTGTCGCGCCGCAGCGCGAGCAGCGCCCGGGTCCAGGACAGCAGGTCCTGCTGCCATGGTGCCGTGGTCCCAGACCAACCAGGACGACTCGTCGTCGGTGCAGTAGGCGTTGTTGTTGCCGCCCTGGGTGCGACCCGTCTCGTCGCCGGCGGTGAGCATCGGGACACCGGTGGAGACCAGCAGCGTCGTCAGCAGGTTGCGCATCATCCGGCGGCGCAGGGCGAGCACCTCCGGGTCGTCGGTGCTGCCCTCGACGCCGCAGTTCCAGCTGCGGTTGTTGTCGGTGCCGTCGCGGTTGTCCTCGCCGTTCGCCTCGTTGTGCTTGCGGTCGTAGGACACGAGGTCGTGCAGGGTGAAGCCGTCGTGCGCGGTGACGAAGTTGACCGAGGCCAGCGGCCCGCGCGCCTCGAACACGTCCGACGAGCCGGCCAGCCGGTAGGCCAGGTCGCGCACCCCGCCGACCTGGCTCCACGCTGTGTCGTGGCCGCCGAGCCAGGACTCGCGGATCGTGTCGCGGTAGCGGTCGTTCCACTCGGCCCACGGCGTGGGGAAGCCGCCGAGCTGGTAGCCGCCGGCACCGACGTCCCACGGCTCGGCGACGAGCTTCACCGTGGACAGCACCGGGTCCTGGGCCGAGCACGCTGAGGAAGGTGCCGTGCCGCTCGAACGCGTCGGTGCCGCGGGCGAGAGCCGGCGCCAGGTCGAACCGGAAGCCGTCGACGTGCATCTCCTGCGCCCAGTACCGCAGCGAGTCGGTGACCATCGCGAGCGTCCGCGGGTGCCGCAGGTCCAGCGTGTTGCCGCAGCCGGTGACGTCGACGTAGCGCCGGCCGCCGAGGAGCCGGTAGTAGGCCGCGTTGTCCAGCCCGCGCCAGGACAGGACCGGGCCGTCGGCCTCGCCCTCGGCGGTGTGGTTGTAGACCACGTCGAGGACCACCTCGAGGCCGGCGGCGTGCAGGGCGCGCACCATGTCGCGGAACTCGGTCACCTGCTGCCCGCGCGAGCCGGCGGCCGAGTAGCCCGCGTGCGGGGCGAAGAAGCCGAGCGAGTTGTAGCCCCAGTAGTTGACCTTGCCGCGGCGGAGCAGCGCACGGCTCGCTGGTGAAGTGGTGCACCGGCAGCAGCTCGACCGTCGTGACGCCGAGACCGACGAGGTGCTCGACCGCGGCCGGGTGCGCCAGCCCGGCGTACGTGCCGCGCAGGTGCTCCGGCACCCCTGGGTGCGGCAGCGGTGAAGCCCTTCACGTGCAGCTCGTAGACGACGGTGTCGGCCCACGGCACCTCGGGCCGCCGGTCGTCCCCCCAGTCGTAGGACGGGTCGACGACCACCGAGTGCGGCACGAACGGCGCCGAGTCGCGCGGGTCGGCGACCGAGTCGTCGGCGGCCGGGTCCTGCCCGAGCACGGCGTCGTCGAGCCGGAGGTCGCCGTCGAGGGCTCGGGCGTACGGGTCGGCGAGCAGCTTGGCCGGGTTGAAGCGGTGCCCGTGGCCGGGGTCCCAGGGCCCGTGCACCCGGTAGCCGTACCGCTGGCCGGGCCGGACACCCTCGACGAACCCGTGCCACACGTCGTTGGTGCGGTCGGTGAGGTGCACGACCCGCTGACCACCGTCGTCGTCGATCAGGCACAGCTCGACGGCGTCGCCGCGGCTGAAGACGGCGAACGACGTGCCGCGGTCTGTCGGGGTGGGCGCCGAGCCGCGGAACGATCACTGGCACACGGTAGGGGACGTTGGCTCCGAGGCCGGCCGTTACCCTCACCGGCATGACTGACGCAGCACTCGTCCGGCTCGAGGTCGAGGACGGAATCGGCACCATCCGGCTGGACCGGCCGCCGATGAACGCCCTCAACGTCCAGGTGCAGGAGGAGATCCGCGCGGCTGCCGCATGAGGCCGGCGAGCGCAGCGACGTCGCCGCCGTCGTCGTCTACGGCGGGGAGAAGGTGTTCGCGGCCGGCGCGGACATCAAGGAGATGGCGACGATGTCGTACGCCGACATGGTCGCCCGCTCCGGCGCGCTGCAGTCGTCGTTCACCGCGGTGGCGCGGATCCCCAAGCCGGTCGTCGCGGCGGTCACCGGCTACGCCCTCGGCGGCGGCTGCGAGCTGGCGCTGTGCGCCGACTTCCGGGTCTGCGGCGACAACGCCAAGCTCGGCCAGCCCGAGATCCTGCTCGGCGTCATCCCGGGCGCCGGCGGCACCCAGCGGCTGCCGCGGCTGGTCGGACCGGCCCGGGCCAAGGACATCATCTTCACCGGCCGGTTCGTCGACGCGCAGGAGGCGTTGCAGATCGGGCTGGTCGACAAGGTCGTGCCGGCCGACGAGGTCTACGCCGCCGCCCGCGAGATGGCCGCCCGCTTCGTCGGCGGCCCGCGCGTTGGCGCTGCGGGCCGCCAAGGAGGCCGTCGACGGCGGGCTGGAGACCGACCTGGCCACCGGGCTCGAGATCGAGCGGCTGCAGTTCGCCGGGCTGTTCGCCACCGAGGACCGGCGGATCGGCATGGAGTCCTTCGTCGAGCACGGTCCCGGCAAGGCGACCTTCACCGGGAAGTGAGGTAGTCGATGAGTGCGCCGAACCCGCACCCCACCGCCGACGAGGTGCAGCGGGCCTGGACCGACCCCAAGCTGGCCAACGTGCTCTACCACGACTGGGAGGCGTCGACCTACGACGAGAAGTGGTCGATCTCCTACGACCAGCGGTGCATCGACTACGCGCGCGACCGGTTCGTCGCCGCCGTCGGCCGCGACGACGTGGCGGGCTGGCCGTACGCCGAGGCGCTGGAGCTCGGCAGCGGCACCGGCTTCTTCCTGCTCAACCTGATGCAGGCCGGGGTGGCCACCAAGGGCCACGTCACCGACCTGTCGCCGGGCATGGTCGAGGCCGCGGTGCGCAACGGCACCGAGCTGGGCCTCGACGTCGAGGGGCGGGTCGCGGACGCCGAGTCGATCCCGTACGACGACGCCAGCGTCGACCTCGTCGTCGGCCACGCCGTGCTGCACCACATCCCGGACGTCGAGCTCGCGCTGCGCGAGGTGCTGCGCGTCCTCCGGCCCGGCGGCCGGTTCGTCTTCGCCGGCGAGCCGACCACGCATCGGCGACTGGTACGCCCGCCGGCTGGGCCGGCTCACCTGGAAGGCGACCACCGCGGCGACGCACCTTGCGCCGGTGCGGCAGCGCTGGTCCCGACCGGCCGAGGAGCTCGCCGAGTCGTCGCGGGCCGCCGCGCTCGAGTCGGTGGTCGACATCCACACCTTCGACCCGCGGGCGCTGGCCGCGACCGCGCTCCGGGCCGGTGCTGTCGACGTCAGCACCGCCGCCGAGGAGCTCACCGCCGCGTTCCTGGGCTGGCCGGTGCGCACCTTCGAGGCAGCCGTCAACCCGCGAACGGCTCGGCATGAGCTGGGCGATGTTCGCCTACCGGTCGTGGCAGCGGCTGTCGGCGGTCGACCGGGTCCTCGCCCATGCGCTGCCGCAGCGGCTGTTCTACAACGTGCTGCTCACCGGGACCCGGCCGGAGTGAGCCGACCGCGACCCACGCCAGGTGCCGCTGCGGCGGTTCGTGTCCCCGGACAGCCTGCGCTGGGTCCTGCGGAACCGGGCGTTCACGCCGTACTACCTGGTGCGCTACTGGCGGTTCCTGCGGCTGCGGCTGCGGCACCCGGAGGTCGTCACCGAAGGCTTCGTGTTCCTCGGGCGGGGCGTCGAGATCACCGCCCGGCCGGGCTACGGACGGGTGGTGATCGGGCGGTGGGTGCACCTCGGCGACCGCTGCTCGCTGCGGGCCCACGAGGGCACCCTGCGGATCGGGGAGAAGACGGTGCTCGGCCGCGAGGACACCCTGAACTGCTTCCTGGACATCGAGGTCGGCCCGCGCTGCATCGTGGCCGACTGGGTCTACATGGGCGACTTCGACCACCGCTTCGGCGACCTGCACGTCCCGATCAAGGACCAGGGCATCGTGAAGTCGCCGGTGCGGATCGGCGCCGACGTGTGGGTGGGGGTCAAGGCCTCGGTGCTCCGCGGCGCGCGGGTCGGCGACGGCTGCGTCCTCGCCGCGCACACGGTGGTCCGCGGTGACGTCCCGGCGGGCAGCGTCGTGGCCGGCGTCCCCGGCCGGGTGGTGCGCGACCGGGTCGCCATCTACGCCGCCGAGGCCGAGCACCGCGCGGCGCTGGCCGACATGGCGCGCAAGCACCAGCAGACCGGGACCGACAGGGGCAGGACCGGCCCTTAGCCCGACCGGGTGCGCAGAAGGCGGGCGTCCAGGTGGGCCGCGAGCGCGCCGTCACGGGACGGGCCCGGGTGGGGTCCGTGGCCCTCCAGCGCGTCGGCCAGCGAGTGGAACCGGGTGCAGTGCGCTGCCTGCCGTTCCCGCGCGTACCCCGCGGCGCTGTCCCGCGACACCATGAACGCCCAGTCGCTGGCGAGCGCCAGCATCGCCTCGCGGGCCAGGTCGTCCAGGTCCGGTCGGCGGCTGGACCCGGGTGGTGCGCACCGGCGTACGACGTCGAGCAGACGGTCGGCGACGGCCCGGCCGTCCGCCGCCAGGTCGGCCACCGCCGCCCCGGTCCACAGCCGGAGGTCCTTGCCCGCGCCCCAGCTGCCGGCCGGCAGGTCGAGCGAGTCGGTGGCCCGGCCGGCCACCTGCTCAAGGGTCGCGGGGCGCACGCCGGCCTCGGGCAGCATCCGGAGCACCTGCTCGAGGAACTGCGGTCCTTCGTGCCACCAGTGCCCGAACAGCTCGGTGTCCCAGGCGACCACCGCGACCGGCGGCGCAGCCCCTGGCTCGGACAGACCGGTCAGCCGGTTGCGGACGGCGGCGACGAACGTCGCGGCGTCGCGGCGCACCGCGGCAGCGGCCGCTGCCGGTCGGTACGGCTGCTTGCGCGGGTCGTGCGGGTCGGTCACCCGTGACGGTCGCAGGCCCGACGGGTGGACGTCGTGGAAGTCGCGGTAGTCCGCGCCGCGCGGGAAGCCGGATCGCGACGACCACACCAGGTCGGTGAGTGCGAGGTCGCGGGCGACCGTGACGACGTCGCTGCCGGCGACCCGCCACGGCCGGTGCGTCGCCCCGCCGGCCGCCCGCACCGTGGGTTCGTCGACGAGGAAGTGCCCGACGCCCGCATCGGCGTAGACCTGGTCGAGTCCGGGCGCCCAGGCGCACTCCGGCGCCCACAGGCCGCGGGGCCGGTGCCCGAGGCGCAGGGCGGCGTCGTCCAGCCCGGCGCGGAGCGCGAACGCGGCGAGTGCCGGCGGCAGCAGCGGCAGGATCGGATGGGTCAGCGGCCCGCCGAGCAGCTCGACGGCGCCGGAGTCGACCAGCGGTCGCAGCGCCGCCGAGCCGCCGCGGGCCCAGCGCTGCTCGAAGCTGGTCAGCGCGTGCGAGGCCGCGCGGAACTCCTCGGTGGCCGTGGCGCGCAGCGCGGCATCGCGTTCCTGCGCCAGCTCCTCGGCGCGCAGCCGCCAGCGCCCCAGCCACCCGTGGTGCTCGCGCAACGCGTAGGGATCGTCCAGCGCGGCGGCGAGGACCGGCGTGACGCCGAGGGTCACCAGGTCACGCCTGCCCTCCGCGGCCAGCCGGTCGAGAACCTCCACCAGCGGCAGGTAGCAGCCCGACCAGGCCTGGTGCAGCCACTCCTCGCCGACCGGCCAGGTGCCGTGCCGGGGCGAGCCAGGGCAGGTGGGTGTGCAGGACGATGCAGAGCGTCCCGACGGGCGCGGTCACCGGCGTACGGCGACGAGCAGCAGGTCGAGACAGCCGTCGAGGTCCTGGTCGCTGACCTCGAAGTCCCCGGCGGTGACGGCGGCGACCCGGGCCCGCAGGTCGTCGTCGCGCCGCTCGGGGTCGGTCGCCACCTGGGCCGCGACCAGGTCGCCCCGGTGCAGGTCGTCGGCAGCCAGCCGGGCACCGTGGCGCAGCCCGAGCACCCGGTCGACGTCGAGGTGGCCACCGACCAGGTGAGTGAGCTCGGCGGCGTCCAGCTCACGGCTGTGGAACGGGTTGCCCGGTGGGAAGGTCCGCCGGTTCGGGGTGGTGACGGCGAGCCGGCCGCCGGGCCGCAGCACCCGCGCGCACTCGCCGACGAACGCCTCCTGGTCCCAGAGGTGCTCGACGACCTGGCTGCTCACCACGACATCGGCGACGCCGTCGGCGAAGGGGAGCGCGACCAGGTTCGCGCGCACCGCGCGGACCCCGCGATGGGTGCGCGCGACGTGCTGCAGGGTGTGCGGGTCGAGGTCCAGCCCGGCCACCACGGCGGCTCCGGCATCGGCCACCAGCTGACCGCCGTACCCCTCGCCGCAGCCCGCCTCGACGACCACCGCGCCGCGCAGCGGCAGCTCCGCTGCCACCCACCGGTACGCCGCGAGGTGCCGCTGGAACCAGTAGTTCTCGTGGCTGATGCCGGGCAGGGTCCGCTCGCCGGTGAGGCAGAGACCTGCCGGTTCGTGGGTCATGCACCAAGGGTCGGGCCCAGGATCCGCTGACCGCTACTTGGGTACGGCTTCGCCGCTCCGGAGGCCTTGGATGTCGGTCACGTCCAGCCGCCCCCCCGACGTACACCTCACTTGGAAATGTGCGCCGCCTGGTTGCCCGTGACAAGAGACCCGACTGGCGCGGATTGGCAAAGAGTTCGTGATGCTTCGGAAACCCCGGTGCGCCTGCCCGCGCCCCTACGGTGTCGCCGTCTCGCAGTTGACGATCGTGTCGGCCCCGGAGTTGCCCTCGCAGACGTCGTCGTTGCCTCCGGGCGGGAACGGCAGGTCCGGCGGGGGCGGTAACGGGTTGTCGCCGTCGATGAAGTCGGCCCCGCTGCCGCCGCTGATGCTGTCGCTGCCGAAGTTGCCGAACAGGGTGTCGGCACCCTGGTCGCCGCCGATGAGGTCGGTGCCCGGTCCACCGAAGACGGTGTCGGCGCCCGAGCCGCCGGAGACGTGGTCGTTGCCGCCCATCCCGATGAGCATGTCGTCGCCCTGCACGCCGTCGAGCAAGTCGTCGCCGGAGAGGCCGGCGAGAGTGTCGTCACCCTGCCCGCCGTTGAGCACGTCGTTGTTGTGGCCGTTCGACCCGGCGAACGGCGGCAGGTCCTCGCCGCCGAGCAGGACGTCGGCCCCCTGCCCGCCCTCGACATGGTTGTTGCCGGGCCCGCCGCAGACGAAGTCGTCGCCGCCGAGGGCGAGGATCAGGTCGTCGCCCGGGCCCCCCACGATGACGTCGTCACCGCTCGTGC
Organism: uncultured Actinomycetota bacterium; assembly: GCA_963846525.1. Taxonomy (GTDB): domain Bacteria; phylum Actinomycetota; class Actinomycetes; order JACCUZ01; family JACCUZ01; genus CAWJWE01. The sequence goes on from CAWJWE010000014.1 coordinate 32,606, forward strand.
CGATGATCGTGCCGGAGCCGACGATGGTGGCCGGGCGCTGGTCGTCAGGCGGCCCGCAAAGGCACCTCGTCCTGCGCAGCGGCCACGCCCACGAGCTGGCTCAGGACGAGGACGCCGATGGCGGCGAGCAGGGTCAGGACACGTCTCATGGCGATTCCCCTCGTGATCCGCCCGGCCCGGCTACTCCTGCGGCTGGGTGCTCGCGTGCAGGGCCCGGACGGCGTCGCGGTCGGCGGCGGCCTCGTCCCGGTCGCGGGCGGCCCACTCGCGGTCGATGGCCGACTGGACCCGGTCGCGCTCGTCCAGCTCCGCCTGGAGGCGGGCCCGCTCGGTGCGGATGGCCGCTGCCGCCTCGCGGGCCTCGGCCGCCCGGGACCTGATCTCGGCCGCGCGGTCGCGAGCGTCCGCGGCGCTGATCATCGCGTCGAGCCGGGCGGCGCGCTCCCGGAGCTCGTCCTCGGCGGCTGCGACGGCTGCCTCGCGGTCGGTCACCGCGGACTCCCGGGCGTCGGCCCGGGTCTGCCGCTCGGCGGCGAGCACGTCACGCGCGTCCATGAGCACCTCGCGGGCCTGCGCGAGGGAATCGTTGTCCTGCTCGAACGTCGTCATCTCACCCACCCTGGTTCTCGGTATGTCGACGGTCGGCTCAGTGAAGCCCTGCCGGCATTATCGCTGAGCCCGCGCAGCGCTAAACACCCCGAGTTTGGCTGGTTGCTACTCGTGGGTAACATAGCGTCCGACCACCCTGCAGCCGACCGTTCATGACCTGCTGGCAGGGTGAGCGCCACCGCCACACGAGGAGAGCTGCAGCCGCATGAACATCGTCGTCTGTGTGAAGCAGGTGCCGGACACCTGGTCGGAGAAGAAGCTCGACGCGTCGGACTCGACGCTGGACCGGGCAGCCACCGACCCGGTGATGAACGAGATGGACGAGTACGCCGTCGAGGAGGCGCTCAAGCTCCAGGAGGCGCACGGCGGCGAGGTGACCATCCTGTGCATGGGCCCGGACGCCGCGACCGAGACGGTGCGCAAGGCGCTGTCGATGGGCGCCGACAAGGCGGTGCACGTCGTGGACGACGGGCTGCACGGCTCGGACGCGGTGGCGACGTCGCTGGCCCTCGCCAAGGCGATCGAGAAGTCGGCCGTTCGATCTGGTGCTGCTGGGCTCGGAGTCCTCGGACGCCCGGATGAGCGTGGTGCCGGCGATGCTGGCCGAGCGGCTCGGGCTGCCGCAGCTGACCTTCGCCAAGGAGGTCACCGCCGACGGTTCCGGCTCGATCTCGATCAAGCGGCTGACCGACGACGGCTACCAGGTGGTCGAGGCGTCGATGCCGGCGGTGGTCAGCGTGGTGGAGAAGATCAACGAGCCGCGCTACCCGTCGTTCAAGGGGATCATGGCCGCGAAGAAGAAGCCGGTCGAGACCTACGCGCTGGCCGACCTCGGCGTCGACGCCGGTGACGTCGGCCTCGCGGGTGCATGGAGCAAGGTCGAGTCGTTCGAGGCCGCTCCGCCGCGGCAGGCCGGCACCGTCGTCAAGGACGAGGGCGACGGAGCGGACAAGCTCGTCGAGTTCCTCGCGTCCAAGAAGTTCGTCTGAGAAGGGCTGAGCACACTCATGGCTGAGGTTCTGGTTCTGGTCGACCACACCGACGGTGCGGTCAAGAAGGTCACCTCCGAGCTGCTGACGTTCGCCCGCCGTCTCGGCGAGCCGTCCGCGGTGCTCATCGGCAGCGGCTTCGACGCCGCCAAGGAGACGCTGGCCGCGGTACGGCGCCGCGAAGGTCTACGTCGCCGAGGACGCCGAGCTGTCGTCGTACCTCGTCGCGCCGGCAGCCGAGGTGCTCGCGCAGGTCGTCTCGCAGAGCCAGCCCGGCCGCGGTGCTGCTCGCCTCCGGCGCCGAGGGCAAGGAGATCGCCGCTCGGCTGGCCCTCAAGACCGGCTCCGGCGTGCTCACCGACGCCACCGACGTGGCCGCCGAGGGCGGATCGATCACCGCCGAGCAGCCGGTCTTCGGCGGCTCCACCGTGGTGCGTTCCACGGTCACGACCGGCACGCCGATCATCACGGTCCGGCCGAACTCGGTCGCCGCAGAGGCCGCCGACGGTGCGGCCGAGCGGGTGGACGTGACCGTGCAGCTCTCCGATGCCGCCAAGGGCGCGCGGATCACCGACCGGGTGGTCGAGGAGAAGGGCGAGCGCCCCGAGCTGTCCGAGGCGGCGATCGTCGTGTCCGGCGGTCGCGGCGTCGGCTCCGGCGAGAACTTCTCGGTCATCGAGGCCCTCGCCGACGCCCTCGGCGCGGCGGTCGGCGCCTGCCGCGCCGCCACCGATGCCGGCTGGTACCCCCACCAGCACCAGGTCGGCCAGACCGGCAAGACCGTCAGCCCGCAGCTCTACGTCGCGGCCGGCATCTCCGGCGCGATCCAGCACCGCGCCGGCATGCAGACGTCCAAGACGATCGTCGCGATCAACAAGGACCCCGAGGCGCCGATCTTCGAGCTGGTCGACTTCGGCGTCGTCGGCGACCTGCACCAGGTCGTCCCCGCCCTCACCGAGAAGGTCAAGGCGCGCAAGGGCTGACCGACCCGGTTCCGGTACCGGGCGCCACGGCCCGACCGCGTGCCCACCCGCGACGTAGACTCCTCCGGCGATGACCCCAACCGCCGACCGCGGTGTCCAGCCGGCACCGTCTACCTCGACCACGCGGCGACCACGCCGATGGTCCCCGAGGCCGTCGAGGCGATGGCCGCCCGGCTCGGGCGCGACCGGCAACCCGTCCTCGCTGCACGCCTCGGGTCGCGCCGCGCGGCGGCTGGTCGAGGAGGCCCGCGAGACGCTGGCCGCCGCGCTGGGCGCCCGCCCCAGCGAGGTCCTCTTCACCGGCGGCGGCACCGAGTCGGACAACCTCGCGGTCAAGGGCCTGTTCTGGCAGCGCCGCAGCGAGGACCCGGGACGTCGCCGCATCCTGGCCAGCGCCGTCGAGCACCACGCCGTGATGGACGCCGTCGCTCTGGCTGGCCGAGCACGAGGGCGCGGTCGTCGAGTGGCTGCCGGTCGACGCCGCCGGTCGGGTGCACCCGTCAGACGCTCGAGGCCGCGATCGCCGCGGACCCGGCTCGGTCGCGCTGGTCACCGTCATGTGGGCGAACAACGAGGTCGGCACGGTGCAGCCGGTCGGCGAGCTGGCCGCGGTGGCGCGCGGCGCTACGGCGTGCCGTTCCACTCCGACGCCGTGCAGGCCTTCGGGCAGCTGCCGGTCGACTTCGCCGCCAGCGGTCTGGACGCGATGACCGTGACCGGTCACAAGATCGGCGGACCGCTCGGGGTCGGCGCTGCTCGTGCTCGGCCGCAACCAGTCGACCTGGTGCCGGTGCTGCACGGCGGCGGGCAGGAGCGCGACGTCCGCTCCGGCACCCTCGACACCCCGGCCATCGTCGGGCTCGCCGCCGCCGCCGAGGTGGCCGGCAAGCGGCAGCGCGGAGCGCGCCGAGCGGCTGGCCGGGCTGCGCGACGACCTGGTACGCCGGGTGCTCGACGTCGTGCCCGGACGCCGTCCTCGGCGGCGACCCCGACCTGTCGACCGCGCACCGGCTGCCGGGCAACGCGCACTTCTCGTTCCCCGGCTGCGAGGGCGACGCGCTGCTGCTGCTGCTGGACGCCCGCGGCATCGAGTGCTCCACCGGGTCGGCCTGCTCGGCCGGCGTGCCGCAGCCGAGCCACGTGCTGCTCGCGATGGGCGTCCCCGAGGCGCTGGCCCGCGGGTCGCTGCGGTTCTCGCTCGGCCACACCTCGACGCAGGCCGACGTCGATGCCGTCGTCGACGGCGATCGGCCCGGTCGTCGAGCGGGCCCGCCGCGCCGGCCAGAACGGCGTACGGCAGTGAGAGCTGCAGTCGAGTGGCGCGTTCCGGCGGGTTTCGGCCGGGAAACCAGTGTGAACGCGCCACTGAGGTGGTCGGCGTGAGGGTGCTCGCGGCGATGTCCGGCGGGGTCGACTCGGCGGTCGCCGCGGCCCGCGCGGTCGAGGCCGGCCACGACGTCACCGGCGTGCACCTCGCGCTGTCCAGCAACCCGGCGTCCTTCCGCACCGGCGCGCGTGGCTGCTGCACCCTCGAGGACGCCCGCGACGCCGCGGCGGGCCGCCGACGTCATCGGCATCCCGTTCTACGTCTGGGACCTCGCGGAGCGGTTCCGGCAGGACGTCGTCGACGACTTCGTCGCCGAGTACGCCGCCGGCCGCACACCCAACCCGTGCCTGCGCTGCAACGAGAAGATCAAGTTCTCGGCCGTGCTGGACAAGGCGCTCGCGCTCGGCTTCGACGCCGTCTGCACCGGTCACTACGCCCGGGTGCGTCGACGGCCGGCTGCTGCGTGCGGTCGACGAGGGCAAGGACCAGTCCTACGTCCTCGGCGTCCTGACCGCGCGGCAGGTGCGCGCACGCGATGTTCCCGCTCGGTGACACGCCGAAGGCCGACGTCCGCGCGCGAGGCCGAGGCCCGCGGTCTGGCCGTCGCCGACAAGCCGGACAGCCACGACATCTGCTTCATCGCCGACGGCGACACGGCGGGGTTCCTGCGCGACCGACTCGGTGCGGAGCCGGGCGCGGTCGTCGACACCGACGGCGTGGAGGTCGGGGAGCACGACGGTGCGTACGCGTTCACCGTCGGTCAGCGCAAGGGCCTGCGCATCGGCCGACCGGCACCGGACGGCCTGCCGCGCTACGTGCTCGACGTGTCGCCGGTGACCAGCACCGTCACCGTGGGTCCGGCCGAGCTGCTCGACGTCCGCCGGCTGGTCGGCGTCCGGCCGGTGTGGAGCGGGCCTGCTCCCGACGTACCGACCGGGTGTCTCGCCCAGGTGCGCGCCCACGGCGAGCCGGTGGCCGCGACCGCGTGGTGCGACGGCGGGTCACTCGTCGTCGAGCTCGCCGAGCCGCTGCGCGGCGTCGCGCCGGGCCAGGCGGTCGTGCTGTACGACGGCGAGACGGTGCTCGGCTCGGCGACCATCGACGAGACCTCCCCGACGAGCGGTCAGCTGCCCACGGTGCCCGTCTCCACGGCCCCGGCCCGCTCGTAGGTCAGCAGCTGCAGGCCGCGGCCGGTCACGGAGTGGTCGACCAGCGTGAACGCCCTTGGTGCAGCGCCGCCCTCGAAGAGCCGCTTGCCGGCGCCGAGGACGACCGGAGCGACGAGCAGCCGATACGTGTCGACCAGGTCGTGCGCCGCCAGGCTCTGCACCAGGTTCGCGCTGCCGTGGACCTGCAGCTCGTTGCCGCGGTCGCGCCTTGAGCTGCTGCACGGCCTCGGCGAGCGTCGCCCTCGAGCAGATGGCAGTGCGCCCTGCCAGGTCAGCTCGGGCGAGGTCGTGCGACGCCACGTACTTGGGCAGGGCGTTCAGCTGCCCGGGCGACCGGGTCGCTGTCGCCTGCCGCGGGCCAGTAGCCGGCGAAGATGTGGTAGGTCCGGCGGCCGAGCAGGAACGTCGTCCACCTGGCTCGAAGACTGCCGTCGATGAAGCGGCCGAAGTCGTCGTCGACGTACGGCACCAGCCAGCCGCCGTGCTCGAACCCGCCGTCGCGGTCCTCGTCCGGGCCGCCGGGGCCCTGCATGACGCCGTCGAGGGTGAGGAAGGTCGTGACGGTCAGGCGCATCGTGGGGCTCCCGGGGTCGAGGGCTGCGGGTGTCGGTCGGGGAAAAGACTGCCGCACCGTCGGAGAGTCATCGGTCCTGGACCGCACTGGCTACGGTGGGCGCCGTGAGCGACGCGGACCGACGCTGGCTCGAGGCCGTGGTGGCCCGGGCCACGGGCAACGTGGGCGACGGTGGCGGCCCGTTCGCTGCGGTCGTGGTCCGCGGCGACGACCGGTCGGCGAGGGCGTCAACCGGGTGACCCGCGACCTCGACCCCACGGCGCACGCCGAGGTGGTCGCGATCCGGGCGGCCTGCCAGGCGCTGGGCGACCACGTCCTGACCGGCTGCGTCCTGGTGTCGCTCCTGCGAGCCGTGCCCGCTGTGCCTGTCGGCGGCGTTGTGGGCGCGGGTCGACCGGGTCGTCTACGCCGCCGACCGCCACGACGCGGCACGGGCCGGCTTCGACGACCGTGCGTTCTACGAGATGTTCGACCGGCCGCGGGACTCCTGGGAGTTCTCGGTGGCGCAGCAGCGGGTCGGTGCGGCTGCCGAGCCGTTCGACGCCTGGCTGGCGCACGCCGACCGGGTCGACTACTGACGTGGCGTCCGATCCCCTGGCGACCGGCGCCGGGCAGTGCGACCGGCGTCGGCTCGCTGCCCGGCACCGACCCGCGCGAGGCGGCCGCGACCGTCACCGGCGAGCTGCCGGACCTGCTGCACCTGCCCGAGCTGCCCGGCCGGGGGATCGGCGCGGACCTGGTCGGCCGGGCGGCGGCGCTGCTGGTCGACCTGCACGTCGACGTCCAGCCCTCCGGCTGGCGGCTGGTCGACCGGCCCGGCATGGACGAGCGGCGGGCCCGGGCCTTCCTGGGCCAGGACCTCGACGAGCTCGAGGCGCACGCCCAGGGCTTCGTCGGGCCGGTGAAGCTGCAGGTCGCCGGCCCGTGGACGACGGCGGCCGCGCTCGCGCTGCCGCGGGGCGAGCCGGTGCTGTCCGACAAAGGCGCGCTGCGCGAGCTGGTCGCGTCGCTGACCGAGGGCCTGCTCGCGCACGTCTCCGACCTGCGGTCCCGGCTGCCCGGGGCCGAGCCGGTGGTCCAGCTCGACGAGCCGTCGCTGCCGGCGGTGATGGCCGGCGCCGTGCGCTCCTCGTCAGGGGCGCGCACCTTCCCCGCCGTGCTGGAGACGACCGCCGAGGACGTGCTGCGCGAGCTGATCGAGACGCTCGGCGTGCCCGTCGTCGTGCACTGCTGCGCGGCCCGGCCGCCGGTCGCACTGGCCCGCCGGGCCGGCGCCGCAGGCGGTGTCGGTGGACCTCACGATCACCGGTGACCGGCTGCACGACGAGCTCGGCGAGGCGGTGGAGGAGGGCCTGGTGCTGCTCGCCGGACTCGTCCCGTCGACCTCGACCGGGGGTGCCCGGCTGTCGGACCCGGCGACTACGGTCGAGCCGGTACGGCGGCTCTGGCGACGGCTGGGTCTCGCCCAGCAGCAGCTGGCCGAGCAGGTCGTCGTCACCCCCACCTGCGGCCTGGCCGGCGCCTCCCCGGCGTACGCCCTGGCGGCGATGACCCGGGCCCGGGAGGCGGCCCGGATCCTTGCCCGAGATGGAGGTCTAGTGGCTGGCAAAGCCGCCGCCGCGCGTCACCGGCACGCCGAGCTGGTCGACAGTGTCGACCGCGCGCGGTTCGACTACTTCGTCCGCGACTCGCCGCTGCTCTCCGACGGTGAGTACGACCGGATGATGCGCGAGCTGCAGGAGATCGAGGACGCGCACCCCGAGCTGCGGACGCCCGACTCGCCGACCCAGACGGTCGGCGGGACGTTCTCCACCGACTTCGCCGCGGTCGACCACATCGAGCGGATGATGAGCCTGGACAACGCGTTCACGCCCGAGGAGCTCACTGCCTGGGCCGACCGGGTGGAGCGCGACGCCGGGGGAGCGGACGTGCACTTCCTCTGCGAGATCAAGGTCGACGGTGTCGCGATCAACCTGCTCTACGAGGACGGCCGGCTGACCCGGGCCTTGACCCGCGGCAACGGGCGGACCGGGGAGGACGTCACCCTCAACATCCGCACCCTCGAGACGGTGCCGAGCCGGCTGCGCGGCGACGACGTGCCCGCGCTGCTCGAGGTGCGCGGCGAGGTCTTCTTCCCGGTCGAGGGCTTCGCCGCCCTCAACGTCCGGCTGGTCGAGGCCGGCAAGGCGCCGTTCGCCAACCCTCGCAACGCCGCCGCGGGCTCGCTGCGCCAGAAGGACCCGCGCGTGACGGCGAGCCGCCCGCTCCGGATGGTGGTGCACGGTGTCGGCGCGCGCGACGGCTTCGCGCCGGCCCGGCAGTCCGAGTCCTATGACCTGATGCGCGGTCTGGGCCTGCCGGTCAGCGACCGGTACAAGGTCGTCGACGACCTGGCCGGCGTGCAGGAGTACATCGACCACTACGGCGAGCACCGGCACGACGTCGAGCACGAGATCGACGGTGTCGTGGTCAAGGTCGACGAGGTGGCGGTGCAGCGCCGGCTCGGCTCGACGTCACGGGCTCCGCGCTGGGCGATCGCGTTCAAGTACCCGCCTGAGGAGGTCACGACGAAGCTTCTCGACATCAAGGTCAACGTCGGGCGCACCGGCCGGGTCACGCCGTACGGCGTCATGGAGCCGGTCTTCGTCAGCGGATCCACCGTCGAGCAGGCCACCCTGCACAACGCATCGGAGGTCGAGCGCAAGGGCGTGCTCATCGGCGACTCGGTGGTGCTGCGCAAAGCCGGCGACGTGATCCCCGAGATCGTCGGCCCGGTCGTCGACCTGCGCGACGGCTCCGAGCGGGCGTTCGTGATGCCGACGGAGTGCCCGGCTTGCGGCACCACGCTGCGGCCGGAGAAGGAGGGCGACGCCGACATCCGTTGCCCCAACACCCGGTCCTGCCCCGCCCAGCTGCGGGAGCGGCTGTTCCACCTCGCCGGGCGCGGCGCGTTCGACATCGACGTCCTCGGCTACGAGGCAGCGGTTGCGCTGCTCGACGCCGGGGTGGTGCAGGACGAGGGCGACGTCTTCGACCTCGACGAGGACAAGCTGCTGCGGGCACCGCTGTTCCGGCGCAAGGACGGCGGGCTCACGGCCAACGGCGCCAAGCTGCTGTCTGCCGTCGCCGCCGCCAAGCAGCGGCCGTTGTGGCGGGTCCTGGTCGCCCTCTCCGTCCGGCACGTCGGTCCGACCGCCGCGCAGGCGCTGGCCCGCGAGCTGCGGTCGGTCAAGGCGATCTTCGCCGCCGATGCCGAGCGGCTGGCCGCGGTCGACGGGGTCGGCCCCGTCATCGCCGACGCCCTGCGGGAGTGGTGGGAGGTCGACTGGCACCGGGCGATCGTCGACAAGTGGGGGGCCTCGGACGTCCGGCTCGAGGAGGAGGGGGGCGACGAAGGACCCCGCCCGCTCGAAGGGCTGAGCGTCGTCGTCACCGGCTCGCTGGAGGACTTCTCCCGCGACGGTGCGGCGGAGGCGATCCAGTCCCGCGGCGGCAAGGCGGCCGGCTCGGTGTCCAAGAAGACCGCCTTCGTGGTCGCGGGGGACAGCCCGGGCTCGAAGCTCGACAAGGCGGTGCAGCTGGGCGTACCGGTGCTCGACGAGGACGGTTTCCGGGTGCTCCTCGAGCGGGGTCCGGACGCGGCGCGCGCGGTGGCCCGCCCCTAGGATGGACGGGCCGTCCGGCCCGGGACGGCCCGCGACCCTCAAGGAGCCTCCCCGCGCATGACCAGCAGCGGCTCGATCACCCGCGACGAGGTGGCGCACCTCGCGCGGCTCGCCCGGCTGGCCCTCGACGACGACGAGCTCGACCGCTTCGGCGGCCAGCTCGACGCGATCGTGTCGGCGATCTCCCGGATCGGTGACCTGGACACCGCCGACGTGCCGCCCACCTCGCACGCGCTGCCGCTGACCAACGTGACCCGGCCCGACGAGGTCCGGCCGGGGCTGACCCAGGAGCAGGCGCTCTCCGGCGCCCCCGCCGCCGAGGGCGGCCGGTTCCGCGTCCCGCGCATCCTCGACGCGGAGGCGTGACCATGAGCGACCTGATCCGGCTCACCGCCGCCGAGACGGCCGCTGCCGTCGCCTCCGGCGAGACCAGTGCGGCCGAGGTCACCGACGCGCACCTGGCCCGGATCGAGGCCGTCGACCCCGCGGTGCACGCTTTCCTGCACGTCGACGCCGCCGGTGCCCGGGACACGGCCCGACGGGTCGACGCCAGGCTAGGGGCCGGTGAGCAGCTCGGGCCGCTGGCCGGCGTACCGCTGGCGCTCAAGGACGTCATCGTCACCGAGGGGATCCCCACCACCTGCGGGTCGCGGATGCTCGAGGGCTGGCGCCCGCCGTACGACGCGACCGTGGTGCGCCGGCTGCGCGAGGCCGGCGTCGTGGTCCTCGGCAAGACGAACATGGACGAGTTCGCGATGGGTAGCTCGACCGAGCACTCGGCCTTCGGGCCCACCCACAACCCGTGGGACCTCGACCGCATCCCCGGCGGCTCGGGTGGCGGCTCGGCGGCGGCGGTGGCGGCGTTCGAGGCACCCATCGCGGTGGGCACCGACACCGGTGGCTCGATCCGTCAGCCGGCCGCGGTCACCGGCACGGTCGGTGTGAAGCCGACGTACGGCGGGGTGAGCCGCTACGGCCTGGTCGCGCTGGCGTCCTCGCTGGACCAGGCCGGGCCGTGCGCCCGGACCGTGCTCGACGCCGCGCTGCTGCACGCCACCATCGCCGGCCACGACCCGCTCGACTCGACCTCGATCGACGCACCGGTGCCGGACGTGGTGGCCGCTGCGCGGCTCCAGGACGTCACGGGCATGCGGATCGGTGTCGTCAAGCAGCTCGGCGGCGAGGGCTACCAGGCCGGTGTCGAGCAGCGCTTCCGGGAGGCTGTCGAGCTGCTCGAGAAGCTCGGCGCCGAGGTGGTCGAGGTCGACTGCCCGCACTTCGAGTACGCGCTGCCGGCTTACTACCTGATCCTGCCGAGCGAGTGCTCGTCGAACCTGGCGCGCTTCGACGGGATGCGCTACGGGCTGCGGGTGGGCGACGACGGCAGTGGCAGCGCCGAGGACGTCATGTCCGTCACCCGCGCGGCCGGGTTCGGGGCGGAGGCGAAGCGACGCATCATGCTCGGCACCTACGCGTTGTCCAGCGGCTACTACGACGCCTACTACGGGCAGGCGCAGAAGGTCCGCACCCTCGTGGTGCGCGACTTCGACGCGGCCTTCGAGCAGGCCGACGTGCTGGTGTCGCCGACCACGCCGACAACGGCGTTCAAGCTCGGCGAGCGGCTCGACGACCCGCTCGCGATGTACCTCGCCGACCTGTGCACCATCCCGTCGAACCTCGCCGGCAACGCCTCGATGTCCCTGCCGGTCGGCCTGGCGCCCGAGGACGGGCTGCCGGTCGGCCTGCAGGTGATGGCGCCGCCGACCGCCGACGACCGGCTCTACCGGGTGGGCGGTGCGCTGGAGGCTGCGCTCACCGACCGGTGGGGGCACCTGCTGATCGACGAGGCGCCCGACCTCGCCGCGACCACCACGGAGGGAACGCAGTGACCAAGGCCAAGACGCTGATCACGATCGTCGGCACCGTGATGGCGGGGCGCACCGCGCTGAACCGCGTCCGGCAGGCGCGCGAGGACGGCGACCGGCTCGAGCTGCTCGACGCGTTCCTCAACGCGGCCGTGGTCATCACCGGCCTGATCGTCATCGTCCGGCGGATGCGCCGGGGCGAGGACGAAGCATGACCGAGACCCACGTCAGCACGGCAGCGCCAGGCCTGGCTGACTACGACGAAGCAGTCGCCGCCTACGACCCGGTCCTCGGCCTCGAGGTGCACGTCGAGCTCGGCACGGCGACCAAGATGTTCTGTGGCTGCGACACCACCTTCGGTGCTCCGCCCAACAGCCAGGTCTGCCCGACCTGCCTGGGCCTGCCCGGCTCATTGCCGGTCCTCAACGCGGTGGCGGTCGAGTCGACGATCCGGATGGGGCTGGCGCTCGACTGCGACATCGCGACCTGGTGCCGGTTCGCGCGCAAGAACTACTTCTACCCGGACATGCCGAAGAACTTCCAGACCTCGCAGTACGACGAGCCGATCTGCACCGACGGCCACCTCGAGGTCGACGTCGAGACCGACGACGGGCCGCGCACGTTCCGGATCGAGATCGAGCGCGTGCACATGGAGGAGGACACCGGGAAGTCGCTGCACGTCGGCGGCGCGACCGGCCGCATCCACGGCGCCGACTACTCGCTGGTCGACTACAACCGAGCCGGCATCCCGCTCATCGAGATCGTCACCAAGCCGGTCGAGGGCACCGGTGAGCTGGCGCCCCAGGTAGCCCGGGCCTACGTCACGGCGTTGCGCGAGCTGATGCGCACCCTCGGCGTGTCCGACGTCCGGATGGAGCAGGGATCGTTGCGTTGCGACGTCAACCTGTCGTTGCGCCCCTCGCCTTCCGACCCACTCGGCACGCGGTCGGAGACGAAGAACGTCAACTCGCTGCGCTCGGTCGAGCGCGCCCTGCAGCACGAGATCCGCCGGCAGGCCGCGCTGCTGTCGGCCGGCGGTCGGGTCGTGCAGGAGACCCGGCACTGGCACGAGGACACCGGCAGCACGACGTCCGGCCGTTCCAAGGAGCAGGCCGAGGACTACCGGTACTTCCCTGAGCCGGATCTCGTCCCGGTGGCCCCGGACCCGGCCTGGGTCGAGGAGCTGCGCGCCGGGCTGCCGGCCTCGCCCTCGGTCCGCCGCCGCGAGCTGCAGGACGCCTGGGGCGCGTCCGACCTCGAGATGCAGTCCCTGGTCAACGCCGGTGCAGTCGACCTCGTCGAGAGCACGGTCGCGGCCGGCGCCACGGCCGAGGCAGCCCGCAAGTGGTGGCTGGGTGAGCTGGCCCGGCACGCGAACGAGCGTCAGGTCGACCTCGCGGACCTGGTGATCACCCCGACCCAGGTGTCCCGGGTGGTGGCCCTCGTGGAGTCCGGCACCCTGAACGACACGCTGGCACGCCAGGTGATCGAGGGTGTCCTCGCCGGCGAGGGTGAGCCGGACGACGTGGTGCGGGCCCGCGGTCTCGCGGTCGTCAGCGACGACACCGCCCTGCTCGTCGCTGTCGACGAGGCGCTCGCGGCCGACCCGGCCGTCGCGGAGAAGATCCGTGGCGGCAAGGTGGCGGCGGCCGGTGCGGTGGTCGGCGCGGTGATGAAGGCCACCCGCGGCCAGGCCGACGCCGGGCGGGTCCGCGAGCTGGTCCTGGAGCGCTGCGGCCGGTCCTGACGCGGTGCCACCCGCCTGGCTATGCGGTTTCGACGTGGGTCGGCGCGAACATCTGCAGGGTCGCCGGCAGGATGACGACGTTCGGCCCGTCCGCCGAAAGAGCCGACGCCAGGTCCTTCTCCAGCGCCTCGGGGCTGGTCAGCGTCGCCGGCACCGCGAAGGCGTGCGCCAGCGCAACGAAGTCCGGACGCGCGAGCTCGGTGCCGAAGGCCGAGCCGAACGCGCCGGTCATGTACTCGCGCAGGATCCCGTACCCCCCGTCATCGACGACCAGCCAGGTGACCGGCAGGTCGTGCTGGCGCGCGGTGGCCAGCTCGGCGAGGCCGTACATCGCGCCACCGTCGCCGGACACCGCGAGCACGCGGCGCCCGCCGGGCTGCGACGCCGCGGCGCCCAGCGCGGCCGGGTAGGCGTAGCCGAGGCCGCCCGCGCCCTGGGCCGAGCTCATGGCGCCGGAGCCGCGGGCGTCCCATGCCGACCAGGCCCAGTAGGTGAGGATCGTCATGTCCCAGAAGCTCGGGGTCTCGTCCGGCAGTGCCGAGCGCACGGCGTCGAGCACGCGGCGCTCGAGCGCCAGGTCCTGCCCGTCGAGCCGCTCCTGGACCCGGCCGAGCAGCTCCGCCACCCGCTTCTCGGCCGCACCGTCCGGGGTCCGCCGCTCGACACGTCCGAGCAGGCCCTCGATGGCCAGCCGGGCGTCGGCGTGCACGGCGAGCGCGGGATGGTTCGCCTCGAGCTTGCCGAGGTCGGCCTCGACCTGCACGAGCCGGCCGCGCGGACGGAAGGTGTGGTAGTTGCTGGACAGCTCGCCGAGGCCGCTGCCGACGACGAGCAGCACGTCGGCGTCCTCGAGCAGGTCCGTGGTGTGCCGGTCCTCCAGCCAGGACTGCAGCGAGAGCGGGTGCTGCCATGGGAATGCACCCTTGGCGCCGAAGGTCACAGCGACCGGGGCGCGAACGGCCTCGGCGAGCTCGAGCAGGGCTGCCTCGGCACCGGACCGGACGACGCCGCCGCCGGCCAGGACGACCGGACGCTCGGCACCGGCGAGCAACCGGGCCGCCTCGTCGAGCAGCTCGGCGCGTGGTGCGGGCAGCCGGGGCGCCACGGCCAGGTCGGTGACCGGTGGGATGCCCGCTTCGCCGAGCAGCACGTCTTGAGGGACCTCGACCCAGGTCGGCCCGTTCGGCGGCGTCAGTGCGGTCTCCCACGCGGCAGCCAGGGCGCCCGGAAGCTGCCCGGGCTGGGTCACGACCGTGGCGGACTTCACGATGTCGCGGACGCTGGCGCGTTGGTCGCGCAGCTCGTGCAGGTAGCCCTTGCGCAGCCCGCCGAGGCCGGACCGCGGGATCTGGCTGCTGACGGTCACGATCGGCACCGACGAGGCGGCGGCCTCCTGCAGCGCGGCGAGGCTGATCAGCGCGCCGGGGCCGGTCGACACGAGCAGGGTCGCCGCCGACCCGGTCGTCCGGGCGTAGCCGTCGGCGGCGAAGCCGGCAGACAGCTCGGTGCGCAACCCGACGTACCGGAGGTCCGAGCGTGCCAGTGCGGAGAACGTCCCCAGCGCATGCTGACCGGGGACGCCGAACACGGTGCGCGCACCGAGGGCGGTCAGGGTCTCGATCACCAGGTCGCCGCCGGTCCGGGCCGCGCTGCTCACGACGGTGACCCGGGGGTGACGGCCATCATCGAGACCAGCTCGTACGCCACGTGCGAGGCGGCAACCGTCGTCATCTCGGCGTGATCGTACGGCGGGGAGACTTCGACCACGTCGGCGCCGACCAGCTGGCAGGCAGCCAGGCCGCGCAGGATCGCGAGCAGCTCGCGGCTGGTCATGCCCCCCGCCTCGGGTGTGCCGGTGCCGGGTGCGTGTGCGGGGTCGAGTACGTCGATGTCGATCGAGATGTACAAGGGCCGGGCGCCGATCCGTTCCTTGAGCCCGGCGACGACCTCCGCGACGCCTTGATGCATCACGTCCATCGACGTGACGATCCCGAAGCCCATCCGTGCGTCGTCGATCAGGTCACCCGGACCGTAGAGGGGACCACGGGTGCCGACGTGGCTGAGCGCCTCGATGTCCAGCAGCCCTTCCTCGTGCGCGCGGCGGAAGGGGGTCCCGTGGGTGTACCGCGCCCCGAAGTACGTGTCCCAGGTGTCGAGGTGCGCGTCGAAGTGCAGAAGTGCGACCGGGCCGTGCCGGCGTACGACGGAACGGAGTAGCGGCAGCGCGATGGTGTGGTCGCCACCGAGCGTGACCAGCCGCGCGCCGGTGCCGAGCAGGTGGTCGGCGCCGGCCTCGATCGCGGCCACCGCCTCGAGGATGTCGAACGGGTTCGCTGTGATGTCGCCGGCGTCGGCGACCTGCTGCGTCGCGAACGGCTCGACGTCCAGGCCCGGGTGGTAAGGGCGGAGGAGACGGCTCGCCTCGCGGATGGCCGCGGGTCCGAAGCGCGCGCCGGGCCGGTAGGTGACGCCGGCGTCGAACGGCACACCGACGACGGCGACGTCGCACGACCCCACGTCCTCCAGCCGCGGGAGCCGGGCGAAGGTCGCGGGGCCGGCGAAACGCGGCACCACGGAGGCGTCCACCGGCCCGACCGGGGCGGTGTGGTCAGGGCTCGCGGTCACGTCGTCTCCTCGGTTGTCACGGCGGGGCTCCCGGGTGGCAGGGCTGGGGCGAAGACCCACAGCACTCGGGTGGTCACGTCCTGCGCGATGCTGCGGAAGCAGTGCTCGTTGCGGGGCGGGAAGGTGAAGGCGTCACCCCTCTCGAGGACGACGGTGTGGTCTCGGAGCGTGACCTCCAGGCGGCCGTCGACGACGAAGACGAACTCCACGTCGGCCGGCAGGCCGTACAGCTCGTCACCGCTGCCCCCGCCGGGCTCGATCTCGCTGAGGATGGCCTGGACGCGCCGTTCGCCCTCCGGCGTGAGCAGGAACTCCGACATGCCGGTGCCGCCGAAGTTGATCGGCGGATAGTCGCCGCGCCGCACGACCTCGCCGGGCGAGGAGTGGAACAGGCTCCCGACCTGGATGCCGAGCGTCTGGCAGAGCCGCATCAGTGAGGCCACCGACGCCGCGGCCTGGTCGCGCTCCAGCTTGGACAGGAAGCCCTTGGTGAGCCCGCTCTCGAGGGCCACCTCGGCCAGGGTCTTGCGCCCGGCCAGCCTCGCGGCCCTGAGCTGCGCGCCGATCCGGTGCCCGTCACCCTCGGGGGTCTGCCCGTCCGCCGGTGACCCTGGTCGGCGAGTCATCTCCCTGCTCCGTCCCGTCCCACGCGACCGCCCGGAGGGCGGGTCGTCCCCGCCATGAAACACCACGTCACTGTCAGGAAACAAGGGTTGACAAGAGGAAAACTTCAGGTGATTCTGGCGTGACGCAGGCCACACCCGGCGCCTGGTCCAGCCCTCCGCCGTCACCCGGGCACGCCCCGACGACGTCCGGCTGGACGCCACCCCGTCGTGAGGAGCCCGACCATGACCATCACCCGACCCACCCGATCCAGCCGAGCGGGCCGGCTGGCGCTCGTCCCGGCCGTCCTTACGGCCGCCCTCCTGGTGGCGGGCTGCGGCGGCGGGGACGCCGAGACCAGTGGGGCCGGCTCGAAGAGCAGTGTCCCGACCCAGGAGGAGAACGTCTCGCTGCACGACCAGCTGCCCGAGGACATCCAGTCCGCAGGCAAGGTCAACATCGGGACGGAGGCGCTGTACCCGCCCTTCGAGTCCTTCGCGGAGGACAACAAGACCATCGTCGGGCTGGACCCCGACCTGGCGAACGCGCTCGGCCAGTTGCTCGGCATCGAGGTGACCATGACGCACACCGCGTTCGACGGGCTGCTCACGGCCCTCGACGGTGGGCGGTTCGACCTGGTGATGGCCGCCATCACCGACACCACCGAGCGGCAAGCCAAGTACGACTTCGTCGACTACTTCACGACCGGCCAGGCCATCGTCGTGAAGAAGGGCAACCCGGAGAAGATCGCGGCGATCGAGGACCTCTGCGGCAAGAACGTCTCGGTGCTGGTCGCCTCGACCCAGGAGAAGCTGCTCGGTGAGTTCAACGGTGACCAGTGCGCGTCGGACAAGATCAAGGTGACCGCGCTGCCGAACGACAAGGACGCGCTGCTGCAGGTCCGGACCGGCCGCGCGGATGCCTCCTTCACCCAGGACGCCGTCGGTCGCTACAACTCTCGCACCATCGGGGGCGGCAACCAGTTCGAGGTCGCCAACTCCGAGCCGGTGCTGCCGGTCCCGGTCGGGATCGTCTTCACCAAGGACGACACCCAGCTCCGGGATGCGTTCAAGGCGGCCCTCGAGGAGCTCATCGCGAACGGGACGTACGACCAGATCCTGGCCAAGAATGACCTCAGCGGGGGCGCCAACAAGGACGCCACCATCAACGGTGGAACCTCCTGACGGGACCAGTCATGGCATCGAACATCCACACGAGCGGCGGGCCTGCCGGTGCGGCGGAGCGGGACAGCGAACCGATCAAGGCGATCCCGGTCCGGCACTGGGGCCAGTGGGTCTCGGCAGTGGTCGTGCTCGTGCTCGTCTCGGCGCTCGTGTACTCGGTGGCGACCAACGACAACCTGCAGTGGTCGGTGGTCGGGGACCACATCACCGAGCGGTCGGTGCTGCGCGGCCTGTGGGTCACCATCCAGCTGACGGTGCTCTCCATGGTGCTGGGGATCGCGCTCGGGATCGTGGTAGCCGTGATGCGGCTCTCGAGCAACAAGGTGCTCGGCACCGTCAGCTGGTTCTACATCTGGCTCTTCCGGGGCACGCCCGTGCTCGTCCAGCTGCTCGTCTGGTTCAACCTGGCGCTGTTCTTCCCGACCATCGGCTTCGGCCCGCTCGAGGCGGATACGAACGACCTCATCAAGCCGTTCGTCGCAGCACTGCTGGCGCTCGCACTCAACGAGGCCGCCTACATGGCTGAGGTGGTGCGGGCCGGCATCCTGGCCGTCGACCCGGGGCAGGCCGAGGCATCCCACGCCCTCGGCATGACCCAGGGCCAGACGATGCGCCGGATCGTGCTCCCGCAGGCCATGCGGGTCATCATCCCGCCGACGGGCAACGAGACGATCACCATGCTCAAGACGACCTCGCTCGTTCTCGTCGTCGGCGCAGGTGACCTGCTCACCCGGACGTCCGCGATCGCCGCGCGCGAGTTCACGACCATCGAGATGCTCATGGTGGCGAGCTTCTGGTACCTCGTGCTGACGTCGGTCGCCAGCTACGGGCAATACCACCTGGAGCGCCGGTTCGCTCGCGGGTCGGCCGGCACCCTGCCCCCCACCCTGGGGCAGCGGATCCTCGCGAACCTCCGACCCGGCCGCGTCCAGGGAAGTGCCCGATGACCGCCCCGATGGTGAAGGCGGAGAACGTCCACAAGTCGTTCGGCCACCTGGACGTCCTCAAGGGCATCGACCTCGAGGTTGCAGCGAAGGAAGTGTTCTGCCTGGTTGGCCCGTCCGGGTCGGGGAAGTCGACCTTCCTGCGCTGCATCAACCACCTCGAGAAGGTCGACGCCGGTCGGCTGTACGTCGACGGGCGACTGGTGGGCTACCGGCAGGCCGGCGACAAGCTGCACGAGCTGCGCGAGAGGGAGGTCGCGGCGCACCGCCGCGACATCGGCATGGTGTTCCAGCGGTTCAACCTGTTCGGCCACATGACGGCGTTGCAGAACGTCATGGAGGCGCCGCTCCGGGTTCGCAGGGAGTCGAAGGCGGTCGCCCGTGACCGCGCCGAGACGCTGCTGGACCGCGTCGGCCTCGGCCCCAAGAGCGGCAGCTACCCGTCGCAGCTCTCCGGCGGGCAGCAGCAGCGCGTGGCGATCGCCCGCGCGCTGGCGATGGAGCCGAAGCTGATGCTCTTCGACGAGCCGACATCCGCCCTCGACCCGGAGCTGGTCGGAGAGGTCCTCGACGTCATGCGGGATCTCGCGTCCAGCGGGATGACGATGGTCGTGGTCACCCACGAGATGGGTTTCGCGCGCGAGGTCGGTGACGCACTGGTGTTCATGGACGACGGCCTGGTCGTCGAGGCCGGGCATCCGCGCGAGGTGCTGGCCAACCCCCAGCATGCCCGCACCAAGGCGTTCCTCTCGAAGGTGCTCTGATGTCCGACGGGCCTACCTGACGGTCAGGGGTACCGGTTCCGGGCGCGGGTAGCAACCCGACGATGCCCTCCCTCACGAACCAGCAGGCTGGCCCGGTCGGCCCACCCGAGCGCCGCTTCGGCGTGCGAGCGCTGGTCGCCTCGGTCGCTTTGGTCTTGGTCGCGGTCCCGTTCGGGCTGCTGTTCGTCCTGGTACAGGGGGAGTGGGGGCCGCTGGCCCGCGCCGACGCCGGCGCCCGGGACGACCTCTACGCCTACGCCGTCGAGCACGCCCCGTTCGTGACCGCGATGAAGGCGTTGAGCGACAGCGGCTCGACCCTGGCGTACCTGGTCGTGTTCGGCGCGGTCGGCGGGTGGCTGCTGTGGCGTCGGCTGCCGCGGCTGGCGCTGTTCGTCGTCGTGACCGTCGCCGGCAGCGCCGTACTCAACCAGGTCGTGAAGGTGTCGGTGGACCGCTCGCGACCGGTTCTGCCGGACCCGGTCGCGCACGCGAGCGGCCTGAGCTTCCCCAGTGGGCATGCCCAGGCCGCCCTCGTCGGGTACGCCGTGCTGCTTCTCGTAGTCCTGCCGGTGCTGCACGGCATCTGGCGGGCCATCGCGGTCGCCGTCGCGGTACTGATGGTCCTGGCCATCGGCTTCTCCCGGGTGGCGCTGGGGGTGCACTACGTCTCCGACGTGCTCGCCGGCTACGTCCTGGGCGCGGCCTGGGTGCTCGCCATGACCGCGGCGTTCAACGGCCAGGTCAGCCCACGAGGCCGAGGTGCAGCACCGACCCCGCCGGATGCTCCTCGCGACCGTGCGGGGTGAGCACCCAGACCGACTGACGCCCGACGACCTCCCACTCGTCCGGGTCCTCGCGCCAGCCGCCGACCAGGGCGGTGTCCTCGTCGATGCCGACGGCGGTCACCCCCGGCGGCGGGTTCGAGACCCGGGTCAGCACCACATCGGGCAGCCGGCCGGCGAACCGGTCGAAGTGCGGCAGCACGCTGAGCTGCGGCACGGCCCCGAGTCCGGGTACCGGGTCGCGGAACGGGTGCCGGATGTCGGGCACCTGCCCGGTCAGTGCCATCGCACCCGCGCTGCAGCCGGCCAGGGCCGCGCCGCCGCGCCACGCGGCCTCGATCGCTGACCAGACCCGCGTCTCGCGCAACGTGGTGGCGAGGAACGGCGGGTTGCCGCCGGAGAGGTAGACCAGCCCGGCGCCGTCCACCAGCCCGGCCAGCTCCGCGTCGTCCGCGCTGATCCGGTCGACGACCGGGACGACGACCTGCTGGACGCCGAGCCGCTCCGCCGACGCGCGACCGAGCGCGTGCCACCGGCCCAGCGACGCCGGGCCTTCGGGCGCAGCAGCCGTCGCCAGCTGCACGAACCGCGGCGGTCGTCCCTCGAGCAGCCGACCCTCGACCTCGGCCATCACCGGCAGGTACTCGCCGCTGCCGACCAGCGCGACCGGTCCGGGGCGGGTGCCTCCGATGGCTCGCCCCCACCGGCATCCGACAGGAACAGCGCCGAGGCGGAACGCGCCATGTGCAGCGGGCTAGGACGTCGAGAGCTCGAGCCGGATGATCCGGTCGTCACCGTCGCGCGGGCTGCCGCGGCCGTCGGTGTTGTTGGTGAGCACCCACAGCGAGCCGTCCGGCGCGGCGACGACGGCGCGCAGCCGCCCGTAGCGCCCGGACAGCAGCGCCCGCGGCGTCCCCGTGCCCCGGTCCAGCAGCGGGATCTGCCAGAGCCGCTCCCCGCGCAGCCCGGCCATGAACACCGAGCCGCCGGCGACCGCGATGCCGCTCGGCGAGGCGACGTCGGTGTGCCACTGGCGCACCGGGTCGCGGAAGTCGCCGTCGCCGGCCCGGCCCTCGACCTCGGGCCAGCCGTAGTTGCCGTCCGGCACGATCCGGTTCAGCTCGTCCCAGGTGTTCTGCCCGAACTCACTAGCCCACAGCCGGCCCCGCTCGTCCCACCCCAGGCCCTGCACATTGCGGTGGCCCAGGCTCCACACCGGTGAGCCGGCCGGGTTGCCGGGGGCGGCGTCGCCGTCCGGGGTGATCCGAAGGATCTTGCCGCCCAGGTCGTCCGGGTCCTGGGACGGGTCGCGCCGGCCGGCCTCCCCGGTGCCGACGTAGAGGAAGCCGTCCGGACCGAAGGCGATCCGGCCGCCGTTGTGGATCGGACCGGCCGGGATCCCGTCGAACACGGTCCGCTGGCCGGACACCCGCTGACCGTCGTACGTCGCCCGGGCGACCACGTTCTCCGACCCGGCGGTGAAGTAGACGAACACCGTCTGGTCCTGGTCGTACGACGGCGAGACCGCGAGCCCGAGCAGCCCGCCCTCACCGTTGCCGTCGACGCCGCGCACCGAACCGACGGTCGACACCTCGCCCGAGGCGGTCACCCGTAGCAGCCGTTCGCTGTCCCGCTCGCTGACCAGGGCCGTGCCATCGGGAAGGAACGCGATGTCCCACGGCGCATCCAGGCCGGTGGCCACCACGCCCGCCACCCGGGCACGCGCGACCGGGGCCTCGGTCGCCGAGGGCGGCGACGAGGACTGGGCACCGGACGGGCTGCTCGGCGCGGCGCTGGTCGTGCCGTCCGACCCGGACTCGTCGTCGCCGGAGCAGCCGGTGAGCAGCCCGGCACAGAGCACGAGAGTGACCGCGGAAGTCGTCAGGCGATGTCGCATCCTCCGAGCCTGTCCGACGAACCTGGCGTTGACCACGCAGGCGCGAGCCGTGACCCGATCGTTAGGGTCGGCCCATGGCAGACCCCGCCCCGCTGCGCGCCGACCTGGTCCTCGAGGGCGGCGGCGTGAAAGGCATCGGCCTCACCGCGGTCGCGGCCACCCTCGCCCGGGCCGGCTACACCTTCCCGCGGGTGGCCGGCACCTCCGCGGGGGCCGTGGTCGGCGCCTTCCTCGTCGCGCTGCAGCGGGCCGGCGAGCCGATCGAGCGGCTCGAGGACGTCGCCCGCAGCCTCGACTACAAGCGGCTGCGCGACCGCGGCGTGGTGGGCCGGGCGGCCGGCCCGCTGGCCCGGCTGGTCGACGGGTTCTCACTGGCCTTCGACGGCGGGGTGTTCGAGGGCGACTACCTGCGGTCCTGGGTGAAGGGCGCGCTCGGCGAGCTCGGCGTGCACACCTTCGGCGACCTGCGGGCCGACGATCCGGGCAGCAGCCTGCCGGAGAGCGAGCGCTACTCGCTGGTGGTGACCGCCAGCGACGTCTCGCGCAAGCGGTTCGTCCGGCTGCCCTGGGACTACCCGCTCTACGGCCTCGACCCCGACGAGCAGGAGGTCGCGGACGCGGTGCGCGCCTCGGCGTCCATCCCGTTCTTCTTCGAGCCGGTCACCCTGCGGTCGACCCCCGCTGAGGGGGGCCAGCCCGACGTGTCGACCCTGGTCGACGGCAGCGTGCTGTCGAACTTCCCGGTCGCGGTGTTCGACCGCACCGACTCACGTCCGCCGCGCTGGCCCACCTTCGGGGCCCGGCTGGCGATGCGCCCGGACGGCCGGGTCAGCACCACCGAGGTGCGCGGCACCGTGTCACTGGCCCTGTCCCTCGTCGAGACGATGCTCGAGGCCTGCGACGGGCAGCACATCGACGACCTGTGCGTGCAGTCGCGCAGCATCTTCGTCGACGCGTCGGGCATCTCGCCGGTCGACTTCGGCATCACCGACGAGCAGCAGGAACAGCTGCTGCTGGCGGGTCACGTGGCGGCCGGGTCGTTCCTCGCCGGCTGGGACTGGCAGCGCTACCTGGCCGACTGCCGGGGGTTCGGGGCCTTGCCCGCGTGACTGTCCTGCTGCCGTACGCCGATTGGCCGGCCGTCCTGGACCTGCCCGACGGCCTCGACCTCGCGGTCTACGACGGCGGCGGCGACCCATCCGCGGACCTCGACCAGGTCGACTTCTACGTCCCGCCCTACCTGGCCGGACCGGCGCCGGCCCGGCTGATGGCGCGGATGCCGGCGCTGCAGGTCGTGCAGACCCTGACGGCCGGCGTCGACGACATCCGCCCGCTGGTGCCGGACGGCGTGACGCTGTGCAACGCCCGCGGCGTGCACGACGCGTCCACGGCCGAGCTCGCCGTCGGCCTCGCCCTGGCGTCGCTGCGCGGCATCCCGGAGCACGTCCGGGCGGGGGAGCGGGGCGAGTGGGCGCACGACACCCGGCCGTCGCTGGCCGACCGCCGGGTGCTCATCGTCGGTTACGGCGCGGTCGGGGCGGCGGTGGAGCGGCGGCTGTCCGGGTTCGAGTGCGAGGTACGCCGGGTGGCGCGGCGAGCCCGCAGCGGCGCCGTCCCCGTCGAGCCGTTCGAGACGCTGCCCGAGCTGCTCCCGTGGGCGGAGGTCGTGGTGCTGACGGTGCCGATGACCGAGCACACCCGAGGGCTCGTCGACGCGGGCTTCCTGGCCGCGCTGCCCGACGGGGCCCTGGTGGTCAACGTGTCGCGCGGGCCGGTCGTGGTCACCGACGACCTGCTCGCCGAGGTGGGAACCGGCCGGCTGCGGGCTGCCCTCGACGTCACCGACCCGGAGCCGCTGCCGCCCGACCATCCGCTGTGGTCCAGCCCGGGTGTGCTGATCAGCCCGCACGTCGGTGGCGACACCACCGCGTTCCTGCCGCGGGCCCGCCGGCTGGTCGAGGAGCAGCTGCGCCGCTACGTCGCCGGGCGGCCGCTGGCGAACGTCATCACCTCGGCGTACTGACGTACAGTCCGGCCGTGGAGCCCCTTCCACGGCCCGACCAGCTGACGGCCGGGCCGGACGACGCCGGCCGCCCCGGGCGACCGCGCCTGCGGTGGGCCGCCGCGCTGGCGATCGGGCTGGTGGCGGTGGCCGTGCTCCGGCCGGACCTCTCGCTGCACGGCGAGCCGCCCGCGGACTCACGTCCCAACCCGGCTCCGACCGCCACTCCCACGAGCGGCACCCCGACGTCGGTGGTCACCTGGGACGCCCGCGGCGACCTCTCCGCCGACCTGGCGTTCCTGCAGGCGGCGGTCACCCGGATCCGGCACGACCGGCCGGAGGTGGCCCGGGTCTTCTTCGCCGGCCGGTTGCCCGACGGCGGCCGGCTGGTGCTGGCCGGCACCGACGTCTACCGCGACGTCGTCGCGACGGCGGTGCACGCCCTGGTGATCGGGCCTGGAGCGGCGGTCGCGGACGCGTCGATGTCCGAGCTCGCCCCCTTGACCGACCCGCAGCAGGTCCTGGCCTGGGCCGGCCGTGGCACGAACGGCCATGTCTCCGCCGTCGTCCTGAGCCGTCCCGGTCCGGTGCGCTTCGAGATCTCGCCGGCAGTGCGGTACGCCGACGACGGCGCACCCCGCCGGATCTGGGCCCCGGTCTACACCGAGGACGGGGTGGTGGTGTCCGACCTGGGCGCCGACGTCGACCCCGTCGTGACGGTCCGAGCCGTCGGGCCGGGTGTGTTCCCGGAGGCCGTGAGGGTGCCCGTGGTGGGCGATGCGTGGGTCTCCGCGGAGCCGCCGATCCAGATCCGCGGCGTCGACGCCCGGTCGTACCGCGGCCCGGACCCGGCCCTGCTCGAGCGCGGGCTGCGGCAGGCGGCCGGGGCGCTGGCCGACCTGTCCACCGCCCGGGTGCGGGTGATCTGGAGCGGGGCGCCCTGGCGGGAGCGCCGGCTGGCCCTGGTGCTGGTGACCCGGCCGGACGGCGTGCGGCTGCAGACCGTGGTGGGCCAGCAGGGCAGCTCCGGGTTCACCGTCGGTGTCCGCGCGCTGCCCCTGGGCGGGCCGGCGCTGCTGCCCTGGCTGCTGGAGCCGTTCTCGGCGGCCGACCCGACCTTCCTGCTCTGCCCCACCGGCGCGGGAACCCTGGTCTACCAACGGCCGGGCCGTGCGGACCGGCGGCTGCCCATCCCGGCGTCCGGGGCGGTAGCCCTCATGGAGCCGGCCCCGAACCCGCCCACGGCCAGCGGTGCGCGGGTGACCCTGCTCGACCCTCAGGGTCGCGAGCGGCTCTCGACGGTCCTGCCGGACGCCGCGGTCGACGACCCGCTGGCGCTGGACTGACCCGGCCGGCGCAGGTGCCAGCCGGCCGGCCGAAGGGCGACGTAACGCGCCAGCCGGAAGCCCACGGCCACGACGGCGGCACCGGCGACGGCGTCGAGCAGGTAGTGGTTCGCCGTCCCGACCACGACGAGGGTCGTGATGACCGGGTAGGCCACCGCCAGGATCCGCACCCAGCGGTGGGTGCTCAGGCCGACGACGACCCAGGCGACCCAGACCGCCCAGCCGACGTGCAGGGACGGCATCGCGGCCAGCTGGTTGGTCAGAGCGCCGAGACCCTTCGGGGCGCTGGCCTCGCCGCCCCACCAGCCGGCGTACGACGTCGTGGCGAGGGTGTCGACGAAGCCGGGCAGCATCCGCGGCGGAGCCATCGGCAGCAGGGTGAAGCCCACCAGCCCGATCGCGCTGGCGATCACCAGGGCGTTGCGGACCCGCGGGTAGTCCCCGTGCCGGCGGCGGTAGACCCAGACCAGCACGGCGGGCGTGACCACGTAGTGCAGCAGCGAATACCAGTAGCTCGCGACGATCGCCAGCAGCGGCCAGGCCTGGAGGGCGTCGTTCGCAGGCCCCTCGATGTCGATCTGCAGGGCGCGCTCGACCGCCAGCAGGTCGTGCGCGTTGGCCGTGGCGCCGGCCAGGTCGGCGTGCCCGAGCAGTCGGGCGGCGCTGTACCCGGCGTACAGGAGGGCGAGCAGGCCGAGCTCGCGCACCCAGCGCGCCCGCCGGGGTCGCGCGGCCGGCACGGCCTGGGCCGCGGGTCGGGTGGGCAGCTCGCACATCGTCATGGCTCAAGCCTCCTTCCGGTCCGGTGCGCCGCACCATGTCGCTAGCCGCCCGCCCCGGGTGGGGCTGGCACCACCCCAGTGGGCCACCAGCCGCTTGCAGCCGGGTTGCAAACCGCTGATGCTCGACCCGGGACGGTCTCGCCCGGCGGACCCGTCCCAGCGACGGCACGCGCGGGGTGACAGCATCGGGGGGTGCCGAAGCATTCCTCGTCCGCGCCCGACATCAAGCCGCGCAGCCGCGACGTCACCGACGGCCTGGAGAAGACGGCGGCCCGGGGCATGCTGCGCGCGGTCGGCATGGGTGACGCCGACTTCGCCAAGCCGCAGATCGGCGTCGCGTCCAGCTGGAACGAGATCACCCCGTGCAACCTCTCGCTGCAGCGGCTGGCGCAGTCCGCCAAGGAGGGCGTGCACGCGGCCGGCGGCTACCCGCTGGAGTTCGGCACCATCTCGGTCTCCGACGGCATCGCGATGGGCCACGAGGGGATGCACTTCTCGCTGGTGTCCCGCGAGGTCATCGCCGACTCCGTCGAGGTGGTCATGCAGGCCGAGCGGCTGGACGGGTCGGTGCTGCTCGCCGGCTGCGACAAGTCGCTGCCCGGGATGCTGATGGCCGCCGCCCGGCTCGACCTGGCCAGCGTCTTCCTGTACGCCGGGTCGATCCTGCCGGGCATCGCGAAGCTCACCGACGGCACCGAGAAGCAGGTCACGATCATCGACGCCTTCGAGGCCGTCGGGGCCTGCGCCCGCGGGCTGATGAGCCGCGAGGACGTCGACATCATCGAGCGGGCGATCTGCCCAGGCGAGGGCGCCTGCGGCGGCATGTACACCGCGAACACGATGGCCAGCGCTGCCGAGGCACTCGGCATGTCACTACCCGGTAGCGCCGCGCCGCCCGCCACCGACCGGCGCCGGGACGGCTTCGCCCGACGGTCCGGCGAGGCCGTCGTCGCGATGCTGCGGCAGGGCATCACCGCGCGCGACATCCTCACCCGCGAGGCGTTCGAGAACGCGATCGCTGTGGTGATGGCGTTCGGCGGCTCCACCAACGCGGTGCTGCACCTGCTGGCCATCGCCCGCGAGGCCGAGGTCGAGCTCGACCTCGACGACTTCGACCGGATCGGCGCGACGGTGCCGCACCTCGCCGACGTCAAGCCGTTCGGCGAGTACGTGATGACCGACGTGGACCGGGTGGGCGGGGTCCCGGTGGTGATGAGGGCACTGCTCGACGCGGGACTGATGCACGGCGACGTCCTGACCGTCACCGGCCGCACGATGGCCGAGAACCTCGCCGACATCGCCCCGCCGGACCTCGACGGCAAGGTGGTCCGGGCGATGTCCGACCCCATCCACCGCAGCGGCGGCCTGACGATCCTGCGCGGCTCGCTGGCACCGGACGGTGCCGTGGTGAAGACG
Organism: uncultured Actinomycetota bacterium; assembly: GCA_963846525.1. Classification (GTDB taxonomy): domain Bacteria; phylum Actinomycetota; class Actinomycetes; order JACCUZ01; family JACCUZ01; genus CAWJWE01. The sequence continues at coordinate 59,879 of CAWJWE010000014.1, forward strand.
GCCGGCTTCGACGCCGACGTCTTCGAGGGCACGGCGCGGGTCTTCGACCGGGAGCGCGCCGCGATGGACGCGCTGGAGGACGGCACGATCGCGGCCGGCGACGTGGTGGTGATCAGGTACGAGGGCCCGAAGGGCGGCCCCGGGATGCGCGAGATGCTCGCCATCACCGGCGCGATCAAGGGCGCCGGACTCGGCAAGGACGTCCTGCTGCTCACCGACGGGCGGTTCTCCGGCGGCACCACCGGGCTCTGCGTCGGGCACGTGGCCCCGGAGGCGGTCGACGGCGGGCCGGTGGCGCTGGTGGCCGACGGGGACCGGATCCGGCTCGACGTCGCGAGCCGGCGTCTCGACCTGCTGGTCGAGGACGACGAGCTGGCCCGCCGGCGTACGTCGTGGCAGCCGTTGCCGCCGGTCTACACCAGCGGAGTGCTCGCGAAGTACGTGAAGCTGGTCGGCTCGGCCGCCCACGGCGCCGTCTGCAGCTGAGCCCGGCCGGTCAGCGGCCGAGCAGGCCGCCGAGCAACCCGCCGCTGCCGGGCCCGCTCGAACTGCTCGGCCCGGAGCTGGAGCCCGACGAGCCCGACCCGGAAGAACCGGAGCCGGAGGACCCCGAGCCGGACGAGCCGGACCCGAGCAGCGTGCCGAGCGTGTCGTCGACGGTGTCCAAGGTGTCGTCGACGGTCCCGGTGACGGTGCCGACCGGGTCAGCGAGCACGTCGTCGACGGTGCCGGTCACCGTGCCGACCGGGTCCTTGACGACGTTGGTCACGGTGCCCTTCGGGTCCTTGAGCACCTCACCGACCACGCCCGGCCTGGAGTCGTTCCGGGGTGTCGCCGGCGGCGGGGCGGTCGTCGGGGTCGGCTGCGACCGGGGCGGGGGCGGGGGCGGCGGCGGGGCGGGCGGAGCCGGCGGAACCGGGTCGGGTGCGTCCGACGCCGTTCCGGCCGGGGGCTTGGCCGACTCAGCGGTGGGTGCGTCCCGGTGCGTTCGCGCTGGTTCGGGCTCGACCAGGCCTGGGTTCGCGGCGCCGGCCGTGCGGCTGCTGGCTGGCGCTCCCGGCGCAACGGTGGCCACCGGGCCGTCGTGCTTCTCGGCGACGTCGAGCACCTGGGTGTGCGCGGGCGGGGCAGGCTCCGCGACGACGCCCATGCTCACTCCGCCGGCGACCGCGCCGGTCGCGAGGGCGCCGGCTCCGACCACCCGGGCCACGGTCGCGGCCGGCACCGATGCGGTGGCCACCAGCGGGATGTCGGACAGCCAGGCCAGCACGCCCTGGGCGCGGCGCAGCCGGGGGGCACCCACCGAGAGCATCGCGCGCACCACGACCGGGTCGAACTGGCTGCCGGAGAAGCGCACCAGCTCGCGGTACGCGGCCGCGCGCGACACCGGCCGCTTGTACGCCCGGGCGGCGGTCATCACGTCGAACGCGTCGGCCACCGAGACGATCCGCGCGCCCTGGCTGATCTCGCGCCCGGCCAGGCCGGTCGGGTACCCGGTGCCGTCGTACCGCTCGTGGTGCTCGACGATCACCGCCCCCCACTCGCCGAGCCACGGCAGCAGTGCTCCCGCGATGTCGGCGCCGTGCGCCGGGTGGGCGCGCAGGACGTCCCACTCGTCCGGGGTGGGCTTGCCGGGCTTGTTGAGCAGGGTGGTCGGGACCCTCAGCTTGCCGACGTCGTGCAGGATCGCGGCCCACCGGAGCAGGTCGCGGTCCCGCTCCGGGATCTTCAGCTCCTCGGCCAGCAGGTCGGTGAACATCCGCACGCGTTCGGCGTGCCCGCGGGTGGGCCGGTCGTGGGCGCTGAGCGCCGCCACCAGGGTGAGGATCTCGCGGGCGACGGCGCCCGGGTCAGCACCGGCCCGCGCGACCCGGGCGAGCTGCTCCTCGATCGGGGCGCGCTTGATGGCCGCCCGGGCCACCCGCAGCCGGGACGGGGCGCCGTCCGGGAACAGCATGCTCAGGTCCAGCAGGGTGGCCAGGGGGAGGGCCCGCCGGGCCAGCCGGTCGACGACGACCAGCGCCGCGGTGGAGACCGCGACCAGCGCGAGCAGGTAGGCGAAGTGTCCCCCGACCCCGACGGCGGGCGGCAGCAGCGGGCGGACCAGGGCGGCGGCCCCGACGGATGCGGCGACCGGCGCGACGAAGACGAGCACCCGGATGGCGCGGGCCAGGCGCGGACGCCGACCCCAGCGCCCGCGGTTCGCGTCGTCGTCCATCTCGGCCCCCTTGACCTTCCCTTGACCATCGAACACGGACGGTCGCTGGTCGATCACCCAGAGGAGTGAACCTGCCTGCCGCCCGGCATCCGAGACGCCCGGTGCCACCCGTTGACACGCTGGTCGCCCCCCAGGAGGGTGTGAGCATGCAGTCCCTCGTCGTACTTCGCCTGCGCGCCGCCTGACGCCCGTCAGCCGAGCGCGCAACCCCTCGTGAGTCCACCTCCGGACCGAGGGGTTTTTTGTTGGCCGAACGCACCCGTCCGAGAGAGGTCCCGCAGATGCCCGAGCAGGTCACCGGAGCGCAGAGCCTCGTCCGCTCGCTGGAGTCCGCCGGCGTCGAGACCGTCTTCGGCATCCCCGGGGGAGCGATCCTCCCGCTCTACGACCCGCTGATGGACTCGTCGCGGATCCGGCACGTCCTGGTGCGCCACGAGCAGGGCGCCGGGCACGCGGCCACCGGCTACGCGCAGGCGACCGGCCGGGTCGGGGTCTGCATGGCGACCAGCGGCCCCGGTGCGACCAACCTGGTCACCCCGATCGCGGACGCCTACATGGACAGCGTCCCGATGGTGGCCGTCACCGGGCAGGTCCCCAGCGCTGCGATCGGCACCGACGCCTTCCAGGAGGCGGACATCCGGGGCATCACGATGCCCATCACCAAGCACAACTTCCTGGTCACCGACCCGGCGGAGATCGCGCGCACCGTGGCCGAGGCCTTCCACATCGCCTCGACGGGCCGGCCGGGACCGGTGCTGGTGGACGTCGCGAAGGACGCGCTGCAGGCCCTGACCACCTTCGAGTGGCCGGCGTCGGTCGACCTGCCCGGCTACCGGCCGGTCACCAAGCCGCACGGCAAGCAGATCCGGGAAGCGGCCCGGCTGATGGTCCAGTCCCGCCGGCCGGTGCTGTACGTCGGCGGCGGCGTCCTCAAGGCTCGCGCCTGGGCCGAGCTCCGCACTCTCGCCGAGCTCACCGGCATCCCGGTCGTGACCACGCTGATGGCCCGCGGCGCCTTCCCGGACAGCCACCCGCTGCACCTGGGTATGCCGGGCATGCACGGCACGGTCGCCGCCGTCACCGCGCTGCAGAAGTCCGACCTGATCGTCTCGCTCGGTGCTCGCTTCGACGACCGCGTCACCGGCAAGCTCTCGAGCTTCGCGCCGGACGCCACGGTCATCCACGCCGACATCGACCCTGCCGAGATCTCCAAGAACCGGGTCGCCGACGTGCCGATCGTCGGTGACGCCCGTGAGGTGATCGCCGAGCTGGTGCTCGCCGTCACCGCCGAGCACGAGGCGGGCAAGCGCGGCGACTACGAGGCCTGGTGGGCCCAGGTCGATCGCTGGCGCACGACGTACCCGCTCGGCTACGACCAGCCGGCCGACGGGTCGCTCGCCCCGCAGTACGTCATCGAGCGGCTCGGCAAGATCGCCGGCCCGGACGCGCTCTACGTGGCCGGTGTCGGCCAGCACCAGATGTGGGCCGCGCAGTTCATCTCCTACGAGAACCCGGGCACCTGGCTCAACTCCGGCGGGCTCGGGACCATGGGGTACGCCGTCCCGGCGGCCATGGGCGCCAAGGCCGGCCGGCCGGACGCGACCGTGTGGGCCATCGACGGCGACGGCTGCTTCCAGATGACCAACCAGGAGCTCGCCACCTGCGCCATCAACGACATCCCGATCAAGGTCGCCATCATCAACAACGGCACCCTCGGCATGGTCCGCCAGTGGCAGACGCTGTTCTACAACCAGAGGTACTCCAACACCGACCTCGGCGGCGCCGGGCGGGAAGCCGCGCGCGGCGGTGGCCGGGTCGAGCACATCCCGGACTTCGTCAAGCTGGCCGAGGCCTACGGCTGCATCGGGCTGCGGTGCGAGAAGGCCGAGGAGGTCGACGCGACCATCGAGCGCGCGATGGCGATCGACGACCGCCCGGTGGTCGTCGACTTCACAGTGCACCAGGATGCGATGGTCTGGCCGATGGTCGCGGCCGGGACGAGCAACGACGAGATCCAGGTCGCCCGCGACATGGCACCGCAGTGGGACACCGAGGCCGGGGAGACTCGTTCATGAGTAGGCACACGTTGTCCGTCCTGGTCGAGAACAAGCCGGGCGTGCTGGCCCGGATCGCCGGTCTGTTCTCGCGGCGCGGCTTCAACATCGACTCGCTCGCCGTGGGCCCGACCGAGCACGACGACGTCTCGAGGATGACGATCGTGGTCAACGTCGAGGAGCTCCCGCTCGAGCAGGTGACCAAGCAGCTCAACAAGCTGGTCGAGGTGCTCAAGATCGTCGAGCTCGACCCGGTGAGCTCGGTGCAGCGCGAGCTGCTGCTGGTCAAGGTCGCCGCCGACCGGGCCACCCGTTCGCACGTGCTCGAGACCGTGCAGCTGTTCCGCGCCAAGGTGGTCGACGTCGCTCCGGACGCGGTCACCATCGAGGCCACCGGCAACGTCGACAAGCTCGATGCACTGCTCCGGGTGCTCGAGCCCTACGGCATCCGCGAGCTGGTGCAGTCGGGCATGGTCGCCATGAGCCGCGGCTCGCGCTCGATGACCGACCGGTCGGCCCGTCCTTCCAGCGTCACCCCCATCGCCCGACAGACGTCCTGAACTCCGAGGAGAAGAGAACCGTGGCTGAGCTGTACTACGACGACGACGCCGATCTGTCCGTCATCCAGGGACGCAACGTGGCGGTCCTGGGCTACGGCAGCCAGGGACACGCGCACGCGCTGTCGCTGCGCGACTCCGGGGTCGACGTCCGCGTCGGGCTGCCCGAGGGCTCGAAGAGCAGGGAGCGGGCCGACGCCGAGGGACTCCGCGTCGTGACTCCGTTCGAGGCCTGCGAGGAGGCCGACCTGGTGATGGTGCTCGCGCCGGACCCGGTGCAGCGGTCGCTGTACGCCGAGGCGATCGCGCCGAACCTGGTCGACGGCGACGCGCTGTTCTTCGGCCACGGTCTCAACATCCGCTACGACCTGATCAAGCCGCCGGCCGGCGTCGACGTCTGCATGGTCGCGCCCAAGGGACCTGGTCACCTGGTACGCCGGCAGTTCGTCGACGGCCGCGGTGTCCCGGTGCTCGTCGCCGTCGAGCAGGACGCCACGGGCACCGCCTGGGACCTGGTGAAGTCCTACGCCAAGGGCATCGGCGGCACCCGGGCGGGCGCCATCAAGACCACCTTCACCGAGGAGACCGAGACCGACCTGTTCGGTGAGCAGGCGGTGCTCTGCGGCGGCCTGTCCGAGCTCATCAAGTCCGGCTTCGACACGCTGGTCAACGCGGGCTACCAGCCGGAGATCGCCTACTTCGAGTGCCTGCACGAGGTGAAGCTGATCGTCGACCTGATGTACGAGGGCGGCATCTCGAAGATGTACTGGTCGGTGTCCGAGACCGCCGAGTACGGCGGCTACACCCGAGGCCCGCGCCTGGTCACCGACGACACCCGCGCCGAGATGAAGAAGATCCTCGGCGAGATCACCGACGGCTCCTTCGCCCGCGAGTGGATGGACGAGTACGACAGCGGGCTGCCGAACTACAAGCGGTACTACCAGGAGAACACCGAGCACCCGGTCGAGCAGACCGGCCGCAAGCTGCGCCCCTTGATGAGCTGGATCACCGCCGACGACTGAGCGGGAGACGGGCCCGCGCACCGAGGTTCGTGGTGCGGGCGGCCGCCCGGGCGTGATCTGCGTCCAGGAGCTCATGCAGCCAGTGGCTGAGGTGACGAGCACGCTCGTCGCGTCCTTCGTCGGCGTCGTCGGCTCGCTCATCGGCCTCATCGGCCTCATCGGCCTCATCGTCAGCGTCATCGGCCTCGTCGGCGGGGTCCGGGTCGCGCACGGTGGGGACCGCCGGTCCGGTGCCCCGGTACACATCGCTGACCTCGTAGGCACGGTCGTCGAGCTCCAGTGCCTGCCTCCGGATCGCGGCGAGCTGGGAAGGGCTGAGCACGTTGAGCTCGGCCAGGTCCAGGACCTCCCCCTCCGGGTCGTCGATCGCGTCGACCCGCACGATGCCGACCCCGGGGGCGTGGTGCTTGCGCTGGCTGCCCGAGTCCAGTGCGAGCGGACTCGTCTCTTCCGTCACCACCACGTCGGTGAAGCGTCCGGCGGGCACCGTCGCGGTGTCGCCGGTCGCGACCACGCTGGCGCAGTCGAGGAACTCGATGGTCGGCGCATACCCCTGGAGGTACTGCGTATCCGAGACCTCCGGGCTCGCCAGCATGTGGATCCCCGCCTCGGCGCGCCGCTTGCCGGCGATCCAGGTGTTCGGAGCTCCGAGGAACTCACCGGCGTCGCCGTACTCCTCGGGATACTCCCCGAGGTTCCAGACGTTGCCGTCCTCGTCCTGGGCGAAGAGGGCGAGCTCGGCCTCGGTGACCTGGCCGGCACTCCTGTCGACGTCGTACACCACCACGGTGTTGACGTCCCCGATCATCTTCGTCAGATCGGTGACGGTGAACGTCACCTCGTGGTCAGTCGACTGCCCCGTCACCTTGGAGGTCCCTCGTAGGACGAGCTGCGTCCCCGGGACGAGGGGGAGCCACCTGTTGTCGATCTGGGGGCGGACCGGGAAGGCGGCCTCGTCGAACTGCACGGCCCGCACGCAGCCGCCCGGTGCCCGCGACGTGGTCCGTGCATGTGTCGTGGCTCTTGACGACGACACGGTGGTCGTGGTCAGAGCTCCCGGCCCAGCTGCGGCGACTACGAGCACCAGGAGCGCCGTGAGGCTCCGTGGCACGAGCGACCAGATCCAAGGTCTGTAGACCATCGTCGTCTCCCCCCAGGGGTTCCTCTCCAGCATGCTCCGGTGCGCCCGGACCTCGCGAGACGATTTCGAGCCCTCGACGGCTAGTGAATTCACGCCAACGAGTCGAATGGGGCTACGCCGCCGGGGCTACGCTCGGCCCGCGTGGCGAGGGTTTGAGGCGTGATCGTTCGGAGCAGATTGCAGACGCTCGATCGGAACGATCACCTGCGAGGTGCCCGTGGACGGCCTGCGCCTGGACATGTCCTGGCTGGACTACCTGATTCTCGGGATGTACTTCCTGGTGGTCCTCGGCATCGGCTTCGCGGCCCGGCGGAGCATCAAGACCAGCCTCGACTTCTTTCTCTCCGGCCGGTCGCTCCCGGCGTGGGTGACCGGGCTCGCCTTCATCGCGGCCAACCTCGGCGCGCTCGAGATCCTCGGGATGGCGGCCAACGGCGCCCAGTACGGCGTGGCGACGGCGCACTTCTACTGGATCGGTGCCGTCCCGGCGATGGTGTTCCTGGGCATCGTGATGATGCCCTTCTACTACGGCTCGAAGGTCCGCAGCGTCCCTGAGTACCTCCGGCTCCGGTTCAACCGTCCGACGCACCTGTTCAACGCGATCACGTTCGCCTTCGCGACCGTCCTCATCGCCGGGGTCAACCTCTACGCGCTCGCCATTGTCATCGAGGCTCTCCTCGGCTGGCCCATCTGGCTGGCGATCGTGGTCGCGGCGGCGTTCGTCCTCGCCTACATCACCCTCGGCGGCCTGTCGTCGGCCATCTACAACGAGGTCCTCCAGTTCTTCCTCATCATTGCCGGCCTGGTCCCCCTCGTGATCGTGGGCCTGCACGCCAACGGCGGCTGGAACGGCCTGGTCGACAAGGTGACGAGCAACGAGAAGGGCGGCGACGGGTTCCTGTCGGCGTGGGGCGGCACGGCGGTGGGTGACGTCAGCAACCCGATGGGGGCCAACTGGATCGCGATCACCCTCGGACTCGGCTTCGTCCTGTCGTTCGGCTACTGGACGACGAACTTCGCCGAGGTGCAGCGGGCGCTCTCCGCCAAGGACATGTCCGCGGCCCGGCGGACCCCGCTCATTGCCGCCTACCCCAAGCTCTTCATCCCGGCGCTGACCATCATCCCCGGCCTCATCGCCCTGGTGGAGTTCCCGAAGCTCGGCGCCGACAAGGGTGACTTCCAGTACAACAACGCCATCCCGCTGCTGATGGACAAGTACCTCCCCAACGGGGTCCTCGGGATCGCCGTCACCGCGCTGCTTGCCGCGTTCATGGCCGGCATGGCGGCCAACGTGTCCGCGTTCAACACGGTGTTCACCTACGACATCTGGCAGGACTACGTCCGCCGCGACCGGCCGGACGAGTACTACCTGCGGATCGGTCGCATCGTGACCGTCGTCGGCGTGGTGGTCGGGATCGGCACGGCGTTCATCGCCGCCGGCTACAGCAACATCATGAACTACATCCAGGCGCTCTTCTCGATCTTCAACGCACCGCTGTTCGCGACCTTCATCATCGGCATGTTCTGGAAGCGGATGACCGGGCCGGCCGGCATCTCCGGGCTCGTCGCCGGCACGGTGAGCGCCGGCTTCATCTTCGTCACTTCGGAGAGCGGCGTCGACAGCTTCGGCTTCGACGAGCCGCTGCTGTTCACGTTCGGGTCCGCCCTCACCGCGAGCTTCTGGGGCGCAGTCGTCGCCTTCCTGGCGGACGCCGTCGTGAGCGTCGCCGTCAGCCTCTTCACCGCGCCCAAGACCGAGGCCGAGCTGGAGGGGCTCGTCTACGGCAGCAAGGTCGAGGGCCGGGACCTCGCCACCGGCGGGGGCTGGTGGCGCTCCCCGGTCGTGCTCGGTGGCGGCGCACTGGTCATCGCGGGCCTCCTCTACATCCCCTTCGCCTGACGGGAGATCGAACCATGACGGACTCCGACAACGTGGGTGGGCGGGACGAGGCCATCTCGAGCACGGAGGGCGCAGCCGACGAGTCGGCTGCCTCCGCGGCGCGGCTGTTCGACATCCGCCGCATCATCGGGGGCCTGTTCACCCTCTACGGCCTGATCCTCTTCGTGGCCGGCCTGGTCGACGGCGCCGACGCCAGCAAGAAGGCGGCCGGGATCGACATCAACATCTGGACCGGGCTCGGCATGCTGGTCCTCGGCCTGCTGTTCCTGCTCTGGATGCGGCTCAACCCGGTCGAGGCTCCGGAGCCCGCTGACGACGAGCGTCCCATGCACTGAACGAGCGGCGAGGGGTCCCGAGAGCCGCCGTTAGGCTGGCGGCGTGACCAAGCCAGTCGTGCTCATCGCCGAAGAGCTCTCGCCCGCCACCATCGACGCCCTCGGCCCCGACTTCGAGGTCCGTCACGTCGACGGGGCCGACCGGTCGGCCTTGCTGCCGGCCGTCGTCGACGCCGACGCGCTGCTGGTCCGCAGCGCCACCAAGGTCGACGCCGAGGTGTTGGCCGCGGCCCGCAACCTCAAGGTGGTGGCCCGGGCCGGGGTCGGTCTGGACAACGTGGACGTCAAGGCGGCCACCTCGGCGGGCGTGATGGTGGTCAACGCCCCGCAGTCGAACATCGTCAGCGCGGCCGAGCTCGCCGTCGGGCTGCTGCTGGCCGCGGCGCGCCACATCGCTCCGGCCAACGCGGCGCTGCGGCAGGGGGAGTGGCAGCGCAGCAAGTACTCCGGTGTCGAGCTCTACGAGAAGACCGCCGGCATCGTGGGCCTCGGCCGGATCGGTGCCCTCGTCGCGCAGCGGCTGTCGGCGTTCGGGATGACCGTGGTCGCCTACGACCCGTTCGTCGCGGCCGGCCGCGCGGCGCAGATGGGCGTGCGTCTCGTCTCGCTCGACGAGCTGCTGCGCACCGCGGACGTCGTGTCGGTGCACCTGCCGAAGACGCCGGAGACGGTCGGCATCATCGGTGAGGAGCAGCTCGCCACGGTCAAGCCGTCGCTGATCGTCGTCAACGCGGCTCGTGGTGGCATCGTCGACGAGGCGGCGCTGTTCGCGGCTCTCAAGGAGGGCCGGGTGGCGGCCGCGGGACTGGATGTCTACGCGACCGAGCCGTGCACCGACTCGCCGCTGTTCGAGCTGGAGAACGTGGTGGCCACCCCGCACCTCGGCGCCAGCACCGACGAGGCGCAGGAGAAGGCCGGTGTGTCGGTGGCCAGGTCGGTCCGCCTCGCGCTGGCCGGCGACCTGGTGCCGGACGCGGTCAACGTCCAGGGCGGTGTCATCGCCGAGGACGTCCGGCCGGGCATCCCGCTCGCCGAGCACCTCGGCCGCTTCCTCACCGCGGTCGCGGCCGCGGTGCCCGCACAGCTCGACATCGAGGTCCGCGGCGAGATCACGGCGTACGACGTGCGCGTGCTCGAGCTCGCCGCCCTCAAGGGCTTGTTCATGGACGTCGTCGAGGACCCGGTCTCCTACGTCAACGCCCCGGTGCTGGCGGACGAGCGCGGTGTCCAGGTGCGGCTCACCACCGACGCCGAGTCGCCCGACTACCGCAACCTGGTCACCCTGCGCGGCACCCTCGCGGACGGCAGCCAGGTCTCGGTGTCCGGCACCCTGACCGGCACCCGCCACGTCGAGAAGATCGTCGAGATCGACGGCTTCGACGTCGAGGTGGCGCTGTCCGACCATATGGCGGTGTTCCGCTACGAGGACCGGCCCGGCATCGTCGGCACGGTGGGCCGGGTGCTGGGGGAGGCCGGGGTGAACATCGCCGGCATGCAGGTCAGCCGGGACCGTCGCGGCGGGCACGCCCTGGTCGCGATGACTGTCGACAGCGCGATCCCGTCCGGCGTCCTCGACGACATCGTCCGCGAGATCGGTGCCGAGACGGCTCGTCAGGTCGACCTCACCGACTGACCAGCCGCCGGACGCTCCGTCCCAGCATCCGGGACCGGCTGACAACTGGCGAGACAAGTCGCGCGAGCCCGGCCTACCGTCGAACCGTGCGGCAGATCTTCGTACTTCGTCGCCGCGGCGGGGCCCGCTAGAAGGGCCGGCTCCCCGTCGCGGAGTCCGGCGCTGGCCCGCCACGCGACGTACCTCTTCGAGGAGCCCACGATGACCCGCACCCACCGCGCGAGCCGCCCGTCCGCCCAGCAGAAGCAGGCGGTCCAGCAGGCCGTGCAGGAAGCCATGGACCGGCGCGACAACGGCGGAGAGACCGGCCACTGAGCGTGCCCGTCCCCACCGCGCTGCGGCTCGCCCTGGTCCCCGGCGACGGCATCGGCCCCGAGGTCGTCGCCGAGGCCGTCCGCGTCCTCGACGCGGTGACCCGCACCCACGAGGTCAAGCTCGAGACCACCGAGTACGACCTCGGTGCCCGGCGCTGGCACGCCACCGGCGAGACCCTGCCCGACGGCGTCCTCGACGAGCTGCGCGGCCACGACGCGATCTTGCTGGGCGCCGTCGGCGACCCCACCGTGCCGAGCGGGGTGCTCGAGCGGGGCCTGCTGCTCAAGCTGCGGTTCGCCCTGGACCACCACGTCAACCTGCGGCCCGCGAAGCTCTACCCCGGCGTCACCTCGCCGCTGCGACGAGCAGGCGGTACCGACTCCGACATCGACTTCCTGGTCGTCCGCGAGGGCACCGAGGGTCCGTACGTCGGCAACGGTGGGGTGGTCCGTGAGGGCGGCCCGCACGAGATCGCCACCGAGGTCAGCATCAACACGGCGTACGGCGTCGAGCGGGTCGTCCGGGACGCCTTCCGCCGCGCCGCCGCTCGGCCGCGCCGGCACCTGACGCTCGTGCACAAGACCAACGTCCTGGTGCACGCCGGCAGTCTCTGGGCGCGCACCGTCGCCCGGGTGGGTGAGGAGTTCCCCGCGGTCAGCACCGACTACCTGCACGTCGACGCCGCCTCGATCTTCCTGGTGACCCAACCGGAGCGGTTCGACGTGATCGTCACCGACAACCTCTTCGGTGACATCGTCACCGACCTCGCGGCGGCGGTGACCGGAGGCATCGGGCTCGCCGCCAGCGGCAACCTGGACGTGAGCGGTACCAACCCCTCGATGTTCGAGCCGGTGCACGGCTCCGCGCCGGACATCGCCGGGCACCGGTGTCGCCGACCCGACGGCGGCGATCCTGTCTGCTGCGCTGCTGCTCGACCAGGTCGGTCTGGGAGCCGCGGCGGCTGCGGTCGAGGCCGCGGTGGTGGCCGACCTCGCCGAGCGCGGCGACGCCCGCCGCGGCACCGTGGCGGTCGGCGACGCGGTGCTGGCCCGGCTGCAGACCCTCTGACGCCGGCTGCCTGAGCGGCACGGCGTCGGATACCGTCGGATCATGAGCGACCTGACCATCGACCTCGCCCCGTCGACCTCGCCGCGCACCGCCGAGGAGCGCGCCGCGCTGCTGCAGGACCCGGGCTTCGGTCAGGTCTTCACCGACCACATGGTCACCGCGCGCTACTCGCCGGAGGACGGCTGGTACGACGCCCGCCTGACGGCGTACCAGCCGCTCACCCTCGACCCGGCGACCTCCGCCCTGCACTACGGCCAGGCGATCTTCGAGGGCCTCAAGGCCTACGCCCAGCCGGACCGGTCGGTGGCCCTGTTCCGGCCGGAGCAGAACGCCCGGCGCTTCCAGCGCTCGGCCCGCCGGCTCGCGATGGCCGAGGTGCCGGAGCAGCTGTTCCTCGACGCCGTGCGCGCCCTGGTCGACGCGGACCGCGACTGGGTCCCCACGAAGGAGGGGGAGGCGCTCTACCTGCGGCCGCTCGAGTTCGCGCTCGACCCGTTCCTCGGCGTCCGCCCGTCCCGCGACTACCAGTTCATCGTGTTCGCCTCGCCGGCCGGTGCCTACTTCACCGGGGGCGTCCGGCCGGTGTCGGTGTGGCTGTCGACGGAGTACGTCCGGGCGGCGCCCGGCGGCACCGGCGAGGCGAAGTGCGCCGGGAACTACGCGGCGTCCCTGGTGGCCCAGGCGCAGGCGGCCGAGCAGGGCTGCGACCAGGTCGTCTGGCTCGACGCGGTGGAGCACCGCTACGTCGAGGAGATGGGCGGGATGAACCTCTACTTCGTGTACGCCGACGGGCGGCTGGCTCACCCCCGCACTCACCGGGACCCTGCTGCCGGGCGTGACCCGCGACTCGATCCTGACCCTCGGCGCCGACCTCGGCCTGAAGGTCGAGGAGCGCCGGATCACGACCGAGGAGTGGGAGACCGGCTGCGCCGACGGAACGATCAGCGAGGTCTTCGCCTGCGGCACGGCCGCGGTCGTGACGCCGGTCGGCGAGGTCAAGCACCGGGGCGGCGGTTTCACGGTGGCCGACGGGCAGCCCGGCGCGCTGACCATGAAGGTGCGCGAGGCGCTGCTCGGCATCCAGCAGGGGACCGCACCCGACCCGCACGGCTGGATGCAGCGGGTCGGCTGACCCGGCCGGTCGACCGCGACGCTCGGGATTTGCCAGGGTCGTCCTCGTTGGGGAGGGTGGATCAACACCCCCGCACCGCCGATGAGAGGAACCGCCATGACCGCGCCGTACCCCCAGGGCGACGAGACCGAGGCTGTGATCGCCGCCGGCATGGCCGCCGGGGACACGGATGCCGTGATGCGTGCCGTCGCTGCCAGCGAGGTCGTCGTCCCGCAGGCGCCCGGCGCGGACGACACCGACCTGCCCGACGGGTCGATCTCGCTCCCGGTCATCGAGCAGGACGGGACGTCCTACGTACCGGTCTTCACCTCGGAGACCACCATGGCGGCGGCCGCACCGGACATCGAGGACGCCGTGCAGGTCAACGCCGCCGAGCTGGGCGCGAACTGGCCCTCGGACGACCTGTGGCTCGCCGTGAACCCGGGCACCGAGGACGGCCTCACGTTGCCGCCGGACGCCGTCCGGTCGCTGCCGACCTACACCGACGACGAGCCCCCCACCGCGTGAGCCCTGCGGCAGTTTCATGATCCACACCGGATCGGTACCACCACGTGTGACCGATCCGGTGTGGATCACGGGTTCCTGCCGGTGACCGGATGGTGGGACGGTGGTTCCGCGGTCCGGTCATCTGCTGGCACTCTCGACGGTGATGAGCACCGCCCGCTGCATTACGAGCTGAGCGCGCCCGCCGGACCACACCGGCCGACGCGCAGACCTCCCGCGACCGCGGGGGGTCTTTTTTGTTGGGGAGACACGTGAGCACCGACGACTTCCACGTCTACGACACGACGCTGCGCGACGGCGCCCAGCAGGAGGGCCTGGCGTTCTCGGTCGAGGACAAGCTCGCGGTCGCCGGGCACCTCGACACCCTCGGCGTCGGGTTCATCGAAGGGGGCTGGCCGGGCGCCAACCCCAAGGACACGGAGTTCTTCCGGCGGGCTCGGACCGAGCTCGACCTGAAGCATGCGCAGCTCGCCGCGTTCGGCGCGACCCGCCGACCCGGTGCGAAGGCCGCCGACGACCCCCTGGTGGCCGCCCTGCGGGACTCCGGAGCGGGGGTGGTGACGCTGGTGGCCAAGAGCCACGCCCGGCACGTCGAGCTGGCGCTGCGCACCACCCTCGCCGAGAACCTGGCGATGGTGCGCGACTCGGTGAGCCACCTGCGGGCCGAGGGTCGCCGGGTGTTCCTCGACGCGGAGCACTTCTTCGACGGCTACGCCAGCGACCCGGCGTACGCCCTGGAGGTGCTGCGCGTCGCCGCGGAGGCGGGTGCCGACGTAGCGGTGCTCTGCGACACCAATGGCGGGCGGCTGCCCGACGAGGTGGCCGATGTCGTGCACGCGGTGCGCGACGCGACCTCGGTCCGCCTCGGCATCCACTGCCACAACGATGCGGGCTGCGCGGTCGCCAACTCGCTGGCCGCGGTCGACGCCGGCGCCACGCACGTGCAGGGCACCCTCAACGGCTACGGCGAGCGCACCGGCAACGCGGACATCCTGACCGTCATCGCCAACCTCGAGCTGAAGCGGGCCCGCCGGGTGCTGCCGGAGGGGCTGCTGCAGGAGGCGACGAGGGTGGCGCACGCGGTGTCCGAGCTGGCCAACGTGCCGCCGTACAGCCGGCAGCCGTACGTCGGTGCGTCCGCGTTCGCGCACAAGGCCGGCCTGCACGCCAGCGCCGTCCGGGTCGATCCGATGCTCTACCAGCACGAGCAGCCGGGCGCCGTCGGCAACGACATGCGGATGCTGGTGTCCGACATGGCCGGCCGGGCCTCGATCGAGCTCAAGGGCCGCGAGCTCGGCTACGACCTGTCCGGCAACGACGAGCTGCTCGGCCGGGTCACCGCGAAGGTCAAGGACATGGAGAGCCGCGGCTACACCTTCGAGGCTGCCGACGCGTCCTTCGAGCTGCTGCTGCGCGCCGAGGTCGAGGGCGCCCGGCCGGACTTCTTCGAGATCGAGTCCTGGCGGGTGATCGTCGACGCGCACGCCGACCAGACCGACGGGGGCGTCGGGACGGCCGCCGAGGCGACGGTCAAGCTGCGGGCCGGGGGCGAGCGGCTGGTGGCGGTCGGGGAGGGCAACGGCCCCGTCAACGCGCTCGACCACGCGCTGCGCAGCGCCCTCGGGCACGCCTACCCCGAGCTGACGAAGCTCGAGCTGATCGACTACCGGGTGCGGATCGTCGACGCCGCGCACGGGACCGACGCCGTCACCCGGGTGCTGGTGGAGACCAGCGACGGCGAGACCTCGTGGGAGACCGTCGGGGTCCACCCGAACATCATCGAGGCGTCCTGGGAGGCGCTGCTCGACGCGGTGACCTACGGCCTGCTGCGCCACCGAGGCGCGGTCAGCTGACGGATCAGCCGGTCCAGCCCGCATCGTCGCGACGACGCGAGCCGATGGTCACCCGGACCAGGCCCAGTAGGCCTCGCCGAGGCTGATGACCCCCCACCAGGCGACCGCCGCGACGACGGGCACGGCGAGCACGGCGTACGAGCCGCGCCGGGCCAGCCACACCGCGAGCCCGAGCAGGACGAGGTAGAGCAGCCACATGAGGTACAGCCACGGGCCGGGGACGAGCAGGCCCGAGGCGGCGTAGAAGAAGCCGACCGGCGCCATGGCGAGAAGGGCGACGACCGCGGCCGCGAGCCGGCCCTTGCCGGGGCTTTTAGCGGCGGTCCGGTGCTGGTCGGCAGAGGCGTCGGTCGTCATGACCGCAGCATCGCACCGACCACGTGGCTACGCGTGAGTACCCGGCCTACCCTCGGCCGCATGACCAGCACGTCGGTGACGTGCGCTCGCTGCGGGGCAACTCTCCCGCCGGCCGCGCGATTCTGCTTCGCGTGCGGTGCGGCGCTCCAGGTGGCGACCACCGGTGAGGTCCGCAAGACGGTGACGGTGCTCTTCTGCGACGTCGTGGGATCGACGGCGCTGAGCGGGCGGCTGGACCCGGAGCTGGTGCACGCGCGGATGGAGCGGTACTTCAGCGTGGTGTCGCAGGCGGTCGTCCGGCACGGGGGGACGGTGGAGAAGTTCGTCGGGGACGCGGTGGTGGCGGTGTTCGGCGCGCCCGTGGTCCATGAGGACGACGCACTACGGGCCTGTAGCGCCGCCCTGGACGTGCTCGATGTGGCGGGAGTCCCGGTACGGGTCGGCCTGGAGACCGGCGAGGTGCTGGTAGGTGACGTGTCCCGGGGCGGCACGTTCGTGTCCGGTCCGGCAGTGAACCTGGCTGCCCGGCTGCAGCAGGCGGCCGGTCCGGCGGAGGTGCTGGTGGGTCCGGCCTGCCACCGTCTGGTGCGCGACCGGGTGGTCGTGGAGGAGCGGCCCGGACTGCGGATGAAGGGCCTTGACACGGCGGTCGACGCGTTCCGGCTGCTGGAGACGCTGCAGAAGCCCGGCGCCGGGGCTGAGCTGCGGTCATTGGTCGGTCGGAGCCGCGAGCTGGCGTTGCTACGACAGGCATTCGACCGGGCGGCCGTCGACGGCACCTGCCAGCTGGCGACCGTGCTGGGAGTCGCCGGGATGGGCAAGACGAGGGTCACGGACGAGTTCCTCGATCGGGTGGGTGGCGAGGCCACTGTGCTCCGCGCGCGTTGCCTGTCGTACGGCGAGGGCGTGACCTACTGGCCGCTGGTGGAAGCTGTGCGTCAGGCGGCGCACCTTGACGGTGCCGAGACCGAGGAGCTGGCGAGAGACCGGGTCGCGGCCCGGATGGGCGGCTCAGACGATGCGCGCGAGGTGGTGGCCAAGCTGGCAGCCGCCGCCGGGCTGGGTGGCCAGCCCGCCACGGCTGACGACACGTCCTGGGCATTCCGGCGGCTGCTGACCGAGATCTCTCGGAAGCGTCCGGTCGTGCTCGTGGTCGAAGACCTGCACTGGGCTGAGGCTGGCCTGGTGTCTCTGCTCGAGGATGTGTGTACGTGGGTGCGTGACGCCCCCGTGCTTCTGCTGGTCAACGCCCGTCCCGAGTTCCTCGACGACAATCCCGCATGGGGGGCAGGCCAGGTCAACGGCGTGACGGCACTGCTGGAGCCACTTGCGTCTGACGAGCTGGCGGTCCTCACGGTGCAGATTCTCGACGGTCCGCTCCCTGCCGATGTCTCCACATGGTTGCGCGAGCAGTCAGGCGGCAACCCGCTTTACGTGGAGCACATGCTGGCCGTGCTCGTCGAGGAAGGCCTGCTGAGGCAGTCCGGTGGCGTGTGGACGACGGCGGGTGACGTGACGCGGCTGCCGATCCCGCCCACGATCTCTGCAGTGATCGCCGCGCGGCTGGACCGGCTGCCGGCCCACGAGCGCGCGACGCTCGGCGTGGCGGCGGTGGCGGGCCAGACCTTCTACCGGGACGCGGTCGCCGAGCTCAGCCCTGACGGCACCGACGTGACGGCGACGTTCGGAGCTCTGCTGCGCAAGGGTCTGGTCGTGCCGGCCGAGTCGGACCTTGTCGGGCAGCGCGCGCTGCGGTTCAGCCACGTCCTGGTTCGGGAGGCCGCTTACGCGGCGTTGCCGAAGGCCGTCGCGCCGGCTTGCACGAGCAGTTCGCGCGGTGGCTCGACAGGAGCGCGTCCGGACGCGCGGTAGACGACTTCGTCGGGGGCCACCTGGAGTCCGCATATCTCGCCCGCGCTGACCTCGGCGACCTCAGTGAGCCGACCCATTCGCTCGGCCGGGAGGCCGCAGCGCGTCTGGGTGCGGCGGCCCGGACCCTGGCCTTCGTGGACGACGAGGGTGCCGCGGCGCTGCTCGAGCGCGCGGACCGGCTGGTCCCGGAGGAAGGCCCGCTGCGCTGGCAGCTCCGCCTCGACCTGGCACACATGGGTCTCAATGGCGGTCCGCGGCTCGCGGCGGGGCGGCGGCTCGCCCTCTCGGTGCGGAATGCGGCGCGGGCATCCGGGGACGACAGGTGGGCCACGATGGCAGAACTCATTCTCGGCCGCGCTCAGCAGGAGGCCTCACCGGAAGGAGCCACGGAGGAACTCCGCACCATCGCGGAGGCTGCCCTCCGAACGTACGCCGAGGATGACGAGCTCTGCCTGATGGCGCACGCGGCCCTGAGCGACGTCGCGTCCATGCGGGCCGATTCGATCTCCGCGGTCCGCGAGATGCGTGCCGCGGCGGTCCATGCCCGGAGGGCCGAACGGTCGGGCTGGGCCGAGATGCTGGAACTGGCCGGCACAGGTCTGATGATCGAGGGGCCGCTGCCGTTGGAGGAATGCATGGCTGCGGCTAGCAGGCGATGGCGGACGGCGACGGCTCGGGTCGACCAGGCTGTTGGGGCGGCCCACACCGGGGCGATCGCGGCGATGGTCGGCGACCTCGGGTTGCAACGCGAGGCCTTTGCGTTCGCCGACGAGCTGGCGACCGAGATGAAGCTGCCCGTATTCCTGGGCATCTCCCGGTGCTACGCCACTTCGGTCCTCGGCCACTGGTCGGCTGCCGCTGCTGCGGTGGAGGACGCCATCCGCGACCTGCGCCGAGGCGGACATCTCTCGCGGCTCTCCACGCAGGCTGCCGTTCTGGCCGTTCTCCGGCTGCACCTCGGTGAGGTCCCGGCTGCCCGCGCCGCGCTGGAGGGGGCCTTGGAGACGACATCCTCCGACGACGTGCTGACCCTGGCCCTTGCCGCCGGCGCGAAGGGATGGCTGGCAGCGCTTGACGGTGACCCGCCCACGGCCCGCAGCGAGATGCAGCGCGCATGTGCCGGCCTGGAGCAGGATCTGCTCACCCGGGCGTTCCTCCATGTCTCCTGCGCCGAGGTCGAGTCGTTGCTGGGCGACCCAGTCGCGGCTGCCGAGCACCAACGGCACGCGGTCGAGCTCTACCGACGGAAGGGCGCGACGGCCGCCGTCGCGCACCTGGAGGAGATCATGGCCGCGGCACCCGGATAGCCTCTGCGGGTGCGCATCGCGAGGTTCACGACGGGTGACGGAGCGGCGTTCGGCGTCGTCGAGGGAGAGCGAGGACGCGCTGACCGTGCGCCGGATGGAGGGCCATCCGTTTGCGCCGTTCCAGCTGACCGGCGACCCGGTGCCCGTCTCCGACGTGCGGCTGCTGGCGCCGGTGCTGCCGAGCAAGGTGGTCGCGATCGGACGCAACTACGCGGAGCACGTGCAGGAGATGGGTGGCGGGGCCGACCTCGCCGAGCCGCCGGTGGTCTTCCTCAAGCCGTCCACCTCGGTGATCGGGCCCGGCGACGCCGTGCAGTACCCGGTCGGCATCTCCGGGCAGGTCGACTTCGAGGGCGAGCTCGCCGTCGTGATCGCCCGGCTCTGCCGCGAGGTGCCACCCGAGCGGGTGAAGGACGTCGTGCTCGGCTTCACCTGCGCCAACGACGTCACGGCCCGCGACCTCCAGCGCCGGGAGTCGCAGTGGGGGCGGGCCAAGGGCTTCGACACGTTCTGCCCGATCGGTCCGTGGGTCGCCACCGACGTCGACCCCACGGATCTCGCCGTCACCACCACCGTCAACGGCGAGCTGCGGCAGGCCGGCCGGACCTCGCAGATGATGCGCGGTGTCGACGAGCTGGTGTCGCACGTCAGCCAGGCGATGACCTTGCTGCCCGGCGACGTGATCCTCACCGGGACGCCGTCCGGGGTAGGTCCGCTCGAGGTCGGCGACGAGGTGAGCGTGACGATCGAGCAGGTCGGCACCCTGACGAACCGGGTCGTGGCCCGTGGCTGAGTCACCGAACGGGGACAGCCCGGTCCGTGCTGTCAGAGTGCGGGTCGCGCCCTCACCCGACCGGCGACCCGCACGTCGGCACGGCGTACATGTCGCTGTTCAACCTCGCCTTCGCCCGGCAGCAGGGCGGTCAGTTCATCCTGCGGATCGAGGACACCGACCGGGCCCGGTACGTCGCGGACAGCGAGCAGCAGGTGTTCGACACCCTGCACTGGCTCGGCCTGGACTGGGACGAGGGTCCGGACAAGGGCGGGCCGTACGCGCCGTACCGGCAGTCCGAGCGCACCGAGTCCTACCGGGTGCACGTCGACCGGCTGCTCGCCGACGGGCACGCCTACCACTGCTGGTGCTCCACCGAACGGCTCGCGCAGATGCGCGAGGAGCAGCAGAAGGCCAAGCTCCCCACCGGCTACGACCGGCTGTGCGTCGGCAAGACCCGCGACGAGCGGGCCGCAGCTGCCCGGCTTCAGCGAGAGCCCGGTCGTGCGGATGCTGGTGCCCGACGACGTGCCACTGGTCTTCGACGACGTCATCCGCGGCGAGGTCAAGGCCCCCCGGCCGGACGACCAGGTCATCGTCAAGGCGGACGGCTTCCCGACGTACCACCTCGCCAACGTCGTCGACGACCACGAGATGGCGATCACCCACGTGGTGCGCGGCGAGGAGTGGATCTCCTCGACCCCCAAGCACGTGCTGCTGTACGACTGGCTGGGCTGGGAGCGGCCGGGTTCGCGCACATGCCGCTGCTGCGCAACACCGACAAGTCGAAGATCTCCAAGCGCAAGAACCCGGCGGCCCGGCTGACCTGGTTCCTCGAGCAGGGCTACCTGCCCGAGGCGCTGCGCAACTTCCTCGCGCTGATGGGCTACTCCCAGCCCGACGGCGAGGAGATCTTCACCTTCGAGGACATGGTGCGCGACTTCGACTGGCACCGGGTGAACACCGTCGGGCCGGTCTTCGACCTGGACAAGCTGAACTGGCTCAACGGGCACTACGTGCGCGAGCTGTCCGTCGAGGACCTGGCCGGCCGGATCACCGATCACCTCGTACGACGAGGACAGCTGCCTGCCGAGCCGACCGCCGAGCAGCGCGCCCTGGTGCTCGCCGCCACCCCGCTGGTGAACGAGCGGATGCAGGTGCTCTCGGAGGCCGAGGGGATGCTCGCCTTCCTGCTCGTGGACGACGCCGACTTCACGGTCGACGTCGACGACGCGGCCAAGGTGCTCACACCCGAGGCGCGGCCGGTGCTGGAGGCGACCGTGACCGCGCTCGGCGACCTCCCGTCCTGGACGACGGCCGACATCGAGGCGGCGCTGCGCACAGCGCTGGTCGAGGGCCTCGGGATCAAGCCGAAGCTGGCCTTCGGGCCGGTACGGGTGGCGGTGACCGGGCGACGCGTGTCGCCGCCGCTGTTCGAGTCCCTCGAGCTGCTCGGGCGCGACCGGTCGCTGGCCCGGCTGAGGGCCGCGCTCGAGGGCATCGCCGGCGTGACCGCACCCGTGACGGCAGGCGCCGACGGCCAGAGCGTCGGCGACTCCTTCCCGCGGCTGCTCCGGACGCCGCGCTCTGCCTGGTGGCGGCCGATCCTGGGGCTGGTGCTCGCGGCCGTCGCGGTGGTGCTGGCCGCCACGATGCTGATCGTGGTCGCGATGCTCGTGGCGCAGGCCACCGGGGGCTCGGCTGATGCCTCCGCGGACGACGCGCTCGACCCGGACACCGCGCTCGGCCTGCTCGACGAACAACCTGGTGATCGCCCTGCTGGCTCCCGGCTGCGGTGCTCGCGGTCCTCGTCGTCCACCAGGAGCGGATCGGCTGGCTGGCCTCGGTGACCGGGCGGGTGCGGTGGGGCCTGCTGTGGCGGCTGCTGGTGCTCGCGCTCGTGCTGGTGGTGGTGTTCTTCGCCGCCGGCTTCCTGCTGCCGAGCTCCGACGAGCAGGACGTGTCGGCGCCGGCCGCCGGGACGCTGCTCGGCCTGCTGGCGGTGATCCTGCTCACCACGCCGCTGCAGGCGGCCGCCGAGGAGGTCTGGTTCCGCGGGTATCTCACCCAGGCGGTGTCGTCCTGGGTCGCCCGGCCGGCGGCCGGGATCGCGATCGGCGCCGCGGTGAGTGCCGTCGGCTTCGCGCTGGCCCACGGCACGCAGGACGCCTGGCTGTTCGGTGACCGGCTCGCCTTCGGTCTCGTCGCCTCGTGGCTCGCCTGGCGCACCGGAGGGCTCGAGGCGCCGGTCGCGCTGCACGTCGCGAACAACCTGGTCAGCCTGGCCTTCTCGGCCGCGACCGGCTCGCTGGACGAGTCGCTGTCGGCCTCGACGCTGGACTGGCAGTTCGCCGCGCTGGACGTCGCGATGATGCTCGCGTTCGCGTTCGCGGTCGACCGGCTCGTGGGGCGGCGCTGGCCCGCGGCCACCCGGCGCGTTTTGTCCGGCCCCGGCGCGGTCGGCTATCCTGAGCAGCGCCCGCCCACCCCGCCGCCAGCGGGGCGCGAGATCCCTTGGGGTATGGGGTAATTGGCAGCCCGACTGATTCTGGTTCAGTTAGTCTTGGTTCGAGTCCAGGTACCCCAGCAAGGCAGGCCGGCGGAGCAGTCCGCTACGGTTTCTGCTCGCGCGAGCCGCCCTCGGGGCGGGCAGCGCAACCATCGTGGCCCCGTTGTGTAGCGGCCTAGCACGCCGCCCTCTCAAGGCGGTAGCGCGGGTTCGAATCCCGTCGGGGCTACCACGAGAACCCCCAGGCCAGCGGCCTGGGGGTTCTGTGCGTCGTGGGTGGCCAGCCCTCCGTGGTCAACTGACCCAGCGAGGTCGGCGTGCGGCAGATTGTTACGGTTGTCCGATTGGTCCGAACCTAGGAGCGCCTCGCGCGTCCTTGATCATGACCTGCCAGCTACCCGAACGGGGAATGCCTCAGATGCGTCGCACCACCCTGACCACCCGCACCGCCTTCGCTACCGGCACCGCAGCAGTCGTGCTGGCGATTCTGCCCGCTGCCCTGCCCGTGCAGGCGGCCGCCGAGCCGCCGGTCACCTGCAACGGACTGGTCGCCACCATGCTCGGCACCCCGGGCGACAACACGATCACCGGCACCGACGGCGACGACGTCATCATCAGTCTCGGCGGAGCGGACACCATCGACGGCGCAGCCGGCGACGACACCATCTGCGCCGGGGACAACAGAGCAGCCGTCAACTCCACGACCAACCAGCCGGAGAAGCTCGACGTGGTGCACGGCGGGGCCGGCAGCGACTGGATCGACGGCGGTACCGGCGTCGACCGGCTGTACGGCGACGAGGGTGACGACACTCTCCAGGCCGGCAGTGCCACCTCCGAGGACGGCACGGTCGGGTCCGGCGAGGAGCAGAACGGCGGCTCCGGCGACGACCTGATCAACGGCAGCGACTCGACCGACACGATGCGCGGCGGGTCCGGCGACGACCGGCTGCACGGGCTCGCCGGGGCGAACGCGATGTTCGGTGACTCCGGCGACGACGCGATCTGGGGCGGTCCCGCCGCGGACGACATCACCGGCGGCTCCGGCGCTGACAGCATCAAGAGCTGGGCCGGCGCGGACACGATGAAGGGCGGGACCGACGCCGACCGGCTGTACGGCGGCCGCGACGGAGACACCGTCACCGGCGGTGGCGGCGACGACTACCTCAAGGGTGCGCAGGGCGACGACGGGCTGTACGCCGGCACCGGCGACGACGTCATCCTCGGCGGCATCGGCCTCGACACCTGCCGCGGTGCCCAGCAGAAGATGGGCTGCAACCTCTAGTCGCGAAGGGGGCAGCGACAAGGCACAATCGTGAAGGTGAGCAGCCGCCTCGTCGCCGTCCTGACGTTGCTCGGTCTCGTGATGACGATCCTGCTCGCGGTGCGCATGCTGCCGGTGGAGGCCATGCTCCTCTCCGGCCAGTAGCGCCTCAGGCAGGCTGCCGCGCGGTCTTCGCGGCGGCCTGCCTGGGCGGCTGGGCCTGCTGCGGCGGCTGGGCCTGCCCGGCCTGCTGAGCCTGCTGCTGGTGCTGGAGCACCTCGCTGAGCTTGGCCGCGGCGGCACACACGATCTGCGCGTGCAGCCGGCCGGGCTGGCGGCTCAGCCGCTCGATCGGGTCCGGAGACCGACACGGCCGCGACGACGCGGCCAGCCGGCCCGCGCACCGGGGCCGACACCGAGGCGACCCCGGCCTCCCGCTCGCCCACGCTCTGCGCCCACCCCCGGCGGCGGACCGCCGAGAGCGCGGTGGCGGTGAACTTCGCCTCGCGCAGCCCGCGGTGCAACCGGTCCGGCTCCTCCCAGGCGAGCAGGATCTGGGCCGCCGAGCCGGCCTTCATGGTCAGCGTCGCGCCCACCGGCACGGTGTCGCGCAGCCCGGTGAGCCGCTCGGCGCCGGCCACGCAGACCCGGCTGTCGCCCTGCCGGCGGTAGAGCTGGGCGCTCTCGCCGGTGATGTCGCGCAGCCGCGCGAGCACCGGGTTCGCCGCCTCGAGCAACCGGTCCTCGCCGGCGGCGGTGGCCAGCTCGCGCAGCCGGGGGCCGAGCACGAAGCGGCCCTGCAGGTCGCGGGCGACGAGCCGGTGGTGCTCCAGCGCGGTGGCCAGGCGGTGCGCCGTCGGCCGGGCCAGCCCGGTGGCGGCGACGAGGGAGGCCAGGCTGGCCGGACCGGCCTCGAGCGCTCCGAGAACGATGGCGGCCTTGTCCAGGACGCCGACTCCGCTAGAGTTGTCCATGTACCGATACTGCCGTCTCAGCCGTCGAGACGCAAGTACGGACCGTCTCACAGGGAGAGAACCAGAGTGGCGCGAACGCTGGCCGAGAAGGTCTGGGAGTCCCACGTCGTACGACGTGCCGAGGGCGAGCCCGACCTGCTCTACATCGACCTGCACCTGGTGCACGAGGTGACCAGCCCGCAGGCCTTCGACGGGCTGCGGCTGGCCGGCCGGCCGGTCCGGCGTCCGGACCTGACCATCGCCACCGAGGACCACAACGTCCCGACCGTCGACATCGACCAGCCGATCGCCGACCCGGTCTCGCGCACCCAGGTCGACACCCTGCGCCGCAACTGCGCCGAGTTCGGGGTGCCGCTCTATCCGCTCGGCGACCGCGAGCAGGGCATCGTGCACGTGGTCGGCCCCCAGCTCGGCCTCACCCAGCCGGGGATGACCGTCGTCTGCGGCGACTCGCACACCTCCACCCACGGCGCCTTCGGCTGCCTCGCCTTCGGCATCGGCACCAGCGAGGTCGAGCACGTGCTCGCCACGCAGACGCTGCCGCTGAAGCGGTTCAAGACGATGGCGGTCACCGTCGACGGGACCCTGGTGCCGGGGGTCACCGCGAAGGACGTGATCCTCGCGGTGATCGCCGAGATCGGCACCGGCGGCGGCCAGGGCTACGTCATCGAGTACCGCGGCGACGGCGATCCGCGCGCTGTCGATGGAGGCGCGGATGACGATCTGCAACATGTCCATCGAGGCCGGTGCCCGCGCGGGCATGATCGCGCCGGACGAGACGACCTTCGACTACCTGGCCGGCCGGCCGCGCGCGCCGCAGGGTGCCGACTGGACGGCGGCGGTCGAGGCCTGGCGCGAGCTGCACACCGACGACGACGCGACGTTCGACCGTGAGGTCGTCATCGACGGCGGGCGCCTGGCGCCGTTCGTGACCTGGGGCACCAACCCCGCGCAGGGGCTGCCGCTGACCGGTTCGGTGCCCGACCCGGCCGCCATCGCGGACGAGCACGAGCGGTCCGCTGCGGCTCGCGCGCTGGAGTACATGGGTCTCACCCCCGGCACCCCGCTGCGGGACATCGCCGTCGACACGGTCTTCCTCGGCTCCTGCACCAACGGCCGGATCGAGGACCTGCGCGCGGCGGCCGAGGTGATCCGCGGTCGCCAGGTCGCCGACGGGGTGCGCATGCTGGTGGTGCCCGGTTCGGAGCGGGTGCGGCTCGCGGCCGAGGAGGAGGGCCTCGACGTCGTCTTCAAGGAGGCCGGCGCCGAGTGGCGGCATGCCGGCTGCTCGATGTGCCTGGGCATGAACCCTGACCAGCTGGCGCCCGGGGAGCGCAGCGCCTCGACGTCCAACCGCAACTTCGAGGGCCGGCAGGGCAAGGGCGGGCGCACCCACCTGGTCTCACCGCTGGTCGCCGCCGCGACTGCTGTCGTCGGCCGGCTCGCCGCCCCGGCCGACCTGCCGCCGCTCGCCGAGGACAGGCCCGCGGACCACGAGGGGAGCCGCTGAGATGGAGCCGATCACCGTGCACACCGGGCGCGCCGTCGCGCTGCGCCGGTCCAACGTGGACACCGACCAGATCATCCCGGCCGTCTACCTCAAGCGGGTCACCCGCACCGGCTTCGAGGACGGGCTGTTCGCGGCCTGGCGCAGCGACCCGGACTTCGTGCTCAACCGGCCGGAGCGGAAGGCGCCACCATCCTGGTCGCCGGGTCGGACTTCGGCACCGGCTCGTCCCGCGAGCACGCCGTGTGGGCACTGCAGAACTACGGTTTCCGGGTCGTGGTCTCCTCGCGGTTCGCCGACATCTTCCGGGGGAACGCCGGCAAGGGCGGCCTCGCTGACGGCCTGCGTGAGCCAGCCGGACGTCGAGCGGCTGTGGGACTCCCTGGAGGCCGACCCGGCCACCGAGGTCACGGTCGACCTGGCCGCACGGACTGTTTCCTGGGCCGACCAGACCGTGCCGTTCGACATCGACGACTACACCCGCTGGCGGCTGATGGAGGGCCTCGACGACGTCGACCTGACCCTGCTGCACGCCGACCAGGTGGCGCGATACGAGGCCGACCGGCCGGCCTGGCTGCCCACCACGGTCTGACCGAACACCGAAATTCCCGACTCAAACCTGCGAACTCGTTGAGACACAACGGGAAAAGGGCCCGTCGGTGATTGTTTCGCGATCACGTTGCGCCTAACGTCGCCCTCGAATCGAGCGACCGCTCGACAACCGCATCCGCAACAAGGGGTTCTACGTGAACAAGGCTCAGCTGATCGACAAGCTGTCCACTCAGCTCGGCAGCAAGAAGGCCGCGACCGACGCCGTCGACGCTGTCGTCGACACCATCACCCGCGCCGTCGCGTCGGGTGAGCGCGTCGCCATCACCGGCTTCGGCGTCTTCGAGAAGGTCGCCCGTCCGGCGCGCGTGGGTCGCAACCCGCGCACCGGTGCGGCCGTGAAGATCAAGAAGACCACCGTGCCGAAGTTCAAGGCCGGGCCAGGGCTTCAAGGACGTCGTCAGCGGCGCCAAGAAGCTGCCGAAGGCAGCAGTCGCCGTCGCGAAGTCGGCGACCGGCACGTCCGCGCCGGCCAAGAAGACGACGGCGAAGAAGACGACGGCCAAGAAGGCCACGGCCAAGTCGGCCGCCGGCCAAGCACGCTGGCGAAGAAGTCGCCGGCCAAGTCGGCGACGGCGAAGAAGTCCGCTGCCAAGACGCTCGCCAAGAAGTCCCCCGCGAAGAAGGCGACGGCGCGCAAGCGCTAGTCCGCCGCTCGACGGGCGACGGGCCCGGGCACCCGCACAGGGCGCCCGGGCCCGTCCGCGTCCGCACTGCCATTCCCTCAGCGCGGGTGGTCACTGCAGGGTCGTCGTCACGTCAGGTCAGGGTGGCGATGGTGAGGAACGTGACCGCGTGGCCCGTCGACCTCGATCCGCACCCGCTGGCCGACCCGCAGCAGCCGGATCCGGCCGGCGTCGAAGGCGTCCCGGTCGTAGGGCAGCTCGACGCCGTCGTCGAGCAGCACCGTCCCCGAGCGGCTGCCCGGGTCGAAGCTGCGCACGGTCGCCTGCACCCGGCGAACCTATCCGGCCCGCGGCCGGCGGGCCCCGGCCGCGGTCGAGGCGCCCGAGCGGTCCACCGGCCGACGCCGAGCAGCAGCGCGGCGTCCAGGTCGGCCGCCGTGTCGACGTCCCGCCGGAGCGACGGGCAGGGCGTCGGCGCTGATCTCGTGCCCGCCGGAGCCGGCATGTCGGGCCGCCGACCCAGGGCCGAACATCGGCCGGAGGTCCTCGGCCGCGCGGGCCAGCAGCAGCGTGGTGCCGGTGCCCTTCCGCGTCCCGGACGAAGCTTCGACCGTGACCGGTGCGCGTCGCGCAGCGCCACCGCGAGCTCCGCCGGGCGCAGCGCCGGGAGGTCGGCTGCGAGGGTGCCGACCGAGGTCCCGGGACGGTGCCGTGACGCGAGCCTCGCGCCGTGCACCAGCGCCGGGTTCAGACCGGCGTCCGGCTCGTCCCCGGTCACGTCGGCACCGATCGCCGACAGCGCGTTCGCGGCCTGCAGGTCGTCGGTCACGACCTGCACGGCGCGCGACGACGGGGCAGGCGAGCGCTGCGAGCGTGGTGTCCAGTGCAAAGGCCAGTGCGAGGTCGCCCGGTGGTCGTCGTACGGCGGCCCGAGCCGGGTCTTGGCCACGGGCAGCCGCTTGACCGGCAGCACCAGGCACCACCGGCGGCTCGCATCGTCCACGGGTCCGATCCTGCCAGTCGCGCTCGACACCGGGACCGGCGGACGGGAGGATGTCGGGCCCGGCGAGCCGACCGGGTCCGTCGCGGGGTCGTAGGGACGAGAGGGCACCGGGTGAGTCACGCGCGGTCGCGCCACGGATCGCATCGGCTTCTGGTACCGGCTCGCCGTCGTCATCCTGCGGCCGCTGCTGATGATCCTGACCCGGCGCGACTGGCGCGGCGCCGAGCACATCCCGGCCGACGGCGGCTTCGTGGTAGTCACGAACCACGTGTCGCACGTCGACCCGCTGACCTTCGCGCACTTCCTCTACGACAACGGCCGGCTGCCGCGCTTCCTCGGCCAAGGAGGTGCTCTTCCGGCTGTTCTTCGTCGGGCGGGTGCTGCGCGGGGCGAAGCAGATCCCGGTCTACCGCGAGTCCGCGGACGCCGCCCAGGCGTTCTCCGCGGCGGTGGCGGCGGTCCGGGCGGGCGAGTGCGTCGCCATCTACCCGGAGGCCACGCTGACCCGCGACCCGGAGCTGTGGCCGATGGTCGGCAAGACCGGTGCGGCCCGGGTCGCGCTGGAGACCGGCGCCCCGGTGGTGCCGGTGGCCCAGTGGGGACCGCAGCAGCTGCTGCCGCCGTACAGCAAGCGGCCGCACCTGTTCCCGCGCAAGACCGATGCACGTCTGGGCCGGTCCGCCGGTGGACCTCGACGGAGTTCGCGGGACCGACCGGTGGACGCGGCGCTGCTGCGCGAGGTCGACCGAGCGGATCATGGCGGCTGTGACGGCACTGCTCGAGGAGATCCGGGGCGAGCCGGCGCCCGCCGTGCGGTACAACCCGCGCAGCATGGGCGAGCCGGTGACCGGCAACCCGCGGCGACGGCGCGGCGACGACCGAAGGAGAACCGCATGGCACCCCACGAAGTCGCTCGCTGCGCTCGCGACTCCGCGGGGACCCCGCATGACGCGCGTCGCGGTGCTGGGGACCGGCTCCTGGGGCACCGCGTTCTCGATGGTCCTGGCCGACGCCGGTGCCGACGTCGTGCTCTGGGGCCGCCGGGCCGAGGTCGTCGCACGCGATCACCGACCAGCCACGAGAACCCCGACTACCTGCCGGGCATCCCGCTGCCCGAGACCGTGCGAGCCACCGCCGACGCGGCCGAAGCGCTCGACGGCGCCGAGGTCGTCGTGCTCGCGGTCCCGTCGCAGACGCTGCGCGGCAACCTCGACCGAGTGGCAGCCGCTGCTGCCGCCGGACTGCGTGCTCGTCAGCCTGATGAAGGGCATCGAGCTCGGCACCACCCGACGCATGAGCGAGGTGATCGCCGAGACGACCGGTGCCGCGCCGGAGCGCATCGCCGTCGTCTCCGGCCCCAACCTGGCCAAGGAGATCGCCCAGCGGCAGCCGGCCGCCAGCGTCGTCGCGTGCGTCGACGAGGCGGTCGCGGAGAAGCTGCAGCAGGTCTGCCTGACGGCGTACTTCCGGCCCTACACGAACACCGACGTGGTCGGGCGTCGAGCTCGGCGGCGCGGTGAAGAACGTCATCGCACTCGCGGTCGGCATGGCCAAGGGCATGGGCATGGGCGACAACTCGCAGGCCTCGATCATCACCCGCGGGCTCGCCGAGATCACCCGGCTCGGTCTGGCGCTCGGCGCCGACGCCGCCACCTTCGCCGGGCCTCGCCGGGGTCGGCGACCTGGTCGCCACCTGCATGTCGCCGCTGTCGCGCAACCGCACGTTCGGCGAGAACCTCGGCAAGGGGATGACGCTGGACGAGGTGGTGCACGCGACCAGGCAGACCGCCGAGGGCGTGAAGTCCGCCGAGTCGATCCTGGCCCTCGCCCGGGCGCACGACGTCGACATGCCGATCATCGAGCACGTCGTCGCTGCCGTGCACGACGGGCTGCCGCCGGGCGAGATCGTCCGGCGCATCATGAGCCGCTCGGCCAAGTCCGAGGCCGACTGAGGCGGGTCAGCCCAGACCGAGGGCCTCGTCGAGGTCGCGCCAGAGGTCCTCGACGTCCTCGATGCCGACCGACAGCCGCACCAGCGACTCCGGCACCTCGGTGCTCTCGCCCGGCCACTTGCGCCGGCGTTCCAGGCTGGACTCGACGCCGCCGAGGCTGGTGGCGTGCACCCAGAGCCTGGTCGCGCCGACCACGGCCTCGACCTGCCGCGGTGACCGGTCCAGCTCGATGCTGACCATCGCGCCGAGGCCGGGGTAGTGCACCCGGGTCGACCCCCGGGTGCGCCGCCAGCCGGTCGGGCCAGCTCGGCCGCGTTGGCCTGGGCCCGCTCCACCCGCAGGTGCAGGGTGCGCAGCCCGCGCAGCGCCAGCCACGCCTCGAAGGTGCCCGGGACCGCGCCCATGCAAGCCGCGGAACTCGACCAGGCGGCCGGCCAGGTCGACGTCGCTCGCGACCGCCACGCCGAGCAGCAGGTCGGAGTGGCCCGACAGGTACTTCGTGACGCTGTGCACGACGAGGTCGGCACCGAGCTCCAGCGGTCGCTGCAGGATCGGCGTCGCGAACGTGCTGTCGACCACCAGCAGCGCACCGGCCGCCGCCGACCGCGCCGCCAGCGCCTCGCAGGTCGACCAGCTTGAGCATCGGGTTGGTCGGCGACTCGGCCCAGACGAGGTCGGCCCCCTCGCACGGCGTCCGCTGTTGCGACCGGGTCGTCGAGGTCGACCTGCCGCACCGTCAGCCGGCCCTGCGCCTCCAGGCGGCGCGAGCACCTTGAGGCTGCCGTAGTAGGCGTCCGGCGCGGTGACGACGACGCCGCCCTGCGGCACCAGGTCCAGCGCGGCGGCGACCGCCGCCAGCCCGGACGCGAACGACGTGGCGACGCCGCCCTCCAGCGCGCCGACCGCGCTCTCGAACAGCTCCCAGGTCGGGTTGCCGTAGCGGCCGTAACCCACCTCGCCGCCCGCGTGGTAGGTCGAGGCCATCACCAGCGGCGGGTTCGTCGGACCGTCGGGCTGCCGGGGCGGGCGACCGGCGGAGACCGCCACGGTGGCAGGGGACAGCGGCGAGTCGGGCTGCGGGGGGCATGGCTGCGAGTATCCCGGTCCCAGCGCGCCGTCGGTAGGGTCGTCCACGATGAGCGACCAGACACCCGACGCCAGCGGCTCCGGCCAGAAGCCACCGCCGAGCCCGCGTCGCCGTCGTCTTCGGCGGCCGCAGCACCGAGCACGCCGTGTCCTGCGTGTCGGCCGGCAGCGTCCTCGCCGCCATCGACCGCGAGCGGTACGACGTCGTCCCGGTCGGCATCTCCCGCGAGGGCCGCTGGGTGCTCGCCGCCGACGACCCGCAACGGCTGGCCATCACCGGCGGCGAGCTGCCGGAGGTCGCCGGTGACGGTGCCGCGGTCGTGCTCTCCGGTGACCCGACCCACCGCGGCCTCGACGGTCTACGAGCCGGGGCAGATGCCCGCAGGAGCTCGGCGAGGTCGACGTCGTCCTGCCGCTGCTGCACGGCCCGTACGGCGAGGACGGCACCCTGCAGGGCCTGCTCGAGCTGGCCGGCGTGCCCTACGTCGGGTCCGGGCGTCTTCGCCTCCGCCGCGGCGATGGACAAGGGCCACATGAAGACGCTGCTGCAGGGCGCCGGCCTGCCGGTCGGCCCGTACGCCGTCGTCACGCCGCGGGCCTGGGCCACCGACAAGGCGGCCGTCCGCGAGACCGTGGCTGCGCTGGGCTACCCGGTCTTCGTCAAGCCCGCGCGGGCCGGCTCCAGCGTCGGCATCACGCAAGGTGCACGGCCCCGACGAGCTCGACGACGCCATCGAGACCGCCGCGGTCGCACGACCCGCGCGTCGTGATCGAGGCCGCCCTGCGCGGGCCGCGAGATCGAGTGCGGCGTGCTGGAAGGTGTCGACGGTGCATCGCCGGAGGCCAGCCTGCCGGGGGAGGTGGTGGTCGGCGGCGGTCACGAGTTCTACGACTTCGCGGCGAAGTACCTGCCCGACGAGGGCACCGACCTGATCGTCCCGGCGGACCTGCCCGACGACGTGGTCGCCGAGGTGCAGGACCTGGCCTGCCGGGCCTTCGAGGCGCTGGGCTGCGAGGGCCTGGCCCGGGTCGACTTCTTCGTCACCCGGACCGGCTCGGTGGTCATCAACGAGGTGAACACGATGCCGGGCTTCACGCCGGTGTCGATGTTCCCGCTGATGTGGAAGGCCAGCGGGCTGGACTACCCCGCGCTCGTCGACCGGCTGGTGCAGACCGCGCTGGCCCGCCCCAGCGGCCTGCGCTGACGGCTCAACGGTCCCGGAAGCCGTCCTTGCACGGCGTCCGCCAGGTCGACCAGCGGCGCGGTGGCCCGGTCGCGGGGCACCGACGCGCGGCACCCGCACCTGCACGAACGTGCCGCGGCCGACCATGGTGAAGACGTACGGCGGGGACGGTTCAGCGAGGAACCAGCGACACCCCGTCGACCTCGATCAGCTCGGAGTCCGCCGCGAGCCCGGCCGGGCGCGGCACTCCGCAGCGCAGCACCACCGGTGGGCTGCCCCAGGCGGCGGTGCGCGTCGAGGCCGGCTCGGTGTTGCGCTGGTCCCGCCCGTCCAGCGAGTCGGGCAGCGCGTGGTGCAGCCGCTCGCAGCCGGCTCCGCGGCCGTCGGGGACGGCTACCGGGACCGCCGGGGCTGCTCGCGCAGCCCGCGAGCACCGCGACCGCCAGCAGGGCGGTGCGCGGCGCCGGTCGAAGGGTCAGAGGTGGACGACCGGGCAGGTCAGCGTCCGGGTGATGCCGTCGACGCCCTGCACCTTGGCGACGACCAGCTTGCCGAGCTCGTCGACGTTCTTGGCCTCGGCGCGGACGATCACGTCGTAGGGACCGGTGACGTCCTCGGCCTGGGTGACGCCCTTGATGCTCGGCGATCTCGCGGGCCACGGCGGCCGCCTTGCCGACCTCGGTCTGGATGAGGATGTAGGCCTGGACAACCATCGGCATGGCCTCTCTTCGTAGAGTTCCGGTCGCATCGCGCGGCACCCGTGGGCGCCGCTCGCGTGCGAACCTACCGGATCGTGTCCGGGGGATGACCAGCGAGGGAGCGAGATGAGCGGCACCGTGGGTGACCTCGGCGAGATGGACCTCGTCGAGGCTGTCGTCGCCCGGCTCGGGACCACCGCCGCGGTGCTGCTCGGGCCGGGCGACGACGCAGCCGTGGTGGCCGCTGCCGACGGCCGGGTCGTCGTCACCACCGACGTGCTGGTCGAGGGCCGGCACTTCAGAGGTTCATCTCGATGACCGGTGAAGGCTGCTCGAAGGCGCGCGCGACGACCTCGAGCCGCGCCCCCGGATCGGTACCCAAGGGGCCGAACATCGGCGAATGCCAGTTGGCCGGCGCCCGGAGCCGACCCCGCTGTTGAACCATCGGCAGGATCGCGGCGAGCTCGCCCTCGCGCCGGACCTCGATCGTCCGCAGCTCACCGTCGCCGAACGCACGCTGCCAGGCCGCGATCCAGCCTGGACGTAGAAAGGGAGGCGCCTGAGCACGGTCGGCAAGCTCATCCCAGTCCTCAGCAGCCCTGGGAGAGATTCCGCCACGGCGCCGCCCGGATCGCCGATCGTATCTGCCATCTCAACCGACACTGTATGCCCAATTGGGGCGGGAAGCGACCCAATTTGATCAAGATAAAAACACCGTAGCCGGGCGGGTTAGTACGACAACTCGAAGGCGGGAGGATCGGCGGGCGCTCCGACGGTCCTCCCGGCGGCCTCGAGCAGGTGGTCGAGGGTGAGGGCGTCGGCGTCGACGGTGAGGGCGAGGCCGCGCCGCGAGAGTTCGCCGGCGATCTGGGTCTGGTGGTCGTCGACGTGCTCGCCGTGCGCGAGGCGGCGCGGGACGAGCACCGGGCACTTGCCGACCTCGAGGGCGGCGAGCGCGGTGCCGACGCCGGCGTGGGCGACGACGACGTCGGCCTCGCGCATCGCCTCGCGACAGCTCGCGTTCGGGGAGCGCGTGGCGGCCGTCGATGCCGAGCCCGCTGACGTCGGTGTCGCCGGTCTGCCAGAGCACGTCGGCCTCGGGCGGGAGGATCTCCAGCAGCCGCCGCGACGAGCCGCTCGAAGCCGATGTCCTTGAAGGTGCCAAGGGTGACGACGACCTTGCGCGATCCGGCGCTGGGCTGCGGTCGTCGCCTCGACGGCTCGAAGGAGTCGAACACCGAGCCGCGGAACTGCCAGCGCCCGCCGGCCCAGCCCGGGTACTGCGCGTAGAGGTTGCACGCCCGGGATGCGCGGCGATCATGCCGGCCGGTCATCGACGGCCCGTCGCTGCGCGCGGCGCTCTCGATGTAGTGGCAGTCGCAGGCCGCGCGCCCGGCCGAGCGCGAAGAACGGCAGCGCGATCGCCGAGCCGGTGCTGACCATCGTGCTCGACGTCGGTCTCGCGCAGGATGCGGCGCGCGTAGCGGGAGGTTGCGAGCACGTTGCGCGGGTCGCGGCCGCCGACGAAGGGGACGTAGTCGACCGTGCTCGCCGGCGAGCAGCGAGCGGCTCTGCGGGCGTGTCGAAGGTGGCCCAGCGGAACGGGCCGTCGACGCCGTCCAGCCGCCGGTGCAGCCGGTGCAGCTGCTTCAGGTGCCCGCCGGTCGAGGCGACGAGCAGCGTGGTCAACGAGCTGCCCCAGTACTCGTGCGACACGAGGTCGCGGGTGCTGCTGGATGTTGCCGGGCGCTCGAGGCGCCGAACACGATCGACTCGAGGTTCGGCTGCGCGCAGACCCACTCGATCGCCTCGCTCGGCGGGATCGCGCCCGGAGGCGAAGACCGACATCGCGATCGCGCGGAACCGGCGCTCGCGCAGCGCCTGCTCGTAGGCCTCGAGCCCGCCGCACATGCGGAAGCCGATCTTGTTGATGTTGGAGCAGACGATCGGGTTCTCGATGCCGACCTCCTCGAGCACGTGGCGAGCAGCGCCGGCAGGTTCATCGTGATGAAGCCCGGCTCGGCGTCGTAGCGCTCCTGCACGTGGTCGGCGAAGATGCGGAAGGCGTCCTTGAAGCCGAGGCCCAGCAGCAGGTCGACGACCACGTTCTGGAGGAAGATCACCGGCGTCCGGAGGCCCTCGAACATCTTCATCTCGGCGTCGATCAGCAGCGTCGTGATCGCCCTCGATGTCCTTCTTCGCCATCGAGCGCGCCGCCGCGGATGCGCCGCGTCGACCAGCCCCTCGTCGGGCAGGAAGCGCTTGACCGCGCCGAGCATGCCGTCCTCGGTGACGGCGTTGGCGTACTTGTGGGCGTAGGGCATGCAGGGGTAGAAGGTGAAGTCCGCGTAGCGCTCGGGGTTCGCCCGCACGTGGTCGCAGACCTGCGCGATCCGGTCGTGCGTCGTGCACATGAACGTGCGCACGCCCTCGTCGTAGGCGGCGTCGAGGACGTCGATGACCGCGTCGAGTCACTGGAAGCGCATCGCCTGGGCGCGCGCCTTCTCCTCCGACATGTGGTTGACGCCGAAGAACTGGTTGTCGCCGAACAGCAGGCGGTCCATCACGGCTCCCTCAGCCCGCCCGGCGACCGCGGGCTGCGGCGCGTCCGCGGGATCGGCAGCCGGCGCCGCGCTCGCCGGCGCGGCGCGGGCGCGGCGCCGGCCGTCTGCGGCGTGTCGACGCGGCCTTGCTCGGCGTCGGCGATCATCATCGCGATCACGCGGTCGGTCACGGCGGCGCTCGGCGAAGTCGTTGACGCCGTCGACGTCCGCCGCCTCGCACGCTGCTCGACGAAGTGCTCGATCTGCGCGCTGTACTCCTCGCCGCGCAGGTAGAACCAGACCGGCTCGGTCAGCTCGGTCGTGTAGCGGACGTTCCAGCCCGCGCTCGTAGCCCTCGGCGGGACGGCGCCGTGTCGCGCAGGTAGACCTGGCATCTCCTGGCGGTCGGCGAAGATCCGCCCCTCCGTGCCCCAGACCGTGATCCGGGTCGTCATCTTGCGGTGGGACTCGTCGGACCAGTTGACCGAGATCTGCGCGCTCTTCGCCGCCGGGGAAGTAGAGGGTGCCGTAGACCTCGTCGTCGGTCTCGCGCGAGAAGATGCGGCTGAGCACGGTGCCCGCCGACGCCGGTCGGCTCGCCGAGGTACCAGTTGAGGAGGTTGATCGGGTGCGCGGCGTAGTCGTAGAGGCAGCCGCCGCCCTCCGCCGCGCGGCTGCGCCAGGTGCCGCCCTTGGGCTTGAGCACGACCGGGCCGTAGGCCTCGCCGAGGACGTGGGTGACCTCGCCGATCGCGCCGGCGTCGAGCAGCGCGCTTGACCTCGCGGAAGGCGCCGACGAAGCGGTTGTGGTAGCCGACCTGGGTGACCAGCGCCGCGCTCGCTCGGCGAGCGCGGTCAGCGCCTCGGCGTCGCGCGGAGTCGAGCGTGAAGCGGCTTCTCGCAGAACACGTGCAGGCCGCGCTCGAGCGCCGCGCGGACCATGGCCGCGTGGGCGCGCGACGGCGTCGCGATCACGACCGCGTCGAGGTCGACCTCGCGCAGCATCGCGCTCGTAGTCGTTGTAGGCGCGTGACGCCCGTGTACTTCTCGAGCACGCCGAGCACGTAGCTCGAGGAGTCGCAGGCGACCGCCCTCGACCTCCGGGTGCGCGTGCAGGATGGCGTGATGGGACAGCCCCATCTTGCCGAGGCCGACGACGCCCACCTTGATCATGAGGCCGCCTTCGACACGATCGGCGCGGCCCCTGCTGCGCTACCCCAGGCGCTGCTCTAGCGCCTCCAGCTGGGATTTCACCTGACTCGGCAAGCGGTCGCCGAACTTGGCCAGGTGCTCCTTCACCTGGGGCAGCTGGGCCTTGACCAGCGTCGGTGTCGACGCTGAGCAGCTCGCTCATCGCCTCGTCGGAGATCTCGAGGCCGTCGGTGTTGATCTCGCCCTCGGCCGGCAGCAGCCCGATCGGCGTCTCGACCGCCTCGCCCTCGCCGTCGCAGCGGCGGAAGACCCACTCGAGCACGCGGCTGTTCTCGCCGAAGCCGGGCCAGAGGAACTTGCCGTCGGCGTCCTTGCGGAACCAGTTGACGTAGAAGACCCGCGGCAGCTTCGCGCCCTCGCGCTCGGCCGATCTTCAGCCAGTGGGCGAAGTAGTCGGCCATGTTGTAGCCGCAGAAGGGCAGCATCGCCATCGGGTCGAAGCGCAGCTCGCCGACCTCGCCGGCCGCCGCGGCGGTCGTCTCCGAGGACATCGTCGCGCCCATGAAGACGCCGTGCTCCCAGTCGAACGCCTCCTGGACCAGCGGCACCACCGTCGCGCGGCGGCCGCCGAAGAGGAAGGCGTCGATCGGCACGCCGGCCGGGTCCTCCCACTCGGGCGCGATGCACGGGCACTGCGCGGCGGGGGTGGTGAAGCGGGCGTTGGGATGGGCGGCGGGGTCATCGGAGTCCGGCGTCCACTCGTTGCCGTGCCAGTCGATCGCGTGGGCCGGCGGCTCGCCGGTCATCCCCTCCCACCAGATGTCGCCGTCGTCGGTCTTGGCGCAGTTGGTGAAGATCGAGTTGCGCTCGATCGTCTCCATCGCGTTGGGGTTGGTCTTGTGGCTGGTGTTCGGCGCGACGCCGAAGAAGCCGGCCTCGGGGTTGACCGCGTAGAGGCGGCCGTCGTCGCCGAACTTCATCCAGGCGATGTCGTCGCCGACCGTCTCGACCTTCCAGCCCGGCAGGGTCGGGATCAGCATCGCCAGGTTGGTCTTGCCGCAGGCCGAGGGGAAGGCGCCGGTGACGTACTTGACGCTCGCCCTCGGGCGAGGTCAGCTTGAGGATCAGCATGTGCTCGGCCATCCAGCCCTCGTCGCGCGCCATCGCCGAGGCGATCCGCAGCGCGAAGCACTTCTTGCCGAGCAGCGCGTTGCCGCCGTAGCCGGAGCCGAAGGACCAGATCTCGCGGCGTCTCCGGGTAGTGGACGATGTACTTGTTGTCCTCGTTGCAGGGCCAGGGGACGTCCTCGGCGCCCTCGGCCAGCGGCATCCCGACCGAGTGCACGCAGGGGACGAACTCGCCGTCGGTCGCCGAGCACGTCGAGGCGCCGGCTTGCCCATCCGGGTCATGATCCGCATCGAGACCGCGACGTAGGCGGAGTCGGTCAGCTGCACGCCGATGTGGGAGATCTCGGAGCCGAGCGGGCCCATCGAGAACGGCACCACGTACATCGTGCGGCCGCTCATGCGAGCCCTTGAAGAGGCCGTTCAGCGTCTCGCGCATCTCGGCCGGGTCGCGCCAGTTGTTGGTCGGGCCGGCGTCCTCCTCGCTTCTCGGAGCAGATGAAGGTGCGGTCCTCGACCCGGGCGACGTCGGCGGGGTCGGAGAGGGCGAGGTAGGAGTTCGGGCGCTTGGCGTCGGAGAGGCGCTCGAAGGTCCCCGCGTCGATCAGCGTCCTGCGCAGAGGCGGTCGTACTCCTCGGCGGAGCCGTCGCACCAGTGGATCGGAGTCGGGCTGGGTCAGGGCGGCGATCTCCCCGACCCAGTCGAGCAGCTTGGCGTGGGTGGTCAGTGGGGGCCGTGGTCAGGTCGCTCATTCGCCTCTCTCTATTTGTTCGTTCCGAGGCCGACGAGACTGATGTCGGCATCCTTGTTCCGGATCTTCAAGGTCGCGATTTCCTGCGGCCATCGGCGAAATCACGGTACAGGTGAAGGTCGCGCCCGTCTCGACCTCTTGTCGGATGGGCAATCGACGGCCTTGATCTTCTCGTGAGCGATTTCTCGAGGCTCGCTTGGATCGTGTCCTCGGCCTTCGTGCCGTCGATCACGGTTTCGCCGCAGCCGAGCGGCAAACGTCGCCGGGCGCAGGGCGAATGCGCGACGCGAGGCGGAAAGCGGATCGTCCCTTCGGACAGGGCTCACCCGTGAGTATTCCAAGCGAGGGCGACCCGGCGCACTCGCCGGTCGGGTAGGGTTCCGCGCCGCTGATGCGCTTCTACGAGTACGAGGCCCGCAAGATCGTCGAGCTGGCGGGGATTCCCGGTCACCAAGTACGGCTTCTGCACGACCGCCGAGCAGGCGCGCGAGGCCGCCGAGGAGATCGGCGGGCCGGTCGTGATCAAGTCCCAGGTGCTGACCGGCGGGCGGATGAAGGCCGGCGGCGTCAAGTTCGCCGACACCCCCGAGGAGGCCGCCGAGCACGCCGAGGAGATCCTCAAGCTGGAGATCGCCGGCCACATGCCGCGCGGCGTCCTCGTCGACCCCAAGGCCGAGGTCAAGCAGGAGTACTACGCCGGCGTCGTCTGGGACGGGACGCGCGAAGCGGCCGATGATGCTGTTCAGCGACATGGGCGGCATCGACATCGAGGAGGTCGCCGAGAAGCATCCCGACCACGTCGGCCGCGGCCACGTCTCCAACCTGCATGCCGATCTCCGACTTCGAGGCCAAGCAGGTGATCGCCGCGACCGGGGTCACCGGCTCGCAGCTGAACCGCGCCACGCCGATCCTCGCCCGCCTCGCCCGCCTCTTCCGCGACTACGACATGACGCTGGCCGAGATCAACCCGCTGGCCGAGCTGACCGACGGCAGCTTCGTCGCCCTCGACGCCCACATGGAGATGGAGGACGAGGCGGTCGGCCGGCAGAAGAAGCTGCTGCGCAAGCAGCTCGAGATCGCCGAGGACGACACCCGCGAGACCTACGAGCCCTCCGACTTCGAGCGCAACGTCAAGCCGCGATCGACGCCGCCGACCACCGCGGCGTGATCCAGGGCAAGGACCACGGCTTCTCCGGCAACCTCGGCCTGGTGATCGGCGCCGGCGGCGGCTCGCTGACGCTGACCGACGCGGTCCGCAGCCAGGGCGGCAAGCCCGCCAACTACTCCGAGATCGGCGGCAACCCCTCGGTCGCCAAGGCCTGCGGCCTGGCCAAGGAGGTCCTGAAGAAGGACGGCGTCGAGAAGATCGCGGTGATGATGTCGATCGTCTCCAACACCCGGGTCGACATCGTCGCCCGCGGCGTGATCAAGGCCTGCCTGGAGCTGGGCAAGGACCCCGGCGAGACGATCGCGATCTTCCGCATCCCCGGCGCCTGGGAGGACGAGGGCTTCAAGATCCTCGAGCGCTACGGGGTCGAGTACTGCGACCGCTCGGTCTCGATGTGGGAGGCGGCCGGCCGCGCCGTCGCCAAGATCCAGGGAGCGCCGGCATGTGCATCCTGCTGACCGAGGACACCACCTTCATCGTCCAGGGGATCACCGGCCGCGAGGCGGTGAACCTGACCCGCGAGTGCCTCGACTACGGCTCCAAGATCGTCGGCGGCGTCACCCCCGGGCGCAAGGGCCGCGAGGTCCACGGCGTGCCGGTCTTCGACACCGTCGCGCAGGCGGTCGACCACCACGGCGGGCCGATCGACGGCTCGGTCGTCACCGTCCCCCCCGCCTTCACCAAGGACGCCGTCTTCGAGGCGATCGAGAACGGGATCAAGCTGATCGTCATCGTCACCGAGCGGATCCCGCGCCGCGACGTCGCCCAGATGGTCGAGCTGGCGAACATGCGAGGGCGCGCGGATCATCGGCCCCAACTGCCTCGGCCTGATCGTCCCCGAGCGTCTGCAAGATGGGCGGGATCGGCGGCCCGGCCAACGACGCCGCCAAGGCCTACGCGCCCGGGCCGGTCGGGGTGATGACCCGCTCGGGCGGGATGACCACCGAGATCTCCTCCTCGCTGACCGCAGGCCGGGCTCGGCGTCTCCACCGCCGTCTCGATCGGCGGCGACGCGATCATCGGCTCCACCTACGCCGAGCTGATGCCCTACTTCGAGGCCGACGAGCAGACCAAGGCGATCGTGATCTACACCGAGCCGGGCGGCCGGATGGAGGCCCAGCTCTCCGAGTGGGTGACGGAGAACGACTCCGCCTGCCGATCGTCGCCTTCATGGCCGGCAAGTTCATGGACGACGAGGAGATGAAGGGGATGAGCTTCGGCCACGCCGGCACGATCGTCGAGGGCAAGGAGGACACCGCGACCGAGAAGATCGCCCGCCTCGAAGCGGCCGGCATCCCGGTGGTCGAGCGGATCGACGAGATCCCCGACGCGGTCAAGGAGAAGCTGGGAGTGGCCGCCTGATGGCCGAGCAGCTGAACAAGGTCTTCATCGACGTCGAGGTCGACGACTCGGTCGCCGGCGACGCCGAGCTGGCCGCCAAGCTCGAGGAGGTCTGCCCCGTGGACATCTTCAAAGCCGGCGGCCGGCGTCGAGGTCGTCGAGGAGAACCTCGACGAGTGCGTGCTCTGCGAGCTCTGCATCGAAGCCGCCCCCGCGGGCACCGTCGCACGTCAAGAAGCTCTACGACGGCACCGAGCTGAGCTAGCCGAGATCGCCGTCGCGGCGCTCAGCCAGCTCTGTAATCGTCTACCAGTTTGCGCAAATCTCGGACGGCAACACGATGCATGAGCACTCCGACTAATAGCCGCCTTGTTGGGCGCGCGTATGTCGCCCATTGGTCCTCTAATGGCCCCCTACCCAAAGGGTGGCCTGTCAGAAGCGCGGTGCGGATCTGGCGGATCGCGTCCAATAGCTTCATCGCCGCTACGCCGATCGTGGCCAGATCGGGCTCCGAGATGAGAACTGGGGTCCATGTTGTGAGCAAGCTCTCAAGTGCTTCCAGCTCTTCGTCTGCTTGATCCATCAAGCCAGGGGAAGCACTTCGAAAAAAGTTCGACCTCTGGGATTTCCATCTCTCCGTATCGCCGGTGGCAGTGCTCTAGTGCAACAGCCGCGAGAAGATCATCCATTCCCGTCCGGTGCATGAAGCTCTCTGCGATTCGGATCCCTATGGGTCTCCACCGCGCTCTGTTTCGCGCTCGGATAGCTCGCTCTACCCCGAAAATGATCGCGACGGACAGAGCGAAGCCGGTG
>CAWJWE010000015.1:0-6286 GCA_963846525.1 uncultured Actinomycetota bacterium
CGGTGACGTACCTCCCGGTCAGGACGACGGGCACCGGCATCGGCCGGGACTCCCACTCCACGGCGTCGCCGATGCCCTGCCCGTGCTCGTTGACCGGCGTCACGCGAGCAGCTCGCGGACGGCCTCGATGCCGCGGTCCACCTCGTCGTACGACGTCGACAGCGGCGACAGCCCGACGCGCAGGCCGCCGGGGTCACGGTAGTCAGGGATCACGTCGCGCTCCCACAGCGCCGCGACCACCTCCCGCATCGCCGGGTGCACGAGCGTGACGTGCCCGCCGCGCTGCGACGAGGACCGCGGCGAGGCCACCGTCACCCCCAGCGGCGCGAGGTGCTCGTCGGCCAGCGCGATGGCGTGCTCGGTGAGCCCGACGGACTTCTCGCGGACCGCGGCCATGCCGACCTCGGCGATGAGCTCGACCAT
Source organism: uncultured Actinomycetota bacterium (assembly GCA_963846525.1). Classification (GTDB taxonomy): domain Bacteria; phylum Actinomycetota; class Actinomycetes; order JACCUZ01; family JACCUZ01; genus CAWJWE01. The sequence continues at coordinate 424 of CAWJWE010000015.1, forward strand.
GTCCGCCACCGCGAGCATGCCGACGACGGCCGGGGTGCCGGACAGGAAGCGGCGGATCCCGGCGGTCGGCGTGTAGTCCGGGCCCATCAGGAACGGGTCGGTCGCGCCCATCCAGCCCTGGATCGGCTGGGTGAGCTCGTCGAGGTGTCGCGCCGCGACATAGCAGTAGGCCGGCGACGCCGGGCCCGCCGTTGAGGTACTTGTAGGTGCAGCCGACGGCCAGGTCCGCGCCCCACTCGTCCAGACTCACCCGCACCGAGCCGCCCGAGTGGGACAGGTCCCAGAGCACCAGGGCCCCGGCGTCGTGGGCGATCCGGGTCAGCTCCGCGCCGTCGGCCAGGAACGCCGAGCGGTACGCCACGTGGCTGAGCACCACCAACGCGGTGCGCTCCGAGACGGCCGCCGCCAACAGCTCGGCGGTCACCCCGGCCGACGTGTCGACGTCGATCCACCGCAGGGTCAGCCCGCACTCCCGGGCGACACCGTCGGCGACGTACCGGTCGGTCGGGAAGTTGTCGCGGTCGATCACGATCTCGGTCCGGTCGGGACGAGCGGCGACGGCGGCGCGCATCAGCTTGTAGAGCAGCACGGTCGTGGAGTCGCCGACGGCGACCTGGCCCGGCGCGGCACCCAGGCAGACCCGGCCGATCTCGTCGCCGAGGGTCAGGGGCAGGTCGAACCAGTGTTCGTCCCAGCCGCGGATCAGCCGACCGCCCCACGCCTCGGTCACGAACGACGCCAGCCGCTCGGCCGTCACCTTCAGCGGGCGGCCCAGCGAGTTGCCGTCGAAGTAGACGAGGCCGGAGTCGGCACCGACGAAGCGGTCGCGGTACGCCGCCAGGGGGTCCGCCGTCATCGTCTCTCCTTCTCGTACGACGTGCGCGTGCGCGAGGCGCTGCACGAGCGGCTCGGGCCCGTCGGGCACCTCGGTCCAGAGGCCGCCCGCGTCGTCGGCGAACGGCCACGGGTCGGTGAGCGCGGCCAGCAGGGCGTCGTCCGACAGCCCGGCGCCGACCAGCAGCGCGATCTCGCGCGGGTTGAGGGACTCGGGCAGCGGTCCGTTGCCGAGGTCGGTGCCGTAGAGCACCCGGCCGCCAGCGGCGTGGAAGCGACCGAGGTTGTCGACGGCTCGGTCCTGGTCGGCGGACGGCGTGCCGTAGCCGTGGATGTCGAGCGTGCTGACCCACGCCTGACCGGCCTCCACCGCCTCGGCGACCACCTCGTCGTCGAGCCGGTGCGTCCACGGCGTGTGCGCGATCGCCGGCGACCCCGCCGGCCAGCGCGAGCTCGACCATGCCCGGCCCCTCGCAGTGCGCGACGACCGGCAGCCCCGCCACGGTCGCCGCGGTGACCACGGCACCGAGCGTCGCCACGTCGGGCACCGCACCGGCCTCGCGGTTGAGGGTCACCTTCACCACCGACGCGCCGAGCGCCACCTGGTGGGCGACGGCCGCGGCCGCGTCGCGCGGCTCGGCGACCTCGCTGGTGCAGCGCGGCGGCGCCCACCGGCTGGCGCTCGGGTAGCCGCCGGGAGCGGCCACGAACCGGCCGGCGTACGACGCCCGGACCGGCGCGCTCCCCGCGAGCGCGACCACGTCGTCGGACCAGCCGAGGTCGACGACCCGACCGATCCCGGACGCCGCCAGGGCCACCGGGTCGATCAGCCCGAGGTGCACGTGGTGGTCGGCGAAGGCGGGGTGGAGCACGCTTCCCAACCTAGTCAGACCTCTGGGGGTCACTGGTAGGACACGAAGCGCACCGCGGGCCGGATCGTGCGCACCCGCGCGGGGCCGAAGAGGTTCACATCCTCGTCGTAGAACAGCTTGAAGCCCATCGCGAACTGCTCCGGGCGGGCGAGCGCGTGGTACGTCGCCAGCTTCTGGCCCTGGTTCCCGAACCCGTCGGCGTGCTGCACCATCGCCAGTCCGGCGCGCTGCTTCACGCGCTCGACGTCGCGGATCATCGTCGACCGGAACTGGTGCAGGACGAACGGCTTCTCGGGCAGCCCCTCGCGCTCGACCAGGTCCGACAACCAGGCCGAGACCCGGTTGACCTCGGCCGCGCCGACGCTGCCGATCACCCGGCCGGGCACCTGGCGCGGCCCCATCCGCCACTCGGGGTCGAGGGCGAGCCCGACCCACGGGTCCGCCAGCGCCCACGCCCAGCGCTTGGCCACCGTCAGGAAGTCGGCGCGCCCGGGCTGGATGTCCAGCACCACCAGGGCGCCGTGGCGGTGCGCGGCCTCGATGTACGCGCGGACGCTGTCGGCCGGGATGTCGTGGCTGAAGTCGCCGTCGGGGCCCGGGATGGGGTCGGCCACGGTGACGATGAGCTCGTAGACCGACTGGATCCGCTCGCCGTCGAGCTTGAACGGCTGGGCCGCCCGGCGCAGCCGCCGCTGCATCTCGTCCGGGGCCGTCTCGCCGAGCACGCCGAGGGAGCCGGTGCCGGCGGTGCCGTAGTAGGCGACCAGGAACCGGTGCCGCCCGAAGACCCGGGTGCCGCCACCGGGGAGCTTCGGGACGCGGCGTACGACGGGACTCACGGCGGACTCGACGATTTCCGGCTGACGTCAGCGTCGGCGGCCACCGCGACCAGCGCGTCGCGCGGGGCGGCCGCGCGGGTCGGGCCCGAGGTGTGCCGCTCGGCGCCGACGACGCCGAGACCCGTCAGCACCAGCGCCGCGACCGCGGCACCGATCAGCAGGCGTCGCGGCGAGACGGCCGGGACGGAAGTCATGGCCGAGAGGCTAGGCCGGCTCGGCAGCCCGGTCGGCGAACGCGCGCCGCGCGCGCCCGGTCAGCCGTGCTGGGGCAGGGCGGCGGCGGGGTCGAGCTCGGCGGCGGCCAGGTCGGGGACCTCGGCCGGGGTGGCCCGGCGCCCTACGACGGTGGTGCGACCGGACGCGGCGCGGCGGACGACCAGCCCGCCGTCCTGGTCCGGCGCGGTGAGGTCACCCTCGTGCCGCGAGGCGTCGACCAGCAGGCCGGCGACGTCGTAGCCGAGGGCGGTGACCGCGTCGGCCCGCCTCCGGTGCCGCGCTCGAGGGTGACGACGAGGTCGGGGACGTCGCTGCGGTGCCAGGCCGAGGCGGCGTACACCGGGCCGCGACGTCCCAGCTCGGTCAGGTCGCGTTCGTCGACACCGCGACCGACGACGACGATCTCGCCCGGGACGCGGGCGTCGCGCAGCGCGCCGACGATCTCGTCCAGCTGGTGGCCGGTGGCGTGCACCGCGATCACCCGGGCCCCGGAGACGCGGGCGACCAGGGCGGCGGCGGTCGCGCTGCTTCGGCCACACCTCGACCGAGCCGGCGACCCGGCCACCGGCCTCGGTGAAGCCCGCACGAAGCGCGAGCACGGCGTCGCCGGGCTCCTCCTCGTGGGTGACCAGCTGGAACAGCGCACCGTCCAGGTGGCGGCCGGCCCACTGGCCGAGCACGTAGGCCTCCTGCCAGTTCCGCTCGGTACGCCGCAGCACTCCCGGCCGGTGCTGGGCGGGGTGCTCGGCGCGCTCGCCCTCGTCGGCCAGCACCAGGCCGACGCCGCGGGTGGCGCACAGGGGGCCGACCAGGCCGGCCACGCCGGTGGAGGTGACGACGAGGACGTCGGCACCACCCTCGAGCAGTCCGACGGCGGCGTCGAGCAGCGCGGGACCGAACGGCGCCGCACCGCCGCGCCGTGATCACGGCGTCGAGGTCGCGGGCCCGGTCGAGGCCGAGCCGCAGCCCGTCGATCAGTCGAGCACCGCGGCCGGGCCGGTCGGCGGGGTCGGTGACGAGGACGCCCACGTGCAGCGAGCGCCGCGCCACGTCGGGACGCGCGAGCAGGCCGCGGGCGGAATGGGCGGAGACCGAGGACGACCGGTGCAACCTTGCCCAGCATCCTCGGGCCTCCTCCTGAGCGCGCGCGACGGCACACCTCACGAGTCGGGGGCGCCGAGGGCCCCGGGTGAGAGTCCGGGGCCGTGCCCAGGACGCTAGGTCAGCCGCCCCGGCCCCGGGGCGGAACTCCGCAACCTTGACCTTCCGGTCCAGTCCAGTCGGCTCGTTTCCAGCCGAAATCGGCTCGAGTCGGCGTATCTGCCGGCGAATCGGCTGAGTCGGCGCAAGTGCAGAGTGACGCGCTTGACCTGAGTCCCGACTCGTCGCCCAAATGACCTGCAGACGCGCCGACTCGGCTCGACCCGACCTGAGTGCGCCGCCGGTCATCCGCAGACGGCGCCGTGGGCGGCCGACTGGACGAGCTTGACGTACTTGCCCAGCACGCCACGCGTGTACACGGGCGGCAGCGGCTCCCAGCCGTCCTGCCGCGACTCCCACTCAGCACTGTCGTCGATCACAACTTCAAGAGTGCGGTTCTTGACGTCGAGGATGATCGGGTCGCCGTCACGGACGAACGCGATCGGCCCGCCGTCGACGGCCTCGGGGGCGATGTGCCCGACGCACAGGCCGGTGGTGCCGCCCGAGAACCGGCCGTCGGTCACCAGCAGCACGTCCTTGCCGAGCCCGGCGCCCTTGATCGCGCCGGTGATGGCGAGCATCTCGCGCATGCCGGGCCCGCCCTTGGGTCCCTCGTAGCGGATCACGACCACGTCGCCGGGCTTGATCTCGCCGGCGGTCAGCGCGTCGAGGGCGGCCCGCTCGCGGTCGAAGACCCGGGCGGTACCGCGGAAGACGTCGTCGTCGAAGCCGGCGCTCTTCACCACGGCACCCTCAGGGGCCAGCGACCCCATCAGGATCGTCAGGCCACCGCTGCGGTGGATGGGCCGGTCGAGGGTGCGGATCACGTCGCCGTCGAGGTCGGCCGGCGCGAGGTCGTCGAGGTTCTCGGCCATCGTCTTGCCGGTCACGGTGAGCACGTCGCCATGCATCAGGCCGGCGTCGAGCAGAGCCCGCATGACGACCGGGATGCCGCCGACCTTGTCGACGTCGTTCATCACGTAGCGCCCGAACGGCTTGAGGTCGCCGAGGTGCGGCACCTTGTCGCCGATCCGGTTGAAGTCCTCGAGCCGCAGGTCCACCTCGGCCTCGCGGGCGATCGCGAGCAGGTGCAGGACGGCGTTCGTCGAGCCGCCCAGCGCCATCACCACCGCGATGGCGTTCTCGAACGCCTCGCGCGTCATCACCTGGCGGGCGGTGATGCCCTGGCGCAGCATCTCGACGACGGCCTGGCCCGAGCGGTGCGCGAACCCGTCGCGGCGCCGGTCGACTGCGGGCGGCGCGGCCGACCCGGGCAGCGACATGCCGAGTGCCTCGCCGACGGCGGCCATCGTGTTCGCCGTGTACATCCCCCCGCAGGCGCCCTCGCCCGGACAGATCGCCCGCTCGATGCGGTCGACCTCCTCGCGGGTGATCTTGCCGGCCAGGCAGGCGCCGACGGCCTCGAAGGCGTCGATGATCGTCACGTCGTGGCCGTCGACCTGGCCGGGCATGATCGACCCGGCGTACAGGAAGACGCTCGCGAGGTCGAGGCGGGCCGCGGCCATCAGCATGCCCGGCAGCGACTTGTCGCAGCCGGCCAGCAGCACCGAGCCGTCGAGCCGCTCGGCCATCATCACCGTCTCGACGGAGTCGGCGATCACCTCGCGGGAGACGAGCGAGAAGTGCATGCCCTCGTGGCCCATGGCGATGCCGTCGGAGACCGAGATGGTGCCGAACTCGAGCGGGTAGCCGCCCGCCGCGTGCACGCCGTTCTTGACCGCCTTGGCCAGCCGGTCGAGCGACAGGTTGCAGGGCGTGATCTCGTTCCACGACGACGCGACGCCGATCTGGGGCTTGGCGAAGTCCTCGTCACCCATGCCGACCGCCCGCAGCATCCCCCGCGCCGCGGTCTTCTCGAGACCGTCGGTGACGTCGCGCGAA